>NZ_JBLUPS010000009.1:0-286537 GCF_048068035.1 Pseudomonas sp. NY11955
TATCAGTCCGTACTCACAAGCACCCACACGAATTGCTTGATTCGATTTGTTAAAGAGCGTTTGGTTAAGAGCTTTTCGTCTCAACCGAGGCGCGCATTCTACGCTTTCCTCTGAGCCTGTCAAGCGTTTATTTTGAAGTTTTTCGCGAGAAACTCGTTTAGCTTCAAACACTTGGCTCGCTGCGATCACTCGCAGCGGGAGGCGAATCATACAGCGTTTAGAAGCGCTGTCAACCACCAATTCAACCGCTTGCGATCAATTGATCGTAGCCCTTTCAGCATCACCTTAACTACTTAACTCTTTGAATTTCAAGGAGTTTGTCGTTCCGATGTCGCTGGAAGTGGGGCGCATTATAAGGGGATTCGAAAGGGCGTCAACCTTTAATTTCAAGAATCCCAAATATCGCTAAAAGCAAAGCGGGGAGGCCTGACGGCCTCCCCGCTTTACAGGAAAACCGACTACCACTAAACCACACCAGCACCGCGCAGACGCTGCACCTCGCCAGCATCAAGGCCCAACACCTCCTCCAGCACGAGCTCAGTATGCTCGCCCAGCAGCGGGGGCGCCCGACGATACTCCACCGGCGTTTCCGACAGCCGTATCGGGCTTGCCACCTGCGGCACGCTACCCGCCAACGGGTGCGCAATGTTCACCGCCAACCCACGCGCCAGCACCTGAGGGTCCTGGAACATCTGCGCCAGATCATTGATAGGCCCACACGGTACCCCAGCAGCTTCCAGCCGGCTCACCCACTCAGCCGTGGTCTTGAATACCGTAGCCTGACGAATCAATGGAATCAGCTCAGCCCGGTTGGCCACCCGCAGCTTATTAGTAACGAAGCGCGGATCGTCTGCCCATTGCGGCTGCCCAGCCACCTCGGCGAACTTGCGGAACTGGCTGTCATTACCCACGGTAAGAATGAAGTCGCCATCGGCAGTCGGGAAATCCTGGTACGGCACTATATTAGGGTGCGCGTTACCCAGCCGACGGGGAGGGGTGCCCGTAGTCAGGTAGTTCATTGCCTGGTTCGCCAGGCACGCCACCTGAACATCGAGCAGCGCCATGTCGATATGCTGGCCGACCCCGGCCTGATCCCGGTGGGCCAGGGCGGCGAGCATGGCAACCGTGGAGTACAACCCAGTCAGAATATCCGTAAGCGCCACACCCACCTTGACCGGCCCTGCGCCTTCCTCGCCCTCCGGGCGACCGGTCAGGCTCATCAGCCCACCCAACCCCTGGATCATGAAGTCATATCCAGCGCGCTTGGCGTATGGCCCGGTCTGGCCGAAACCGGTAATGGAGCAGTAGATAAGCTGCGGGTTGACCGCCTTCAGGCTCTGGTAGTCCAGGCCATAGGCAGCCAGCCCACCTACTTTGAAGTTCTCGATGACGATATCGCACTTCGCCGCCAGCTCCCGCACCAGGCGTTGCCCCTCGGGCTGGGTAAAGTCGATGGTCACCGAGCGCTTGTTGCGGTTGGCAGACAGGTAGTAGGCCGCCTCACTGGTGTTCTCACCTTCGGCGTCCCTGAGGAAGGGTGGCCCCCATGAACGGGTATCGTCGCCACTGCCGGGGCGCTCGACCTTGATCACGTCAGCGCCAAGGTCAGCGAGGATCTGGCCAGACCACGGGCCGGCCAACACGCGCGAAAGGTCTAGCACCCGCAGATGTGATAGCGCGCCCATGGGCTGCTCCTTATCAATAGAAGGCCTGGATACCCGTTTGCGCACGCCCCAGGATCAATGCATGCACGTCATGGGTACCTTCATAGGTGTTGACCACCTCCAGGTTGACCAAGTGACGGGCCACACCGAACTCGTCGGAGATACCGTTGCCGCCCAGCATGTCACGCGCCATGCGGGCGATATCCAGGGCCTTGCCGCAGGAGTTGCGCTTCATGATCGAAGTGATCTCCACCGCAGCCGTACCTTCGTCCTTCATGCGCCCCAGGCGCAGGCAACCCTGCAGAGCCAGAGTGATTTCCGTCTGCATGTCGGCCAATTTCTTCTGGATCAGCTGGTTGGCAGCCAGTGGGCGACCGAACTGCTGACGGTCCAGGGTGTACTGGCGAGCGGTGTGCCAGCAGGCTTCAGCGGCACCCAGCGCACCCCAGGAAATACCATAGCGAGCCGAGTTCAGGCAGGTAAACGGGCCCTTGAGGCCACGCACGTCAGGGAAGATGTTCTCTTCCGGCACGAACACATTGTCCATGACAATTTCGCCAGTGATCGAGGCGCGCAGGCCGACCTTGCCATGAATCGCCGGGGCGCTGAGGCCTTGCCAGCCTTTCTCCAGCACGAAGCCACGAATATCGCCCGCATCATCCTTGGCCCAGACCACGAAGACGTCGGCGATGGGGCTGTTGGTGATCCACATCTTGCTGCCAGTCAGGCGATAGCCTCCATCGACCTTCCTGGCCCGGGTAATCATCGACCCCGGGTCGGAGCCATGGTTTGGCTCAGTCAGGCCGAAGCAACCGATCCACTCGCCACTGGCCAGTTTGGGCAGGTACTTCTGTTTTTGTGCTTCGGTGCCAAACTCGTTGATTGGCACCATCACCAGCGACGACTGCACACTCATCATCGAGCGGTAACCCGAGTCGATACGCTCCACTTCGCGGGCAATCAGGCCATAGCACACATAGTTCAGACCACTGCCGCCGTACTGCTCGGGAATGGTTGCACCCAGCAGGCCGATTTCACCCATCTCGCGGAAGATCGCCGGGTCGGTCTGCTCATGACGGAAGGCCTCCAGCACACGCGGGTCCAGCTTGTCCTGGGCGAACTGATAAGCGCTGTCACGCACCATGCGCTCTTCTTCAGTGAGCTGCTGATCCAGCAGCAGCGGGTCGATCCAGTTGAAGCTTGCTTTACCGGCCATGAGCGAAATCCTCGAAATAGGGGGCAGTTTCTTGTGCCTTTGAGCCTAGGCCTGATCGGCCGCCGGGACAAACGAGGATTGCGCACCAATTAGTGATAATTTGTCACTTCGTAAATCGGCAAAACGCCATATTGACAGCCTTACAAGTGAGGTTGACGTACATGCGCCGCAAGATCCCCAGTACCGCCGCCCTGGTTTGCTTCGAGGCGGCGGCCCGCAACGAAAGCTTTACCAAGGCCGCCCAGGAACTTGCCCTGACCCAGGGTGCCGTCTGTCGGCAGATCGGTGGGCTGGAGGCCTTTCTAAATGTGGAACTGTTCCGCCGCTCGCGCCGTGGCGTGAAGTTGACCGAAGCCGGCCTGTCCTACAGCCGCCAAGTGGCCGCCCAACTGGATGCCGTAGAGCGCGATACCCTGTCGGTGATGCGCCAGCAGGGCGCCAATGTGATCGAATTGGCTGTGGTGCCGACGTTTGGCACGCAATGGCTGCTACCACGGCTGAAGGACTTCCAGCAGCGCCACCCGGAGGTCACGGTCAACCTCACCAACCGCACCCGGCCATTCCTGTTTGCCGACACCACATTCGATGCCGCCATCTATTTTGGCGATGCCGACTGGTCAGGGACCCAGTCGCACCGGTTGATGGGGGAAAACCCGGTACCGGTGTGCAGCCCGGCGCTGCTGGGCGGGCAGGGCATGCTCGAGGCACGCCACATCGCGCAACTTCCCCTGTTGCAGCAAAGCACGCGCCCCTATGCCTGGCGGCAATGGTTCGGCAGCGTGAGCATGAATGTGGAGCGCGACATGACAGGCCCCCGCTATGAACTATTCTCGATGCTCGCCCAGGCGGCCATGCACGAAATGGGCATTGCCCTGATACCGCCGTTCCTGATTCAACGCGAATTGGAGGAGGGTAGGCTGGTGGTCGCTAACAGGCATGCCCTGAGCAGCGACAAGGCCTACTATTTGATGATTCCCGAGCGCAAAGTGGAGTCGGCTTCGCTACGCGCGTTTCGCGACTGGCTTGTGACCCAGGCCCAGGCATACACAGCCAAGGCAAAGACAAGTGCGACAAATTGACCCTGTAGTCAATTATTTTAAACACCTACAGATATATGTATTTGTCGCATATGTGAAAACTGTATTGCAAGCATGAAAATACCCTTTAACCCTGCTTAACACGCGGCTTTGCGGGTTATTTTGCGACACTCACCCACTCGTAAGCGAAGTAACCGCAATTTTTTTGATTTTTTCTCCTAATCTGCCAATAGCCCATGTTTGACGGGCTGCAGCCTTATCGCTGCGACAAGCGGTCACAGGGTGACTTGTAGTTTTAACTTCGTTTCGCTCCAGAACCGGTTGAAGGCCTCAGGGTTCGTCTGCAAAATGCTTCGCCCGCCCGGGATCCGGCGGGTTGGCGCTCCACAGCCGCCCCAGCGCACCATCCGAAGTGTGCTGGCTTTTACAAAGACAAAAGGTCACCGCAGGAGAAATAGTCGTGCACATTGGTGTTCCTCTCGAGACGCAGACCGGTGAGACAAGGGTCGCTGCGACCCCCGAAACCATCAAGAAACTGATTGGCCAGGGCCATCAGGTCACCGTCCAACGGGGGGCAGGGCTCAATGCCGCCATTCCGGACAGTGCCTATGAGGCCGTGGGTGCTTCCCTGGGGAGCGCAGCCGATGCCTACGGCGCCCAGTTGGTACTCAAAGTGGTCGCTCCCAACGACCAGGAACTGACACTGATCAACAGTGGCAGCCTCCTGGTGGGCATGCTCAACCCCTTCAACAGTGAACTGATCGGCAAGATGGCCGAGCGCGGCATCACCGCCTTCGCCCTGGAGGCCGCACCGCGCACCTCGCGGGCGCAGAGCCTGGACGTGCTGTCGTCGCAAGCCAACATCGCCGGTTACAAAGCCGTGTTGCTGGCAGCCCATCACTACCCACGCTTCATGCCTATGTTGATGACCGCCGCCGGCACCGTTAAGGCGGCACGCGTGTTGATCCTGGGCGCAGGCGTTGCCGGCCTGCAGGCCATCGCCACGGCCAAGCGCCTGGGTGCGGTGATCGAAGCCTCCGACGTACGCCCAGCCGTGAAGGAGCAGATCGAGTCGCTGGGCGCCAAGTTCATCGACGTGCCCTACGAGACCGATGAGGAACGCGAGTGCGCCGAAGGCGTAGGCGGCTATGCCCGCCCCATGCCGGCCAGCTGGATGCAACGCCAGGCCCAGGCCGTGCACGAACGCGCCAAGCAGGCCGATATCGTCATCACCACCGCACTGATCCCCGGCCGCAAGGCACCTACCTTGCTCAGCGCCGAAACCGTTGCGCAAATGAAACCCGGCTCGGTGGTCATCGACCTCGCTGCAGCGCAGGGCGGCAACTGCCCGCTGACCGTCGCTGACCAGGTGGTGCAGGAAAACGGCGTGACCATCGTCGGCCCGACCAACCTGCCGGCGCAGGTGGGTGCCGACGCCTCGGCGCTGTACGCACGCAACCTGCTGGACTTCATGAAGCTGCTGTTCGACAAGGACGGCGCGCTGGTCATCAACCTCGAAGACGACATCGTCGCGGCCTGCCTGATGTGCCGTGATGGTCAGGTCGTCCGCAAGAACGGCTAAGGAGCACGACAATGGAAGACATGCTGATTTCCCACGGCATCTACAACCTGATCATTTTCGTGCTGGCCATCTATGTGGGCTACCACGTGGTGTGGAACGTCACCCCGGCGCTGCACACCCCGCTGATGGCGGTTACCAACGCCATTTCGGCGATCGTCATCGTCGGTGCCATGCTGGCTGCCGCACTGACCGTGACCCCAGCTGGCAAGTTGATGGGCACCCTTGCCGTGGCCCTGGCTGCGGTCAACGTGTTCGGTGGCTTCCTGGTCACCCGACGCATGCTTGAGATGTTCAAGAAGAAAGCCAAGAACGAGGGGCAGAAGTAAGCATGAGCATGAATCTGGTAACACTTCTGTACCTGGTCGCATCGATCTGCTTCATCCAGGCGCTCAAGGGCCTGTCGCACCCGACCACCTCGCGGCGCGGCAACCTGTTCGGCATGATCGGCATGGGGATCGCCATCCTCACCACGGTCGGCCTCATTTATAAGCTCGGGGCTGAACTCGCCACCGCCGGCATCGGCTACGTCATCGTCGGCCTGCTGGTCGGCGGCACCGCCGGTTCGATCATGGCCAAGCGCGTCGAGATGACCAAAATGCCGGAGCTGGTCGCTTTCATGCACAGCATGATCGGCCTGGCGGCAGTGTTCATCGCCATCGCCGCCGTGCTGGAGCCGCAGTCGATGGGCATCGTAGCCGCCATCAGCGACCCGATCCCTACCGGTAACCGCCTGGAGCTGTTCCTCGGTGCGGCCATCGGTGCCATCACCTTCTCGGGTTCGGTGATTGCCTTCGGCAAGCTGTCGGGCAAGTACAAGTTCCGCCTGTTCCAAGGCGCACCGGTACAGTTCGCAGGCCAGCACAAGCTGAACCTGATCCTCGGCCTGACCACCATCGCCCTGGGCCTGCTGTTCACCTTCACCGGCCATTACAGTGCCTTCACCCTGATGCTGGTCCTGGCCTTCATCATGGGTGTGCTGATCATTATTCCGATCGGCGGCGCCGACATGCCGGTGGTGGTCTCGATGCTCAACAGCTATTCGGGCTGGGCAGCGGCCGGCATCGGCTTCTCGCTGAACAACTCGATGCTGATCATCGCCGGCTCCCTGGTGGGTTCGTCCGGTGCCATCCTCTCGTACATCATGTGCAAGGCGATGAACCGTTCGTTCTTCAACGTCATCCTCGGCGGCTTCGGGGGCGATACCGACACTGGCGCGGCGCAAGGTTCGCAAGAACAGCGGCCGGTAAAATCCGGTTCGGCTGACGATGCCACCTTCCTGCTCAGCAATGCCGACAGCGTGATCATCGTCCCAGGCTACGGCCTGGCGGTGGCCCGTGCCCAGCACGCGTTGAAGGAACTGACCGAGAAGCTGACCCACAACGGCGTGACCGTGAAGTATGCGATTCACCCAGTGGCGGGCCGCATGCCCGGGCATATGAACGTCCTGCTGGCCGAGGCCGAAGTGCCATACGACCAGGTGTTCGAGATGGAAGACATCAACGCCGAATTCGGCCAGGCCGACGTGGTGCTGGTGCTGGGCGCCAACGATGTGGTCAACCCGGCGGCGAAGAATGACCCCAAGTCGCCCATCGCCGGCATGCCGATTCTCGAAGCGTTCAAGGCCAAGACCATCATCGTCAACAAGCGCTCCATGGCCAGCGGCTATGCTGGCCTGGACAACGAACTGTTCTACCTGGACAAGACCATGATGGTGTTCGGTGACGCCAAGAAGGTCATCGAGGACATGGTCAAAGCGGTGGAGTGACAACGGCCGCTGCAAACCAGCTGATATAAAGGAAGCCCCGGTCAGAATCTGCCGGGGCTTTCCTTTTATTGATCCGGATCAACGGCTCTACTTCAAGGCTTCTCATACGACCATGGTCGTGGGACGGCAATGGGCGAAATCTCTAGACTGCGCTGCAGTAGTTTCAGTAGCCCGAGATAACAATCCATGTACCGTGATCGTATCCGCTTGTCCTCCCTGCACAGCAAGGTAATGAGTGCGGCTGATGCCGCTGGTCTGATCGAGGACGGCATGACCGTCGGTATGAGCGGTTTCACCCGCGCCGGCGAAGCCAAGGCCGTACCGCATGCACTGGCCGAACGTGCCAAGCAGTCGCCACTGAAAATCAGCCTGATGACCGGCGCCAGCCTGGGCAACGACCTGGACAAGCAACTGACCGAGGCCGGCGTGCTGGCTCGCCGCATGCCATTCCAGGTCGACAGCACCCTGCGCAAGGCCATCAACGACGGGCAGGTGATGTTCATCGACCAGCACCTGTCGGAAACCGTCGAGCAATTGCGCAACCAGCAGCTGAAGCTGCCGGACATCGCCGTCATCGAAGCCGTGGCCATCACCGAGCAAGGCCACATCGTGCCAACCACTTCGGTCGGCAACTCGGCCAGCTTCGCGATCTTCGCCAAGCAGGTGATCGTCGAGATCAACCTCTCGCACAACACCAACCTCGAAGGCCTGCACGACATCTATATCCCGACCTACCGCCCGACCCGCACGCCAATCCCGCTGGTCAAGGTCGACGACCGTATCGGCAGCACCGCCATCCCGATCGACCCGGCCAAGATCGTCGGTATCGTCATCAGCGATCAGCCGGACTCGCCGTCCACTGTGCTGCCGCCAGATGATGAAACCCAGGGCATCGCCGACCACCTGATCAACTTCCTCAAGAAAGAAGTGGACGCTGGCCGCATGACCAACAAGCTCGGCCCGCTGCAAGCCGGCATCGGCAGCATCGCCAACGCGGTGATGTGCGGCCTGATCGACTCGCCGTTCGAAGACCTGACCATGTACTCCGAAGTACTGCAGGACTCCACCTTCGACCTGATCGACGCCGGCAAGCTGAGCTTCGCCTCGGGCAGCTCGATCACCTTGTCCACCCGCCGCAATGCCGATGTGTTCGGCAACCTGGAGCGCTACAAGGACAAGCTGGTGCTGCGCCCGCAAGAAATCTCCAACCACCCGGAGGTGGTGCGTCGCCTGGGCATTATCGGTATCAACACCGCACTGGAGTTCGATATCTACGGCAACGTCAACTCCACCCACGTATGCGGCACCCGGATGATGAACGGCATCGGTGGCTCGGGCGACTTCGCCCGTAACGCCCACCTGGCCGTGTTCGTCACCAAGTCGATTGCCAAAGGTGGCGCGATTTCCAGCGTGGTGCCGATGGTCAGCCATGTCGACCACACCGAGCACGATGTGGACATCCTGGTCACCGAGCAAGGCCTGGCCGACCTGCGTGGCCTGGCGCCGCGCGAGCGGGCACGGGCGATCATCGACAACTGTGTGCACCCAGACTACCGCGCTGCGCTGAACGATTACTTCGATCGCGCCTGCCAGCGTGGCGGCCATACCCCGCACATCCTGCGGGAAGCGCTGAGCTGGCACGAAAACCTGGAAGAAACCGGGCGCATGCTGGCTAGCTGATCCACATGAGGGACGGAACGGCGGCCCTGCTTCCGCTGTTCCGGCCTCTTCGCGGGCACGCCCGCTCCCACCGGTATTGTGCAGCTGTAAAACAGCACTTTCCCTGTGGGAGCGGGCGTGCCCGCGAAAGGGCCTTAACAATCAAATCGTTTTGCCCAAACACTTCACCGCAAACACCATAAAAACTGTACTACTGTACCGCTAATTCTGATCGCCTTTACCTAAAAATTCTCTTTTCTTATGCAGAGACGCACCATATCAGTGCGGACCAGTACAGTTACGCCTATTTCGAGTGCAACAGTAGGGTTACACAGTTAACTGAGCCATCGTCTTTCAGTAGAACTGTATCTACTGTTATGGACGACAGAGGAGGATCATTGGCATCAGTTAAATCACTACCTAATCCCGCCATAAGCGGAAGGATGAAGCATCATGGAACGTACCCTCAGTTCCGGTCTGGTTTTTGAAAGCAACGCCCAGCAATCCAACGCCTCGATGCCGCTGCGCGCATTGTCCACCCTGCTGCTGTGGCAGCGCCGTATGGCCAGCCGCCGTCAACTGGCTCGCCTGGACGCCCGCCTGCTGGCCGACGCTGGTATCAGCGAGTCGCAGCGTTACGAAGAGCTGAGCAAGCCTTTCTGGCGCTAAGCTCCCGGCTTGCCGGCTTCGCCGGCACCGCGAATTCCCAAACCCGTTGCAGGTGACTGCAGCGGGTTTTTTATTGCCCGAAAGGCGCGTCGCAGAGCACTCAAGTTCGAAACAAGTACAGTTTTAGATAAACCAAAATGTACCAGAACAGTTTCTAGGTGCAGTACTCGTTAACATCCCAACGCAGCAGCACGTGATACGCTTGGCTTAACCGTCTGCTAGAACCAATTGTTGAAAACGTACCGTGACGAGCCCTGCAAACGTCCGATAGAGCAGAACCAACCTGACCCTACCCAGGAGTCCACGATCATGTCCCGTAAACACCTGCTTGGCGCCGCCCTGTTACTTGGCCTGGCTGGCACTGCCCACGCCACCAGCTTCGTTGTTACCACCGATACGGTAGTACGCGCCGTTGCCGCCTCCACTGACGCCACATCCGACCTTTCCTCGTCGTTCCGCGACGACAAGATCGTGCAGGCGGCCCGGGACGACGCCGCCACGTTCGTCGGCACTCAAGGCGATATTCGCGGTGCCCGCCTGGAAAGCGCCTTTGTGCACATCCGCTCGAACATGCCGGCCTTGCAAGCCAGCGATGCACAGCTGGCCCAGGCCATCCTGGCGCTCTGATACACCCCAAGTAACACAGGTGCGTTGGCTTGAGCCCTCGCACCTGGGGTAGCCTTCGTCGTCCATTTTTCCAGCCGTCAAGAAAGCCCATGCGTTATCTGTTGCCGCTGCTGTTCTCCGTTGCCGGCATGGCCAGCGCCCATGCCATGGATACCACCACGCAAGGCCTGGTCATCTCGGGCTATGCCACCAGCCAAGTCACCACGGCGCCCTTCGATCGCAAGCTGATCAGACAGGCCCGCGACGATGCCGCCGCATTCGTTGCGAGCGACGGCGTAATCCGCGGTGTGCGCCTGGAGGCCGCCCTTGAATCATTGCGCCACAATTGCGCACGGCACACCGTCGGCGACCTGGAACTGGCGCAGGCAATTCTCGTCCAATAACTACATCTGACTCCCTGTATTTTTCGGAGATGCTCCATGCGTAAACCGCTGATTGCCGCTTCCCTCGGCATGCTGCTGCTGGCCGATCTGGCCCACGCACAGACCCTGGTGGCCACCAGCAACATCATCGTGCGTGCCTTTGGCCGTTCGATCGACTTCACTTCGGACACCACCACATCGATCCGCGACTCCAAAGTGGTGCGCGAAGCCCACGACGACGCGGCCAGCTTCGTCGCCAGCAACGGTGACATCCGTGGCGTGCAACTCGAGGCAGCCTTCAACACCCTGCGCGAGCGCGTACCGCAAGCGCGCGACGCCAGCGACCAGGTATTGGCCGAAGCCATCCTGGCACTGTGAAGCGCGTGCGCGCCTGGCTGCTCGGCTGCGCCCTGACGCTGCTCGACACGCCCGCCCTGGCCGACCTGCAGCTTGAGCTGCAGGCGTCCGGCCTCGACCCGCAACAAACACAAGCTTCCCAAGCCCTGCTCGACGAGGCAATGGGCAAGCTGCCCCCGCGCTTCAAGCAACAGCTGGACCGTCGCGTGCGGGTCAGCTGGCGCGCCGACATGCCTGCCGACGCCTATGGCCAGGCATCACTGGTATCCACCCTCGAACTCAACCGCCGTCTGCTGCCCAGCCTTACCGACGGCAGCGCCGCCAGCGAGCGCACCAACCGCCCACACGGCACGGTGCGTGAAGAGCTGCTGGCCACCGTGCTGCACGAGCTCACCCATATCTACGACCGTGCCCGCCTGTGGCCCAGTGCCGAACACGCGCTGATTGCCCGCTGCAAGCGCCAGCAAGGCACGTTGGGCAAGGTCGGCTTGCCTGAAGAATGCCGTGGCCAGGCCGAGCGCCGCTTCACCCTCAGCGACGACCCACGCTTGCTCGACCTGGCCGGCTGGCCGCAATACGTCGGCCGACGTGGCGAACGCGAACAGCACAATGGCCAATTCGTGCGCAGCCCCGACAGCTATGAGTTGAGCAGCCCCAAGGAATACATCGCGGTCAATATGGAGTACTTCCTCCTCGACCCGAGCTACGGCTGCCGGCGACCGGCGCTGAACCAGTACCTGCGCGAGCACTTCGGCTGGGCACCTCAACAGGACACCTGCGCCAAGGGCCTGCCGTTCATCAACGCCGGCAGTGACTTCGCTCGCCAGCCGCTGGGTGAGATCGACCCTGAGCGGGTCTATGAAGTGGACTACCTGCTGGCCGAAGCCAACCAGAACCTGGTCAGCCGCTGGGGCCACAGCATGCTGCGCCTGGTGATCTGCAAGCCCGGCCGCCCGCGCGGGCCAGACTGCCGCCTGGACCTCGACCAGAGCCTGGTGCTGTCGTACCGCGCCTTCGTCAACGATGTGCAGCTGTCCAGCTGGGACGGCCTGGTCGGCAACTACCCATCGCGGCTATTCGTATTGCCGCTGGGCCAGGTGATCGACGAATACACCAAGACCGAACTGCGCAGCCTGGCCTCGGTGCCCTTGAAGCTCAACCGCGAGGAAATCGAGAACCTGGTGCGCCAGGCCGCCGAGATGCACTGGAGCTATGACGGCAACTACTGGTTCCTGTCCAACAACTGTGCGGTGGAGTCGTTGAAACTGCTGCGCAGCGGCACAGCCAACCCGCACATCAACGACCTGGACAGCATCATGCCCAACGGTTTGCTGGCCGTGCTCAAGGGCCGGGGGCTGGCTGACACCAGCGTGCTCGATGACCCGCGCGAGGCGTTACGCCTGGGCTACCGCTTCGATTCTTACCGCGACCGCTACCAGGCCATGTTCGAAGTGCTGAGAAAACAGCTGCCGATCAAGCAAGCCCTGGTTGAAGACTGGTTGGCCCTGGATGCCGAGCAACGCCGCAGCTGGTTCGCCAAGGCTGACCTGCGCACCAGCGCCGCGTTGCTGCTGCTTGAGCAGGCCAGCTTGCGCCGGCAGCTTCTGCTGGCTCAGGACGAGGTCAAGCAGCGCTACTTGAATGCCGCTGCATTGAAAGATGGCAGCATCAACAAGGCCGATGCGACCCTCAAGCAGATGCTTGCCAACAGCGGCTTCCTCAGCCGGCCGGCAGAGTTGCTCGATGCCAAGGGCTACGGGCTGCCACAGCCCGAAGAGCGCAAGCACCTGGAACAGGTGAGCAGCGAGCGGCAGGCACAGCTGTTGCGTTTGAGCACCAGCCTGGACAAAGAGGTGAGGGCGCTGCTGGAGCCTTCGCGGGCCAAGGAAATTGCCGCGGTCGAGGCCAACGTGAAGCAAATCGGCGAGCATCTGCGGGCGCTGCACAAGGCTGCGGGTGGCCTGCAGTTGTAAGTGTTGTCTGTACCGGCCTCTTCGCGGGCAAGCCCGCTCCCACAAGTACCCACAGGCCATGAGGTTTGTGCAATCCCTGTGGGAGCGGGCTTGCCCGCGAAGAGGCCGGTACAGGTCTACATGACCTCGCCTGCCTCCGAAGGCAGATCCTCATCCAGATGCAACCAGGGCAACCGGCTACCTACCCAGATATGCCGGTTGGCCCGCACCCGCTCCGGGTGATCCAGCGTCGCCACCGTCACATCGACCGTTTCCGGGCTATGGGTGGTCACCAATGCCACATGCGCCCCGCACCGCCCACAGAAGTACCGGCTGCAACTGGCCGGAGCCACATAGCAGTTCGGCTGGCCCGTTAGCCACTGGAACCCCGAACGGGGCAGGGTGAGCCAGGTCACCACCAGCCCACCACTGACCCGCCTGCAGATCGAGCAATGGCAATGGGCAATGTCTGTCAGGTCGCCCTCCAGCCGATAACGCAGCGCGCCACAATGGCAGCCCCCTTCGGTCACATTCTGCATCACCTACCTCTCGTCGCCTTTGCTTCAGCGAAAGCTGGCTGAAAGCTTGCCCTCATAGGATAGCGCCCACTACCGGCACAAGACCGGTCAGCCAGGGCACCCGGTAAACACCGCGCCCGGCCCAATCAACAACAACAATGGTGATTCTGATGTATTCCTGTGCCCGCCTTCCTGCAGTCCCCCTCCGCATGCTCCCCGCGCAGCGCCAAACGCGCTGATCCGCCCGAATCGACATTTCCTTTCGTAGCGCCACGCCTGGAGTATTGCCATGCTGACCTTCCTCGGCTTTGCCATGGTCATCACCTTCATGTACCTGATCATGACCAAGCGCCTTTCGGCCTTGATCGCGCTGATCCTGGTACCCATCCTGTTCGCCCTGTTCGGTGGTTTTTCCGCCAAGATCGGCCCGATGATGCTCGAGGGCATCAGCAAGCTCGCGCCAACCGGCGTGATGCTGATGTTCGCCATCCTCTACTTCGCCCTGATGATCGACTCCGGCCTGTTCGACCCGGCCGTGCGCAAAATCCTCAAACTGGTCAAGGGCGACCCACTGAAAGTCTCTGTCGGCACCGCCGTACTAGCCCTGGTGGTTTCGCTCGACGGTGACGGCGCCACCACCTACATGATCTGCTGCGCCGCCATGCTGCCGATGTACAGCCGCCTGGGCATGAGCCCGCGGATCATGGCCGGCCTGATCATCCTCGCCGGCGGGGTGATGAACATGACCCCATGGGGTGGCCCGACCGCCCGCGCCGCCAGCGCCCTGCACGTCGACCCGTCGGACATCTTCGTGCCGATGATTCCGGCCATGCTGTTCGGTGTGCTGGCGATCCTGGCTATCGCCTACCTGTACGGCAAACGTGAGCGTGCTCGCCTGGGCGAACTGCACCTGCCTACCGACGACATCGACCACAGCGAAATCACCGTCTCGCAGTACCCGGACGCACGCCGCCCCAAGCTGCTGTATTTCAACGGTGCACTGACCGCTGCCCTGATGGTCGCTCTGATCGCCGGTGTACTACCGCTGCCGGTGCTGTTCATGATCGCCTTCAGCATCGCCATGATCGTCAACTACCCATGCCTGCAGCAGCAGAAGGACCGCATCGCCGCCCACGCAGGCAGCGTGCTGGCGGTGACCGGGTTGATCTTCGCCGCTGGCATCTTCACCGGCATCTTGTCCGGCACCGGCATGGTCGACGCCATGTCCAAGAGCCTGCTGGCGGTCATCCCCGAAGCATTGGGCCCTTACCTGGCGGTAATCACCGCGATCGTAAGCATGCCGTTCACCTTCTTCATGTCCAACGACGCGTTCTACTACGGCGTACTGCCGGTGCTGGCCGAAGCCGCCAGCCATTACGGCATCACCCCAGTGGAAATGGCCCGTGCGTCGATCGTCGGGCAGCCAGTACACCTGCTCAGCCCGCTGGTACCCTCCACCTACCTGCTGGTGGCCCTGGCCGGTATCGAATTCGGCGATCATCAACGCTTCACGCTCAAGTGGGCAGTGCTGGTGTGCCTGTGCATAATGCTCGCCGCACTGCTGATGGGCATTTTCCCGCTGTTCAGTAGTCTTTAATACACACGTATCACCTACGCGACGCGCCCTCACCGGGGCGCGTCGCCATTACCGCTCGAAGGAAAATACATGGAATGGCTGACCAGCCCGGAAATCTGGGTTGCCTTTTTCACCCTTACCGCGCTTGAGATCGTCCTCGGTATCGACAACATCATCATGATCTCGATCCTGGTCAGCCGCATGCCCAAGCACATGCAGCCACGCACCCGGATCTTCGGCCTGGCCCTGGCCATGGTCACCCGCATCATGCTGTTGCTGTCGATCACCTGGGTCATGCGCCTTACCGCCGACCTGTTCGTGGTGTTCGGCCAAGGCATCTCCGGTCGCGATCTGATCCTGTTCTTCGGTGGCCTGTTCCTGCTGTGGAAAAGCTCGCAAGAGATCTACCATGGCCTGGAAGGCGAAGACGAAAACCCGGATGAGCCCAAAGGCGCGGGCGGCAAGTTCTTCTACACCATCATCCAGATCGCCATCATCGACATCGTGTTCTCGCTGGACTCGGTGATCACCGCGGTGGGCATGGTTTCCCACGTACCGGTAATGATCGCGGCCATCGTCGTGGCCGTGCTGGTAATGATGCTGTGCGCCGGCGCCATCAGCGACTTCATCGACAAGCACCCGTCGCTGAAAATGCTCGCGCTGTCGTTCCTGATCGTGGTCGGTACCGTGCTGATCGCCGAAGCTTTCGACGTGCATGTGCCCAAGGGCTATGTCTACTTTGCCATGGCGTTTTCGCTGGCAGTGGAAGCGATCAACATCCGCATGCGCACCGCACTGGCGCGCAAGGAAGGCAAAGAGCATGAGCCGGTGAAACTGCGCAAGGACATTCCGGGTCAATAAGACCAGGAAGCAGGACAGAAAGGGCCCTTCAGGGCCCTTTTTTCATTTCTGTTCGGTTTCAAACCAGTGCCAGCCATGCGAAGCTGGCAACAGCTGCGCAAAACAACTAAAGCTTTGAGTGAGCACCGAAAATTATTCAAATGCTCACGTTTCTTTTCTTGGCCAACTAGGCCATTGCAACAGGGGGCCTTCGCCATGCTGACCCTGCTCAACCTGCTCTCGGCCGTGACGCTTCTGGTCTGGGGCACCCACATTGTGCGTACCGGCATACTCCGGGTATTCGGCTCGAACCTGCGACGCATCATCAGCCAGAACATGGACAAGCGACCGCTGGCATTCATAGCCGGCATTCTGGTCACGGCCATGGTGCAAAGCAGTAACGCCACGGCCATGCTGGTCACGTCCTTCGTCGGCCAGGGCTTGATGGCCATGACCCCGGCGTTGGCGATCATGTTGGGGGCCGACGTGGGTACCGCGCTGATGGCCCGGGTACTGACCTTCGACCTGTCCTGGCTGTCGCCGCTGCTGATCTTCCTTGGCGTCATTTTCTTCCTTTCGCGCAAGCAGACGCGGGCCGGCCAACTGGGGCGTGTAGGCATCGGGCTTGGCCTGATCATCCTGGCTCTTGAGCTTATCGTGCAGGCAGCTGCACCGATCACCCATGCCCAGGGCGTGAAAGTGCTGTTTGCCTCACTGACCGGCGACATCATGCTCGACGCCTTGGTGGGCGCCTTGTTCGCCATGATTTCCTATTCCAGCCTGGCCGCCGTGCTGCTCACCGCCACCCTGGCCGGCGCCGAAGTGATCAGCCTGCCGGTAGCCATTGGCCTGGTCGTCGGCGCCAACATCGGCAGCGGGCTGCTGGCGTTCATCAGCACCAGCATGCAAAACGCCGCCGGGCGCCGCGTAGCGTTGGGCAGCTTGCTGTACAAACTGATCGGCCTGGTGCTGATCATCCCAGTGCTGCATCCGCTGGTGGAGTGGATGGACTCCCTGAGCTTCAGCCCACAAGAGCTGGTCATCGGCTTTCACCTGCTCTACAACACGCTGCGCTGCCTGATCATGCTGCCCACGGTCAAACCCATGGGCCGGCTGTGCAACATCCTGCTGCCTGAGCGGGAAACCACCAATGGCCAGGTACGCCCGCGCCACCTCGACGCTTCGGCCCTGGAAACCCCCAGCCTGGCCTTGGCCAACGCCGCCCGCGAAACCCTGCGCCTGGGCGACATCGTCGACAGCCTGCTCGAAGCCATGCTCGGTGCCCTGCGTGGTACGCAGACCGCCTTGCCGCAGCAAGTTCGTGCCTTGGGCGAAGACGCCGAAGCCCTGTACAGCGCAATCAAGCTGTACCTGGCGCAGATGTCGCGGGAAGACCTCAGCGAGCAGGACAACCGCCGCTGGGCCGAAATCATCGAGCTGGCGATCAACCTCAAGCTCGCCTGCGACCTGATCGAACGCATGCTGCGCAAGGTCCAGCAGCAGAAAACCAGCCAGCGCCGGGAGTTTTCCCAGGTAGGCCTGGAGGAGCTGACCGGCCTGCAGGAACAACTGCTGGCCAACCTGCGCCTGGGCCTGTCGGTGTTTCTCAGTGCCGATCCAGAAAGCGCCCGCTTGCTGCTGCGGGAAAAACGCCGGTTCCGTGCTCAGGAGCGGCGGCTCGCCCACGCCCATGTCAGCCGCCTGCAGCGCAAGGTCGTGCAAAGTATCGAGACCAGTTCGCTACACTTGGAGCTGATCGCCGACATGAAGCGGTTGAACTCTTTGTTCTGCAGCAGTGCCTATGTGGTACTGGGCGGCTCGGACACCGGTGGGCTGATGCTCGACAGTGTGCCGGATGAAGCCCGCCAGCCGTGATTTCGTCTAGCTAAGGACCCTCGCTCGCCCATGCGTTGCCTGATGTTCGTTTGCCTGCTGATCTGCAGCCTGCCCACCCTCGCCCTCGACCGCTCGCGGGTTGAAGGCTACCTGTTGCTCAATGGTCTGCAGGTCATCCTGAAAGACGGCTATGAGCGGGACCATGTGGCGATTCGCCTGGTGGTCGGGGTGGGCCTGGACGACTTCGATTGCGAGCAGAAAGAACTGCCGCACCTGCTTGAGCACCTGCTGTTCAGCGGCATCGACGAAACCGGCGAGGGCGGGCTCGAAGAACGCTTGCAAGCGCTGGGCGGTGAGTGGAATGCCTATACCAGCAGTGCCGACACCACCTTTGTCATCGAAGCCCCGGCGCGCAACCAGCGCAAGGTCCTCGACCTGCTGCTGGCGGTCATTCGCGACACCCGCATCGACGCCAAGGCGCTGGCCACCGCCAAACGCATCATCGAACGCGAAGACGGCGGCCACTACGGCCACCTGCAACGCTGGCTCGACCGCCAGGACATCGGCCACCCAGCCAGCGACCAGTTGGCCACCGAGCTGGGCCTGAAATGCCCGGAACGCTCCAACCTCGACGACATGACCCTGGAGCAAGTACAGGCCTTGCGTGACCACTGGTACGCGGCCAACAACATGACCCTGATCATGGTCGGTGGCCTCGACCGCCTGCTACCGGCCTATCTGGAACGCACTTTTGGCGAGTTGCCAGCGACCGAACCGGAAGAGCGCCGCAACCTGGAAAGCATCACCCAGCAGGCCGAACAGCGCCGCGACCTGACCCGCGGCTGGCTGGGCGACAGCGTCAAACTGCACTGGCTGTTCATCGAGCCGGTGCTGGACAACGATCACCAAGCCACCCTCGACCTGCTGTCGCGCTACCTCGACTGGGTACTGTACGACCAGTTGCGCCTGCGCAACGGGCTGTCCTACGGCCCGTCTGTGCAACGCGAAAGCTTCGGTGACACCGGCCTGCTCAGCCTCAATGCGGACCTTGAGCGCGATGACATAGACAAGGCGGTCAAGGTGATGCAGGCACTGTTCGACCACCTGCGCAAAGAAGGCCTCGACCCGGATACCTTCGCCCGTATCAAGGACGCCAGCGTCGCCAAGGAAAGCTGGAGCACCCAGGGCAACAGCGCCTTGGCCGACTACTACTGGGGTGCGCTGAACGACTACACCGACGGGCGCTTTGCCAACCCGGTGCGCAAGCTGCGTCAGGTCAGCCTGGCACAGGCCAACGAGGCGCTGAAGGAACTGCTCAAGGAGGAGGGATACCTGCGTATCGAGAAGCCGTTGCTTGGCTATGACGAACTCTACGGATTGGTCGCGCTGGTAGTGGGCCTGATACTGGCGGCCGGGTTGCTGCGCTGGCGGCGGCATGGCCCTGAACGGCCGAGTGGTGCTACACGCCAGCGGTGAATCGGCGGTATCCTTTTGCCAGTACCGGCCCTTTCGCGGGCACGCCCGCTCCCACAGAGACCTCATGGCTACACTGTGGGAGCGGGCGTGCCCGCGAAGAGGCCGGCACAGCCACCTCATCCTTTCTGTTGTAGCCCCCAATGCCCCAAATCCCCCATATCGTCCAGCGCATCATCGAACTGCTCAAACGCTACCCCGGCATCATCGCGCTCGGCGGTTTCCTCTCCGGTATCGGCAGTTTCATCCTGGTCGACCGCCAAGCCGGCCTGGCCAGCTGGGTCGCCATACTCATGCTGGTCAGCTGGGTCTGGCTGATGCTGGAGAACACCCTCACCGGCTTGTTCGCACGCACCTTCAACCGCGAGATCCCGCAGCCGCTGTTGCGCTACGCGACGCAGATGATCCACCAGGAAACGCTGTTCTTCGTGCTGCCGTTCTTCTTCATCACCACCACCTGGAACAGCGGCCAATTGGTCTTCACTGGCTTGCTTGGCGCCGCCGGCCTGATTTCGATCACCGACCCGCTGTACTACAAGTGGCTGGCACCGCGGCGCTGGCTGTTCCTGGCATTGCACACCCTGACGCTGTTCGCCGCCCTGCTGACTGCGCTGCCGATCATCCTGCACCTGACCACCGCGCAAAGCTTCAAGCTGGCCCTGATCGCCGCCATGGCCCTGTCGTTCCCCAGCCTGGCCAGCAGCTTCCCGATCAACACCTGGCGCCGCGCCGTGGCGCTGGTCCTGGTTACCCTGTCGGTCGGTGCCGGCGGCTGGCTGCTGCGCTCCTGGGTGCCACCAGCAACCCTGTGGATGACCGAGGTGGCGGTTAGCACCGAAGTCCTCAACCGCCAGCCGGGCGAATCGCTGGACGAGATTGCCGCCAGCCGTATCCGCAGCAGTGGCCTGTATGCCTACACCGCCATCAACGCGCCACGCGGCCTGAATGAACGGATCTACCATGTGTGGCAAAAGGACGGCCAGGAGGTCGACCGCATAGCCTTGGACATCCACGGCGGGCGCAAGGAAGGCTACCGGGCCTGGACCCACAAACAGAACTTCCCGCCCAACCCGGTGGGCAAGTGGCAGGTAAGGGTGCTGACCGAAGACGGGCAGGTGATCGGCGTGCTGCGCTTCAAAGTGGTCGACGACATGCCGACTGGTGGGTGAACCCCTGCCTTGTGCTGCGAAAGGGCCGCTACAGCAACCCACCTCTTTGGGCGCTTAGGGCCTCTTCGCAGCACAAGGCTGCTCCTACCAATCGATGTTGCTAAAAGAACACACCGAACATAATCACCAAACAGCCCATGCCCGCTGCGCTATGATCAGCCCCTAAGCCTTAGCGCCGAGTCAATTGCATGGAGCCTATGACCACCCCCAGCGCCACCCTGGACACCAGCAGCCAACCGGCCTGCCTGCGTATCAGCGGTGACTGGACCCTGGCGCACTACGCCAGCCTCAAACGCGAAAGCGAGCGCCTGCGCACGCAATATGCCGACGACACCGTCGCCGACCTCAGCCAACTGGGCCGCCTGGACACCGCCGGCGCTTCGCTGCTGGCCGAACTGCTAGGCTCCGAGCGCCTGTCGCGCTGTACCCAGGACCTGCCTGAAGCCAGCCGCGCACTGCTCAAGAACGTCTACTGCTCGGTCCAGGACTACTGTATCCCGGTCAAGGAGCCCGAGCGAAACGTACTGTTGATGCTGCTGGAGCGCATCGGCCGCGCCGTCGGTACGCTGTGGCAAGACTCCATGCAGTTGCTCGGTTTCGTCGGCGTCATCCTCGAGACCTTGCTGCGCCGCGCCCTGCAACCGCACCGCTGGCGCCTCACGCCGGTCGTGGCACATATCGAGCAGACCGGGCTGGATGCCGCACCCATCGTCGCCTTGCTGACTTTCCTGGTGGGCGCGGTGGTGGCCTTCCTCGGCGCCACCGTGCTGGCCGACTTCGGCGCGACCATTTTCACCGTCGACCTGGTGGCGTTCTCGTTCCTGCGCGAGTTCGCCGTGCTGCTGACCGCCATCCTCATGGCCGGCCGCACGGCCAGCGCGTTCACCGCGCAAATCGGCTCGATGAAGGCCAACGAGGAAATCGACGCCATCCGCACCCTGGGCCTCAACCCCATGGAGTTGTTGGTGGTGCCACGGGTACTGGCCCTGCTGATTTCGCTGCCGTTGCTCACCTTTGTCGCGATGATTTGCGGCATCGTCGGCGGCGCGGTGGTCTGCGCCCTGACACTGGACATTTCCCCGGCCATGTTCCTGTCGCTGCTGCAAAGCGACATCGGCGTGCAGCACTTTCTGGTAGGCCTGGCCAAGGCGCCGTTCTTCGCCTTCCTGATCGCCGCCATCGGCTGCCTGGAAGGCTTCAAGGTCAGCGGCAGCGCCGAATCGGTGGGGGCACACACCACCTCGGCGGTGGTGCAGTCGATTTTCGTGGTCATCGTGCTGGATGCGGTGGCCGCGCTGTTCTTCATGGAGATGGGCTGGTGAATAGCCAGGATTGCGTAATCGAAGCTCGCGGCATCTGCAACCGCTTCGGCCGCCAGGTGGTGCATGAGAACCTCGACCTTGACCTGTACCGTGGCGAAATCCTCGCCGTGGTCGGCGGCTCAGGCAGCGGCAAGTCGGTGCTGCTGCGCAGCATCATCGGCTTGCGCCGGCCCAATGAAGG
The DNA here is from genome assembly GCF_048068035.1 of Pseudomonas sp. NY11955. NCBI lineage: Bacteria > Pseudomonadati > Pseudomonadota > Gammaproteobacteria > Pseudomonadales > Pseudomonadaceae > Pseudomonas > Pseudomonas sp. NY11955. Next base: position 21,806 of record NZ_JBLUPS010000009.1, read on the forward strand.
GCAGATCAAAGTGTTCGGCCAGGACCTGGCAGGCCTGCGCGAAGAACAGCGCTCGCTGGTCGAACGGCGCTTTGGCGTGTTGTTCCAGAAAGGCGCGCTGTTCTCTTCGCTAACGGTGACCGAGAACGTGGCTTTGCCGCTGATCGAGCACGCCGGGCTGTCCCGCGCCGACGCCGAGCACCTGGCCGGGGTGAAGCTGGCCCTGGCCGGGTTGCCGATCTCGGCCGCCGACAAGTACCCGGCCTCGTTGTCAGGGGGCATGATCAAGCGCGCAGCGCTAGCCCGCGCCCTGGCCCTGGACCCGGACATCCTGTTCCTCGACGAACCCACCGCCGGCCTGGACCCGATCGGCGCCGCCGCGTTCGACCAGTTGATCCTGACCCTGCGCGATGCCCTGGGCCTGTCGGTGTTCCTCATCACCCACGACCTCGACACCCTGTACACCATCACTGACCGCATCGCGGTGCTGTCGCAGAAAAAAGTCCTGGTGGCCGGCCCACTGGCCGAAGTCGAGCAGACCGACGACGCCTGGATCCAAGAATACTTTCACGGCCCACGCGGGCGCGCAGCCGAGCTGGCTGCCACCCGTGCCGGGCAGGAGCGCTGAGCAATGGAAACCCGAGCCCATCACGTTCTTATCGGCCTGGTCACCGTCCTGGTGGTGACTGGCGCCATGCTGTTCGGCCTGTGGCTGGCCAAGTCCAGTGTCGACGACGCCTTCAAGGACTACGAAGTGGTGTTCAACGAAGCCGTGTCCGGCCTGTCCCGTGGCAGCCCGGTGCAGTACAACGGCATCAAGGTGGGCGACGTGTCCACCCTGCGCCTGGACCCCAAAGACCCACGCCGGGTACTGGCAAGGGTGCGCCTGAGCGGCGACACCCCGGTGAAGGAAGACACCCAGGCCAAGCTGACCCTGGCCGGTGTCACCGGCAACTCGTTCATCCAGCTCAGCGGCGGCACGCCACAAAGCCCCGAGCTCAAAGGCAAGGATGGCAAGCTGCCGGTGATCATCGCCTCGCCGTCGCCCATCTCGCGCCTGCTCAACGACAGCAGCGACCTGGTGACCAACATCAATCTGCTGCTGCACAACGCCAACCAGATGTTCTCCGAGGACAACATCGGCCACCTCAGCAACACCCTGGCCAACCTGGACAAGACCACCGGCGCCTTTGCCGGCCAGCACGGCAGCATCGCCGATGCCATCGAGCAGCTGGCGCAGGTGGGCAAGCAGGCCAGCGCCACCCTGGCCGAAACCCAGGCGCTGATGCGCAATGCCAACGGTCTGCTGGGCACCCAGGGCAAGCAGGCCATCGGTAGCGCCGAGCAGGCCATGCAGTCGCTGGCCGAAAGCACCGCCACCATCAACAGCCTGCTGAAAAACAACAGCGAAGCCATCGGCGACGGTGCCCAGGGCCTGAACCAGCTGACCCCGGCCATTCGCGAGCTGCGTGAAACCCTCAACGCCCTCAAAGGCATTTCCCGGCAACTGGAAGCCGACCCAAGCGGCTACCTGCTCGGTCGCGACAACAACAAGGAGTTCCAGCCATGAAACCGTCGCTGCGCCTGCTGGCCCTGGCGGCCGCACTGAGCCTGGCCAGTGCCTGCTCTATCCTGCCGAAGAGCGAACCCGTCGACCTGTATCGCCTGCCGGTCAACCAGGCCAGCCGCAGCGCGCCGGCGCTGGACTGGTCATTGCGCCTGAACAAGCCACTGGCCAGCGAAGTGCTGGCCGGGCCACGGATTGCCGTGATTCCCCAAGGCAATGTGGTCAGCAGCTACAAAGGCGCGCGTTGGAGCGACGCGGCCCCGGTGCTGCTGCGCAATCGCCTGCTCGATGGTTTCCAGCGTGACGGCCAGGTGCAGCGCCTGAGCGCCGACGACAGCAACCTGCAGGCCGACTACGAGCTGGCTGGCGAGCTGCAGGCATTTCAGAGTGAATACCGCCCAGGCGGGACGGTGGAGGTGGTGATCCGCTACGACGCACGCCTGGTCCAGGGCCGCAACCAACGCATCCTGGCCAGCAAGCGCTTTGAAATCCGCCAACCACTGACCGACAAACAGGTGTCAGCAGTGGTTGCCGGCTTTGGCCAGGCCAGCGACCAGTTGGTGGGGCAAGTGGTGAGCTGGACCATTGCCCAGGCCAACCAGGCTCAAACGAGGGTTCAGGCGAAGAACCAGTAGCAGACGAAGATCGCCGCGATCACCCCGGACAACTCGGCCAACAGCGCACAGCCCACCGCATGGCGCACGCGCTGGATGCCCACGGCACCAAAGTACACGGCCACTACATAGAAGGTGGTTTCGGTACTGCCTTGGATAGTCGCCGCCACCAACGCCGGGAAGCTGTCCACACCGTGGGTCTGCATGGTTTCGATCAGCATCGCCCGTGCAGCACTGCCGGAAAAGGGTTTGACCAGCGCCGTCGGCAAGCCCTCGACGAAGCGTGTGTCCAGGCCCATCCAGTTCACCGCATGACGAATGCCGTCCAAGGCCAGCTCCAGGGCACCTGACGCACGCAGCACGCCCACCGCAACCAGCATCGCCACCAGGTAGGGCAGCAGGTTCTTGGCCACGTCGAAACCTTCCTTGGCACCTTCGACGAAGGTTTCATACACCTTCACCCGCTTCAAGGCCCCCACCACCAGGAACAAGATGATCACGCCAAACAATGTGAGGTTGCCCAGAATCGACGACAGGCTCGCCAGCGCAGCCGCCGACAAGGTACCGAGAAAAGCCATGAAGCCACCCAGCAGCAAGGCGCCGGGAATGAAGTAGGCGAGCACCACCGGGTCCCACAGGCGCAAGCGCTGCATCACGGCCACCGACAGCAGACCGACCAGGGTTGAAACGCTGGTCGCCAGCAGGATCGGCAGGAACACCATGGTCGGGTCTGCCGCGCCTTGCTGGGCCCGGTACATGAAGATGGTCACAGGCAACAGGGTCAGCGATGAGGCGTTGAGCACCAGGAACAGAATCTGCGCATTGCTCGCCGTGGTACTGCTGGGGTTCAGTTCCTGCAACGCGCGCATGGCCTTCAGGCCAATTGGCGTCGCGGCGTTATCCAGGCCCAGGCCGTTGGCGGCAAAGTTCATGGTGATCAGGCCCAGCGCCGGGTGGCCGGGCGGCACTTCCGGCATCAGGCGGGCGAACAGCGGGCCCAGTACCTTGGCCAGCCATTCGACGATACCGGCCTTTTCGGCGATCTTGAGAAAGCCCAGCCACAGGGTCAGCGTGCCGAACAGCAGCACCATCACCTCCACCGACAGCTTGGCCATGGCGAAGATGCTTTCGACCATTGCCGCGAAGATGCCAGCGTTGCCGCCTACCAGCCATTGGGCCAGGGCGGACACCGCCGCCACCAGGAAAAAGCCAAGCCAAAGGCCGTTGAGCATCCGTGTGTTCCCCCTGAAAAATGCCCGAATAATAGCGTACTCCGGCGCTCACTCGATCCTCTGTAGGAGCAGCCTTGTGCTGCGAACAGGCCTGTACAACCCATGCATCTCTACCGGGTGTACCGGCCTGTTCGCAGCACAAGGCTGCTCCTACAACGCAAAAGCCCCGACAAGTCGGGGCTTTTGCTCAAACAGCCATCAGGCTCAGCGCTTGGCGGTTTCGCCAACCACTGCGGCTTCTGGCTTGGCGGCCATCAGCGAGGCGTAGTACTTCTCGCCCTTGGCCGCGTCGTACATACCTTCCCAACGGGCGATGACCAGTGCAGCCAGGGCGTTGCCGACAACGTTCAGCGCTGTACGGGCCATGTCCATGATGCGGTCGACACCGGCGATGAAGGCCAGGCCTTCCAGCGGGATGCCCACGCTGCCCAGGGTGGCCAGCAGGACCACGAACGATACGCCCGGCACGCCAGCGATACCCTTGGAGGTGACCATCAGGGTCAACACCAGCAGCAGCTGCTGGCTCCACGACAGGTCGATGCCATACAGCTGGGCAATGAAGATGGCCGCGATGCTCTGGTACAGGGTCGAACCGTCAAGGTTGAAGGAGTAGCCGGTCGGCACCACGAACGAGCAGATCGACTTCGGCGCGCCGTACTTCTCCATCTTCTCGATTACACGCGGCAGCACGGTTTCCGAGCTGGAGGTGGAGTAGGCAAGGATCAGCTCATCTTTCATGATGCGCATGATCTTGATCACCGAGAAGCCGAACAGGCGAGCGACCAGGCCCAGCACCATGAAGGCGAAGAAGGCGATGGCGAAGTACACCAGCAGCACCAGCTTGGCCAGCGGCAGCAGCGAGCTGAAGCCGAAGTTGGCCACGGTCACGGCGATCAGGGCGAACACGCCGATCGGGGCGTAGTTCATGATCATGTGGGTGACCTTGAACATGGTTTCCGAAACAGCCTGGAAGGTACGCACCAGCGGGTCACGCAGCTCTGCCTGCAGGCTCGACAGGCCCAGGCCGAACATGACCGAGAAGAAGATGATCGGCAGCATTTCGCCACGCATCAGCGCTGCGAAGATGTTCGACGGGATCAGGTTGAGCAGGGTTTCGATGAACGCGTGCTCATGCTGCACTTCTGCCGCAGTCGCCTGGTACTTGGAAATGTCCACGGTACCCAGGGTGCTCATGTCGATGCCGGCGCCCGGGTGGAACAGGTTGGCCAGCACCAAGCCGACGACGATGGCGATGGTGGTCACCACTTCGAAGTAGATGATGGTCTTCAGGCCAATGCTGCCCAGTTTCTTCGCATCGCCAACCCCGGCGATACCCACGATCAGCGACGAAATCACGATCGGGACGACGATCATCTTGATCAGGCGAATGAAGATGTCACCAGCGGGCTGGAGAACGTTGCTGATCCACCAGGCCTTTTCTGCACTGAAGTGATTCAGGAGCGCGCCGATTGCAACACCCAGGACCAGACCGATAACGATCTGCCAGGCGAGGCTCAGTTTTGCCTTCTTCATGTCTTTACCCTTTGTTCTAGTGGTCATGGCACCTGGCGGAAACACACGTAACAGAGCCATTGGCAATGGTTACGAGCAGTAGAGGATTCCGTCCGGCGACGTCATGTAAGGACACCGCAGGCGAGCGACAGGGCGCTCTGGCCAGCGAAAAAGGCGGCAACTATTGCGACGGCAAGGGGCGAAAGCTAATGCCGGAAACGCATACCCCATGCCGTTATCGCATACTATTTTCGACCCAATCGGCAGCTTCGCAAGTGATTGATTTATAACGTTCGGAATCCCGAACAAGACCAAAGCGCCATATTTAGGCAGATTTGGCGGTACGGAAAAGGCATTGAGAATGGCTTGTTCGACAATCCGAATGGCGGAAATACCACTTGTAGAAGCGTCGAGGAGTGCGAAAAAAATTTGATGTACGGTCGAGACAAAATGTGTCTCAGAGGAAAAAACGCGCAAGCAAGCGACGTTTCCTACATGGCTCCTCGGAAGCCAGGCCTGGCAAAGTATCCCTTTGATACCGCCGGCCTGATACTTCCGATTCCGCCTTTCCTGACCCGGTCCATTGCTGGAGGCACTCCCTGTACCCCTAGGCCACTCCGATCCTGCAACAATCAGAACAGCCCGACCCCTTGGTCATGTGCTGCCCCTCCTCGGGGCGGCGCATCATGGAAGGCTGAACTATAGAAAGGTTCAGCTTCCATTACGTGACAGTGGTGACCTTGCATCCGTACCGGCAATGAAAGCTCAGTACCAATTCGGGTCACGCTTGAGCTGCTCCTGCAGCATCGCCTTCATGCCGTCGTCCGGTTCGCCCAGCCAGCGATATTGCGCATGACGGGTGGGCGACTTGTCGCTCGGCAAGCCTTCGGGCACCTCTACGAGCATTCCGTACGCATCGTCCTTGTCCCAGCTGAACGCCACGATCAGGCGTTTGTAGGTGCAGTTGTCCTTGGCCTCGCACAGCGGGCCGACCAAGTACTGGTCACCGTCTTCGGTAACGGCAGACATCTGCTGCTGGGCACTGCCGCTCAAATTGACCACCCAATCGGGCAGGCGTTCCTCGCCTTTGATGGTGTCCTGCCAGGTTTCCCGATACTCCGGGTCCGAGCCGAGCAACTGGTCGACCCGGACCTGGCCGTCATTGGCCGCCATCGCCGCTGCACTGCCACCCAATAACAGGGCGGCAGCCAGGGCTGAACAAAGCTTCCTGCTCATCTTCAACCTCGTCCACGTCCAAAGAAGAAGGAGGCTACGAACAACACCAGGAAGACAATGAACAGGATCTTCGCGATACCCGTCGCAGCGCCCGCGATACCACCGAAGCCCAATACGGCGGCGACAATGGCGATGATGAGGAAAGTGATAGCCCAGCTCAGCATGGTGGTTCTCCTTTCTTTTGCGGAATCGGTCCGGCCGACAGGTCAAAAGACCCAGCGGTCCTGGGGTACGACATTTTCCAGGGTGGCCGGTGAGGCAGTGGCCTGGCCGCCAGGCAGCGGGTCAGCGGCCTTGACCAGGGTATTGGCACGGGTTGCCTGAATCTGCGTCAACAAGGCGGTCTGCGCCGCCACTTGCTCTGCCAGACGCGCGGTCTGCCAGCTGTAATAGAAGAGGCCAGCGGCCAAGGTCAGCAGCAGCGCCATGCCGAGTGTCAGCATCTGGCGCAAGGGCAGTGCGACGATCTGCGAGCGGTTGACGGTTTGGCGGTTCATGCCGGCTCCTCCTGCTGTAATTTTTGTTCAAACCTGAACAGGTAATTGCAGCCTGCATGCCAGCCCTTAAATTTAAATAAAATCCTTTTAAATCAATTAGTTAAACAATACTCAAGCAAGCGGCAAGGACGTATCCTGCACGATGCCGCCTGTGAAGTCGTGCGAAATGCACGATCAGCCTTCGACCTTGGTCGCCACTTTGAGCAAGTCGGCATCCACCCCGCGCACGCCGATGATCTGCCGGGCGATCTCCACCGCGATGGTTTTCTGCTCAGCGCTGACCACCTCACCCGACAGCCTTACCATGCCTGCTTCGCTGGCCACTTTCAGGTTCAAGCCATCGAGATTGCGGCTGAAACGGTAGCTGTTCTGGATCTTGTCGATGATCCAGCTGTCACTCGGCTGCGGCCCAGCGGGTGCGCCTACCGGGGTTTCCCGGGCCTTGGCCATGGCGGCGGTATCGAGGCTGACCAGGTTGTTGACCAGGTGCACGCCATCGGTGGTACGCGCCACCACGCCCGCCAGCTCCTTGGCTTCGGCACTGTCGACCCGCCCGCGCAAGGTCACCACGCCTTCACTGCTCTGTACTTCTATAGGCGCCTTTTCAGTGGTGCGGCTCCACAACAGCCGGGCACGAATCACCGCAGCCAGGGTGGCGTCCTCCAGACGCTGGGCGTAGGCACGCAGTTCCAGCGGGCGCTCTACCAGCTGGGCATTCACCTGCAGCTGGTTTTCCACCTGTTCGATGCCCCGGGTGGCCCGGGCTACATCTTCGGCCAGCTGCCGCTCGACCTCGTTCTCCACCTCACCGGAAAGCCGCGCCTGCTTGCCATCCACTTCAACCGTGATACGGAACGGGTCGAGCATGCGATTGAGTGACAGGGCGGTTTGCAGGGCGCCTTCCAGGCGCGCGTCCTGTACAGGGTCAGCGAACACCGGGGTCAATACTGGCAGCAGGGCCGCTGCCAACAGGGTCTTACGCAGGGGAAAGGGCATGGCAGTGCCTCCTTCTTGGCAAAATCTGAAAATCGTCGCAACCAATGTGCCAGTGCGCGCCTCTAAGCCAATCATTGGAAAAATGCGGCTTGCAGGCATCCTTTGGCCATTGGCTAGCATGCAAAGGACAGAATCCTTCAGAATTGACCATGCAACTTGCCCGATTTTTCCCACACTAAATAAAGATCTATCCCAAAGGAGCGCAGGAAATGGAATCAGCCCAGGACAACCAAGGCCGCATTCTGCTGGTGGATGACGAGTCCGCGATCCTGCGCACCTTCCGCTACTGCCTGGAGGACGAGGGCTACAGCGTGGCCACGGCCAACAGCGCCGCCCAGGCCGAAGCCCTGCTACAGCGCCAGGTGTTCGACCTGTGCTTCCTCGATTTGCGCCTGGGTGAAGACAATGGCCTCGACGTGCTGGCGCAAATGCGTATCCAGGCCCCGTGGATGCGGGTGGTGATCGTAACCGCCCACTCGGCGATCGACACCGCGGTAGATGCCATCCAGGCCGGTGCGGCCGACTACCTGGTCAAGCCATGCAGCCCCGACCAGTTGCGCCTGGCCACCGCCAAGCAACTGGAAGTGCGCCAGCTTTCTGCGCGCCTGGAAGCTCTGGAAGGCGAAATTCGCAAACCCAAGGACGGCCTCGACTCCCACAGCCCGGCCATGATGGCGGTGCTGGAAACCGCCCGCCAGGTAGCCACCACCGACGCCAACATCCTCATCCTTGGTGAGTCCGGTACCGGTAAAGGTGAACTGGCACGGGCCATCCACGGCTGGAGCAAGCGCGCGCGCAAAGCCTGCGTGACCATCAACTGCCCGTCGCTTAACGCCGAGCTGATGGAAAGCGAGCTGTTCGGCCACACCCGCGGCGCTTTCACCGGCGCCAGCGAAAGCACCTTGGGGCGGGTCAGCCAGGCTGACGGCGGCACGCTGTTCCTCGACGAAATCGGCGATTTCCCGCTGACCTTGCAGCCCAAGCTACTGCGTTTCATCCAGGACAAGGAATACGAGCGCGTCGGCGACCCGGTTACCCGGCGTGCCGATGTGCGTATTCTGGCCGCCACCAACCTCAACCTCGAAGAGATGGTGCGCGAAAGCCGCTTCCGCGAGGACCTGCTGTATCGCCTGAACGTCATCACCCTGCACCTGCCGCCCCTGCGCGAGCGCAGTGAAGACATTCTCACCCTGGCCGACCGTTTTCTCGCCCGTTTCGTCAAGGAATACTCCCGCCCCGCACGCGGTTTCAGTGACGAGGCGCGAGCGGCCCTGCTCAACTACCGCTGGCCCGGCAACATTCGCGAACTGCGCAACGTCGTGGAGCGGGCCAGCATCATCTGCCCGCAGGAACGCGTGGAAATCAGCCACCTGGGCATGGGCGAACAACCCGTCGGCAACGCCCCGCGCGTGGGTGCCGCGCTGAGCCTGGATGAACTGGAACGCGCGCATATCGGTGCCGTGCTGGCCGCCAGCGATACCCTCGACCAGGCCGCCAAGACCTTGGGCATCGATGCCTCCACCCTGTACCGCAAGCGCAAGCAGTACAACCTGTGAAGTGGCCGCCCATGAAGCTGCGCACGCGGCTTTTCCTCAGCATCTCGGCGCTGGTTACCGTGTCGTTGCTTGGGCTGCTGCTGGGCCTGGTCAGCGTGCTGCAGATGGCCACAGTGCAACAGCAACTGGTGCGCGATACCACCCATGCCCTGGAAGTAGGGTTGAAACTGCGCCAGAACCTGGGCGAACAGCTGACCCTTATTCTTGATGAAGACACCGCCCCGGAAAACCTGCGGCTATTGCAGGACACTTTCCAGGCCCTGCTCAACCAAGGGCTGGAGCAAGGCGGTGAGCGCACCGGCTTCAGCAAGGCCAGCAGCAACTACCAGGCCTTTCTCCAGGCCTATCGCGACAGCGCCGCACCCGCCCGCAGCATGGGTGTCGATCAGCCGCTGGGGGCCGCGTTCAACCAGGTACGTACCGACCTGATCGATTCCCACAAGCAGGCCTTGGACCTGATCACCCGCAGCGAGGAACACACCCGTGATCGCGCCCTGCTGGTCAGTGGTGTGCTCGGCTTGATGGGCCTGGTGGTGCTGGTACTGGGCTTTATCACTGCTCACAACATCGCCCGGCGTTTTGGCCAGCCGATCGAAGCCTTGGCCAAGGCGGCCGACCAACTGGGCAAAGGCAATTTCAACGTTACCTTGCCGGTCACCCAGGCAACCGAGCTGAACCAGCTGACCCGCCGTTTTGGCCTGATGGCCGATGCCTTGCGCAAGCATCAGGCCACCAACGTCGACGAGCTGCTGGCCGGTCAGCAGCGCTTGCAGGCCGTGCTCGACAGCATCGACGATGGCCTGCTGATCATCGATCGTCAGGGCCGCCTTGAGCACCTCAACCCAGTGGCGCAACGCCAGCTGGGCTGGAACGACAGCCGCGTAGGCAGCAGCCTGGCAGAGGCCCTGCAGCGGCCGGAGCTTGAGCAACAGCTGCGTCAGGTACTGCGCGGAGGCAGCCTCGACCGCCCACCGGACGACCTGAACATGGAGGTGGATGAAGAGTCGCGTCTGCTCACCTACAGCCTGACCCCGGTCAGCCACCCGCAAGGGCCAATTCTCGGCGCGGTGATGGTGCTGCACGATGTGACCGAGCAACGGGCCTTCGAGCGCGTGCGCAGCGAATTCGTGCTGCGCGCCTCCCACGAACTGCGTACCCCGGTGACCGGCATGCACATGGCTTTTGGCTTGTTGCGCGAGCGGGTCAAGTTCCCCCCGGAAGCACGCGAGAACGACCTGCTGGAAACCATCGGCGAAGAAATGCAGCGCCTGACCCAGCTGATCAACGACCTGCTCAACTTCTCCCGTTACCAGAGCGGGCTGCAGAAGCTCCAGCTGGCCCCCTGTGCCCTCGACGAACTGTTGGAGCGTGCGCAACAGCGCTTTGCCGAACAAGCGCTGCACAAACAAATCGAGTTGGTCAAGGAGCTGGAACCGCCACTACCGCGCATCCAGGCCGACGTCGCCCAGCTGGACCGGGTGCTGGACAACCTGCTGCACAACGCCATCCGCCATACCGCCAACGGCGGGCACATCCGCCTGCATGCTCGGCGGCACGCGGAACGGGTGATCATCAGCGTCGAGGACAACGGCGAGGGCATTGCCTATGGGCAGCAAGGGCGCATCTTCGAACCCTTCGTGCAGGTAGGCCGCAAAAAAGGTGGCGCTGGGCTGGGGTTGGCGCTGTGCAAAGAAATCGTGCAACTGCATGGCGGGCGCATGGGCGTGTTTTCCCGGCCGGGGCAGGGGACCCAATTCTATATGGCATTGCCGGTATGACTGTTGTAACGCCACTACACCCGCCGCGGCAGCTGCCCGCGGGTCACCAGCTCGGCAAACTGCCGGGCGTTCAGCGGCCGGGCAAATAGCCAGCCTTGCCCATAATTGACCCCCTCGCTGTTCAGCAGCGCCGCCTGATCCTCGAACTCGATGCCTTCGGCAATCACCCGCAGGTGCAGGTCATGGGCCATGCGGATGATATGCGGGGCCACACCGCTACTGGCGGCATCATGGCCCAGGGCATCGATGAAGGCCTTGTCGATCTTCAGGCAGTCCACGGGCAGGGTCTGCAGGTAGGCCAGGCTGCAATAACCGGTACCGAAATCGTCGATCAGCACCTGATGCCCTACGGCGCGCAACGCTTGCAGGTTGTCGCGCGCCACCACCACATCGATCAGACCGCGCTCGGTCACCTCGAAAGCAATCTGGCTGGGCGCCACGCGATGCAAGGCCAACAAGCGCGCCGCCACCCGGCCAATACGCGGCACCATCACATCGCAGGCCGCCAGGTTTACCGAGATGTACAGCTTGGGGTGCGAGCGCAGCAGCTGCCCTAATTGCTCAAGCACACGTTGCAGGACAAAGTCGGTGATCTGGCGAATCTGCCCGGTATTCTCCGCCAGCGGAATGAACAGGTCCGGGCTGGTCAGCGTGCCATCCGGGCGGCGCCAGCGCACCAGGGCCTCGGCCCCCACGCAGCGCCGGCTGTCGAGTTCGATGATTGGCTGGTAGAGCACCTGCAGCTCCCCACGACGCAAGGCATTCTGCAGCTCCGAACTCATCGAGCGCCGTTGCAGAATCAACTGGAGTACCAACCAACCGATGCAGCAGGCCGCCAGTACGCTACCGGGGAACAACAACCAGAGCATGCCGTTCATCCTCAGCGGCAGGCTGGCCCTCGGCGCAATCAGCACCAGTTGGTAATCCGGCGACTTGGTCGGCATGCGGTAGATCAGCCGGTCGCTGAGCTCCAGCAGCGACTTGTGGCTGGTCGACCAGGCCGAAGGCGGTGGCCAAACCTGTGGCGGGCCGAGCACCGGTATGGCCCGGGCGCCGTTGTCCAGCACCACCACCAGGCTGCCGCCTGGCGGCAGGTCGACCACGTCGGTCAAGTGACCGCGCGAGGTGGACACCAGAAATTTTCCCCGGCCAAGCATCAGTGCCGCCAGGTTCTCGTTCGGCTCGGTGGTGGTGTTGAGCCAGTAGCTGTAGGTAGGGCCTTGGATATCGGGCGCCCGCAAGGGCACGAATGCACGCTCGTCACCGCGGTTGGAGCAGGCCACATCGCCATCCACATAGGCTGCTTCATAGATAAACCGCGAGCTCAGGCCAACCTGCTGCAGGGCTGCCAACATCGCCGGGCTGCATCCGCGCAAGGGCTGGGCCTGCAGCAGGTCGACCCCTTCACGCAACTGGCCGAACACCTGTTCGAGGCGGTCCAGAAAACGCTCGCCCTGAGCGTTCATCTGTTCGCTCTCGCTTTGCTTCATCTGTTGCAGGGCAATGCCTATGCTGGCAGACAGCAGCACCGCGGCGCTGGCCAACGCTGCCAAGGTGGCCAGCATCCAGGGACGGTAAAAAATTTGGCGCAGCATAGAAATGAGAGCTGACATCAATGGCATCCAGTTGATAACTAAGGTATAGCAACTGAATCGAGAATCACCCGCACCGTTTGGCGCCTCGCTGCGGCCTGTACATGCTTTTAGTAGGAGCAGCCTTGTGCTGCGAAGAGGTCGGTACATCCAGTAGAGATGCGTGGGCTTTACCGGCCTCTTCGCAGCACAAGGCTGCTCCTACAAGGAACCGCTTAGCGCATGCGGTTGAGCACCTGCAGCATCGCGGCTGTCTGCGCATCCGGCGTGCCGTCGAAGCGCTGCGGGCGGAAGCGCATCTGGAACGCGGCGATCACATGGCGCGTCGCTACATCCAACACGCCGGTCTGCTCGATCTGATAGCCGAACCGTGCCAATTCCTGCTGGTACCAGCCAACGCTTGGCGGGTTGACGCTGAAGTAGGCCTGCTGCCGTGCAACCGCGTTGGCATCCGGCCATACGCCCAGCCCGGCGTCGGCCAGGCGCTTCCACGGGAACAATGGCCCAGGGTCCAGCTTGCGCAGCGGGGCAATGTCGCTGTGGCCGATGATGTGGCGGGGTTCGATATTGTTGCGCTTGACGATGTCCTTGAGCAGCGCAATCAGCGACTGGACCTGCGCCTCGCTGTAAGGGTGCCAGACGCGGCCGTTCGGGGTGTCGGTAAAGCCTGGGTTGACGATCTCGATACCGATGGACGAAGAATTCAGCCAGGTGCGCCCCTGCCACTGGCTATCACCGGCATGCCAGGCGCGACGGTTTTCATCCACCAGTTGATACACCGTCGCCGGGCCATCGCCAATCAGGTAGTGGCTGCTGACCTCGCCATGGGTAAGCAACGCCAATGAACGCTCCAGCGAAGCATTGGTGTAATGCAGGACAACGAACTGGATGCGGTTGTCCTGATTGGCCGAAGGGTGGCTGCGGTCGATGCGCAGGCCCGTCGAGCAACCGGCGACCGACAGCAGCAAACAGGAAATCAGGGTTTTTTTAAGCGTGGAAAGCACGTCAGTGGCCTCAGCGTATGAGCGCTACAGTATAACGTGCTCCCCACGGCTGCGCCTGCCGTGGGTCAGCGTGGCCGGCTAGCCCTGCTCGACGCGATTGCGCCCGTGCTCCTTGGCCCGGTACAGCGCTGCATCGGCGCGCTTGAGCACCTGGTCGCTGCGCTCGCCAGAACGGAATGCGCCCAGGCCGATGGAGGTGGTGATCACCACCCGCTCACCCTTGAAGTGGAAGGGGCAGGCTTCGACAGTCGCGCGCAGCATCTCGGCCACTTGCGCGGCGGCTGCCGGCGTGGTCTGCGGCAACAACAACACGAACTCCTCGCCGCCAAACCGGGCAATGAAATCACGACCGCGCAAGCGCTTGCGCAGCTGGTCGGCGACAATCTTCAGGACTTTGTCCCCCGCCAGGTGCCCATAGCTGTCATTGATACGCTTGAAATGGTCCAGGTCGAGAATCGCCATCGCCAGGTGGCCACCATTTTCCTGCCAGTCGAGCATTTCGCGCTCGACGCGCTCGCTCCAGGCCGCACGGTTGGGCAGCCCAGTCAGTGGGTCGAGCAGGGCTTTCTGGCGCTGCTCTTCCAGGTGTTCGCGGTAGCCAAGCGCCTCATGCTCCATGCTCGCCACCCGCTCAGACAGGCCTTGCAGGCGACCTGCCAGTTCCTGCTCACGGCGATCACGCTCGTGCTTGTGCTCATCCATGGTCACCAGCAAGCCTTCCAGGCGGTTTTCCAGGATGTGCTTGAGGCTGTCTACATCGGCGGCACCTTGCACGCTGCTCTGCAAGCCATCGACGTGCTCACGCAGTTGGTTATCCAACTCACGAGCCGCACTGCTGTTGTCGGCATGGCCGGCACTAGCTTCGTGCAAATGGCTCTGGAAACCTTCCAAGCGTTCATTGAGCTGCTGCAAATAGGTTTCGAATTCGTGCTGGCCGCTGTCGGTGATCGCCAGCATGAGCACCGCCAGGTCATCCAGCACCGGGATCAACTCGTACCAGTTCAAGCCGCGGGCGACCCGCTCGCGCATTTCCAACGCCTGGGCCTTGTGCCGCTCGGGCAGGCTGAGGTCGTCGAGCAGGCCGATCAGGGTCTGCTCGATATGCGCGGCAACCTGGCTGTAAGGCGGCTCCACCGCGTAGGGCAGGGCATAGGGGCCGTCTTCACCGAAGGTTTCTTCAAGGACCTGTACCGGTTCTGCCTCGGCCAACGGTTCGCTTGCGGCACCTTCCGGCACGGGTGCTTCATCCTGAGGCAACGGCGGCAACGGAGTTGGCGGCATTTCGACCGGTTCGATCAGCGCCGGGCCAGACACCTCCAACTCCGGCTCGGGCGCATCGGTCACCTCGACGGAGGTGGCAGCGGGGACCGGCAGCGGTTGTAGCGCATCGACGTCGTCAGGCTGCGAAGGCTCGGTACTACCCGCAGCCTGGGGTTGAATCTCGGCAGCTGGCAGCGCTACCGGCGCAAGCTCTGGCCCTGCCTGTACGTCGTCCTCGCGGCTGCCGAACAAGCGCTGGAGAAAACCGGGCCGGGCGTCTTCGCCCATCTTGCCCAAGGACGACAGCGCGCGCCCCTGCAAGCCGCTCAACTCGCCCAGCAGCGGCGGCAGCTCGCGTGACTGGGCAACCCCGCCGTCGAGTTTCTTCGCCAGTTTTTTCAATGGCCGCGAGATGTCGCTGGACAGCGGCAAGCCTTGCAATTGACCAACGAGTGCGGTCAGCGCATCGCTGACCTGGTTCATGCGGGTTTCGCGACGCTGTTCGGAGTCCAGCACCGCTTTTTCAAGGCGCGGGATCAACCCGGCGAGGCCGGCATCCATATTGTCGCTGCGGATCACCTCGCGCATTTCCTTCATGCACTCGTCGACGATCTTGTCACTGCCTTCTGCAGCCAGCGTGCTGCGCACCAGGCCGCGACGCAGCAAGTCGAGACGGGCGTCCCAACGGCGTTCGAGCTTTTCTTGCTGCTCGATGCTTTTCAGGTATTTTTCTTTCCAGCGCTCAGCGTCTTCAGTCATGCCCGGGCCCGCAAACGGTGATGGCAATTAGCTCAAAACCGGCAGCGTATCCACAGTCAATGCATCAGGCAATCGAATCTCGACAGCAACGGGAAGGTGGTCGGAAATTGGCTGTGCCAGCACCTCGACCCGCTCCAGCGTTAGGCTTGGGCTGAGCAGGATATGGTCCAGGCAACGTTGCGGTCGCCAGCTAGGGAAGGTGGCTTCGACTTGCGGTGCAACCAGGCCCAGGTCGCGCAATGGCGAATGGTCCAGCAGGTCGGTGGCATGGGTGTTCATGTCGCCCATCAGCACCTGGTGTCGGTAGCCGCCAATCAGCTCGCGGATGTAGCCCAGCTGCAGGGCACGGGTCTTGGCCCCCAATGCCAGGTGCATCATCACCACGATCAGCGCATCGTCGCCTTCACCGAACCGTACCAGAATCGCACCACGCCCGGCCGGGCCAGGCAAGGGGTGGTCTTCGAGCAGTTGCGGCTTCAGGCGGCTGAGCACGCCATTGCTGTGCTGGGCGAAACGCCCGAGGTTGCGGTTGAGCTGCTGGTACCAATAGGGGAAGGCACCCAGGTGGGCCAGGTGTTCGACCTGGTTGACGTAGCCCGAACGCAGGCTGCCGCCATCGGCTTCCTGCAGGGCCACCAGATCGAAGTCGCCCAGCAGCTTGCCGATCTTCTGCAGGTTGCCGGCACGCCCGTTGTGCGGCAGCAGGTGCTGCCAACTGCGGGTCAGGTAATGCCGGTAGCGCTCGGTGCTGATGCCCACCTGGATGTTGAAACTGAGCAGCCGCAGACGACCATCCTCGGGCAGGCCGGGGGCCTGCAGGTGGTGTTCGTTGACCTGCGGCTGGTGCAGGCCAATGCCACGCGTAGCTCTGAAGCGGGGCATGGGTTACGCCGCTTACTTAGCGGCGCGCTCCTTGTCGATCAGTTGGTCGGCGACGTTCAGCACGCCTTCCGGCCCGCCGGCGGTACCCAGGTCGAAGCGGTACTTGCCGTTGACCACCATGCTCGGTACGCCGGTGATTTCATACTTCTTCGCCAGTTCCTTGGCCTGGTTGACCTGGCCCTTGATGGCGAACGAATCGAAGGTGGCGAGGAACTTGTCCTTGTTCACGCCTTGAGTGGCGAGGAAGTCGGCCATATCGTTCTTGTCGGTCAGACGCTTGTGCTGGTTCTGGATGGCATCGAACACCGCCGCGTGCACCTTGTGCTCGACGCCCATGGCTTCGAGGGTCAGGAACATCTGGCCGTGTGCATCCCACGGGCCACCGAACATGGCCGGTACGCGCTTGAAGTTGACGTCCTTGGGCAGCTTTTCGACCCACGGGTTGATGACCGGTTCGAAGTGGTAGCAGTGAGGGCAGCCGTACCAGAACAGCTCGACCACTTCGATCTTGCCAGGCACGGAAACCTGAACAGGGTTGCTCAGCTGGATGTATTCCTTACCGGCAACAGGCTCGGCGGCCTGGACGGCAGTCATACCGAATACGCTGGCGGCGACCAGCGCAGCGCTGAGAATCAGTTTACGCATGCTTTACTCCTGAGCAGTCATGGGTCGCCACGACGCGACCTGCACTGAGACAGGCCGGGAAGGGCTCGAGTTCTGTAGTGTAACGGCTGCGGACTGAAAAAAGGGCGGCCCGGCCGCCCTTTCATCATTGGCCTACAACATTAACCGAAAGTTAATGCAGGCCCTGGATGTAGCTGGCCAACGCTTCGATGTCGTGGTTGCTCAGCTTGCCGGCGATGGTGCGCATGGTCATGGCGTCGCCATCGTTGGTGCGGTTGCCTTCGCGGAAGTCAGTCAGCTGCTTGGTCACGTACTGCGAGTGCTGCCCGCCCAGGTGAGGGAAGCCGGCCAGGGCGATACCCGCGCCGTTCGGCGAGTGGCAGCCGGTGCAGGCCGGCATGCCCTTTTCCAGGTCGCCGCCATTGAACAGCGCACGGCCCCGCTCGACCAGTTTGGGATCAGCGGCACCCACGCTGCCTTTCTGGCTGGAGAAGTAAGCAGCGATGTCAGCCAGATCCTGGTCGCTGAACGCGGTCAGCATGCCGGTCATCTCCAGCACGGTACGCTTGCCCGACTTGATATCGTGCAGTTGCTTTTCGAGGTAGCGCTGGCCTTGGCCGGCCAGTTTCGGGAAGTTCGGCGCCAGGCTGTTGCCGTCGGGGTTGTGGCAGGCGCCACAAACGGCCGTCTTGGCCTGGCCAGCGGCGGCATCGCCTTTGATAGGTTGCGCAGCAGTGGCCGCACCTGCGACACCCAGGGTCAACAGCAGACTCACGACTAGTTTGTTCATCAGCTAATCCAACACGGCTAAGGGTGAAATGTTATGTATCGGGACTGCCGCTCATCCAAAGGATGACCAAACGGTAGTCCTCGGCACTGCAGTCCATGCACAATCCACGCGGCGGCATAGCCTTGAAACCCTGGGTCACGTGCTTCACCAGTACCTCCATGCCTTGCGCCAGCCTTGGCTCCCATGCTGCCCGGTCACCGCGTCTGGGTGCCTGTGGCAACTGCCCGGTGTGACAGGCCGCACACGTGCGGTTGTACAACACCTCGGGATCCTGTGTAGCCTGTGCGCTGAAAACCGGCAGGAACATACCGACAGCAAGCAGCCATTTCGCCATGCGGAACGACCTTCAGGGTTGGGGGCCGCGCTGCGTTCTGTTGCGCGAGCTATTGTTCGACACCCCATGCCCGTTCTCCTTCGCTGGGAGAATGAGCACACAAAAACTGGGGCATTATATACTTCCGCCATCCAAACGGAAACGACACCGCTTGCCAGGCTCGGGCCTTCAGAGTCAGGCAACACCCACATCGGATATCCCATGCAAGTCAAGAACCCCATCCTCGGCCTCTGCCAGAAAGCCAAATTCGCCCTCAGCGCAGCCAAGGTCGAACAATGTCCGGACGACCAGGGTTACGAGGTGGCTTTCGCCGGTCGTTCAAACGCCGGCAAATCCAGCGCCCTCAACACCCTGACTCATGCCAGCTTGGCGCGTACCTCGAAAACGCCCGGGCGCACCCAGCTGCTGAATTTCTTCAGTCTGGACGATGAACGGCGTTTGGTCGACCTGCCGGGCTACGGTTATGCAAAAGTCCCGATTCCGCTCAAGCAGCACTGGCAAAAACACCTGGAGGCCTACCTGGGCAGCCGCGAGTGCCTGCGTGGTGTGATCCTGATGATGGACGTGCGCCACCCGATGACCGACTTCGACAAGATGATGCTCGACTGGGCCAAGGCCAGCAGCATGCCGATGCACATCCTGTTGACCAAGGCCGACAAACTGACCCATGGCGCAGGCAAGAACACCCTGCTGAAAGTGCAGTCGGAAATTCGCAAGGGTTGGGGCGATGGCGTGACCATCCAGCTGTTCTCGGCACCCAAGCGCCTGGGCGTGGAAGACGCCTACCGGGTGCTGGCGGACTGGATGGAGCTGGAAGACAAGCCAGTAGCCTGAAGGCCTGCACAGATCCCTGTAGGAGCAGCCTTGTGCTGCGAAGAGGCCATGACAGGCGGTAGAAATCTATTGCCCATACGGGCCTTTTCGCAGCACAAGGCTGCTCCTACAGGGAAGGGCCGCAGCGTCTGCCAGGTCAAATTCCGGGCAAAAAAAACCCCGGACTTCGTATGGGGAGGGGGAAGTTCGGGGTCCAAGTCCGGACCGCTAGGGCGGGGTCCAGATATCTGCCAACACTTAACACAACATAGGAGCATCGAAGGGCTTCACCAGCCATTCAGTTACTCTGAGTTCCGCTTCACCGGTTTAGTTCCAAAGCCCTCAAAACTAATTGCGATAGTTTCATGAAATTTCAGCACCAATGGCACTGAGCGGTGCCAGGATCCGCGTCACTACGTCGCAGATCCTACACAGCTTTCCCCGCTCAATCAGTGAGCTTCGTCCCAATTCGCGCCAATTCCTGCCTCCACCAGCAGCGGTACATCCAGCTGCGCAGCCTGGCTCATGTGCTGGCGAATTTCATCTTTCACCTGCTGAACCAGGTCTTCACGCACTTCAAGTACCAGTTCGTCGTGCACCTGCAGGATCACCCGGGCATCCAGCCCGCTCTCGGTCAGCCAGTTGTCCACATTGACCATGGCCCGCTTGATGATGTCGGCCGCCGTACCCTGCATCGGTGCGTTGATCGCCGTGCGCTCGGCACCTTTGCGCAGGGCCGGGTTCTTGGCGTTGATGTCCGGCAGGTACAGGCGGCGGCCGAACAGGGTTTCGACAAAGCCTTGCTCGGCGGCCTGGGCGCGGGTGCGCTCCATGTAGGCCAGCACGCCTGGGTAGCGGGCGAAGTAGCGGTCGATGTAATCCTGCGACTGCTTGCGGTCGACACCGATCTGCTTGGCCAAACCAAAGGCGCTCATGCCGTAAATCAGGCCGAAGTTGATGGCCTTGGCCTTGCGTCGCTGGTCGGTGGTGACGTCTTGCAGGGCCACACCGAACACTTCCGCCGCCGTGGCGCGGTGCACGTCGAGGTCGTTGCGGAAGGCGTGCAGCAAACCTTCGTCCTTGGCCAAGTGGGCCATGATGCGCAGTTCGATCTGCGAGTAGTCCGCCGCCAGCAGCTGGTAACCTGGGCTGGCGATGAACGCCTGACGGATGCGCCGGCCTTCGGCGGTACGGATCGGGATGTTCTGCAGGTTCGGGTCGCTCGAAGACAGCCGGCCAGTGGCCGCCACCGCCTGCTGGTAAGAGGTATGGATACGCCCGGTGCGGGGGTTGATCTGCCCGGGTAGCTTGTCGGTGTAGGTGCTCTTGAGCTTGCTCAGGCTGCGGTACTGCATGAGCACTTCGGGCAGCGGGTAGCCTTGCTCGGCCAGCTCGTCGAGCACGGCTTCGGCGGTAGATGGCTGGCCCTTGGCGGTCTTGCTCAGCACTGGCATGCCCAGCTTGTCGTAAAGGATCGCGCCCAGCTGCTTGGGCGAGCCGAGGTTGAATTCCTCACCGGCCAGCTCGTAGGCACGTTGCTCCAGCTCGGCCATCTTCACGCCCAGTTCACCGCTTTGTACCTGCAGCAGTGCGGCATCGACCAACGCCCCCTGGCGCTCGATCTTGGCCAGTACCGGTACCAGCGGCATCTCGATGTCCATCAGCACCGGCTGCACGCTCGGCGTCTGCGCCAGGCGTGCCTGCAGCGCGTGGTGCAGGCGCAGGGTGATGTCGGCGTCTTCGGCGGCGTAGGGGCCGGCCTTGTCGAGGTTGATCTGGTTGAAGGTAAGTTGCTTGGCACCCTTGCCAGCGATGTCCTCGAAGGCGATGGTGGTGTGATCGAGGTACTTTTGCGCCAGGCTGTCCATGTCATGCCGGGTCGCCGTGGAGTTCAGCACATACGACTCGAGCATGGTGTCGTAGGCCACGCCACGCATGTCGATGGCCGGCGCGCCATTGGCGAGGATGTTGATGTCGTACTTGGCGTTCTGCCCGACTTTGGCCTTGGCCGGGTCTTCCAGCAGCGGCTTGAGCGCCAACAGCACGGCTTCGCGGTCCAGCTGGGCCGGCGCGCCTTCGTAATCGTGGGCCAGCGGCACATAGGCCGCCTCGTGCGGCTCGACAGCGAACGACAGGCCTACCAACTGCGCCTGCTGGGCATCCAGGCCGGTGGTCTCGGTGTCGAAGGCGAACAGCGGTGCCTGGCGCAGTTTCTCCAGCCAGGCGTCAAAACGGGCCTGGTCGAGAATGGTTTCATACTTGGGCTCGACCTTGGCCGCCGGCTCCGCGACCGGCGCAATGTCAGCACCGGCCTTGGCCGCATCGCGCTGCACATCGGCCACCCAGCTCTTGAACTCCATCTCGGTATACAGCGCCAACAGCGCATCGCGATCGGGCTCGCCGCACACCAGCGCCTCGACCTCGACATCCAGCGGTACGTCGACCTTGATGGTAGCCAGCTCATAGGACAGGAACGCCGCGTCGCGGTGCTCCTCCAGCTTGGCTGGCAGGGTCTTGGCACCGCGAATGGCCAGCGTGGGTACTTTGTCCAGGTTGGCGTACAAGTCGCTGAGGCCGCCACCGATGCCGGTCAACAACCCCACCGCGGTTTTTTCGCCCACGCCCGGCACGCCGGGAATGTTGTCGACCTTGTCACCCATCAGGGCCAGGAAGTCGATGATATGTTCCGGGCCGACGCCAAATTTCTCATGCACGCCAGCCACGTCCAGCACACTACCGATCATGGTGTTGACCAAGGTAATGTGCCCGTCCACCAGTTGCGCCATGTCCTTGTCACCGGTCGAGATGATCACCGGGCGGCCCAGGGCGGAGCTGCTGCGCGCCAAGGTACCGATCACGTCGTCAGCCTCGACACCCTCCACACACAGCAGCGGGTAGCCCAGCGCCCTGACGCTGGCGTGCAGCGGCTCGATCTGCACCCGCAGGTCGTCTGGCATGCTGGGGCGGTTGGCCTTGTACTCGGCGAACATCGCATCGCGGAACGTGCCGCCCTTGGCGTCGAACACCACGGCGAACAGGCTGTCGGGGTATTGCTTGCGCAGGCTCTTGAGCATGTTCAGCACACCCTTCACCGCACCGGTCGGCATGCCCTTGGACGTGGTCAGCGGCGGCAGCGCGTGAAAGGCGCGGTACAGGTAGGAGGAACCGTCCACCAGGACGAGGGGCGCTTGGCTCATGAGCAGAATCAACCTTTTCGACGGGTCCGGCGCTAGAATAGCCAGAATCATTGACGACAAAGGGACTAGGTTATCATGCGTACACTCAATCGCCTGTTACTGCTCGGCCTGTTGGCAACCATGCCTGTCGTTACCCTGGCGGCGGACGACGCCCCCTCGGCCGATCCCGAGGTGACCATTCGCACGGAAGGCGACAAAACCATCCAGGAATACCGCCAGAACGGCTTCCTGTATGCGATCAAGATCACGCCGAAAAACGGCAAGCCTTATTTTCTGGTGCGCGCTGATGGCACTGATGCCAATTTCATTCGATCCGACCAGCCGGACATGCTGATTCCGTCCTGGAAGATCTTCGAGTGGTAATCTGACGCGCACCGTTCACATCAACCCGGCACTTCCCGGCGGAAGTGCCCGTATGGGCATTTTTTCATCATGTCAGTCTTCACCCCCGTGACCCGGCCTGAGCTGGAAACCTTTCTGGCGCCGTACCAGCTGGGCCGTCTGCTCGACTTCCAGGGCATTGCCGCCGGCACCGAGAACAGCAATTTCTTCGTCAGCCTCGAACAGGGGGAGTTCGTCCTGACGCTGATCGAGCGTGGGCCAAGCGAGGACATGCCGTTCTTCATCGAGCTGCTCGATACCTTGCACGCTGCCGACATGCCAGTGCCCTACGCCATTCGTGACCGCGACGGCAACGGCCTGCGCGAGCTGTGCGGCAAACCTGCATTGCTGCAGCCTCGGCTGTCGGGCAAGCACATCAAGGCGCCGAACAACCAGCACTGCGCCCAGGTCGGCGAGCTGCTGGCGCACATTCACCTGGCCACCCGTGAACACATCATCGAGCGTCGCACCGACCGTGGCCTGGACTGGATGCTGGCCTCGGGTGCCGAACTGCTGCCGCGCCTGACTGCCGAGCAAGCCGCACTGCTGCAACCGGCACTGGATGAAATCAGCGCGCACAAGGCGCAGATCCTGGCCTTGCCACGGGCCAACCTGCATGCCGACCTGTTCCGCGACAACGTGATGTTCGAAGGCACCCGCCTGACCGGTGTGATCGACTTCTACAACGCCTGTTCCGGGCCGATGCTGTATGACATCGCCATCACCGTGAACGACTGGTGCCTGGATGAGCAGGGTGCGGTGGATGTACCGCGTGCACAGGCGCTGCTGGCGGCCTATGCGGCGCTGCGGCCATTCACGGCGGCCGAGGCCGAGCTGTGGCCGGAAATGTTGCGGGTAGGCTGCGTGCGGTTCTGGCTGTCACGCCTGATTGCAGCCGAGTCGTTTGCCGGGATGGATGTGATGATCCACGACCCGAGCGAGTTCGAAGTGCGTTTGGCGCAGCGCCAGCAGGTGGCTTTGCACCTGCCGTTCGCCCTCTAGTTCCTCTTCTGCCCCTTCGCGAGCAAGCTCGCTCCTACAGGTCAGCGGTGTCCCTGTAGGAGCGAGCTTGCTCGCGAAAAGGCCGGCACAGGCTTACAGCTGTTCCAGGCACCCAGCCAGGTCACCGCCCAGCTTCTCCAGCAAGCGCTCATACCCTTTGCCATCCACTGGGTCGGTACCCCCCAGCGCATCCAGCTCGGCCAGGCGCACCGGCAACCCGGCGGTCAGGGTCTCGGCCAAGCGCGGGCGCAGCGGCGGCTCGCTGAACACACAGGTTTTACCCACTTCCTGCAGGCGCTTGCGCATCGCCGCCACATGCTGCGCCCCAGGCTGCACTTCGGACGCCACGCTGAACACGCCAGTGTGCTTCAAGCCGTACTCGGCCTCGAAGTAGTCGAACGCTTCGTGGAACACGAAGTAGGGCTTGTCGGCAATACCGGCCACCCGCACCTTGATACGCGCATCCAGCGCATCCAGGCGCTCGCCGAAAGCTTTCAGGTTGCTCTGGTAGCGGGCAGCGTTGGCCGGATCGACCTGTGCAAGATCAGCCGCCATTTTCGCCGCAATCACCCGCGCATTGACCGACGATAGCCACAGGTGAGCATCCAGGCTCCCTGGTCGGTGATCATGGTCATGGTCGTCGTGGTCTGCTTCCTCATGGGAGTGGCTGTCCTCGCCAAAATGGCGCAGCTTCATGCCCGTCAGCGACTGCACGGCCACGGTGGCCTTGCTGCGGCCAGCCAGCACGCGCGGCAGGAAGTTCTCCATGTCCGGGCCGATCCAGTACAGCAGGTCGGCATCGCCCACCCGCCGCACATCCGACGGGCGCAGGGCGTAATGGTGCGGCGAAGCGCCCGGTGGCAGCAAGACGTCAGGGCTGCCAACGCCATCCTGCACGGCGGCGGCAATCTGCTGCAGGGGTTTGATACTGGTAAGCACGCGCACGTCGGCCTGGGCGGAAAATGCGATGAAAGCGACAAACAGAGCTAGGAATCGGGACACGGTGGATACTCGAGTCGTCAGAAACAGGTAACATAATAACGTCTCCATCCAGAACCGTCGCTGCCCATGTCCATCACGCCGCTGGCCAACCGTCCTCACGATCACTCCCATTGCGTACACAGCGCACTGGCTGAAGCCGACGCCTTGTGCACCCGCCAGGGCCTGCGCCTGACCGCGCTGCGCCGCCGAGTGCTGGAGCTGGTATGGCAAAGCCACAAGCCGCTGGGCGCCTACGACATCCTCGCCGTGCTGAGCGAGCAGGATGGCCGTCGCGCCGCGCCGCCCACGGTGTACCGCGCACTGGACTTCCTGCTGGAAAACGGCCTGGTGCACCGCATCGCCTCGCTCAACGCCTTCATCGGCTGCAGCCACCCCGAGCATGTGCACCAGGGCCAATTCCTGATCTGCCGCGCCTGCCATGTGGCCATAGAGCTGGAGCAAAGCAGCATCAGCGAGGCCATCATCGACAGCGCCAAAGGCGTGGGCTTCACCGTCGAGACCCAGACCGTGGAAGTGGTCGGCCTGTGCGGCAACTGCCGGAGCGCAGCATGAGCGACGCGCTGATCCGCCTGGAGCAGGTCGGCGTCACCTTTGGCGGCGAGGCAGTGCTCGACAGCATCGACCTGTCGGTCGCCCCAGGCCAGATCGTCACCCTGATCGGCCCCAACGGGGCGGGCAAGACCACCTTGGTGCGCGCCGTGCTCGGGCTGCTCAAGCCACACCGCGGCAAGGTATGGCGCAAGCCCAAGCTGCGCATTGGCTACATGCCGCAAAAGATTCAGGTCGATGCCACGCTGCCGTTGTCGGTGCTGCGCTTCTTGCGCCTGGTGCCCGGCGTAGACCGCGCGGCAGCCTTGTCGGCGCTGCAGGAAGTGGGCGCCGAACAGGTCATCGACAGCCCCATCCAGACCATTTCCGGTGGCGAGATGCAACGCGTCCTGCTGGCCCGCGCGCTGCTGCGCGAGCCCCAGTTGCTGGTGCTCGACGAACCGGTGCAAGGGGTGGACGTGGTCGGCCAGACCGAGCTGTACAACCTCATCACCCGCCTGCGCGACCGCCACGGCTGCGGCGTGCTGATGGTGTCCCACGACCTGCACCTGGTCATGAGCGCCACCGATCAGGTGGTGTGCCTGAACCGCCACGTGTGCTGTTCGGGCCACCCCGAACAAGTCAGCGGCGACCCGGCGTTCGTCGAGCTGTTCGGCCAGACCGCACCTAGCCTGGCCATCTACCACCACCATCACGACCACAGCCACGACCTGCACGGCTCGGTGGTCGCCCCTGGCACCCATGTTCACGGAGAGCACTGCAAGCATGGCTGATTTTCTTCTTTACGCCTTGCTTGCCGGCTTGTCCCTGGCAGTGGTTGCCGGCCCGCTGGGCTCCTTCGTGGTATGGCGGCGCATGGCCTACTTTGGCGACACCCTGTCCCATGCCGCCTTGCTCGGTGTGGCCCTGGGCTTTGCCCTGGACGTCAGCCCGGCGCTGGCGGTCACCGTGGGCTGTCTGTTGCTGGCGATTCTGCTGGTGACCTTGCAGCAACGCCAGCCGCTGGCCTCCGACACCCTGCTCGGCATCCTCGCCCCCAGCACCTTGTCGCTGGGCCTGGTGGTGCTGAGCTTCATGCATGACGTACGCATCGACCTGATGGCCTACCTGTTCGGTGACCTGCTGGCCATCAGCACCACCGACCTGGCCTGGATCCTCGGCGGCAGTGCGCTGGTCCTGCTGCTGCTCGCCGCACTGTGGCGGCCACTGCTGGCGGTTACCGTGCACGAAGAGCTGGCCATGGTCGAAGGCCTGCCCGTGGCCGGCCTGCGCCTGGCGCTGATGCTGCTGATTGCGGTGGTGATTGCCGTTGCCATGAAAATCGTGGGTGTGTTGCTGATCACCTCGCTGCTGATCATCCCCGCGGCTGCGGCACAGCGTCACGCCCGCTCGCCAGAGCAGATGGCCCTGGGCGCCAGCTTGCTGGGCGTCACCGCTGTCTGCGGCGGCCTGGCCATGTCCTGGTTCAAGGACACCCCCGCCGGCCCGTCGATCGTGGTCTGCGCGGCAGTGCTATTCTTGCTGAGCCTGGCCCTGCCAAAACGCTGAGAAGCAGGGCGTGTGCAGGCACGCCTTGCAACCTTTTGCCGGGTAAAGGGTCTGTAAGACCTGTTTTCGAGCGTGCGCACCTGGGTGTAGACTTGCTCGCTTTTTGCGCAAATAGAGAGTCGCAGGAATGAAGCCGTTCGCCTCCCGTTATCTGCTTGTTGCCGCGTTTTCCCTGTTCCTGGCTGCCTGCTCCAGCGCGCCGGTCGAACAGGCCACCGCACCTGCCCAAGCCGATGCCTGGCAGCAGTTGCAACAGAACATCGCCAGTAACGAGCTGGCCACCGCCGAAGACCAGCTTGCAACCCTGCAAGCCCAGTCGCCGGATGACCCACGCCTGGAGCAATACCAGCGCCAGCTGGCCGAAGCCTACCTGCAGCGCAGCCAGATCGTCCTGCAGAAGGGCGATGTGAACGCGGCCGCTACCGCCTTGGCCCGCGCCCGTGCACTGATGCCGCAAGCCCCGGCAGTGACCGGTGGCGATCCTCTGAGCCAGGCACGCAAGGCCGAGCTGGACAAGGCGGAGGCAGCCTTGAAAGCCGCTGAAGCCAAACCCAAGGCACGTATCATCGACCCGACAGCGCCAAGCACGGTGGTGGCCTTGAAGACCACTGACAGCCGCGCCATGCGCCGCCAGCTAGATGACATCGCCGCCGATGTGGTGAGCTATGACTGCGAAGTGGTGTTCCAGGTGCCGCGTACCGACGATGCGCCTTGGCTGAAGACGTTGCTGGAGAAGCGGGTGCGCAAGATCGACAGCAACTTCGATCTCAAGCAGAAGCATGAAATTCAGCGCTCACTGCCGGCACAAGTGGTATTGGTCCCTCACCAACAGTGAACTGCGGCAAACACACGCCCTTGTAGGAGCAGCCTTGTGCTGCGAAGAGGCCGGTACTACCACAGAAATGCTTCTGTCATACCGGCCTCTTCGCAGCACAAGGCTGCTCCTACAGGGATCACACAAGGCCTAGCCTCGCCTCGATCAGGCTGGGATAGCCTGCGCAGCCGCCTCCCGCTCCCACACTCGATGCCCCTCAACCGCTTTGACAAAGGCCTCTACGGCCTTCTGGTCATCCCCCTGTTGCAAGCCCTTGTCTTGCGTGAGCCCAAGGCGCTTCATCAGGTCTTGGGTCAGCACCATCGCCTTCAGGTGCTTGTAGCCTTCCAACAGGAAGTGCTTGGCCAGCCCGCTAGCCGCCAAAGCGTCCGTCGAGGCCTTGCCTGCGGGCACGACAATCCCGTCGAACATGATCGACGGCATCCCCTCCATCGACGCATCCACCGGCAGTTGTTTGCCATCCGCAGCCTTTACCGGCGCCGACGTCGGGCCTAGCAACATCAGCCGTGCACTGTGCGCCTCCAGTGCCTTGACCAACTTGTCGACGCTCGCAGCCTCCACGCCATCGGCCAGCAACAGCGCGATCTTGCGCCCCTTGATACCTAGATCACCAGGATGGTTCATCTGGCTCAACGCCTTGGATTGCGCGGGTTTGCTGCCTTTCACTTTGACCGTCCCCCGCTTGGGTGCCGATAACCCAAGGCCTTGCGCTACCGCCGCCGCCAGTTCCAAATCGATATTCGCCAGAA
The DNA here is from genome assembly GCF_048068035.1 of Pseudomonas sp. NY11955. Classification (NCBI taxonomy): domain Bacteria; kingdom Pseudomonadati; phylum Pseudomonadota; class Gammaproteobacteria; order Pseudomonadales; family Pseudomonadaceae; genus Pseudomonas; species Pseudomonas sp. NY11955. Next base: position 50,094 of record NZ_JBLUPS010000009.1, read on the forward strand.
TCTCATTCACCACACGCTCACGAATCGCTTCACGCTCCACCTTGCCCAATTCGAAGCTGTAGGCCTTGATGATGTGCTGCTGCTCGGTCGGGCTCATGCTCTGGAAGAACAGCCGCGCCTGGGAGAAGTGATCGCCGAACGACTCGCTACGCTGGCGGATCTTGTGCGCATCGATGCGCTCCTGATAACTCTCGAAGCCACCGTCCTGCGCCGCAGGGGGTGTTTCCTTCGGCCAGCCACCGTCGATGGAGTTGGGCTCGTATGAAGCCCGGCCCTTGTCGATGGTCATGCGGTGCATGGCATCGCGCTGGCTGTTGTGGTTTGGCGCCAGCGGGCGGTTGATCGGGATTTCATGGAAGTTCGGCCCGCCCAACCGACTGATCTGGGTATCGGTGTACGAGAACAGCCGCCCCTGCAGTAGCGGGTCGTTGGTAAAGTCGATTCCCGGCACGATATGCCCTGGGCAGAAGGCCACCTGCTCGGTTTCGGCGAAGAAGTTGTCCGGGTTGCGGTTGAGCACCATCTTGCCCAGCAGCGTCACCGGTACCAGCTCTTCGGGGATAAGCTTGGTCGGGTCGAGCAGGTCGAAGTCGAACTTGTGTTCGTCCGCCTCGGGCACGATCTGCACACCCAGCTCCCACTCCGGGTAATCACCCGACTCGATAGCGTCCCACAGGTCGCGGCGGTGGTAGTCAGTGTCCTTGCCGGCCAGTTTCTGCGCTTCGTCCCACAGCACCGAGTGCACACCCTGGCGCGGCTTCCAGTGGAACTTGACGAAACTGGCCACACCCTCGGCGTTGATCAGGCGGAAAGTGTGCACGCCAAAGCCTTCCATCATGCGCAGGCTGCGCGGGATGGCGCGGTCGGACATGGCCCAGATCACCATGTGCGCCGACTCCGGCACCAACGAAACGAAGTCCCAGAACGTGTCGTGGGCCGAACCACCGGTGGGCATTTCGTTGTGCGGTTCAGGTTTCACGGCATGCACGAAGTCCGGGAACTTGATGGCATCCTGGATGAAGAACACCGGCATGTTGTTGCCAACCAGGTCGAAATTGCCTTCATCGGTGTAGAACTTGACGGCGAAACCGCGCACATCCCGCACTGTATCACCCGACCCACGCGGCCCCTGTACCGTTGAAAAGCGCACGAACACCGGGGTGATCTTTTCCGGGTCCTGCAGGAAACCAGCCTTGGTCAATTCGGCGTGGCAGCCGTAGCTCTGGAAGTAGCCGTGCGCCCCGGTACCCCGGGCATGCACGATGCGCTCTGGGATGCGTTCATGGTCGAAGTGTGTGATCTTCTCGCGCATGATGAAATCTTCGAGCAGCGACGGCCCACGAATACCCGCCTTGAGGCTGTTCTGGTTATCGGCGATCTTCACCCCTTGGTTGGTGCGCAAAGCCTGCCCCGTGGCATCGCTGCGCAAAGCCTCCAGGCTTTGCAACTTGGCATTGGTGTTGGCCCGATCAGGGGTCTGGGTGCCGGCGGCCTCACTGTGCTTGGGCGCGTCCGTTTTCTTGCTGGGCATGGTCGGCTCTCCTCGTCAGTCTTCAGGCGTGCCCGTGTCGGGCTTGTTCAACTAGTGACTGGAAGGCTTCGCCGAGCGTTCAATCAGGATTACCGGTTGTCGCGATATACCCGATGGATTGGTGCATTACGAAATAAATGCTAAGAACAGCTATGGGAAAAGGCTAAAATGCGCGACCCCAGCTAACCGCTGACCCAAATTTCAATGCGCCCCACAAGGTTCGCTACGTGATCGAGTTCCAACAGGTACATAAAACCTACCGCGTTGCCGGTAGGGAAATCCCCGCACTGAATCCGACCAGCCTGACCATCGAAGATGGCCAGGTGTTCGGCCTGATCGGCCATTCCGGCGCCGGCAAAAGCACCATGCTGCGCCTGATCAACCGCCTGGAGGAGCCCTCCGGCGGCAAGATCATCGTCGACGGCGAAGACGTCACCGCCTTCAACGCCAGCCAGCTGCGCGGCTTCCGCCAGCAGGTCGGGATGATTTTCCAGCACTTCAACCTGCTGGCCTCCAAGACCGTCGCCGACAACGTCGCCCTGCCGCTGACCCTGGCCGGCGAGCTGTCGCGCAGCGAAATCGACAAGCGCGTCACCGAGCTGCTGGCCCGCGTGGGCCTGTCGGACCACGCCAAGAAGTACCCGGCGCAGCTGTCCGGCGGCCAGAAGCAGCGCGTCGGCATCGCCCGCGCCCTGTCCACCAACCCTAAGATCCTGCTGTGCGACGAGGCCACCAGTGCCCTCGACCCGCAAACCACGGCCTCGGTCCTGCAACTGCTGGCCGAGATCAACCGTGAACTGAAGCTGACCATCGTGCTGATCACTCACGAGATGGACGTGATCCGCCGGGTTTGCGACTGCGTGGCGGTAATGGACGCCGGCCAGATCGTCGAGCAAGGCTCGGTGGCCGAAGTGTTCCTGCACCCGCAGCACCCCACCACCAAGCGTTTCGTCCAGGAAGACGAGCAGGTCGACGAAGGCGAGCAGCGCGACGACTTCGCGCACGTGCCAGGCCGCATCGTGCGCCTCACCTTCCAAGGCGACGCCACCTACGCGCCGCTGCTGGGCACCGTGGCCCGCGAAACCGGCGTGGACTACAGCATCCTCGCCGGGCGTATCGACCGCATCAAGGATATCCCCTATGGCCAGCTCACCCTCGCCCTGATCGGCGGAGACATGGAAGCGGCGTTCGCCCGCTTCAAGGCAGCTGACGTACATATGGAGGTACTGCGTTGATGGACGCCCTGAATTTCTTCGCCAACGTCGACTGGGCCGAAATCTGGCTGGCCACCATCGACACCATGATCATGCTGTTCGGCTCGCTGTTCTTCACCGTGCTGCTGGGCCTGCCGCTGGGCGTGCTGCTGTTCCTCTGCGGGCCGAAGCAGATGTTCGAACAAAAGGGCGTGTATGCGCTGCTGTCGCTGGTGGTCAATATCCTGCGTTCGCTGCCGTTCATCATCCTGCTGATCGTGATGATCCCGTTCACCGTGCTCATCACCGGCACCTCGCTGGGCGTTGCCGGCGCCATCCCGCCACTGGTGGTGGGTGCCACGCCGTTCTTCGCGCGCTTGGTTGAAACCGCCCTGCGTGAAGTGGACCGCGGCATCATCGAAGCCACGCAATCGATGGGCGCCACCACCCGCCAGATCATCACCAACGCCCTGCTGCCAGAGGCCCGCCCGGGCATCTTCGCGGCCATTACCGTCACCGCCATCACCCTGGTTTCGTACACCGCCATGGCCGGTGTGGTGGGTGCCGGTGGCCTCGGCGACCTGGCTATCCGCTTCGGCTACCAGCGTTTCCAGACCGATGTGATGGTAGTGACCGTGGTACTGCTGCTGGTACTGGTTCAAGTCCTGCAGAGCGTGGGCGACAAACTGGTCGTGCATTTTTCCCGTAAGTAACCCCAATGGGGTCGGCCCGGCCGACCCGTTCGGGGGCCGTCGCGGCCCTCACAAGGAGTGATCAATGAAGAAGCTGCTTGCTGTCGCTGCCGCTGTCGCGGCCTTCTCGGCCCACGCCGATACCCTGACCGTTGCCGCCACCCCGGTGCCGCACGCCGAGATCCTCAACTTCGTCAAACCGCAGTTGGCCAAACAAGGCGTGGAGTTGAAGGTCAAGGAATTCACCGACTACATCCAGCCGAACGTGCAGGTTGCCGAAAAGCGCCTGGACGCCAACTTCTTCCAGCACCAGCCGTACCTGGATGAGTTCAACAAGGCCAAGGGCACCAACCTGGTGAGCGTGGCCGGCGTGCACATCGAGCCGCTGGGCGTGTATTCGACCAAGATCAAGAAGCTCGACGAGCTGTCCTCCGGCGCCACCGTGGTCATCCCCAACGATGCCACCAACGGCGGCCGCGCCTTGCTGCTGCTGGACAAGGCCGGTGTGATCAAGCTCAAGGACAACAAGAACATCCTGTCGACCGTGAAGGATGTTGCCGAGAACCCGAAAAGCATCAAATTCCGTGAGCTGGAAGCAGCCACCATCCCGCGCGTGCTGACCCAGGTCGATGCCGCCCTGATCAACACCAACTACGCGCTGGAAGCCAAGCTGAACCCGGAAAAAGACGCGCTGGCCATCGAAGGCAGCGACTCGCCTTACGTGAACATCCTGGTTGCCCGCCCGGACAACAAGGACTCGGAAGACATGAAGAAACTGGCGGCCGCACTGCACTCGCCCGAGGTGAAGCAGTTCATCGTCGAGAAGTACAAAGGCGCTGTGGTTCCGGCGTTCTGATCCGACACCCCTGGGGCCGCTTTGCGGCCCATTCCGGCCGGTCCGGCCGGAATGGCCTGCGCAGCAGGCCCATCAATCTCAATCGCGCTTCACAAGCCCAGGCAACTGCGCCACCAGCTTCTGGTTGTTGAACGGCGCACGAATGAACCCACGCTGACGCCCATCCGGCCCAACGACGGCCAGGTTGCCGCTGTGATCCACGGTATACCCCGGCTTGCTGGTATCCGCCGGAATGAATGGAATGCTCAAGGCATTGGCCAGCTTCTGGGTATCCTCGATCGACCCCGCCACCCCGACAAAATCCTTGTCGAAATAGCCCAGGTACTGCTTCAGCTGGTTCGGCGTGTCGCGGTTCGGGTCCACACTCACCAACACCACCTGCAGCCGGTCGACGGCTTCCTTGGGCAGCTCGCTTTTCACCTGGCGCAGCTGGGCCAGGGTGGTCGGGCAGATGTCCGGGCAGTAGGTATAGCCAAAGAACAGCAGCGACCATTTGCCCTTCATGTCATCCAGCCGCACCGGCTGGCCGTCCTGGTTGGTCATGGTCACGTCGGCCACGGTGCGGCTCTGCGGCAGCAGGATGATGCCGGCGTCGATCAGCTCGGTGGGGTTGGGCTGGTCGCGGCCGTTAAGCACCTTGTTGACGGTCAGGCCCAGGATCAACGCGACCAGGGCAACGAGGATGAAGACGGTTTTCTGGGTTCGGGTCATAGGTTCAGCAACAGGTAGTGGTCAAGGAGCAACGCGATGAACAGCGCGAACAGGTAGACGATAGAGTACTTGAAGGTACCGATCGCCGCGTGCGGCCGGCTGCCACGGTACAACACCCAGGCCCATTGCAGGAAGCGCAGCCCCAAGACCAAGGCGCAGGCCAGGTACAGCGGGCCGCTCATGTGGATGGCGTAGGGCAGCAGGCTCACCGCCAGCAATATCAGGGTGTACAGCAGGATATGCAGCTTGGTGTAGCGCTCGCCGTGGGTCACCGGCAACATCGGGATATCGGCCTTGGCGTACTCCTCCTTGCGGTGGATGGCCAGCGCCCAGAAGTGCGGCGGGGTCCAGGCGAAGATGGTCAGCACCAGCAGCAAGGGTTCGGCGCTGACATGGCCGCTTACCGCCACCCAACCAAGCAATGGCGGGGCGGCGCCGGCCAGGCCGCCGATGACGATGTTCTGTGGCGTGGCGCGCTTGAGAAAGCCGGTGTAGAGCACCGCATAGCCCAGTAGCGAGGCCAGGGTAAGCCAGGCGGTGAGGGTGTTGGTGAATACCAGCAGCAGGGCCATGCCCAGCAGCGCCAACGCCAGCGCGAACAGCAACGCCGGCAGCGGCTCGACCCGGCCCTGGGCCAGCGGCCGTTTGTGGGTACGCGCCATCAGGGCATCGATGCGCCGGTCCACCACATGGTTGACCGCCGCCGCGCCACTGGCGCACAAGCCAATCCCCAGGTTGCCGAACAGCAATACGCTCCAGCTCACGCCCGCGCGAGTCGCGAGGAACATGCCCGCCAGCGAGGTGATCAGCATCAGCACCACCACCTTGGGCTTGGTCAGCTCCAGGTAATCGCGCCAGCTGGCCCGCCGTGCATTCAGAAGCGTCGCCACGAGTCGTTCCTCATGCGATGGGAAATGCCCACGCCAGCCACCGGCCGCAAACGCCAGCCATGGCCGACACCCACGCGCACCTTGTCGACCACGCGAATGCGGTAGTTCACCAGCACCATGCTCAGCAGCAGCATTGCCCCGCCGGCATTGTGCGCAACGGCCACCGCCAGCGGCAGCTGGAACAGCACGTTGCTGATGCCCAGCCCAACTTGCAGGGCCAGCGCCAGCAGCACCAGCCGCGCCAGGCCGGGTAGACCGCAACGCTGCAGCTTCCAGCTGAGCATCAACAGCACGCAGGTCACCAGCAACGCACCCAGCCGGTGGCTGACGTGAATGGCCGTGCGCGCATCACTGTCCAGCTGCCCACCCAGGTAGTTGGGGCCGACATGCTGGGTCAGATGGAAACCGTTGCTGAAGTCCGCCGCCGGCCACCATTGACCATGGCAGGTTGGCAGGTCGATGCAGGCGACGGCTGCGTAGTTGGCGCTGACCCAGCCGCCCAGGGCGATCTGGCCGATCACCACCAGCAGGGCCAATGCAGCGATCCGGCGCAGGCTCAGGGGCAATTTTGGCAAGGGCGCAAAAGCCCGGGACAGACGCAGTGACAACAGGAACAGCAAACTCAACGTAGTGAAGCCACCCAACAAATGCGCCGTGACCACTTGCGGCCACAGCTTCAGGGTAACCGTCCACATGCCGAAGGCCGCCTGGGCCAGCACCACGCCCAGCAGCAATACGGGCAGGCGGTAGGGTTGGCCATCGCGGGCATGCCGGCGCAAGGCCTGGAAGGCGAGCAGGGCGATCACCACAGCCAAGGTACCGGCGAAGTAGCGGTGGACCATCTCGGCCCAGCCCTTGGCCGCTTCTACCGGGTGCTCGGGAAAGTGCAGCTCGGCATGGGCCAGCTGTGCTTCGCTCTTGGGCACGCTGATGAAGCCATAGCAACCCGGCCAGTCGGGGCAGCCGAGGCCGGCGTGGGTCAGCCGGGTATAGGCACCGAGCAGGACGACCAGCAGAGCCAGCAGGGTGGCGAACACAGCAAGGCGAAATCCGGGTCTGGCCATGGCAGGCTCCTAGCCGATATTGGACAGCTTGAGCAGGTGGCGCAGGTCATCCAGCACATGCTTGCCGTTGACCTTGCCGTCGTAGCGCAGCACCAGGTTGCCGTGCGGGTCGACGATCCACAGCTGCGGGCCGGGTTCGGTAACCTTCTGCTGGTAACGTTGCGCATCCAGCGGATAGCGCTGCAGTTGCGGGTACTCGCGGCCAATCAGCGCCTGGTAATCCGCGCTCAGCGGCTGCGCGGCAGCCAGTGCGTGGCTGGCGCGGCTGGCATCGCGGCCCAGGCCGACCTGAATCTGCCGCGCCAGGTACACCAGCCGCTGGCAGTCTTCGGCACAGGCCTGGGGCGCGCTGACCAGCAACTGCCAGCGTTCGTCCTCGCCGGCCACGCCGAGGTCGGCACGGCTTTCCCCGTTGCCGATCATGGCGCCGTGGTAGCTGCGGCCATCCGGCACCCAGAACTTGAGCTTGTACATGCTGGTGGCCAGGATCATCGGCCCAAGCACCACCAGCAGAATCAGCAACAGCTGCAAACGCCCGCGGGCTCTGGCTTTGCTACGTTCAGGCAGATCCAGTGGAGTGGCGGTGGCCATGGCGTTTCTCCTTGTTTTGGTGCCAGCCGAAATAGAGGTAGAGCAGAACCAGAGCGGTAGCCAGGGCAAACCACTGCACGGCGTAGCCCAGGTGTTTTTCCGGGCCCATGGCGACAACCGGCCAGTCCAGGCGGTAGGTCGCCGGGCCGGGCTCCAGGCGCAGCTCATGGGCGTAGCCCTCGCGATCGAGCTGTTGCCATAGCTGCGTGGCATCGACAGCGGTCAACAGATGCGGCCATTGCCCGCCGATGGGGTCTGGGTGCAGCTGGAAGGTGCTGCCGGGCGCGACATACACAGACGCGTCCAACGCCAGGGCCTGGGCAGGGGTTTGGAAATGCACAGGCACCCGGCGGTCCGGCCAAGGCAGCCAGCCACGATTGACCAGCAACCACAGGCCGCTGGCCTGATCATGGAAGGGTTGCAGCAGTTCGACACCGGCCTGGCCATCGCGCATGCGGTTGTCCAACAGCAGACTGTGCTCGGTGTCGAAGCGGCCATACAGGTGCACGCGGCGGAACGCGTTGTCGTCACTGGGCGTCAGCTGAGCTGCGGCCAGTGGCGCTTCGACCCGCCGCTCGGCATAGCTGGCCAGCAGCACGCGCTTTTCCTGGGCACGGCTAAGTTGCCAACAGCCAAGGGCGACCAGGCCTGGTAGCAGTGCAAGCACCACCAGGGTCGGTACCCAGCCTGGGCGAAACGGCCTCACGGGCGCCTCGCTATACTTATCCACATCACCGCATCCCCCCGGAGTAGCGCCATGCTCAAGGCCGCGATTGTCCTGATGCTGTTGGCCACGATTGCCAGCCTGTTCAGTGGCCTGGTGTTTCTGGTCAAGGACGACGAAAACTCGACGCGCCTGTTAAAGGCGCTGACCGTACGGGTAACCCTGGCGGCCCTGACCGTTGGCCTGGTTGCCTGGGGTTTCATCAGCGGTCAGCTCGTGTCCCACGCCCCCTTCTAAATCTTTACCTGCCTGGCCTCATCCTTGTAGGAGCGAGCTTGCTCGCGATCACCGCTAAAGCCGGTGCCACGAGAGTCGCCTGCATCGCGAGCAAGCTCGCTCCTACAGCACGTAGACGAAGATGAACAACCCCACCCACACCACATCGACGAAGTGCCAATACCAACTGGCCGCCTCGAAGCCGAAGTGTTTCTCCGGGTTGAAGTGCCCACGCAGGATGCGCACGAACATCACGATCAGGATGATCGTGCCCAAGGTCACGTGGGCACCGTGGAACCCGGTGAGCATGAAGAATGTCGCGCCATAAATCCCCGAGCCCAGCGTCAGCCCCAGCTTGGTGTAAGCCTCGTGGTATTCGAAGGCCTGCAAGGCGATGAAGCTGATACCCAGCACGATGGTCAGCGCCATCCAGAATTTCAGCGGCCCACGGTGGTCACGACGCAAGGCGTGGTGGGCAAGGGTGATGGTCACGCTGGAACTGACCAGCAAGATGGTGTTGATCAGCGGCAAGTGCCACGGGTCGATCACCTCCTTGGGCGGCGGGAACAGTTTCGGGTCGGGCGTGTGCAGCAGTGGCCAGGTGAACTCGAAGCTTGGCCACAGCATGTGCGCAACACCCTTGGCCCCTTCGCCCCCCAGCCATGGCCCGGCCAGTACCCGCACGTAGAACAGCGCCCCGAAGAACGCCAGGAAGAACATCACCTCGGAGAAGATGAACCAGCTCATGCCCCAGCGGAACGAGCGGTCCAGCTGCGGGCTGTACAGCCCCGCACGGCTCTCGCGCACCACCGAGCCGAACCAGCCAAACAGCATGTAGGCCAGGAACAAGGCACCGATGAAGAAAATCAGCGGCCCGTGCGATTCCGGGTGGCCGGCCTTCATGTCGTTGAACCAGGTTCCCAGGCCGAACACCGTGATGAACATGCCGATGGTGGCGATGATCGGCCACTTGCTCTGCGCCGGGACATAGTAGTGGTCATGACTTGCCATTGCTGTTCTCCTTCCCTTAACGGGCGCCCTGGACGTCCTGGGCCGCAACATGCGCGACCGGCGGGTGGCGAGCGGTGATGTCGAACAAGGTGTAGGCCAGTGTCAGGTGCTTCACGCTGGCCGGCAGATCGCGGTCGACGATGAAGCGCACCGGCATCTCGATGCGTTCGCCGGGCTGCAGCACCTGCTGGGTAAAGCAGAAGCACTCGGTCTTGTGGAAGTAAGCGGCCGCCTCGGCCGGGGTGATGCTGGGTATCGCTTGAGCGCTCATGGGCCGGTCGGTCGGGTTATGCGCGATGAAAATCATCTGGTTCACCGCCCCCGGGTTCACCTCCAGCTGGTCGGCTGTGGAGTAGAAGTCCCAGACCATGTCGCTGGCATTGGTCGACATGAACTGCACCCGCACCGAACGCGTTGGGTCACTGACCTGGCTGCCTTCGTATTGGCCGCCGGTCTTGCCGTTGATGCCAAAGGCCTTGCACATCACGTCGTAGATCGGCACCAGGGCGAAGCCGAAGGCGAACATCACCACCGTCAGCATCAGCAGGCGCGTTACCAGGCGTTTCAGCGACAGGCCGTTCATGGCAGCGCTCCTATTTCACTTCCGGGGGCGTCTGGAAGGTGTGGTAGGGCGCAGGCGAAGGGATCGACCACTCCAGGCCCTCAGCACCATCCCAAGGCTTGGCCGGTGCCGGCGCACCACCACGGATGCACTTGATGACAATGAACAGGAAGAAGATCTGCGTGGCACCGAACATGAAGGCGCCGATCGACGACACCATGTTGAAGTCGGCGAACTGCAGGTTGTAGTCAGGAATGCGCCGTGGCATGCCGGCCAGCCCCACGAAGTGCATGGGGAAGAAGGCCATGTTCATGCCGATGAACGACAGCCAGAAGTGCAGCTTGCCGAGGGTTTCGTCGTACATGTGGCCGGTCCATTTCGGCAGCCAGTAGTAGGCCGAGGCGAAGATGCCGAAGATTGCCCCTGGCACCAGCACGTAATGGAAGTGCGCCACCACGAAGTAGGTGTCGTGGTACTGGAAGTCCGCCGGGGCGATTGCCAGCATCAGCCCGGAGAAACCGCCGATGGTGAACAGGATGACGAAGGCGATGGCGAACAGCATCGGTGTTTCGAAGGTGAGCGAGCCTTCCCACATGGTGCTGACCCAGTTGAACACCTTCACCCCGGTGGGCACGGCAATCAGCATGGTGGCGTACATGAAGAACAGCTCGCCGACCACCGGAATGCCGACCACGAACATGTGGTGGGCCCAGACGATGAACGACAGGAAGGCGATGGCGCCGGTGGCGTAGACCATCGAGGTATAGCCGAACAGCGGCTTGCGCGAAAACGCCGGAATGATCGAGCTGACCGCGCCGAAGGCCGGCAGGATCATGATGTACACCTCCGGGTGGCCGAAGAACCAGAACACATGCTGGAACAGCACCGGGTCACCACCACCGGCGGCACTGAAGAAGCTGGTGCCGAAGTGGATGTCCATCAGCATCATGGTCACCACGCCGGCCAGTACCGGCATCACTGCAATCAGCAGGAACGCCGTGATCAGCCAGGTCCAGACGAACAGCGGCATTTTCATCAGGGTCATGCCTGGGGCACGCAGGTTGAGGATGGTGGCGATCACGTTGATCGCGCCCATGATCGAGCTGATACCCATCAGGTGGATGGCGAAGATGAAGAAAGTGACGCTGGCTGGCGCATAGGTGGTGGACAGCGGGGCGTAGAACGTCCAGCCGAAGTTAGGCCCGCCACCTGGGCTGAACAGGGTTGAGACCAGCAGCAGGAAGGCCGCCGGCAGCAGCCAGAAGCTGAAGTTGTTCATGCGCGGCAAGGCCATGTCAGGCGCGCCGATCATCAGTGGGATCATCCAGTTGGCCAGCCCGACAAAGGCCGGCATCACGGCACCGAACACCATGATCAGGCCATGCATGGTGGTCATCTGGTTGAAGAACGCCGGTTCCACGATCTGCAAGCCAGGCTGGAACAGCTCGGCGCGGATCACCATGGCGAACGAGCCACCGAGCAGGAACATGATGAAACTGAACCACAGGTACATCGTGCCGATGTCTTTATGGTTGGTCGTCAGCACCCAGCGCATCAGGCCCTTGGCCGGGCCGTGCGCATGGTCGTGGCCGTGGGCGTGGTCGTCGATCACTGCACTCATGTCCTGTCTCCTGCAACCCATTGATTGCCGCGAGTAACCCGGTTCACTTGGCTTCTGCCTGCTTCAGCGCCAGCACGTCCTTCGGCGTGACCATGTCGCCTTTGTTGTTGCCCCAGGCATTGCGCTCGTAGGTGACCACAGCGGCGATGTCGACCTCCGACAGCTGCTTGCCGAAGGCGGCCATGGCCGTGCCGGGCTTGCCGTGGAAGACGATGCTCAGGTGGCCTTCCTTCGGCCCGGTGGCGATCTTCGAGCCCTTGAGCGCCGGGAACATCGGCGGCAGGCCTTGGCCTTCGGCCTGGTGACAGGCCACGCAGGTGGTGTGGTAGATCTTGTCGCCACGTTCCACCAGCTCCTCCAAGGTCCATTCCTTGCTGGTCAGCTCCTTGAGCTTGGCGGCCTCAGCCTTGCGCTCGCCCAGCCAGGTTTCGTAGTCGGCCTTGGACTTGACCTCGACCACCACCGGCATGAAACCGTGGTCCTTGCCGCACAGCTCGGTGCACTGGCCGCGGTAGATGCCGGGCTTCTCGATACGGGTCCAGGCTTCGTTGACGAAGCCGGGGATGGCGTCGCGCTTGACCGCAAAGGCCGGCACCCACCAGGAATGGATGACATCGGCGGCGGTCACCAGGAAACGCACCTTGGCGCCCACTGGCAGCACCAGCGGCTGGTCGACTTCGAGCAGGTAGTGCTCGTCCTTGGGTGCCTTGTTGTGGATCTGCTCGGCGGGAGTGGCCAGGTTGCTGAAAAACTCCACGTCCTGGCCCAGGTATTTGTAGTGCCACTTCCACTGGTAGCCGGTGACCTGGATGTCGATGTCCGACTCGCTGGCGTCGTAGATGTCGATCAGGGTCTTGGTGGCCGGGATGGCCATGGCGACCAGGATCAGGAAGGGCACCACGGTCCAGAGGATTTCCACCCAGGTATGTTCGTGGAAATGCGCGGCCTGCTGGCCGGTGGAGCGGCGGTGGATGACCATGGACCAGAACATCGCGCCAAACACCACGATGCCGATGATCACGCAGATCCAGAAGATGGTCATGTGCAGGTCGAAGACGGCGTTGGAGACTTCCGTCGCCCCTGGGTGCATGTTCACGGTCCAGGCGGCGTTGGCCTGACCAAAAACCGACCACAACAGGAGGCCCATCCAGACATGTGGATGTCGCATCATTGCGGGTTCCCCTTCTAATTCTTGTTGTCCCGGAGGCGTGGCCTGCGGCAAGAGGGAACGGCGGTCAAGACTGCCTGGCTTCGACGACCGAGCCCCTGCTAAAAGCAGTCGGGCCTCATCAACGAATCACGTTCACCGGGAGTATAGACAGCGACCAATGGCACGCAATGAAGCCGGTGAAATGAACCACACGAAATAGGTGAATGGCCTGAAAACCGCGGGCTTGATAGGTTATGGCGTAATAATGGCATTTCGATATGCCAGAGAGCGCACACGTTTGCGGCGTTTATAACAAATGCGTCTTAGGTATTCTGTATACCGAGCTAATTTAGTGTCTTCCGTTTGAAACGTAATGTCCCTGGAGTTGTCATGAACATCGCTGCTGTACGCGAGCAGGTAAGCCAAGCCCATCAACATGAAGGCCAGACCGGCCAACTGAAACAGCGTCTCGAGCTGCAACTGCCCCACCTGCACCCCTCGATCCAACTGCCTGAGCAGGACGCCCAGGGTACTTTGGCGCGCTTCGTCAGCGCCTACATCGACCAGGTTCCGGAACTGCTGGAGGCCGCGCACGCGGTCGCCCGCGAAGCCGGGATCGAGTCGCAGATCAAACCGGTACTGAAAATTGCCGAGGCCTATTTCCTGCAGCCACCCAGCGTGATGCAGGGGCATGTGGGCCTGGACTGCCTGCTGGATGAGGCTTACCTGGCACACCGCCTGGTGGAAGAGGTGAACGACCTGTACATCCGCCACTTCCAGCAGCCACTGATCCCGGTCGACACCACCGTCGCCAACCTGATTGCTCACCAGTTGATTGGCGAGACCTTCGCCAACCAGCTGGATGAAGTGGTGCACCACTCGGTTGACGAAATGCTCAATGACGAGAGCTTTGCGGTGGAATCGGTGGAGGTTTACCGGGAAAAATTGAGCAGCCCGGAAACCGGCGCGGCGTGGAAGCGCTGGCCATGCCTGTCACGGCAGCTGGGTGTCGAGCTGGGTCAACCGGCCTGAATCCATAGCCCTGTGAGATCCCTGTAGGAGCGGCCTTGTGCCGCGAAAGGGCTGCAAAGCAGCCCTGCAATCTCAACTGTGAAGCCTTGGGGCCGCTGCGCGGCCCTTTCGCGGCACAAGGCCGCTCCTACAAAAATCACCCTGTTCAGGATCGATATCAGGTCCCAACCCCCGCCGTAGTCCTCAGCCGCCCCTCGATCCGCCGTTTCAAGCGCCGCTGCTCTATCAGCAACCGCGAGCCATTGGCCGCATTGCTGCGGTTCCAGTCTTCAAGCAGCTCAAGGCACGAGTGGTCGATATAGCTCAGGTTACCCAGCGGCACATGCAACGTGGTCCCCGTCGGTACGCTATCGAGCACCTGGGTCAGCGCCGGTACCTTGAGGAACGTCGCCGCACCACTGAGCCGCAGCTCCATATGCCCCGCTTTCTCCAGGTTTACCAGGCTGATCTTCAGCCGCGCCGCCTTGAACGCCAGCTTCAGCAACGTCAGGGCAAAGCCCAGCAGCACGCCGGTCAGCAGGTCGGTGAAAATGATCGCCAGCGCCGTCGCCGCATAAGTGAACATCGGCATACGGCCATAGCGGCCCAGGCCACGAAACGCCTTGAAGTCGACCAACTTGACCCCGGTAAACACCAGCACCCCCGCCAGGCTCGCCACCGGAATCTGCTGCAGCACACTACTCAGCGCCACCACGAAAGCCAACAGCCAGAAGCCATGGAAGATTGCGGAGGCCCGCGTCTGCGCACCCGCTTGTACGTTGGCCGAGCTGCGCACGATCACCCCCGTCATCGGCAAGGCGCCCAGCACCCCGCATAGCATGTTGCCGATGCCCTGAGCCGACAGCTCGCGGTCGAAGTCCGAACGTTGGCCGCTGTGCATGCGGTCCACCGCTGCGGCCGACAGCAAGGTTTCGGCGCTGGCGATGAACGCCAGGGCAAAGGCGGCGACCAGCAGGGTAGGGTCGGCCAGTTGCAGCAGATCACCCGGGCGAATCCAGTCGATGGCCTCGGACAAATCCGCCGGCACCTGCACGCGGTTCACCGGCAAGGCCAGCCACAGGCTGATGGCGGTCATGCTCGCCACGCCGAGCAAGGCACCCGGCACGAAGCGCAGCCGCTGCGGCCGAAAACGCTCCCAGCCCCACATGACGGCGATGGTGCCCAGGCCCAGCGCGCCGGCCATCCAGCCGGAGCCTGTGCTTTCCTGTGGCAGCGCGGCGGCCACGGTTGCCGGGAACTCCAGCAGGTTTTGCAGGCCCGACGGCTGCGGCGCCGTGTCGAACATCACATGCACCTGCGACAGCACGATCAACACGCCAATCCCCGCCAGCATGCCGTACACCACCGCCGGCGCGGTGACGCGGAACCAGCAGCCCAGCCGCAGGCGCCCAGCCAGCAACTGCAGCAGGCCGGCCAGCAGCAGGATCGGCCCGAGCATGGCCATGCCGTGTTGACGCACCAGCTCGAACACCAGTACCGCCAGGCCGGCAGCCGGGCCGCTGACCTGCAGCGGCGATCCGGCGAGGAAACCCACGACAATGCCGCCGATAATGCCGGTAATCAGGCCTTTGGCCGGCGGCATGCCCGAGGCGATCGCAATGCCCATGCACAAGGGCAGGGCCACCAGGAAGACCACCACCGAGGCCAGCAACTCTCGCGGCAGGGCCGCTTTCAACTGTGTAATGTTCACCGTATTTCTCCTTTCTCTAGACGCACGGCCATTCCCCTGGCCGTGGGCACGTTTGCCCCTGACACGCGCGCAGGCGTGGGCCGCCAGCGGGCTTGCCGGCAGGGCAGTCAGGGAATTCAAGGCAGCAGAAGGCCGCGCCACACCCCTACAGGGTGCAGCCGGCTATCAAGGTTCTAGCGGTGGATGGGTCGCTTAGTAGCGACCTCTCGGGGTAGCGCTGGGGATCGGCTCACCAGCGGCCAGAGGCATGAAGCTGTCGCTGGCGGCGTCATAGGCTTCGATCTTGCTGGTCTCGATGTCGTAGACCCAGCCATGGATATACAGCTGACCAGCAGCCAGGCGCGAAGCCACCGAAGGGTGGGTACGCAGGTGGTGCAGTTGGGCGATGACGTTTTCCTTGGTCAGCACCTGCATGCTTTCGTGTTCGCTGCCGCACGAGCAGTTGTTCTCGACCACGGTGCGAGCCACTTCGGCGTGACGCAACCAGGCGCCAACCGTCGGCATCTTGTCCAGCGAGTGCGGGTTGAGTACCGCACGCATGGCGCCGCAGTCAGAGTGGCCGCAAATGATGATGTGGTGCACTTTCAGTGCAAGTACCGCGTACTCGATGGCGCTGGACACACCGCCGTTCATCTGGCCGTAAGGCGGTACTACGTTACCCACGTTACGGGTCACGAACAGATCGCCTGGCGAGCTCTGGGTGATCAGCTCGGGCACGATGCGCGAGTCGGCACAGGTGATGAACATGGCGCGCGGCGTTTGCGCGGTGGCGAGCTTCTTGAACAGCTCTTGCTGCTCGGGGAAGACATCATGGTGAAAGCGCAGGAAGCCGTCGACGATGTGCTTCAGGGCAGCATCGGCGCTTTCCGCGGGGACCTGCGGTACGACCTTGGATGGGTCCTTGACGGGCATGATTCATCCTCTTGACGGTGTGTAGGTAAATCCATTTTACCGGTGAAAGATTCTGGCTATGCAGGGTTTTAGATGACACGCACGGGCCATAGATCACAGTCGGTGTGGACTGATTTCCTACGCTAGCGGGGAAAACTTAACTGAAACTTAATTCGAAGGCTCTAGAACGGGTGTTCCAGATAGAAAAGGCGGGATCTGGATAATAGCAAAAAAACATCAACTGCCAAGCGCTATTACTGTAATTATTCGCTCACATTAGTTGTATTGAAGGATGGCAATGCGCCCTGTAGGAGCAGCCTTGTGCTGCGAAGAGGCCAGTACAACCAGGAGAGATGCATGGGCTGAGCCGGCCTCTTCGCAGCACAAGGCTGCTCCTACAGGTGATCCTCAAGTATCAGAACAGTGCCATCTGCCCACCCGGCGGGCAGAAGGACGAGCAATCCAGCGCCTGCGCCTCGCGCCCCTCGAAATCAAGCCGCTTCATGGCCTTGGCAAACCGTTGCGCCAGCAGCTCGGCAAACACACCCTCACCACGCATGCGCGCGCCAAACCGGCTGTCATACAACTCGCCGCCACGGCTCTGGCGGATCAGGCTCAATACATGCGCCGCCCGTTGCGGGTAATGGTCGTGCAGCCACTGCTCGAACAACGGCGCCACCTCCAGCGGCAGGCGCAACATCATGTAGGCCGCGCTCTGTGCACCAGCCTCCTTGGCCGCCTCCAGCAAGCGCTCCAGTTCGCTGTCGTTGATCATCGGAATCATCGGCGAACACAGCACGCCCACCGGCACCCCTGCTTCGCGCAATACGCGTATGGCCCTCAACCTTGCACCCGGTGAGGCCGCTCGGGGTTCGAGCACCCGTTTCAGGCCATCGTCCAGCGTGGTCAGGCTGATCATCACCCGAGCCAGGCGCTGGCGGGCCATCTCGGCCAACAGGTCGAGGTCGCGCAGGACCAGCGCCCCCTTGGTGACGATGGTCACCGGGTGACGAAACCGCAGCAACACTTCCAACAGGCGCCGGGTCAGCAGCTGTTCGCGCTCGATTGGCTGGTACGGGTCGGTGTTGGAGCCCAGATTGATCGGCGCGCACACGTAACCCGGCTTGCTCAGCTGTTGCGCGAGCACTTCGGCGGCGTTGGTCTTGGCGATCAGCTTGGTTTCGAAATCCAGGCCGGGGGAAAGGTCCCAGTAGGCATGGGAAGGGCGGGCATAACAGTAGATACAGCCATGCTCGCAACCGCGATAGGGGTTGATGGCGCGATCGAAGGGAAGGTCGGGCGAGGTATTGCGGCTGATGACCGACTTGGCCAACTCCACCCGCACCTCGGTGCCTTGGGTCTGCGGCACTTCCTGGTACCAACCGTCGTCTTCCTGCACCGAACGGCTCGGGGCAAAACGGTTGTGCGGATTGTGCGCCGTGCCACGGCCCTTTTGCGGTGCTGGAGGAAACATGGTTAGCCCCTATACTGTATTTACATACAGTATAGAAGTTACCTTGAATCCACCAGCGCCTCTGGTCCGGCAGCCGGGTGGCTAGTCGGGTTTCTTCAGCTTCGGATTAGGGAAGAACTGCACCGTCTGCACCTTGGCCGGCGCGGCTTTGGGTTGCAGATGGTTCACCCGGGTACCGAGTTCCTTGGGTACGGACAGGCCCTGCTCGTTGAGTGTGTCGGTAAAGCCACACGCCACGCACTCGCGGTGCGGCACGCCGTCTTCGTTCCACATCATCAGCTTGTCGGGCTCGCTGCATGCCGGGCATACCGCCCCGGCAATGAAGCGCTTCTTGGTCTTGGTCACGGCTACCTCACTCATGCCGCAGCGTCCTCGGTAAGGCCGCTGTGGCGCAGCAATGCATCGATGGAAGGCTCACGGCCACGGAAATCGACGAACAGCTCCATCGGCTCGCGCGAACCACCACGGGCCAGGATCGCCTCACGGAAGGCGCGGCCAGTCTCGGCATTCAGCACGCCTTCTTCCTCGAAGCGCGAGAAAGCGTCGGCCGACAGCACTTCAGCCCACTTGTAGCTGTAGTAGCCGGCGGCGTAACCGCCCGCAAAAATGTGCGCGAAGCTGTTGGGGAAGCGGTTGTACGCCGGTGGGCGCATGACCGACACCTCGTCGCGCACGCCTTCGAGCACCTGCAGCACGCTGCGGCCGTCGCCATGGCTGGCATGCAATTCGAAGTCGAACAGCGAGAACTCCAGCTGACGCACCATCATCATGCCCGACTGGAAGTTCTTCGCCGCCAGCATCTTGTCCAGCAAGTCCTGGGGCAAAGCAGCGCCTGTTTCGTAATGGCCGGAAATCAGTGCCAGGCCTTCCGGCTCCCAGCACCAGTTTTCCATGAATTGGCTCGGCAGCTCGACCGCGTCCCAGGCCACGCCGTTGATGCCTGACACACCGGCATGCTCGATGCGGGTCAACATGTGGTGCAGACCGTGGCCGAACTCGTGGAACAGGGTGGTGACTTCATCGTGGGTCAGCAGCGCCGGCTTGCCAGGTGCGGCCGGGGTGAAGTTGCACACCAGGTTGGCCACCGGGCTCTGCAACTGGCCGCCGGCAGTGCGGCGACGGTCGCGGGCACCGTCCATCCAGGCGCCGCCACGTTTGTTGGCGCGGGCGTACAGGTCGAAGAAGAAACGGCCGACGTGCTGGCCGTTTTCCTTGATTTCGAACAGGCGTACGTCCGGGTGCCAGCTGTCGAAGCCCTTGAGCTCGGCGATTTCGATGCCGTACAGGCGCTGTACGATGCTGAACAGGCCGCCCAGCACCTTGTCGATCGGGAAATAGGCACGCAGCGCTTCCTGCGACACGCTGTAGCGCTGCTCGCGCAGCTTCTCGCCAAAGTAGCCGGCGTCCCAACTGGCCAGCTCAGGGCAGCCTTGTTCGGCGGCATAGGCCTTGAGCTGTTGCAGGTCCTGGGCGGCGAACGGCTTGGAACGCTTGGCCAGGTCACGCAGGAAACTCAGCACCTGGTCGCTGGACTCGGCCATCTTGGTAGCCAGGCTCAGCTCGGCGTAGTTCTTGTAGCCCAGCAGCTCGGCCAGCTCCTGACGCAGATCGAGGATTTCGCCCATCACCGGGCCGTTGTCGAACTGGCCGGCATTCGGGCCCTGGTCCGAGGCACGGGTGCAATAGGCGGCGTACAGCTCTTCGCGCAGGGCGCGGTCGCTGGCGTAGGTCATCACCGCGTAGTAGCTGGGGAACTCCAGGGTGATCAACCAGCCGTCGAGGCCCTTGGCCTGGGCGGCGGCAGCCATCTGCGCCTTGGCCGAATCGGTCAGGCCAGCCAGTGCGGCTTCGTCGGTAATGTGCTTGGTCCAGGCCTGGGTGGCATCGAGCAGCTGGTTGGAGAAGCGGCTGCCCAGTTCGCTGAGTTTGCTTTGCACTTCGGCATAGCGCTGCTGCTTGTCCGCCGGCAGGTCGATACCCGACAGGCGGAAGTCACGCAGGGCGTGCTCGAGGATAGTCTTTTGCGCCACGTCGAAGCCGGCGGCCTCCGGGCTGTCGATCAGTGCCTGGTAGGCTTCGAACAGCGCACGGTTCTGGCCCAGTTCGGTAGAGTAGGCACTCAGTGCCGGCAGGCACGACTCGTAGGCCTCGCGCAACTCGGCACTGTTGCACACCGCATTGAGGTGGCTGACCGGGCTCCAGGCGGCGCCCAGGCGGTCGTTCAGTTCGTCCATGGCCAGCACCAGGCCGGCCCAGGTCGGGTTCTTGCCCTGCTTTTCGAGGATCTCGGCAATGGCTTTACGGTTGTCGGCCAGGATCGCTTCAATCGCCGGCAACACGTGTTCGGCACGAATGTGCGAGAAGGGCGGCAGATCGTGGGATTGCAGAAGCGGGTTGTTCGCAGTCACGGTTTGGATACCTTGGCAGAAGAAACACTGCCCCATCTTAATTACAATCGACGCCGACCGCAGCAGGCAGCCTGCCTATCGGCACAGATGAGAGACGCTATCATGGCCATTCGCAGCTTCCAGCAACACACTCCGAAAGTGGGGCCCAGGGCATTCGTCGACCGTTCGGCGGTGGTGCTGGGCGACGTGGAGATCGGCGAGGACAGCTCGGTCTGGCCACTGACCGTGGTGCGCGGCGACATGCACCGCATCCGCATCGGCGCATGCACCAGCGTGCAGGACGGCAGCGTGCTGCACATCACCCACGCCGGCCCGTTCAACCCGGACGGCTTCCCGCTGATCATCGGCGACGAGGTCACCATCGGCCACAAGGTGATGCTGCATGGCTGCACCTTGGGCAACCGCATCCTGGTCGGCATGGGCAGCACCATCATGGATGGCGCCATCGTCGAGGACGAAGTGATCATCGGCGCCGGCAGCCTGGTGCCGCCAGGCAAGCGTCTGGTCAGTGGCTATCTGTACATGGGCAGCCCGGTGAAACAAGCCCGGCTGCTGAACGACAAGGAGCGTGCGTTCTTTTCCTACAGCGCCGGCAACTACGTGAAGCTCAAGGACCAGCACCTGGCTGAAGGCTACGACCAACCGGAATGACCGCTTCGCGGGTAAACCCGCTCCCACAGGTACGGCGCCGACCTCAGGCCCTGTGATGTCCCTGTAGGAGCGGGTTTACCCGCGAAGAAGACCACGCAGCATTCAAAGTGGAACCCGCAAATGCACCAGCAAAACATCCTGTTCGACCTCGACGGCACCCTGACCGACCCGCGCCTGGGCATCACCCGTTCGATCCAATACGCCCTGGCCAAGCTAGGCATTGACGAGCCGGACCTTACCCGCCTCGAGCACTTCATCGGCCCACCCCTGCTGCAGGCGTTCATGCAGTTCTACAGCTTCGACGAAGCCAAAGCCTGGGAGGCGGTGAATTTCTACCGGGAGCGCTTCCGCGTTACCGGGCTGTACGAAAACCTGGTGTTCGAAGGTGTGCCGGCCTTGCTTGAAGCGCTGAACGGGCAGGGCCGTACGCTGTACATCGCCACCTCCAAGCCGTGGGAGTTCGCCCGCGAAATCGCCCGGCACTTCGCCTTCGACCACCACTTCAAGGTGATCTACGGCAGCGAGCTGGACGGCACGCGCACCAACAAGGTCGAGCTGATTCGCCACCTGCTGGATGAAGAAGGGCTGGACCCCGCGCAAACGTTGATGATCGGCGACCGCAAGCATGACCTGATCGGTGCGCGCAGCAATGGCTTGCAGGCGGTGGCGGTGGGGTATGGGTTTGGTAGCCAGGAAGAGTTGATGGCGGAAGAACCCGCCTACCATTTCGCGACCTTGGCCGAGATGCATCAGGCATTTATCAAGGCTTGATGGCCATGGGGGCTGCATTGCAGCCCCACGAACTCACTGACTAACCATTAACCGCTGCAACGCCGCCTTCCTGTCCGTAATCGGCAACCGCCCCAGTTGCTCGACCCGCTCATAAAAACCTGTCCAATCCCCACCCACTTCGCGGAACACCGCCGCGAACGCCGGCACCCACTGGTCATATAGCCCGAACGGCAGCAACTTGGCATTGTTCAACGGCCCATACACCCAAGCGTCATAGCGCTTGTCACCGGCCCACTGAGCATCGCGCACCTGCCGGTACTCACGCCTCAAGCGCTCGAACTCAGCTTGTTTGGCCTGCCGCTTGTGCGCATCATCCAATGGCCCGGCATACATCGCCTGCAACCGCTCACGGCTGGCCAGCACCAGCCGGATGAACTCATCGCGCTGCTGCCCATGATCCTCGCCAACCGCTGCAAGCCCGCGTGCCACGCGCCATTGCCGCGTGCCCTCCTGCTCGACGAAGGAGGCGAACGACTCGTTGAACTCGGTATCGTCCTGCGCATAGAAGCGCTGGTGAGCCAGCTCATGGAAGATCAGCGTGGCCAGGCGCTCATCGCCCCAGCCAACCATGGACGACAGGATCGGGTCGTCGAACCAGCCCAAGGTCGAGTAGGCCTCCACGCCACCCACATAAACATCCAACCCATCTTGCCGCATCAGCGCTGCCGCCCCGCGTGCCGCACCTTGCTGGTAGTAACCGCGATAGGCCACGCACCCCGCGATTGGGAAGCAGTGGGTCACCGGCTGCAATGACAATTCAGGGGTGGCGAAGACGTTCCACACCACATAGGGCCGGCCAAGCTCGGCGTAGACCCGATAGCTGCGGTTGTCCGGTAGCTTGAGGTGCTGGCTGGCAAATACACGCGCCTGCTCGGCATGCTCCAGGCGCGCGCGCAGTTGCGGGGCGGTGGCAGGGTCGGCCGCCACCTGCGCCACCGGTTTGCGCGCACGCAGCAGTTGCCATTGGCCCTCGGCCAGTTGCCCGTAATAGCCAACACTGCTGCAACCGTTCAGCAGGAGCGCCGCCAGCAGCGGAACCAAATAGGTAAAAACGCGGTCGAGTGCCCCAGGGCCTGAGCGCTGCATAAGAAAAAGTCGAAGCATCCGGGACTGTCTGACTCGCTCAAGGCTGATTCGCTCCAAGACTATCTCGCCAAGGGGGAGTTTCGCCATGCGTGCATTGTTGGTCGCCAGCTCACTGTTATTGATATCCGCCTGTTCGACCCTGCCGGCCCCGGACCCGAACCAGGCCTGGATCGACCTCACGCCCTACGACAACACTTCCCTTGACGCCGTGCAGGTGGATGAACGTGACTGGGCCGACAGCCGCTATTTCGAGGTACAGCCCGGCAGCCACGAGCTGACCGTGCGCTATCAGTTTCCGGTTACTCCCAGCAATATCGGCCCAGTCAGCGAGCCACTGTGGCGCGATTGCCAGGTCAAGCTGACCTTCAAGGATTTCGGTGCCGGCCAGCGCTATCAGCTGCACGCAGGCAGTATCGGCTTCCGCCCCTGGATCAAGCTTTACGACGACCAGCAGAAAATGGTCGGCCAAGGCTTGCCCGCAGGATGCCAACGCACCTGAAGCCTACAATCGGCGCTATGCTTGTAACTTGTAAATCGCAAGTGGGAGTTTCGCCATGCGCCAGCCCATGATGCTGATCGCCCTCAGTGCACTGGGGGCTTGCGCCAGCCCCTTGCCGCCCGTCGACCCCAAGCAGGCCTGGGTCGATCTCTACACCATGACCCCCGGCCGAGTGATCATGGCCGACCGCCTCGACGGCAAGCGCCTGGAAGATGGCCGCTATTTTCAGGTAACGCCGGGCAAGCACGAATTGGTGGTGCGCTTCGATTATGAAATCTACTCGGGCGGCATCATGTCCGAACCCAGGGACCGTACCTGCTACCTGACCGTGCGCTTCGACGACTTCAAGGCCGGCGAGCGCTATCGCCTGGAGGCACGGGCACCGGTGATGGAGCCGCAGGTGCTGCTGTATGACGCCAACCGCAAGGTGTTGGTGAACGAGCCTAGCGAAGTGTTCTGCATTCCGTGAATGGGGGCTGCCTTGCAGCCCATTCGCAGCCTTGCGCTGCGAATGGGCCGCGACGCGGCCTCAGACCTTGATGCCTACCGATCATTCTTCTGATAGATGATCTTCTTGGTCCCGCCATCGCAAGTCCCGACGACCATGTTCTGGTCCTTGACCTCGCTGTTGGGCACGATCTCCAAGGTATAGGAAGTCACCCCCTGTGCCTGGATCTTGGCCTCGATCTCGGCTTTAAGCTCCTCGCACGGCTTTACCGCCGCCAACGCAGACGTGGCGGCCAGGGAAGCCAACACGGCGATTGCTACGCGAATCATGGAACGGCTCCTGAAAAGGAAGTGGTGCTGCCGACGCTGTTTAGACTACAGCAAACCGCCGCCGTTGCGCCGCTTCAGCCCACCAGCGCTGCATCCAGGCTGATCTTCGCATTCAACACTTTGGACACCGGGCAACCTTCCTTCGCCTTGTTGGCAATCTCCAGGAACTGCGCCTCGTTGGCCCCGGGCACCTTGGCCCTGAGCACCAGGTGCACGGCGGTAATGGCGAAGCCATCAGCTTGCTTGTCGAGGGTCACCTCGGCAGCGGTGTCGATCCGGTCTGCGGTAAGCCCCGCCTCACCCAGCATCATCGACAGCGCCATCGAGAAACAGCCTGCATGCGCCGCACCAATCAGTTCCTCCGGGTTGGTACCGGGTGAGCCCTCGAAACGGGTGTTGAAGCCGTAAGGGTTCTGCTTGAGTGCACCGCTTTCGGTAGAAAGCAGGCCGTTGCCATCCTTCAGACCACCTTGCCAGATAGCCGATGCCGTCTTTTTCATGATGCCTCCTGGTCACTGGGTTACTTACCTACCGTTCAGAGGCTCACCGCCCGCAGCAAGTTCAGCGCAATATGACGGCAGGCATTGAATCCAACGAATGCGCCCATACAGAGTCAAAAAGGCCTCTGGCCAATCAATCTTGCGGAGGCTCCATGACGCAGCTGCGTGACCTGAAGATTTCCACCCTTGACCTGGTGCCCGTGCGCGCCGACGCAGGCCCGGCGCAGTCGCTGCGCAACTCGCTGGACCTGGCGCAGCACGTCGAACGCTTTGGCTATAACCGTTTTTGGGTGGCCGAGCACCACAACATGGATGGCATCGCCAGTTCGGCGACCTCGGTGCTGATCGGCTACCTGGCCGGTGGCACCTCGAGCATTCGCGTGGGCTCTGGCGGGGTGATGCTGCCCAACCATGCACCGCTGGTAATTGCCGAACAGTTCGGCACCCTGGCCAGCCTGTACCCAGGGCGTATCGACCTGGGTCTGGGCCGTGCGCCGGGTTCGGACCAGATGACGGCCTATGCCCTGCGTCGTGACCGCGCTGGCGGCCCGGATGATTTCCCGGACGATGTCGAGGAACTGTCGCGCTACCTCGGCCCGCGTACCGATGATCAGAAAGTGATCGCCGTACCGGGGCACGACACCGACGTGCCGATGTGGTTGCTCGGCTCCAGCCTGTTCAGCGCCCAGCTGGCCGGTATGCGCGGCATGCCCTACGCCTTCGCCTCGCATTTTGCTCCGCGCTACATGCACGAGGCCATTCGCGTGTACCGCAATCATTTCAAGCCATCGACCACGCTGGACAAGCCCTATGTGATGCTGGGTATTCCGATGGTGGTGGCAGACACCGACGAGCGGGCCGAGTACCTGGCCACTTCGGTGTACCAGCGCATCCTCGCGCTGATTCGCGGGCAGAGCCTGATGCAGAAGCCGCCGGTGGAGAGCATGGACGGGTTGTGGTTGCCCCATGAGCGCGATGCGGTGGGCAGCTTCCTGGGCCTGGCGATGATCGGCAGCCCGCAGAAGGTGCGGGCCAAGGTGGAAGTGCTGCTGGAGCAGACCGGGGCGGATGAGCTGATCTTTACCTGTGACCTGTATGAGCATACGGACCGGGTGCGGTCCTATGAGCTGCTGGCGCAGGCCTTGAAGACCGCGTGAATGTCTTCGCGGGCTCGCCCGCTCCCACAGGTACTGCACAGCGGCTGAACCCTGTGGAGTACCTGTGGGAGCGGGCAAGCCCGCGAAGAACCCAACACATTAACCGCGGCGGTACACAATCTCTTTGGTACCGGCCTCGCAGCTACCAATCACCTTGCCCGCCGGGTCGCCTTTGTTGACGATCTCCAGCTTGTAGCCGGTGACGCCCTTGGCATCCAGCTTGGCCGCAATTTCCGCCTTCAGCTCCTCGCACGGCTTGCCCGCTGCCAGCGCACCGCCAGCCAGGGTCATCAGGCCCAGGGCCAGAATCAGTTTGTTCATCACTCGCTTTCCTTGTGCAGATGAAATCAGAAAGGGCGCCCGCCAAGGCGCCCCTCTCCTAAATACCCCATCACGCCGGGATCATCCAGCCCGGCGCTGTTTCAGCTGTTGGCGATCCGGAAGCCCACCTTCAGCGTGACCTGAAAGTGCGCCGCCTTGTTGTCGCGGATATGGCCACGGGTATCGACCACTTCGAACCACTCCAGATGCTTGATGCTCTTGCCGGCTTCGGCCAGGGCATTGTTGATCGCCTCTTCGATACTGGTGGGCGAAGACCCTACCAGTTCGATCTTCTTGTAGGTGTGATGATCGGTCATGAGCGCTCTCCATGGGTGACAGTGAGATTGAGCCTAGCAGCGCAGGCCTGGTTTACCTGCGAGCCGTCGCCACCGGCTAAAGTTCGATCGCACTTTCACGCAGGCCAAGGGTCGCACTTGTTACAGTCCATTCTGCGAAGGAGAGTCAACATGCACCGCAACTCGCTGCGTAAAACGTCCCTGGAAAGCATGGAAGCGGAGATCGAAAGCCTTCTGAAAAGCCTGGAGAACCTCAAGCATGATGCGTCGGAAGAGTCCCAGAAGTCGGTGAAGGCAATCCGCAGCAACGCCGAAAGCGCGCTGAAACATTCGCGTAGCCTGCTCAGCGATGCTTATGAAGAAGTAAAGACGCGCACCCGCCAGACCGGCATCGCGACCCGTGATTACGCCCAGGAGCACCCGATTACAACGGCGGGCGTAGCCATTGGTGCCCTCGGTTTGCTGGCGGCCTATC
Source organism: Pseudomonas sp. NY11955 (assembly GCF_048068035.1). NCBI lineage: Bacteria > Pseudomonadati > Pseudomonadota > Gammaproteobacteria > Pseudomonadales > Pseudomonadaceae > Pseudomonas > Pseudomonas sp. NY11955. The sequence continues at coordinate 76,955 of NZ_JBLUPS010000009.1, forward strand.
TGTTGTCCCGTCGCAACTAACCTGCCTGGCGCTCCAACTCGCGGCGCAGCCACTGCGCCAACTGCTCGGCGCGCCCGTCCGCGGCGCGCCGAGGCACCCATAACGCCAGCGCTGCCCGAGTCGGGGAAAAGCCCCACGGCGCGCTGAGCCTTCCAGCCCGCAAGTCATCCGCCACCAACGGCTGCGGCGCAATGGCTACGCCAAGGCCAGCAACTGCAGCCTCCAGCAAGTAATACAAATGCTCGAACGCCTGGCCGTAGTGCAACCCGGCCGGGTCCAAGCCCTGCTGCCGAACCCAGGTTGGCCAGGCTTGCGGCCGTGAGGTGGTATGCAAAAGCGCTTCTTCCAGCAAGGCGCTGGCGGGCACGCCACGCAAGCGTTCGAAGCCGGCAAAGTGGGGGCTGAGCACCGGCCCGATACGCTCTTCGGCCAGCACGTGCACCTGCATGTCCGCAGGCCATGGCGGCTCAGCGTACACCAGCAATGCATCGAGCCCTGGGCGACGCGGGTCGAGGTCACCTTCACCTGCCGACAGATGCAGGCGCAACTCGGGTAGCTCCGCCTTCAGGCGCCCAAGCCTGGGGATGAACCAGCGCGCCAACAGGCTGCCCGAGCAACCCAGCACGAACGGCGCCTCGCTGACATCGCGGCTGAGCTCGGCACACACGCTGCGCAGCCGGTCGAAGGCCTCGCCACTGGCATCGCGCAGACGCACGCCGGCATCTGTGAGTTTGATGCCGCGCCCATCCTTGACGAACAGGGCGACCCCAAGGTGCTCCTCCAGTACCTTGATCTGCCGGCTGACAGCGCCATGGGTGACATGCAGCGCTTCAGCCGCCTGGCTAACGCTGTTGAACCTGGCGGTAGCCTCGAAGGCGCGCAGGGCATTCAGGGGAGGGAGGTCGTGGGCCATGTTACCTGTGAGTTTTTCTGACAAGTTTGCGCAATCTTATCGGTTTTCAGCCGGGCTTGCCGTGGTTAGAGTAAAGCCCATCACTCATTCATTACGCCCTGGAGCGCCCCATGACCCAGTCCCAATACCGCCCCGGCCCCGACGCCAACGGCCTGTTCGGCTCGTTCGGCGGCCGCTATGTGGCCGAAACCCTGATGCCACTGGTGCTGGACCTGGCCCGCGAATACGAAGCGGCCAAGGCAGACCCCAAGTTCCTCGAAGAACTCGCCTACTTCCAGCGCGACTACATCGGCCGCCCCAACCCACTGTATTTTGCCGAACGCCTGACCGAGCATTGCGGCGGTGCGAAGATCTTCTTCAAGCGTGAAGAGCTCAACCACACCGGCGCGCACAAGGTGAACAACTGCATCGGCCAGGTGTTGCTGGCCAAGCGCATGGGCAAGAAGCGCCTGATCGCCGAAACCGGCGCTGGCATGCACGGCGTGGCCACCGCCACCGTCGCTGCCCGCTTCGGCCTGCCTTGCGTGATCTACATGGGCGCTACCGACATCGAGCGCCAACAGGCCAACGTGTTCCGCATGAAGCTGCTGGGCGCCGAAATCGTGCCGGTTACCGCCGGCACCGGCACCCTGAAAGACGCCATGAACGAAGCCCTGCGTGACTGGGTGACCAACGTCGAAGACACCTTCTACCTGATCGGCACCGTGGCTGGCCCACACCCGTACCCGGCGATGGTCCGTGACTTCCAGTCGATCATCGGCAAAGAAACCCGCGCCCAGTTGCAAGAGAAGGAAGGCCGCCTGCCAGACAGCTTGGTTGCCTGCGTCGGCGGAGGCTCCAACGCCATGGGCCTGTTCCATGAGTTCCTCGAAGAGCCAAGCGTGCAGATCATCGGCGTCGAAGCCGGCGGCCACGGCGTACACACCGACAAGCACGCCGCCAGCCTGAACGGCGGCGTACCGGGCGTGCTGCACGGCAACCGCACCTACCTGCTGCAGGACGAAGACGGCCAGATCACCGACGCCCATTCGATTTCCGCCGGCCTGGACTACCCAGGCATCGGCCCGGAACACGCCTACCTGCATGAAGTGAAGCGCGTCGAGTACGTCAGCATCACCGACGACGAAGCGCTGGATGCGTTCCACGCCACTTGCCGTCTGGAAGGCATCATCCCGGCCCTGGAGAGCTCCCACGCCTTGGCCGAGGCGATCAAGCGCGCACCGAAGCTGCCCAAGGACCACTTGATGGTCGTGTGCCTGTCGGGCCGCGGTGACAAAGACATGCAAACCGTCATGAACCACATGGCCGCCCAGGAGAAACAGGCATGAGCCGTCTTGAACAACGCTTCGCCGAACTGAAGGCCGAAGGCCGTTCGGCACTGGTCACCTTCGTCACCGCTGGCGACCCGGGCTACGACGCCTCGCTGCAGATCCTCAAGGGCCTGCCGGCCGCTGGCGCCGACGTGATCGAACTGGGCATGCCGTTCACCGACCCGATGGCCGATGGCGTGGCCATCCAGTTGGCCACCCTGCGCGCACTGGAGGCGGGCCAGACCTTGGCCAAGACCCTGCAGATGGTTCGCGAATTCCGTGTGGATAACCAGACTACGCCGATCGTGCTGATGGGTTACTACAACCCGATCCATCGCTTTGGCGTGGAAAAGTTCGTTATTGAAGCCAAGCAAGCCGGCGTCGATGGCCTGATCATCGTCGATCTGCCGCCAGAGCATGACGCCGAACTGGCGACCCCGGCCCAGGCCGCAGGCATCGACTTCATCCGCCTGACCACCCCGACCACCGACGACGCGCGCCTGCCGCGCGTCCTGGAGCGCAGCTCCGGCTTCGTCTACTACGTGTCGGTGGCTGGTGTGACCGGTGCCGGCTCGGCGACCACCGAGCACGTGACCGAAGCCATTGCCCGCCTGCGTCGGCATACCGATTTGCCGATCAGTGTCGGTTTCGGCATTCGCACGCCGGAACAGGCTGCGAACATTGCCCGCCTGGCGGACGGTGTAGTGGTGGGCTCGGCACTGGTCGACAAAATCGCCCAGGCCAGCAGTGCCGATCAGGCGGTGAGCGATGTATTGAGCCTGTGCTCGGCACTGGCTGAAGGGGTGCGCTCGGCTCGCCATTGATTGCGAGGGCTTCGCCCTCGTTCGCGGCACAAGGCCGCTCCTACAAGGTATTGCGATCTCCTTGTAGGAGCGGCCTTGTGCCGCGAACGAGGGCGGCACTGGCAGTACAAATCTACCCAGCAAAAATCGACAGGTCCAAGGGCCGCACAGCCCCCATCCAGATCGCATGGTCCCGGTGGTCCGCCAATTCATCCCCAGTCAGCGGGTGCATGAACACCACCAACCCTTTGCGGTACAGCGCCAACCACGGCAACACCACCCCGACAAATTCCGGCTCGAACACCAACTGGCAGCTCCAGTCCGGGTGCGGTCCCACAGGCTTTTGATGCATGCGCCCCATGGTCACGGGAAACAGCCGCGCCGCTTCCTCGCACAACTCACGTGCCTGCTCCATCGTTGTCGCATCGTAATAGACGTGTGCGTGATAACCCTTGATTCTTTGCACGATAACTCCCGATTACACCGCCATCAGCCGCTTCGCTCCTGCTCCAGCCAGCTGACGAACCGCTCGATCAACGCCCCGCGCCGCTTGCGCGGTGGCAAAACCAGATAATAGCCCCGACTCGAGGTCAGGCTCCCCTCTAATGGCCGACATAGCAAGCCTTGCTCCACCAGGCCATCCACCAGGTGCCGCCACCCGATAGCGACACCCTGGCCAGCAATCGCCGCCTGAATCAGCAAGGTGTAGTTATCGAAGCGCAACTGCCCCGCAGGTGGTGGGCTGGCCACGCCAAAACCACGAAACACCCCCGCCCAGTCAAACCAACGGCTGGCCTGCTCGCCCTTCAAATGGAGCAGGGGCAATCGTTGCAAAGCCACGGCTGACAAGGGTTTGCCATGGGTCAGCCGGGGGCTGCACACCGGGAAAACTTCCTCATCGAACAGCCAGCGGCTTTCGCCTTGGTGAAAGCGCCCATCACCGAACAGCACTGCCACATCGATATCCGGACGCAACATGCCTTGGCTGCGCTCACCCGTTACCAGGCTCACATCCACCTGTGGATAAGCTTCGTGAAAACGCTGCAACCGGGGCATCAGCCAGAACGCGGCAAACGCAAAATCGGTAGCCACCTGCAGCACCTCGCGCTGGCCGCGTCCGCTGGCTTGGGCAATGCCGTCATCCATCGCCTGCAGGCCCTGGTGCACCTGTTCGAACAACACCTGGCCGGCCTCAGTCAGCTCGATACCTCGATAGATACGGTCGAAAAGGCGCGTGCCCAGCTGTGCCTCCAGGCGTTTCACCTGCTGGCTCACGGCCGGCTGCGTGGTACCCAACTCCAGCGCCGCAGCGGTGAAGCCCCGCAAGCGAGCTGCGGCCTCGAACACGCGCAAGGTATCCAGCGACAGCTCGGCAAGGTGCTCAAACATAAGCGTGGCTAATCCCAGTCATTGCCCGCCATGGGCTTTACCCATGTTATCCACAGTCGCATCTTGGTAGGCAATCAGTTCGCATAACCCTCAACGATGGAAGCCACCATGACGCGCCCGAATATCCTGTTCATCATGGCCGACCAGATGGCCGCGCCCTTGCTGCCAATCTACGGCCCCTCGCCCATCCAGATGCCGCACCTCGGCCGCCTGGCCGAGCAAGCAGTGGTATTCGACTCTGCCTACTGCAACAGCCCGCTGTGCGCGCCATCGCGCTTCACCCTGGTCAGCGGCCAGTTACCCAGCCGCATCGGCGCCTATGACAACGCCGCCGATTTCCCCGCCGATGTGCCGACCTACGCCCATTACCTGCGCCGGCTGGGCTACCGCACCGCACTGTCGGGCAAGATGCACTTCTGCGGCCCGGACCAGTTGCACGGCTACGAAGAACGCCTGACCAGCGACATCTACCCAGCCGATTACGGCTGGGCGGTGAACTGGGACGAACCGGATGTACGCCCCAGCTGGTACCACAACATGTCCTCGGTGCTGCAGGCCGGCCCGTGCGTGCGCACCAATCAGCTGGATTTCGACGAGGAAGTGGTGTTCAAGGCGCGCCAGTACCTGTACGACCATGTGCGCGAAAACGATGGCCGGCCGTTCTGCCTGACCGTTTCGATGACCCACCCACACGACCCATACACCATCCCCAAACGCTACTGGGACCGTTACGCGGATGTGGATATCCCCATGCCCCGCGCCGAACTCAGCCAGGCACAGCTCGACCCGCACTCGCAGCGGCTGCTGAAGGTCTACGACCTGTGGAACAAACCGCTGCCTGTGGACAAGATCCGCGATGCCCGCCGCGCCTACTTCGGCGCCTGCAGCTACATCGACGACAACATTGGCCAACTGCTGCAAACCCTGGAGGAATGCAACCTGGCCGACGACACCCTGATCGTGTTTTCCGGCGACCACGGCGACATGCTTGGCGAGCGGGGCCTCTGGTACAAGATGCACTGGTTCGAGATGTCGGCGCGGGTACCGCTGCTCATCCATGCACCCAAGCGCTTTGCGGCGGGCCGGGTCAGCGCCTCGGTATCGACCTGCGACCTGCTGCCAACCCTGGTCGAGCTGGCCGGCGGGGCTGTGGATAAAAACCTGCACCTGGATGGCCGCTCGCTGCTCGGTCACCTGCAAGGGCAGGGTGGCCACGATGAAGTGATCGGCGAATACATGGCCGAAGGCACTGTCGGCCCGCTGATGATGATACGCCGCGGGCCGTACAAATTCGTGTACAGCGAAGAAGACCCCTGCCTACTCTATGACCTGAGCCGCGACCCGCACGAGCGGGAGAACCTCACCGGCAGCCCGGACCACCAGGCGCTGCTGCAGGCATTTGTCGATGAAGCACGACAGCGTTGGGATATCCCCAGCCTGCGCCAGCAGGTATTGGCCAGCCAGCGGCGCCGCCGCCTGGTGGCCGAGGCGCTGGCCATCGGCACACTGAAAAGCTGGGACCATCAACCGCTGGTGGACGCCAGCCAACAGTACATGCGCAACCACATCGATCTCGACGACCTCGAGCGCAAGGCACGTTATCCACAGCCCGCACCCCTGGATTGAGAAGAGAGGCCGCCATGCACAAGTTCTCCGTCGCCGTGTTCGCCCTGGCCCTGGGCGCCACCACGGCTCAAGCCGCCGACAGCGACGCGCAATGCAGTACCGTGAAAATGGCCGACCCCGGCTGGAGCGATATCGCCTCGACCAATGCCGTGGCCCGTCTGTTGCTGGAAAGCCTGGGCTACCAGGTGAAAATCGACAGCCTGGCGGTGCCGATCATCTACGGCGGCTTGAAGGATGGTCGTGTCGATGCCTTCCTCGGCAACTGGATGCCGGCGCAACAAGGCTTTCATGACAAGTTCATCGCCAACGGCGATGTGCAGCAGCTGTCGCGCAACCTGGAGGGAACCGAGTTCACCCTGGCGGTGCCCGACTATGTGTGGAATGCCGGGGTAAAGGACTTTGCCGACCTGCAGAAGCACGCCGACAAGTTCGACAAGAAACTGTACGGGATCGGCTCCGGCGCACCGGCCAACCTGTCGCTGAAGGCAATCATCGACAACAACGAATTCAACCTTGGCCAGTGGAAGCTGGTGGAGTCCAGCGAGCAGGCGATGTTGGCCCAGGTCGACCGGGCGGTGAAGAAGCAGCAGTTCATCACCTTCCTTGGCTGGACCCCGCACCCGATGAACGTGAAGCTGAACATGCATTACCTTAGCGGCGGGGAGAAGTGGTTCGGCAGCAAGGGCGAGGTGTACACGTTGACCCGCAAGGGTTATCCACAAGCCTGCCCGAATGCGGCGAAGCTGCTGGGTAACCTCACGTTCACACTGAACATGGAAAACAGCATCATGGCCGAGGTTGTGGACAAGAAGATCAGCTTCGATGAAGCAGCCAAGGGCTGGGTGAAGGCGCATCCCGAGTTGCTGGAAGGGTGGTTGGCAGGGGTTACCACCAAAGCAGACGGCAATGCCCTGGAGGCCGTCAGAGCCAAACTGTAATCTCGCAAGCAACACTCCTCCCCTGTGGGAGCGGGCAAGCCCGCGAAGAAGCCACCGCGGTGAATGGCACCGGCTATGCCGGTGTTCGCGGCGGTTCGACGCCTCGACATGCCCGCTCCCACAGGGTTTGGCGAAACCTTAAGGAATGTGGAAAACCCATGCATCGCCTTACTCACCTGCTGCCCTTCCTCACTTGGCTGCCCCGCCAATCGGGCCGCAGCCTGCGCCAGGACCTGCTGGTCGGCCTGAGCGGTGCCATCCTTGCCCTGCCGCAGTCCATCGCCTACGCCCTGATCGCCGGGCTGCCCGCCGAATACGGGCTGTACGCCGCCATCGTGCCCGTGCTGATCGCCTGCCTGTGGGGCTCGTCCTGGCACTTGATCTGCGGCCCGACCGCAGCCATTTCCATCGTGCTCTACGCCAGCATCAGCCCGCTGGCCGTGGCCGGCAGCGCCGATTACATCACCCTGGTGCTGCTGCTGACCTTCCTCGGCGGCATCTTCCAACTGCTGCTCGGGCTTTTGCGCTTTGGTGCGCTGGTCAACTTCGTCTCCCATTCCGTGGTGCTCGGCTTCACCCTGGGTGCTGCCATCGTCATTGCCCTGGGCCAATTGCCCAACCTGCTGGGCATGGACCTGCCCAGCCAGGCCACGGCGCTGAAGACCGTGCAGGACCTGGCCGGCCATGCAGGCGAGGTCGATCTGCCTTCCTTGATGCTGGGCTTGGCCACCGTAGTGATCGGCGTGGCTTTCAAGCTCTGGCGCCCACGCTGGCCAAGCCTGTTGATAAGCCTGATGCTGGTCAGCCTGCTGGCCTGGCTGCTGCCGGGCCTGTTTGGCCATGTGCCGCGCGTGGCGGCGTTCACCGGGCAACTCCCGCCGTTCAGTCCGCTGCCATTGCTGGACCTGGAACTCATCCTGCGCCTGCTGCCCAGCGCCGTGGCGGTGGGCATGCTGGGGCTGGTCACCAGCCTGTCGATTGCCCGCTCGTTGTCGGCACGTTCAGAACAACTGATCGAACCTGATCAGGAAATACGCGCACAGGGCCTGTCCAACATCGCCGGCGCATTTTTCTCCGGCTACCTGTCCGCCGGCTCCTTCACCCGCTCGGGCCTGAGCTATGAGGCAGGTGCCCGCTCGCCCATGGCCGGGGTGTTTTCGGCGCTGTGGGTGGCGTTGTTCGCCGTTACCGGTGCCGGCCTGATCGCACACCTGCCGATACCGGCGATGGCCGGCAGCATCCTGCTGATCTGCTGGGGGTTGGTGGACCACCGGGGCATTCGCGCGCTGTTCCGGGTCAGCCGCTCGGAGTTCCTGGTCATGGCGCTGACGGCGGCCGCGACGCTGTTGCTGGAGCTGCAAACGGCAATCTATGCCGGGGTGTTGGCTTCACTGTTCTTCTACTTGAAGCGCACTTCACGGCCACGGGTACAGCAAAGCCGTGAAGGCGACGCGGATGTGCTGCGGGTGGGCGGGTCGATCTTCTTTGGTGCCGCGCATTACCTGCAAGTGCGCTTGCAGCGCTGCCAAGGGCCACATGTGGTGATCGATGCCCGGCAGGTGAATTTCATCGATTACTCGGGTGTGGACATGTTGCACCGCGAGGCGCGGCGGTTGATGCGATTGGGGGGGAGTTTGACCCTGCACCGGGCCAGGCCGCAGGTGATCGAGGAATTGCAGAAGCTGGAAGGGGTGGAATTGTGCCCGATACGTTTTGATGATTGATTGGGGCCGCGGTGCGGCCCTTCTCGGGCATTCCAGGAATCACACAAACCTTGAAACCAGCGCTGAACCTGTAGGAGCGGCCTTGTGCCGCGAATGGGCCGCAAAGCGGCCCCGGCAATATCAACCCCGGGCCAGTTGCCGACGCAGCTCCGCCAGCACCGGTCCAGTATCCGGCCGAACCCCACGCCAGATAAAGAAGGCTTCAGCCGCCTGCTCAGCCAGCATCCCCAGCCCATCCAGCACCTTGGCCGCGCCCAGCTTGCTAGCCCACTGGCAAAATGGCGTCGGCTCCTTGCCGTACATCATGTCGTAGCAAACCGTACGCCCCGGCTCGACCAAGCTATCGGCAATCGGCGGCAACTCCCCGGCCAGGCTCGCCGAGGTGGCGTTGATGATCACATCCACCGGTTCCTGCAACCAGGCAAACCCGCTGGCCACCACCGGCCCCAGTTCATCGAACTCACGCGCCAGCTGCTCGGCCTTTTCCACGGTACGGTTGGCAATCACCAGCGACTGCGGTTTGTGCGCCAAAATTGGCTCCAACACGCCACGTACAGCACCACCGGCACCGAGGATGAGAATGCGCTTGCCGGCCAGCTCGACGCCGGCATTCACGGTCAGGTCGCGCACCAGGCCAGCGCCATCGGTGTTGTCGCCCTGCAGAGTACCGTCAGCCAGCTTGCTCAGCGTGTTCACCGCGCCAGCGCGCTGGGCACGCGGGGTCAGGCTGTCGCACAGGCGGTAGGCCTCTTCCTTGAACGGCACGGTGACGTTGCCGCCGCTGCCTTGCTTGAAGAAGCCACGTGCACAGTCGCTGAACTCGTCCAGCGGCGCCAGCAAGGTGGCGTATTCCAGGTCCTGGCCGGTCTGCTCGGCGAATAGGCGATGAATCAGCGGCGACTTGCTGTGGCCGATGGGGTTACCAAAAACGACGTACTGGTCCATGACGGCTCCTTGTTTATCCACAGGGTTACTGACCGAGCCAGTCACGGTCCTGCAGGAAGTACTCGGTCAGGCGCGCTTCTTCGCTGCCAGGCGCGGCCTTCCAGTCGTAGCCCCAACGCACCTGCGGCGGTAGCGACATGAGGATGGACTCGGTGCGGCCACCGGACTGCAGGCCGAACAGGGTGCCACGGTCGTAGACCAGGTTGAACTCCACGTAGCGGCCGCGACGGTATTCCTGGAACTCGCGCTGCTGCGGGGTGTAGGGCGTGTTTTTGCGGCGCTGGACGATCGGCAGGTAGGCGTTGACGTAGGCATCGCCAATGGCGCGGATGAAGGCGAAGCAGGTGTCGAAGTCCCACTCGTTCAGGTCATCGAAGAACAGGCCGCCGATGCCACGTGGCTCGCCACGGTGCTTGAGGTGGAAGTAGCGATCGCACCAGGCTTTATAGCGTGGGTACACGTCGGCGCCGAACGGCGCGCAAGCCTGCTCGGCCACGCGGTGCCAGTGAATGCAGTCTTCCTCAACGCCGTAGTAGGGGGTGAGGTCGAAGCCGCCGCCGAACCACCACACGGCCTCTTCGCCTTCCTTTTCGGCGATGAAGAAGCGCACATTGGCATGGGACGTGGGCACATGCGGGTTGTGCGGGTGGATCACCAGCGATACGCCCAGGGCCTCGAAGCCACGGCCCGCCAGTTCAGGGCGGTGTGCACTGGCCGAAGGCGGCAGCCCGGCACCAAATACATGGGAGAAGTTGACCCCGCCTTTCTCGATCACTTTACCGTCACCGATCACCCGCGTGCGGCCCCCGCCACCGGCATCGCGCACCCAGGCGTCCTCGACGAAGCGGGCGCCGCCGTCTTCTGTTTCGAGGGCGGAGCAGATGCGGTCTTGCAGATCGAGCAGGTAGGCTTTCACGGCCTCGGTGCGGCTAGTCATCGGGTCACCAGGAACGGGCAGGGAAGAATTCGCCGCGTAGCATACCACCGCCAGCGCGCGCGCCGCAGTTGACGGCGATCAAGCAAAGGCGTCCGATAGAAGGCCTTTCCCGATCCCGACTACAGGAGTGCGAGATGGCCAAGCGTATCCAGTTCAGCCAGCATGGCGGCCCGGAAGTGCTGCAGTTTTTGGAATTCGAACCCGCGCCGCCGGGGCCGCAGCAGGTGCGTGTGCGTAACCATGCCATCGGCCTGAACTTCATCGACACGTATTTCCGCAGCGGGCTTTATGCGCCGCCGTCCCTGCCTTCGGGCCTGGGAACCGAGGCGGCCGGCGTGGTCGAGGCCGTGGGCGAAGGCGTTACCCGCCTGAAGGTGGGCGACCGCGTGGCCCATGCCGGCGGCCCGCTGGGTGCGTACAGCGAGGTGCATACGCTGCCGGAGGCCAACCTGGTCAAGCTGCCCGACAACATCAGCTTCGAGCAGGCGGCGGCGGTGATGCTCAAGGGTTTGACGGTGCAGTACCTACTGAAGCAGACCTACGCGGTGAAGGCGGGTGATGTGATCCTGTTCCACGCCGCTGCGGGTGGCGTGGGTTCGTTGGCCTGCCAGTGGGCCAAGGCGCTGGGCGCCAAGCTGATCGGTACCGTCAGTTCTGCCGAAAAGGCCGAGCGCGCCAAAGCATTGGGGGCTTGGGCCACCATCGACTACAGCCATGAAGACGTGGCCAAGCGGGTGCTGGAGCTGACCGACGGCAAGAAATGCCCGGTGGTGTATGACGGCGTGGGCGCCGATACCTGGCTGACCTCGCTGGACTGCCTGCAGCCACGTGGGTTGATGGTGAGCTTCGGCAATGCCTCGGGCGCGGTGAGCGGGGTGAACCTGGGGATACTGGCGCAGAAGGGTTCGCTTTATGTGACCCGGCCGACCTTGGCGAGCTATGCCAACAATGCCGAGAACACCCAGGCCATGGCCGATGACCTGTTTGCGATGATTGGCAGTGGCAAGCTGGTTGTGGATATCCAGCAGCGGTATCCGTTGAGTGAGGCGGCCAAGGCGCAGACGGAGCTGTCGGCGCGCAGGACTGTGGGGTCGACTGTTCTAGTGCCTTGAGCATGTCAGGGAACCGCATTGGGGCGACCAGGTGTGTGCCTTCAGATTTGCAGCACCAGTGAGATCGAGCGCCGCCCGCGCGGCGCATCGCGAGCTGCGCTCGCTCCTACGTTTGTTTCGGGCCAGTATCGCCTGTGACAGGCGCGCGCGACCGCCTTGTTTGTACGACACGATATCGCGTCATGCGCCAAGGGGTTCGCGCGCAAATGGCGCAGGAATAATTGGCCCGAAACAAACGTAGGAGCGAGCGCAGCTCGCGATGCGCCGCGCGGGCGGCGCTCGATTTCACAGGCGAAGAAAGCATCAAGGCGAGCACCTATCAACCCGGGCGCACAACCTCGCCAGTTGCCAGGTTACGAATCACACTCGGGTTCTTCCGCCCACCCAGTGCCCCACCCAGCACCATGTCCAACTGCCCATGGAAATACTGCTCCACCCGCAACCGGGTCTTGGCCGCCGGGCGCCCGCCAGGGTTGCACGAGGTAGAAATCAGCGGCCCCACCAACGCGCACAGCTCACGCACCACTGGATGGTCGCTGACCCGCAACGCCACAGTGTCATGCTGCCCGGTCACCCATTCAGGCAACAGGTCCTGGTGCGGCACCAGCCAGGTGTTAGGCCCCGGCCAGGTGCTGCCCATGCGGTCGATCCAGTCTTCGGGGAAATCTTCGAACAAGAAGTCGAACTGGCGGATGTTGTCGGCGATCAAGATCAGCCCTTTATCCACAGGCCGCGATTTCAGCGCCAGCAGGCGATACACCGCGTCTTCGTTCCACGGGTCGCAGCCCAGGCCCCAGACCGCTTCCGTCGGGTAGGCGATCACTGCGCCCGCCCGGATCTCACGTGCGGCTTGTTGCACACGAAAACTGCTCACCATTGCTGTCTCTCCGCCAATAAACCTTGCTTGTAAGCAAGTGTACTTAGCCCGCGCGGGCAAACCAACGCCCGGCTTCATTGCTGACCCGGCCTTCCAGTTCCAACTCGGTCAACTGCGCCAGTACTTCGGCCAATGGCAGTTCACTGCAGTGCGCAAGGCTTTCGCTGGTTTGAGGTGCGGCATGCAGCAGGGCAAGCAGGGGATGGTCGAATCCATCCACAACCGCAGGCGGCAGGTTCTGCCAACCCTGCAGGCTTTCCAGGATCTGTTCCACACTCTCCACCAACAGCGCCCCATCACGGATAAGCTGATGGCAACCCTTGGCCCCCGGGTGGTGAATGGAACCCGGAATGGCGTACACCTCGCGGCCTTGCTCGGCCGCCAGGCGCGCCGTAATCAGCGAGCCGCTGGCCAGGCTGGCCTCGACCACCAGCACACCCAGCGACAGGCCGCTGATGATGCGATTGCGCCGTGGGAAGTTGCCGGGCAGTGGCCCGGCATCCAATGGATACTCCGAAACCAGCGCGCTGCCGTTGTCGAGCATCGCCTGCGCAAGCTCACCATGGCGCTGTGGATAAAGTTTTTGCAACCCCGTACCGAGCACGGCAATCGTGCACCCACCAGCCTGCAACGCGGCCCGATGAGCGGCACCGTCGATACCTACCGCCAGCCCGCTGGTGATGGTGAAACCAACCTGGGTGAGATAGCGGGAAAATGCCCGGGCAGTATCGAGCGCCGGAGGTGTGGCACGTCTGCTGCCCACGATGGCCAGCTGAGGGCGGTCGAGCAAAGCAGGTTCGCCAGCAACGAAAAGCAGCGGCGGGGCATCATCGATTTCTGCCAGCAGAGCAGGGTAGCCAGGGCTGTCCCACATCAATAAATGCTGGCCGGGGCGCTCTATCCAAGCCATTGCAGCCAGTGCGCCATCGCGTACCTCGGCACTGCGCCGGGCATCGATGGTAGCTTGGGGGATGCCCAACGCTCGCCAGGCTGAACCCGGTGCACTAAGCGCAGAAGAAGCACTGCCGAAGGCGTCGAGCAAGGTGCGAAAGCGTCGCAGGCCGGTATCGGGGAGGCGATGCAGGCGTAATCGCGCCTCCAGCTCGGCGGGCGGGCAGGGCGACGAATGGTGATTGGGCATTGGGATCATCCTTGATCGAAACAGGGCCATTTACGTGGCACAACCTGTGGATAACTCTGTGAGTAACACTTTGAAAAGCTGTCCATTGATTGCGGGCTATCAAGCCCATAGACACCCTAGACGAGCTTGCCAGGTGCCGAAATCCCCGTTTCCCTTTATTATGTGTGCTCAGTTTTCAACCGAACGCACAGTGACTGCCTGACCTTATGGCCATCTTGAACATTCTCGAATTCCCGGACCCGCGCCTGCGCACCATCGCCAAACCGGTGACGGAGTTCGACGACGCCCTGCGTCAGCTGATCGACGACATGTTTGAAACCATGTACGAAGCCCCTGGCATCGGCCTGGCCGCCACCCAGGTAAACGTGCACAAACAGGTTGTGGTCATGGACCTCAGCGAAGACCGCAGCGAGCCTCGCGTCTTCATCAACCCCACGGTCGAAGAACTGACCCACGACATGGGCCAGTATCAGGAAGGTTGCCTGTCGGTTCCGGGCTTCTACGAGAACGTCGACCGCCCACTGCGTGTCCGGGTCAAGGCCCAGGACCGCGACGGCAAGCCCTACGAGCTGGAATGCGAAGGCCTGCTGGCGGTGTGTGTGCAGCACGAATTCGATCACCTCAACGGCAAGTTGTTCGTCGACTACCTGTCGCAGCTCAAGCGCGACCGGATCAAGAAGAAGCTGGAAAAGCAGCACCGCCAGCAAGCCTGATCCCCACTTCCCTGAAGGCTTGCTCCGGCAAGCCTTTTTCTTTTTTGAAGCGAGAACTCCATGCGCATCGTCTTTGCAGGCACTCCAGAGTTTGCCGCCGAACACCTCAAGGCCCTGCTCGACAGCCCGTACGAGATCGTGGCCGTCTACACCCAGCCTGACCGCCCTGCCGGCCGTGGCCAGAAGCTGATGCCAAGTGCGGTCAAGGCACTGGCCGTGGCCCATGACATCCCGGTGTTCCAGCCGCAGACCCTGCGCAACGCCGATGCCCAGGCCGAACTGGCCGCGCTGAAGCCGGACCTGATGGTGGTGGTCGCCTACGGCCTGATCCTGCCGCAAGCGGTGCTGGATATCCCACGCCTGGGCTGCATCAACAGCCACGCCTCCCTGCTGCCACGCTGGCGCGGTGCGGCGCCGATCCAGCGCGCCGTGGAAGCCGGCGACGCCGAGAGCGGCGTCACCGTGATGCGCATGGAAGCCGGCCTGGACACCGGCCCGATGCTGCTCAAGGTCGTCACCCCGATCAACGCCGACGACACCGGCGGCACCCTGCACGATCGCCTGGCCGAAATGGGCCCACCCGCGGTCGTTCAGGCCATCGCCGGCCTGGCCGACGGTTCGCTGCACGGCGAAGTCCAGGACGATGCCCTAGCCACCTACGCGCACAAGCTGAACAAAGACGAGGCGCGCATCGACTGGAGCCGCCCGGCCGTCGAGCTGGAGCGCCTGATCCGTGCCTTCAACCCGTGGCCGGTGTGCCACAGCACCCTGGATGGCGAAAGCGTCAAGGTGCTGGCCGCCAACCTGTCCACAGGCCGGGGCGCCCCAGGTGAGATCCTTTCCGCCAGCAAGGACGGCCTGGTCGTTGCGTGCGGTGACCAGGCCCTGAGCCTGACTCGCCTGCAGTTGCCAGGTGGCAAAGCGTTGAACTTCAGCGACCTGTTCAACAGCCGCCGCGAGAAGTTCGCTGCCGGCAAGGTGCTGGGCCAATGAACCCACGCCTCGCTGCCGCCCGTGCCCTTGCTGCTGTGCTCAGCGGCAAGGCCTCGCTGAACAGCTCGCTGCCAGCACAACTGGACAAGGTCGACGAACGCGACCGTGGCCTGACCCAGGACCTGGCATTCGGCACCGCACGTTGGCAGCCGCGCCTCGACCTGCTGGCCGCGCAACTGCTGCAAAAGCCCTTCAAGGCCGCCGACGCCGATGTGCAGGCGCTGCTGCTGGTCGGCCTGTACCAGCTGTTCTACACCCGCATTCCGGCCCACGCCGCCATCGGCGAAACCGTCGGCTGTGCCGACAAGCTGAAAAAACCGTGGGCCAAGGGCCTGCTCAATGCCGTGCTGCGCCGCGCCCAGCGCGAAGGCGAGGAACTGCTGGCCGGCATGGAACGCGACCCGGTGGTGCGCACCGCTCACCCGCGCTGGCTGCAGAAGGCGCTGAAAGCCTTCTGGCCCGAGCAATGGGAAGCCATCTGCGCCGCCAACAACGCCCACCCGCCGATGATTCTGCGGGTCAACCGCCGTTACCACAGCCGCGATGCCTACTTGGCACTGCTGGCCGAAGCGGGTGTCAGCGCCAGCGCCTGCCAGTACAGCCGTGACGGCATCGTGCTGGCCGAGGCCTGCGACGTGCGTGGCCTACCAGGCTTCGCCGAAGGCTGGGTAAGCGTGCAGGACGAAGCGGCGCAGCTGTCTGCCGACCTGCTGGAACTGGCCCCCGGCCAACGCGTGCTCGACGCTTGCTGCGCACCAGGCGGCAAAACCTGCCACCTGCTGGAAGCCGAAGCAGGCCTGGCCCACGTCGTGGCGATTGACCTCGAAGCCAAGCGCCTGACCCGCGTGCGCGAGAACCTCGACCGCCTCAAGCTCGACGCCGAGCTGATCGCCTGCGATGCCCGCGACACCGGCAGCTGGTGGGACGGCAAGCCATTCCAGCGCATTCTGCTCGACGCCCCATGCTCGGCCACTGGCGTGATCCGCCGCCACCCGGACATCAAGCTGACCCGTCAGGCCGACGACATTCCGGCCCTGGCCACGCTGCAAGGCGAGCTGCTGGATGCCCTGTGGCCGACCCTGGAGGTGGGCGGCATGCTGCTGTACGCCACCTGCTCCAGCCTGCCGACCGAGAACACCGAAGTGATCGACGCCTTCCTCGCCCGCACCCCAGGCGCCCGTGAGCTGGACCTGGCCACCGAGGCCGGCCTGCGCCAGCCCCATGGCCGCCAGCTGCTGGCCCAAGAAGGCGGCCACGACGGCTTCTACTATGCCAAGCTGATCAAGATCGCCGCCTCGCGCGGATAAGCACAAAGGGTAGGGAGTAACGGATGAAGATCATCATCCTTGGCGCAGGGCAGGTAGGCGGTACGCTGGCGGAGCACCTGGCCAGCGAAGCCAACGACATTACCGTGGTCGACACCGACGGCGACCGCCTGCGCGACCTCGGCGACCGCCTGGACATCCGCACCGTGCAGGGCCGCGGCTCGCTGCCGACGGTGCTGCGCCAGGCCGGTGCCGACGACGCCGACATGCTGGTGGCGGTGACCAACAGCGACGAGACCAACATGGTCGCCTGCCAGGTGGCCTATTCGCTGTTCCACACCCCGACCAAGATCGCCCGAGTGCGCGAATCGTCCTACCTGACCCGCGAAGAGCTGTTCGACAACGACCATATCCCGGTCGACGTACTGATCAGCCCCGAGCAGGTGGTGACCAACTACATCAAGCGCCTGATCGAACACCCAGGCTCGCTGCAGGTGATCGACTTCGCCGAAGGCAAGGCCCAGTTGGTTGCGGTGAAGGCCTACTACGGCGGCCCGCTGGTCGGCCAGCAACTGCGCCAGATCCGTGCGCACATGCCCAACGTCGACACCCGCGTGGCGGCTATTTTCCGCCGCGACCGACCGATCACCCCACGGGGCGACACGGTGATCGAGGCAGACGACGAAGTGTTCTTCATCGCCGCGAAGAAGGACATTCGCGCCGTAATGGGCGAATTGCGCCGTATCGACGAAACCAACAAGCGCATTGTCATCGCCGGCGGCGGGCAGATCGGCGAGCGCCTGGCAGAAGCCATCGAAAGCCGCTATCAGGTGAAAATCATCGAGATGAGCCCGGCGCGTTGCCGGCACCTCTCCGATACCCTGGAAAGCACGGTGGTGCTGCAGGGCAGTGCCTCGGACAAGGACCTGATGCTGGAAGAGAACATCGCCGACGCCGATATTTTCCTGGCCCTGACCAACGACGACGAAGCCAACATCATGTCGTCGCTGCTGGCCAAGCGCCTGGGCGCGGGCAAGGTGATGACCATCATCAACAACCCGGCCTATGTCGACCTGGTGCAGGGCGGCGATATCGACATCGCCATCAGCCCGCAGCTGGCCACCATCGGCACCTTGCTGGCGCACGTGCGCCGTGGCGACATCGTCAGCGTGCACTCGCTGCGCCGCGGCGCGGCAGAGGCCATCGAGGCCGTGGCGCACGGGGATTCGAAGTCGAGCAAGGTGGTCGGCAAGGCCATCGAGGACATCGCCCTGCCGCCGGGCACCACCATCGGCGCGATCATCCGAGACGAAGAAGTGATGATCGCTCACGACGACACCATGATCGAATCGGGAGACCATGTGATCCTGTTCGTTGTGGATAAAAAGCACATTCGGGATGTGGAGAAGCTGTTCCACGTCGGCTTGAGTTTCTTCTAGGAGAAGAGGGCATGCGCGAATCGCTGGAGAAGATGCTGGCCAAGGGTGTGGATAACCCATTGCTGCGGTTTGGGCTGGGCAAGGCCTGGCTGGACGAAGGTAACGGCGCTGAAGCGGCGCTGCACCTGGCGCGGTGTGTGGAGCAGGACCCAAAGTATTCGGCGGCCTGGAAGCTGCTGGGCAAGGCGTATCAGTTACAGGGTGACCTGGCGGCGGCGCGCAAGGCTTGGGAAGACGGGATCGTGGCGGCGCAGGCCCATGGCGACAAGCAGGCCGAGAAAGAGATGACCGTTTTTCTCAAGAAATTGAACAAAGCCTGAGATCGCCGGGGCTGCTTTGCAGCCCATTCGCGGGGCGAGCCCGCTCCCACAAGTAAATTGCAGCCCTAAGATCATGCTGTACCTGTGGGAGCGGGCTTGTCCCGCGAATGGGGGCGCGAAGCGCCCCCAAAATATCAGTACCAGCGCGGCTCGCCAGCCGGGCGTTTCTTGAAGCGCTTCATGCTCCACATGTACTGGCTCGGGTACTCGCGCACATAGCGTTCGACCACCTTGCTCATCGCCGCCGCCGACACGTTCACGTCGGTGCTGTACATCTCCTCTGGCGCTGCCTCCAGAAACACCTTGAAACCCGAACCGTCCGGCAGCCGCAGCGCATGCAGGAACACCCCCACCGCCTTGCCACCGGCCAGCATGTTCGGTACGAACTTGCTGGTCAGCGCCTGGGTGCCAAGAAACGGCACGAACACGCCCGCCGATTCCGCCGGCTCCGGGTCGGCAGGAATGCCCACCTGGCCACCACGGCGCACTTCCTTGATCACGCTGAGGATGCCTTCCTTGGTCGAAGGCGCCACGCGGTTGCCCATCTGCACCCGCTGCTCGCGCAACAGATCATCCACTGCCTTCAGCTTCGGTGGACGATAGAAGATGATCGGTTTGCACTGGTTGCAGTAAAAGTGGTTCAGCACTTCCCAGTTACCCAGGTGGCTGGTGATACCGACCACGCCTTTGCCCGAGGCCAGCGCCTGCTCCAGCACTTCCAGGCCGTGTACTTCCTTGACCAGTTCCAGCGAACGCTGAGGTGGCCAGATCCAGGCACAGGCGCTTTCGACAAAGGACTTTCCGATATCCCGCAGGGCCTGGCCGACCAGTCGCTCACGGGCGACCGGGTCCATTTCGGGGAAGCACTTGGCCAGGTTGATCCGCACCACGTTGCGCGAACTGTTGGGGATCTTCCACATCAGCCAGCCGATACCGGCGCCAACGCGCTGTACAGCGCCCCAGGGCAGCTTGGCAAACAGGCGCAGCACCCCGACCATCAGGGCGCCCTTGAACTTTTCCACAGGCGAATTCCTTATTTCAGCAAGGCGCGCATTGTAACCCCTCAGCGCAACAAGGCGGCGTAGCGATCGCAATCGGTGGTGTGGTCCATGACCATGCCGGTGGCCTGCATGAAGGCGTAGCAGATGGTCGGGCCGACGAAGGTGAAACCGGCCTTCTGCAGGGCCTTGCTCATGGCCTTGGCTTCGTCGGTGACAGCCGGCACGTCGCCGCGCCCTTCGAAGTGGTTGATCTTCGGCTCGCCACCCACGAACGACCATAGCCATTGTGCAGGGTTATCCACAGCCAGCCAGGCTTGCGCGTTGCGCCGCGCAGCCTTGAGCTTGAGGCGATTGCGAATGATGCCGGCATCCTGCATCAGTTCTTCGATACGTTCGTCGCTCATGGCGGCCAGTTTTACCGGGTCGAAGCCGTACATCACCTCACGGTAACGCTCGCGTTTACGCAAAACGGTGATCCATGAAAGCCCGGCCTGGAACCCTTCGAGCAAAAGCATCTCGAAGAGCAACGCCGGGTCACGCTGGGGCGCTCCCCATTCCTGGTCATGGTAGGCCTGGTACAACGGATCGTCGGTACACCAAAAGCAGCGTGGCATAAGGCTCCAATGAGTAGAGGGCGAGGCGAATCAGGTTATACTCCCGCTCTTTACATCCGCATCCCCAGATACAGGTGAATTTCGTGAGCCAGCCTACGCCAGCCGTGCGTACCTTCCAAGACCTGATCCTCGCCCTGCAGAACTACTGGGCAGCTCAAGGTTGTGTGGTGCTTCAGCCCTACGATATGGAAGTAGGCGCCGGCACTTTCCATACCGCCACGTTCCTGCGCGCCGTCGGCCCAGAGACCTGGAACGCCGCCTACGTGCAGCCTAGCCGTCGCCCTGCCGACGGGCGGTATGGCGAAAACCCAAACCGCCTGCAGCACTACTACCAGTTCCAGGTAGTGCTCAAGCCCAACCCGGCCAACTTCCAGGAGCTGTACCTCGGCTCGCTGAAAGCCATCGGCCTGGACCCGCTGGTGCACGACATCCGTTTCGTCGAAGACAACTGGGAATCGCCGACCCTCGGCGCCTGGGGTCTGGGCTGGGAAATCTGGCTCAACGGCATGGAAGTCACCCAGTTCACCTACTTCCAGCAGGTAGGCGGCATCGAGTGCTACCCGGTCACCGGTGAAATCACCTACGGCCTGGAGCGCCTGGCCATGTACATCCAGGGCGTCGACTCGGTGTACGACCTGGTGTGGGCCGACGGCTCGTTCGGCAAGGTCACCTACGGCGACGTGTTCCACCAGAACGAGGTGGAGCAGTCGACCTACAACTTCGAACACGCCAACGTCGAGAAGCTGTTCGAACTGTTCGACTTCTACGAAAGCGAAGCCAACCGCTTGATCAAGCTGGAGCTGCCGCTGCCGACCTATGAAATGGTCCTGAAGGCCTCGCACACCTTCAACCTGCTGGACGCCCGCCGCGCCATCTCGGTAACCGAGCGCCAGCGTTACATCCTGCGCGTGCGTACCCTGGCCCGGGACGTGGCGCAAAGCTATCTGCAAGCCCGCGCACGCCTGGGCTTCCCGATGGCCACCCCTGAACTGCGTGACGAAGTGTTGGCTAAGCTGGAGGCTGCACAATGAGTGCTCAAGATTTCCTGGTAGAACTGGGCACCGAAGAGCTGCCACCCAAGGCCCTCGCCAGCCTCGGCGACGCCTTCCTGGCCGGCATCGAGAAGGGCCTGCAGGCCGCTGGCCTGAACTACACCGGCAAACAGGTGTATGCCGCGCCGCGTCGCCTGGCCGTGCTGATTCGCCAGCTCGATGTGCAGCAGCCTGACCGCAGCATCAACATCGACGGCCCGCCCATGCAGGCTGCGTTCAAAGACGGCGAGCCAACCCAGGCAGCCTTGGGCTTTGCCAAGAAGTGCGGCGTAGAGCTGGCCGAAATCGACCAGAGCGGCGCCAAGCTGCGCTTCTCCCAGCACATTCCGGGCAAGGCCACCGCCAGCCTGCTGCCGACCATCGTCGAGGATTCGCTCAACGATCTGCCGATCCCCAAGCGCATGCGCTGGGCGGCCAGCCGTGAAGAATTCGTGCGCCCGACCCAATGGTTGGTGATGCTGCTGGGCGACCAGGTGGTCGACTGCACCATCCTGTCGCAGAAGGCCGGCCGCGAATCCCGTGGTCACCGCTTCCACCACCCGGAAAACGTGGTTATCACCACCCCGGCCAACTACGTCGAAGACCTGCGCAAAGCCTACGTGCTGGCCGACTTCGCCGAGCGCCGCGAGCTGATCGGCAAGCGTACCGCCGAGCTTGCCATGCAGCAGGAAGGCACGGCCATCGTGCCGCCGGCGCTGCTGGACGAGGTGACCGCCCTGGTCGAGTGGCCGGTGCCGCTGGTGTGCTCGTTCGAGGAGCGTTTCCTCGAAGTGCCGCAGGAAGCCCTGATCACCACCATGCAGGACAACCAGAAGTACTTCTGCCTGCTGGACAGCGAAGGCAAGTTGCTGCCGCGCTTCATCACCGTGGCCAACGTCGAAAGCCGCGACCCCAAGCAGATCGTGCAAGGTAACGAAAAGGTCGTGCGCCCACGCCTGACCGACGCCGAGTTCTTCTTCAAGCAAGACAAGAAGCAACCGCTGGAAACCTTCAACGAACGCCTGAAGAACGTGGTGTTCCAGGCTCAGCTGGGCACCGTGTACGACAAGGCCGAGCGCGTGTCCAAGCTGGCCGCGTTCATCGCCCCGCTGATCGGTGGCGACGCCCAGCGCGCCGGCCGTGCGGGCCTGCTGTCGAAGTGCGACCTGGCTACCGAAATGGTCGGCGAATTCCCTGAAATGCAGGGTGTTGCCGGTTACTACTACGCGCTCAACGACGGTGAGCCGGAAGACGTTGCCCTGGCCCTGAACGAGCAGTACATGCCGCGCGGTGCTGGCGCCGAGCTGCCGCAGACCCTCACCGGTGCTGCCGTGGCCATCGCCGACAAGCTCGATACCCTGGTCGGCATCTTCGGCATCGGCATGCTGCCTACCGGCAGCAAGGACCCGTATGCCCTGCGCCGCGCCGCGCTGGGCGTGCTGCGCATCCTGATCGAGAAGCAGCTGGACCTGGACCTGACCGGTGCGGTCGAGTTCGCGGTCAAGCAGTTCGGCGCCAAGGTCAAGGCCGCCGGCCTGGCCGAGCAGGTACTGGAGTTCATCTTCGACCGCCTGCGTGCGCGTTACGAAGACGAAGGCATCGACGTGGCCACTTACCTGTCGGTACGTGCCCTGCAGCCAGGCTCGGCCCTGGACTTCGACCAGCGCGTACAAGCCGTGCAGGCGTTCCGCAAGCTGCCTGAGGCCGAGGCCCTGGCCGCAGTGAACAAGCGCGTGTCGAACCTGCTGAGCAAGGCCGAAGGTGCCATCGCCGAACAGGTCGAGCCGAAGTACTTCGACAATGCCAACGAGTTCTCCCTGTACTCGGCCATCCAGCAGGCCGACCAGGCTGTGCAACCGATGGCTGCTGCACGCCAGTACAGCGAATCGCTGGCGCGCCTGGCGGCACTGCGCGACCCGGTCGACGCCTTCTTCGAGGCGGTGATGGTGAACGCCGAAGACGCCAAGGTACGTGCCAACCGTTATGCCCTGCTCAGCCGCCTGCGCGGCCTGTTCCTGGGCGTGGCCGACATTTCGCTGCTGGGGTAAGCCTTGAAACTGCTGATTCTCGACCGTGACGGGGTGATCAACTACGACTCCGACGCCTATATCAAGACGCTGGAAGAGTGGGTGCCGATCCCGGGTTCGGTCGAAGCGATCGCGCAGTTGAGCAAGGCCGGCTGGACGGTGGCCGTGGCCACCAACCAGTCCGGCATTGCCCGTGGCTACTACCCGCTGGCAACCCTCGAGGCCATGCACGCGCGCCTGCGCGCGCTGGTGGCCGAGCAGGGTGGCGAAGTGGGCCACATCGTTTATTGCCCGCACGGGCCAGACGAAGGCTGCGATTGCCGCAAGCCCAAGCCTGGCATGCTGCGGGCGATCGCCGAGCATTACCAGGTCGGCCTCGAAGGCGTCTGGTTCGTCGGCGACAGCAAAGGTGACCTGGAGGCCGCCTTGGCCGTCGGTGCACAACCCGTGTTGGTGAAAACCGGCAAGGGCGAGCGGACCCTGGAAAAAGGCATCCCAGAAACTACACTGATTTTCGACGATCTGGCTGCTATCGCCAGAGAACTAATTTAAACAGTGCGCCTTCGGGCGCATTTTTTCAGGCGGGCATGCCCGCAATGGTACAAGCCACTATGTCGATCCTGCAGGCGATCAGAATCTTTCTTTTTTACCTGCTGCTGGGCACCAGTTCGCTGCTGTGGTGCTCGCTGAGCTTCTTCGTCGCACCGTTCCTGTCGTTCCCCAAGCGCTACAAGTTCATCAACGTGTACTGGTGCCGCTGCGCGCTGTTTCTGGTGCGTACCATCCTGGGCATCGACTACAAGATCACGGGTGCCGAGAACGTACCAAATGAGCCCTGCGTGATTCTGTCCAACCACCAGAGCACATGGGAAACCTTCTTCCTGTCCCAGTACTTCTCGCCACTTAGCCAGGTGCTCAAGCGCGAACTGCTGTACGTGCCGTTCTTCGGCTGGGCCATGGCCATGCTGCGGCCGATCGCGATCAACCGCGACAACCCCAAGGAAGCGCTGCGCCAGGTAGCGAGCAAAGGTGACGAGCTGCTCAAGCAGAAGACTTGGGTGCTGATCTTCCCGGAAGGCACGCGCGTGCCGTTCGGCACGATCGGCAAGTTTTCCCGCGGTGGCACCGCACTGGCCGTGAATGCCGGGTTGCCGGTGCTGCCGATTGCCCACAACGCCGGCAAGTTCTGGCCAAAGACGGGTTGGGGCAAGCGTGCCGGTACCATCGAGGTGGTCATTGGCGAGCCGATGTACGCCAATGGCACCGGGCCACGTGCCATCGCCGAGCTCAACGACCGCGCTGCGGCGTGGAACGAGGCAACCCAGCGGGCCATGGGCTCGCTGCCACCAGCGGCGGAGAAACCCCAGGAGCAGATGGCCTGACCATCTGTGGATAACTTGTGAGCAATTTTTCCATCAGATGCTTGAAGTAATCGCTAAGTGTTTGAATTAGCTGTTTATTTCTGCGTATGACATTTTCTTGAAAATCGTGCATAAGTTTTTTCGCGGCATAAAAAAACCGGCTTTTACAGCCGGTTTTTTTATGGCGTGTCGACAGCATCAGACTTTGTCGATATCCACGTCCTTGGTTTCTTTCAGGCAGAAGATCCCTACCACCAGACTGATACCGGTCACCAGCACCGGGTACCACAGCCCATAGAAGATATCCCCGGTATACACCACCAGCGCGAACGATACGGTCGGCAGGAAGCCACCAAACCAGCCATTGCCAATGTGGTAGGGCAGCGACATCGAGGTGTAGCGGATACGGGTAGGGAACAGCTCGACCATCACCGCCGCCAACGGGCCATAGGTCATGGTCGCGATCAGGATCATCGCCACGATCAGCACCACCACCATCACCTGGTTGACCTGCGCAGGCTCGGCCTTGGCCGGGTAGCCAGCCTGCTCGATTGCAGAGCGCATGGCGGTTTCGTCAAAACCGTTGATGGTCTTATCGCCAATGTTCACCACCACCTCGCTACCGGCCACGCTCACCGAGCTGTACGGCAGGCCCTGCTTGACCAGGAAGGTCTTGACCTTGTCGCACGGGCTGTCGAAACGTGCCTTGCCCACAGGGTCGAACTGGAAGGTGCAGCCTTGCGGGTCGGCGGTGACCACGATCGGCGCCTGACGGCTGGCGGCGTCGATCTGCGGGTTGGCGTAGTGGCTCAGCGCCTTGAACAGCGGGAAATACAGCACCGTGGCCAACAGCAGGCCAAGCATCAGGATCGGTTTGCGGCCGATACGGTCCGACAGCCAACCGAAGAACACGAAGAACGGCGCACCGATTACCACGCTGATAATCAGCAGGGTGTTGGCCTGGGCCGGGTCCATCTTCAGCATCTGGGTCATGAAGAACAGAACGTAGAACTGCGCGGTGTAGAAGGTCACAGCTTGCCCGGCGTTGATGCTGAACAGCGCGGTGAGTACCACCTTCAGGTTTGGCCAAGAGGTGAACGACTCACGGATGGGCGACTTGCTGACCTTGCCCTGGGCCTTCATTTTCACGAAGGCAGGCGATTCGTGCATGCTCATGCGGATCCAGGTGGAGATTGCCAGCAGCACGATCGACAGCAGGAACGGCAGGCGCCAGCCCCAGGTTTCGAACTGGTCGCCACTGATGTAACGGCTGCCCAACACCACCAGCAGCGACAACAACAGGCCCAAGGTGGCGGTGGACTGAATGAAACCGGTGTGGAAGCCACGCTTGCCAGGTGGCGCATGCTCGGCCACGTAAGTGGCCGCGCCGCCATACTCGCCACCCAACGCCAGCCCTTGCAGCATGCGCAGGATCACCAGGATGATCGGTGCGGCGATGCCGATGCTGGCATAGGTGGGCAACAAGCCCACGGCGAACGTGGACAGGCCCATCAGCACGATGGTGACCAGGAAGGTGTACTTGCGCCCGATCATGTCACCCAGGCGGCCGAACACCAGCGCACCGAAGGGCCGCACCAGGAAGCCGGCAGCGAAGGCCATCAGGGCGAAGATGAACGCGGTGGTGTCGTTCACGCCAGCGAAGAATTGCTTGCTGATAACCGCTGCCAGCGCACCATAGAGAAAAAAGTCATACCACTCGAACACCGTCCCGAGGGATGACGCGAAAATGATCTTGCGTTCTTCACGGCGGCTGGAGCTGCTGGCCGCCGCACCCTGCTCTTGGATGTAATCCGACATCGTTGCTGTCCTCGGCCCTTGGGCCACAGTGATTATTCTTGTTGTTCCACTGTCGGCGGCTTCTGACCGCAAGCCGCCGGTACTGCACGCACCCGGGTCAGGGCGTCGGTAACGCGTCTTCGTTCAAGTAGGTTTGGGTGGCAGCTCCTTTGAGGATCAGTTGCGCCGCCTTCTCGGCGATCATCAGGGTGGGTGAACAGGTATTGCCGGAAGTGATCTGCGGCATGATCGAGGCATCTGCCACCCGCAGGCCTGGGATGCCGTGTACGCGCAGCTGGTTATCCACAACATCCATGGCACCGTTACCCATGCGGCAGGTACCGACCGGGTGGAAGATGGTGGTGCCGATCTTGCCGGCGGCCTCGAACAATTGCTCCTCGCTTTGCAGCGCCGGGCCCGGCAGATACTCCTTGGGCTCGAAAGCGGCAAGGGCAGGGGCTTGGACGATACGCCGGGTGAGGCGGATGGCATCGGCGGCGACGCGCAGGTCCTGCGGGTCGCTGAGGTAGTTGGGGTTGATCAGCGGCGCGCTGTTCATGTCGGTGCTGCAGATATCGATACGCCCACGGCTGGCCGGGCGCAGGTTGCATACCGAGGCAGTAAAGGCCGGGAACCGATGCAACGGCTCGCCAAAACGCTCCAGTGATAGGGGCTGCACGTGGTACTGAAGGTTGGCAGTGGCGTGTTCCGGGCTCGAACGCACGAACGCGCCGAGTTGGCTGGGCGCCATGGCCAATGGGCCGCTGCGGTCGTAGAGGTAGCGCAGGCCCATGCCCATCTTGCCCCAGAGGCTGTTGGCCATCTGGTTCAAGGTACGGGTATTGCTAACCTGGTAGATCAGGCGCAATTGCAGGTGGTCCTGCAGGTTGCCGCCAACACCAGGCATGTCGTGCCGCACGCCAATCCCCAAGGTTTCCAGCAACTGACGCGGGCCAATGCCGGAGCGCTGCAGGATGCCTGGCGAACCGACCGCACCCGCACAGAGCACAATCTCGCGGCGCGCCGCAAACTCATGCCAGGCGCCTTGCCAAAACGCTTTCACGGCCCGCGCCCGGGTGTTGTTGAGCAGTACCTGGTCAACCTGAACGCCGGTCAGCACGGTGAGGTTGGCGCGGCCCTTGATTGGCCGCAGGAACGCTTTGGAGGCGTTCCAGCGCACACCGCTACGCTGGTTGACCTGAAAGTATCCACAGCCCTGGTTGTCGCCGGTATTGAAGTCATCGACCTTACCGATACCGCTTTGCTCGGCGGCATCGCGGAAAGCATCGAGGATCGGCCAACTGTAACGCTGGCGCTCGACCCGCCATTCGCCATCACCGCCATGGTGTTCGCTGGCGTCGGCAAAGTGGTGCTCGCTGGCCTTGAACAGCGGCAGCACGTCTTTCCAGGCCCAGCCCTGGTTGCCTTGCTCGGCCCACTGGTCATAGTCGGCGGCCTGGCCACGCATGTAGATCATGCCATTGATCGAAGAACAGCCACCGAGCACCTTGCCCCGTGGATAGCCCAGTGCGCGGCCACCCAGGCCGGGCTGTGCCTCGGTCTTGAAGCACCAATCGGTACGTGGATTGCCGATACAGTAGAGATAACCGACGGGGATGTGGATCCAGGGATAGTTGTCGCGGCCACCCGCTTCCAGCAGCAGCACGCGGCAGGAGGGATCGGCGGACAAACGATTGGCCAACAGGCAACCGGCAGGGCCGGCACCAACGACCACGTAGTCGAAGACAGAATCGGCTGATGGCATGTGCAACCTCGGGCCTGATTATTATTCTTGTCCCGATTCATCTTAGTGAGTAATTTCGTGGAGGAAACACGAGATTTCACGCAGCCGCTGTGCGTTTTAGCACAACGGTAAGCCTGTACCGGCCTCTTCGCGGGCTCGCCCGCTCCCACAGGGATCACCTTACCTTCAGGATGTTCGCTGTACCTGTGGGAGCGGGCATGCCCGCGAAACGGCCGAAACGAACTGCCAAAAAGGATCAGCATGTTCGACTGGAACGATCTGCGGTTTTTCCTCGAGTTACAGCGCAGCGGCCGCCTGCTTACCGCCGCCAAGCGTCTGAACACTACCCACAGCACCGTGGCCCGGCACATCGAGAGTATCGAGCAAAGCCTGGGCACCGCGCTGTTCGTGCAGCATGCCCAGGGTTACGAGCTGACCCCCTCGGGCCAGGCCCTGCTCAAGCATGCCGAAGCCATGGAGAATGTCGCCCTGCTGGCGCAGGAAGAAATTACCCAGGCCATCACCCCGCTGGGCAAGATTCGCCTGGGGGTGACCGAAGGCATCGGCATCATGTTCTTCACCCCGCGGATGAATGCGTTGTTCGAGCGCTACCCGGGCCTGGAAGTGGAACTGGTGGCCGTGCCGCGTTTCGTCAGCATCCTCAACCGTGAGGCGGAAATCAGTATCCACCTGGAGCGGCCCAATGCCGATCTGCTGATCACTCGCAAACTCACCGATTATCGCCTGGCGTTGTACGCCAGCCAGGATTATCTGGACCGCGCGCCCCCTCTGCGCAACCGCGAAGACCTGGCCCGGCACAGCTGGATCGGCTACGTCGACGACTTGCTGTTCAGCCAGGAACTGCTGTTTCTCAACAGCTTCTGCCGAGCCCCCAACGTGGTGTTTCGCAGCACCAGCGTGATCGCCCAGCAAGCCGCCGCCCGCGCCGGTCTGGGCATCGCCGTGCTGCCCAACTACATGGCCCGCCACGACCCGACACTGGTACGCGTGCTGCCGGGCGAAACCATCCAGCGCAGTTACTGGATCTGCACCCGCCGCGAGCTGCATAAATCAGTGCGCCTGCGGGTGGTGTGGGACTACCTGCTGGCGCTGTGTGCGGCGCAGCAGGACGAACTGCTAGCCCAATAGCGACTTGCCAGCCAGCAGCAAGGCCGCCGTCCAACCTGCCACTGCAAACAGCTGCTGTAAGCGCGGCCCCGCCAGCTTGGCCGCCAAAGGCCGCGCCAACAGCAGGCCAAGTACCGCGCCGATGGCAAACGGAGCGCCAACCTGCCAGTGCATGACGCCCGCCAAGCTGGCGCTGACCACACTGCCAGTGGAGACCAGGGCGATCACCGCCAGCGAGGTGGAGACGATGCTGGCCATGCGCAGGTTGGTGTAGCGGTTCAAGGCCGGGATGATGACGAACCCTCCACCCACCCCGAGCAGGCCGGACAGCAACCCGGACAAGGCACCTGTGAATGCCAATGCACGCGCACAGGGCAGGGTCCAGCGCAAACGACCCTGCAACGGATTCAGCACACAGGGCTCGATAAAGCGATGAGCATCATTGGCTTCGCCGCGCAGTTCCCTGACCGCCTTGCGCCAGATACGCAGGCAGGCGTAAACCAGCACCCCGGCGAACACCAACTGCAGCGGTGTATTGGGCAGACGGTGCGCCAGCATCAACCCGAACGGTGCTGCCGCCACACCGACCAACGCAATGAACAGCGCCGCCCGATAGCGCACCAAACCTTG
The DNA here is from genome assembly GCF_048068035.1 of Pseudomonas sp. NY11955. NCBI lineage: Bacteria > Pseudomonadati > Pseudomonadota > Gammaproteobacteria > Pseudomonadales > Pseudomonadaceae > Pseudomonas > Pseudomonas sp. NY11955. The sequence continues at coordinate 106,733 of NZ_JBLUPS010000009.1, forward strand.
GCGCAAGCCCAGCACAGCGCCCACCGCCGCCGCCATACCTACGGCCAACAAGCCGACCGGTGCCGCTTCGACCATCGACAACCCCAGGCCGAACACCAGCAAGGGCACTGCAAGAATGCCACCGCCCGCGCCGGTCAACGCCAGCACCGCGCCGATGATCGCGCCCAGGCCCGCCCCCAACAATTGATGCTCGATCACTGCCCACCCTCGGCTATCAGCTGCGGGCGTGCCAACCACTCGCGGCCCTTGAGCATGCCTTGCCAGTACAACGGTGGTAGCGCCTGAGCCTTGAGCAACCAGGCCAGACGTGTGGGCTTGCGGCCATCCAGCAGCCAGCTGGGAAAGCTCGGCGCCAGCTTGCCGCCATAGGTGAACTCGGCCAAAACGATCTTGCCGCGCTCGACGGTCAGTGGGCACGAGCCATAGCCGTCGTAATGGGCCAGGCTCGGCAACCTGCCCAATGCCACCAGCACATTGTTGGCCACCACGGGGGCTTGCTTGCGGGCCGCAGCGGCGGTCTTGGCATTGCTGGTGTTGGCAACGTCACCCAATGCATGGACGTTGATGTACTTACGATGGCGCAGGGTATGCGGATCCACATCGACCCAGCCGGCGCTATCGGCCAAGGCGCTTTCGCGAATGAAGTCCGGCGCCACCTGTGGTGGAACCACATGGAGCATGTCGAAGGCTTCGATGCGGGTTTCGCTGCTGCCATCGGCCAGGGTACGCACGAAGGTGGCGCGCTTGTTCGGGCCGTCCACAGCGACCAGGCGGTGCGAGAAATTGAGGTCGACGGCGTACTTTTCGATGTACTTCATCAGCGCCGGCACGTAATCCGCCACACCGAACAACACAGCCCCCGCATTGAAGAAGCTGGCTTTCACTGCGCCCAGATGGCCATGGCGCAGCCAGTGGTCGCAAGACAGGTACAGCGCCTTTTGCGGTGCGCCGGCGCACTTGATCGGCATGGGCGGCTGGCTGAACACGGCACGGCCTTGCTTGAGCTTCTGCACCAGCTCCCAGGTATAGGGCGCCAGGTGGTAGCGATAGTTGGAGGTGACGCCGTTACGGCCAAGGGTTTCGCTGAGCCCATCGATGGCCGCCCAGTCCAGCTTCAGGCCGGGGCAGACTATCAGCTGTTCATAACTGATGGCGCGGCCACCTTCGAGGAGGACCAACTGGCCCAACGGATCGAAACCCTGTACCCGCGCCTTGACCCAGCGCACACCGCGCGGAATGGTCGAGGCCATGGTACGGGCGGTGCTCGGCGCCTTGAACACACCGGCACCGACCATGGTCCAGCCAGGCTGGTAGTAATGCACCTCGGCGGGGTCGATCAAAGCCACATCCAGCGACGGGACGCGGCTGATCAGGCTGGAGGCGGTGGCGATACCGGCGGCACCGGCACCGACGATGACCACCTTGTGGTGATCGGTATTGGCAGGGGACAACAAGGCAGGCATGGCGGTAAATCCTGGAAATCTGGTTATGGGGCAGGGCGGTTACAGCTTGTTCAGCGGGATCTTCAAATAGCTCACGCCGTTCGCTTCCGGCGCGGGGAGTTGGCCGCTGCGCATGTTCACCTGCACCGAGGGCAGAATCAGCACAGGCATGTCGAGGGTCTTGTCGCGGGCTTCGCGCATGGCAACGAAGCTGTCCTCATCGATACCCTGGTGAATGTGAATGTTGTGGGCGCGCTGCTCGGCCACGGTGGTGACGTACTGCATGTCGCGCCCACCTGGCAGGTAGTCGTGGCACATGAACAAACGGGTCTGGTCGGGGAACGCCAACAGGCGACGGATCGAGCGGTACAAGGTACGGGCGTCGGCCCCAGGGAAATCGCAGCGGGCGGTGCCATAGTCAGGCATGAACAAGGTGTCACCCACGAACACCGCGATCTCGCCGGCGTCTTCGATCATGAAGCTCATGCACGCGGGTGTGTGCCCCGGCGTGTGCAGCGCCCGCGCCTGCAGGTTGCCAATACGGAAACCCTCCTCGTCTTCGAGCAGCACATCGAACTGGCTGCCATCACGGGCGAAGCCAGGCTCAGCGTTGAACAAAGCGCCGAACACCTTCTGCACCTGGGTGATGTGGGCGCCGATAGCGGTATGGCCGCCCAGTTTTTCCTTCAGGTAGGCGGCCGCTGAAAGATGGTCGGCGTGCACATGGGTTTCCAGCACCCACCGCACGCTGGCATTCAGCTCGTTCACACGCTCGATCAGGCGATCTGCCGAAGCGCTGCAGGTGCGCCCGGACTTGGGGTCATAATCCAGCACGCTGTCGATCAAGGCGCATTGCCGGGTTTCACGGTCCATGACCAGGTAGCTGATGGTCGAGGTCGCCTCGTCGAAAAAGGCGTCCACGTGAAGGTTGTTGCCGATGATCATCACGTTCTCCAATTTATCCGCCCCGCCTTGTACTGGCGTAGGCAGTGACAGGAGGGTTATCAAGATGCATGCCAGGCTTTTTCCTGCGCATGGGCCCATGAAACCGGCCCGCTGCTGACAGCTGTTGGCATTATTGGCAGCGTAGTTGGCAGTCGACTGTCAGCCAATGGCAGTGTTTGGCAGTCCTTGTTACCCTGCGTCGGTAATCCATACGGTACCGTCATGCCTGAAGCCCATCACCTCATCCTAGCTCTGGTTTCCTACCTTGAGCACGATGCCCTGCCGACCATCGTTCTGGACACCGACTACAACATCCTCGCTGCCAACGCGGCCTATCGCCGCCAGTTCGGCCAGCAGGATCAGGCGCCGCTGGGCCAGAAGTGCCACAAGGTTTCGCATCACTATGCCGTGCCATGCGACCAGGCTGGCGAGCATTGCCCGATGCGCAAAGCGTGGGACAGCAAGGTACCGGAGCGGGTGTTGCACATTCATCACACGCCACGCGGCCCCGAACATGTCGATGTCGAACTGCGGCCAATTCTGGATGAACAGGGCAGGGTGGTAGCCTTTGTCGAACGCCTGACCACCATCACCCTCGCCTCGGCACAACCTCAGGAGCAGGGTTTGGTCGGCCGCGCGCCCACCTTCAAGACCGCCTTGGCCAGCCTGCAGCGTGCGGCACCCGCGCAGATCCCGGTGCTGCTGCAAGGCGAGTCGGGTACCGGCAAGGAGCTGTTCGCGCGTGCGGTGCACATGGGCAGCCCCAGAGCCAACGGCCCGCTGGTGGTGGTCGACTGCACAGGCCTGACCGAGTCGTTGTTCGAAAGTGAGCTGTTCGGTTATGAGAAGGGCGCGTTCACCGGAGCCAACCAACGCAAGATCGGGCTGGCCGAGGCGGCCCATGGCGGCACCTTGTTCCTCGACGAAATCGGCGAAGTACCGCTGGCGATGCAGGTGAAGCTGCTGCGCCTGATCGAGTCTGGCAGCTTCCGCCCGGTGGGCAGCCTGCGCACGGTGCATTCCGATTTCCGCCTGGTATCGGCCACCCACAAACCACTCAAGCAAATGGTCGCGGATGGCACCTTCCGTGAAGACCTGTATTACCGCATCAGCGGCTTTCCGATTCGCCTGCCTGCGCTGCGCGAACGGGTGGAAGATCTACCACTGCTCGCGCAGAGCCTGCTGCAGCGCATGGCTGGCAAGCCAACGCCCAGGTTGAGTGACGAGGCCTTGCAGCAACTTGCGTTGCATCCCTTCCCAGGCAATATCCGCGAGCTGCGCAATATTCTGGAACGCGCGCGTTTGTTTGCCGATGACGGGCTGATCCGACCGGAGCATTTACCGGAAGACACTGGGCTGACTGGCCCGGCTAAAGGCAGCGGCCGTCGCAATGACCTGGGTGAACTGGCCCAGGCACTGGAGCAGTTCAAGGGCTCACGCAGTGAACTGGCCAGCCATCTTGGCATGAGTGAGCGCACGCTCTATCGCCGCCTGAAGGCGCTCGGGCTGAGCTGAAAGGACGGCAGACTTTACCGGACCTTTACCTGCACCCTGACATTGAACCGAGAAAATCGTGGTCTGATCAGTTATCCGAACCTGGCAGTCAGTGCTGACCAGGCGATAACAGGCAGAGGACCGCATCAAATGAAGAAAACCCTAACTGTGATCTGCGCCGCGCTCATGCTCAGCGCACCACTGGCCAGCTTCGCCCAACCGGGACCGCCCGACCGATATGATGGTGGCCCATCACACCAGGGCAACCCGCCACATGGTCAGCCGAAGCAACAAGGCCGACATGACAATGGCCGCGGTCCCGCTTACCGTGATCCGAATTTCCGCCCACAACAAGGCATGCCGATGCCTCATCAGCAATGGCAGCGCGGCCATGTAGTTGATCCACATTACCGGGGTGACCGTTATTGGGTGACCGACTGGAAAGCGCGCCACCTGTATGCGCCGCCACGCGATCACCGTTGGTTGTATGTGAATGGCGACTATGTGCTGGTAGCGATTGCCAGCGGTGTGATCGTGAACATTCTCAGCGGCTACTGATTTACTGCAGACACTAAAAAGCCCGCATCAGCGGGCTTTTTAGTGCTTGGTGAATTACCCCTGATCAGAAGTCCAGGTTCGACACCGACAGCGCGTTACTTTCGATGAAATCACGACGCGGCTCGACTGCATCACCCATCAAGGTGTTGAAGATCTGGTCCGCAGCAATTGCATCTTCGATGGTGACCTTGAGCATACGGCGAACGGTCGGGTCCATGGTGGTTTCCCACAGCTGGTCCGGGTTCATCTCACCCAGCCCTTTGTATCGCTGGATGGTGTGGCGCTTGGTGGTCTCGTTCATCAACCAATCCAGGCCTTCCTTGAACTCGACGATTGCCTTGCGGCGCTCACCGCGCTGCACGTAAGCACCTTCACCCAACAGGCTGGACAGCTTGGCACCCACATTGACTACGGTGCGGTAGTCATTGCTGCCGAAGAAGTCGCGGTTGAAGGTGACGTAGCTGGCCAGGCCGTGAGAGGTGACTTCCACTTCTGGCAGCCATACGTTGCGCTCTTTGTCTTCGCGCAGGCTGGCTTTGTAAACCAGGCCAGACTTCTGGCTGTTGCTCAGACGCTCCTGGAACTTGGTCAGCCAGGCTTGCATCACAGCCTGGTCACCCAACTGCTCCAGAGTCACCTCCGGCAGGTAGATGAAGTGCTCGGTCAGCTCTTCCGGGTACAAGCGCGACAGGCGCTTGAGGGTTTTCATCACGCTACGGAACTCATTCACCAGCGCTTCCAGCTGCACACCGGAAACCGCTGGCGCCGATTCGTCCAGGTGCAAGCTGGCATCTTCCAAGGCCGACTGGGTCATGTACTCTTCCATGGCCTCGTCGTCCTTGATGTACTGCTCCTGCTTGCCTTTCTTCACCTTGTACAACGGTGGCTGGGCGATGTAGATGTAGCCGCGCTCGACCAGCTCCGGCAACTGACGGAAGAAGAAGGTAAGCAGCAGGGTACGGATGTGCGAACCGTCAACGTCAGCATCGGTCATGATGATGATGTTGTGATAACGCAGCTTGTCGATGTTGTACTCTTCGCGGCCGATACCGCAGCCCAGTGCGGTGATCAGCGTGCCCACTTCCTGGGACGAGATCATCTTGTCGAAACGCGCTTTCTCGACGTTGAGGATTTTACCCTTCAGCGGCAGGATAGCCTGGGTACGACGGTTACGGCCTTGCTTGGCCGAACCACCCGCGGAGTCACCCTCCACCAGGTACAGTTCGGAAAGGGCAGGGTCCTTCTCTTGGCAGTCTGCCAGTTTGCCCGGCAGGCCAGCGATATCCAACGCCCCTTTGCGGCGCGTCATCTCACGGGCTTTACGCGCGGCTTCACGGGCACGGGCTGCGTCGATCATCTTGCCAACGACGGCCTTGGCCTCGTTCGGGTTCTCCAGCAGGAAGTCGGCGAAGTACTTGTTCATCTCCTGTTCCACGGCGGTTTTCACCTCCGAGGACACCAGCTTGTCTTTGGTTTGAGAGCTGAACTTAGGGTCCGGCACTTTCACCGAGATGATCGCGGTCAGGCCTTCACGGGCGTCGTCGCCAGTGGTTGCCACCTTGTTTTTCTTGGCTAGGCCTTCCTGCTCGATGTAGCTGTTCAGGCTACGGGTCAGCGAAGAACGGAAGCCCACCAAGTGAGTACCGCCATCACGTTGCGGAATGTTGTTGGTGAAGCACAGCAGGTTTTCGTTGAAGCTGTCGTTCCACTGCAGGGCCACTTCCACACCCACGCCATCGTCACGCTGGACGTTGAAGTGGAACACCTGGGAGTTAACCGGCGTCTTGTTGGTGTTCAAGTACTCGACGAACGCGCGCAGGCCGCCTTCGTACTTGAAGAACTCTTCCTTACCGCTGCGCTCATCCTTCAGCAGAATGCCAACGCCCGAGTTGAGGAACGACAACTCGCGGATGCGCTTGGCCAGGATGTCCCAGCTGAAGTGAATGTTCTTGAAGGTTTCAGCCGACGGTTTGAAATGGATGTGGGTACCGGTGGTTTCGCTGTCACCGACAACCGCCATCGGCGCTTGTGGCACACCGTGAACGTAGGTCTGTTCCCAGATCTTGCCGCTACGGCGAACGGTCAGCACCAGCTTTTCGGAAAGGGCGTTCACGACCGAAACACCTACGCCGTGCAGGCCGCCGGATACCTTATAGGAGTTGTCGTCGAACTTACCACCGGCGTGCAGCACGGTCATGATGACCTCTGCTGCGGAAACGCCTTCTTCTTTATGCACGTCGACCGGAATGCCGCGACCGTTGTCGCGCACACTGATGGATTCATCCGGGTGAATGATGACAGTGATGTCATCGCAGTGACCGGCGAGGGCTTCGTCGATGGAGTTGTCGACCACCTCGAAGACCATGTGGTGCAGGCCGCTACCATCATCGGTGTCGCCAATGTACATGCCGGGACGCTTGCGTACGGCATCCAAACCTTTCAGCACCTTGATGCTGGAGGAGTCGTACGTTTGATTTTCGCTCATGCCTTCACTCCCGATGGTCGTGGGTCTGGGTGATACGGCCTTGTTCCACGTGGAACAAAGCAACTGGCGTTTCCGTCTGCCAGCCTTCCCTCAGTAATTCGTGATCTACACAGGTGATGAACACCTGGCAGCGTAATTCTTCAAGCAAGCGGCACAGCGCGCGGCGATGCTGGTCGTCCAGTTCGGACGGCAAGTCATCCACGAGATAAATACAGTGACCGCGGCGAGCCTGGCTAACGAGGTGGCCTTGGGCAATGCGCAATGCGCACACCACCAGCTTCTGCTGACCACGCGACAGGATGTCGGCTGCGTTGTTGGCAGCCAGACGAAGACGCAGATCAGCACGCTGCGGACCGGCCTGGGTATGGCCCATCTGCTGATCGCGAAGGAGAGAGGAGGCGAGTACTTCTTGCAGTTCCCGGTCCTTGTCCCAGCCTCGGTAGTAGCTCAGGGTCAACCCGTCCAGCTCGACCAGTTCGCTCAGGGTTCGCTCGAAGACGGGCTTCAAGGCCTTGATGTAGTTGCGACGGTATTCATCTATTTCCGCGCTGGCCAGGCACAATTCCCGGTCCCAGGCGGCTTGCGAAGCTGGGTCAAGTGTACCATGACGCAACCATGAGTTCCGCTGCCGCAGCGCCTTCTGCAGCCGTTGCCAGGCGGGCAGGAAACGAGGTTCCACGTGGAACACACCCCAATCCAGGAACTGGCGGCGTATTTTCGGGGCACCTTCCAGCAGCCGGAAACTGTCTGGGTTGATGAGCTGAAGCGGCAGCAGCTCCGCCAGTTGCGCGGCGCTGCGGGCATTCTGCCCATCGATACGGATGGTGAACTCCCCCTGACGCTCCCGGGACACCCCGAGATTGCTCGTGCCACCCTCCGTCAACTGCACCTCGCCAAATACCGTACAGGACGACTGTTCGTACTGAATGACCGGGTTCAGGCGGGTGCTGCGAAATGAGCGCGCCAGCCCGAGCAAGTGCACGGCTTCAAGCACGCTGGTTTTGCCGCTGCCGTTGGCGCCGTAAAGGATGTTGATTCGGGGGGAGGGTAAGAGTGTCACCGGGTGCAAGTTGCGCACCGCGGTGACCATGATACGTCGAAGGGACATTTCGCCAGCTACAGGTTACAGGCGCATCGGCATGACAACGTAGGAAGAGTCGTCATTGCCAGCTTCCTGCAGCAGGGCACTGCTGTTGGAATCAGACAGGATCAGACGAACTTGCTCGGTAGTCATCACGCCCAGCACGTCCAGCAGGTAGCTGACGTTGAAGCCGATTTCCAGCGAGCTACCTTCGTAGTCCACGCTGATCTCTTCTTCAGCTTCTTCCTGCTCGGGGTTGTTGGCCTGGATCTTCAATTGACCGGCAGCCAGTTGCAGGCGGATACCGCGGTACTTTTCGTTTGAAAGAATCGCGGTACGGCTGAAGGCTTCACGCAGTGCCTGACGGTCGCCGACCACCAGCTTGTCACCGCCTTTAGGCAGTACACGCTCGTAGTCCGGGAACTTGCCATCCACCAGCTTGGAGGTGAAGGTGAACTCGCCGGTGGTGGCGCGGATGTGGTGCTGACCCAGAACGATGCTGACCATGCCTTCCGGATCGGTCAACAGGCGCGCCAATTCCAGAATACCTTTGCGTGGCACGATGACCTGGTGACGCTCATCCTGCTCGATCGGCGCGGTCATGGAGCACAGTGCCAGACGATGACCATCGGTGGAAACGGCGCGCAGGGTGTTGCGGGAAACCTCAAGCAGCATGCCGTTGAGGTAGTAGCGTACATCCTGCTGGGCCATGGCGAAGCTGGTGCGCTCGATCAGACGGCGCAGCTTGCTTTGCTCCAGATTGCAGGTCAGCGAGCCCGGGCCTTCTTCCACGGTCGGGAAGTCATTGGCTGGCAGGGTCGACAGGGTGAAGCGGCTGCGGCCGGCCTTGACCAGCAGTTTCTGCTCATCGACCTTGATATCGATCAGCGCGTCGTTCGGCAGGCTTTTGCAGATGTCCATCAGCTTACGGGCCGGGACAGTGATTTCGCCAGGCTCGGCCGGCTCTTCCAGTTGCACGCGGCCTACCAGTTCGACTTCCAGGTCGGTACCGGTCAACGACAGCTGCTGGCCTTGTACGACCAGCAATACGTTCGACAGGACCGGCAAGGTCTGACGGCGCTCGACGACACCGGCGACCAGTTGCAGGGGTTTCAACAGGGCTTCGCGTTGAATGGTGAAATGCATGGTCTAGTCCCTTGCCTTCAATTAGCTGCACAGACGGCCATCAGGTCGTCAGCGTCCGCAGCAGGTTCTTGTAGTCCTCGCGGATGTCCGCGTCGGATTCCTTCAGTTCGTTGATCTTGCGACAGGCGTGCAACACGGTGGTGTGATCGCGGCCACCAAACATGTCGCCGATTTCCGGCAGACTGTGGTTGGTAAGCTCTTTGGACAGGGCCATGGCCACCTGGCGCGGACGCGCGACAGAACGCGAACGCCGCTTGGACAACAGATCGGAGATCTTGATCTTGTAGTACTCGGCCACGGTTCGCTGAATGTTATCCACACTGACCAGCTTATCTTGCAGCGCCAGCAGGTCTTTCAGCGATTCACGGATCAGCTCGATGGTGATATCGCGGCCCATGAAGTGCGAGTGGGCAATCACCCGCTTCAGCGCACCTTCCAGCTCACGCACGTTTGAGCGGATACGCTGGGCAATGAAGAAGGCCGCATCATGCGGCAGCTCGACCTTGGCCTGATCGGCCTTCTTCATCAGGATGGCTACGCGGGTTTCCAGCTCGGGTGGTTCTACAGCCACCGTCAGGCCCCAACCAAAGCGCGACTTCAAGCGCTCTTCCAGGCCTTCGATCTCCTTGGGGTAACGGTCAGATGTCAGGATTACCTGCTGACCGCCTTCAAGCAGGGCGTTGAAGGTGTGGAAAAACTCTTCCTGCGAGCGCTCTTTGCGGGCAAAGAACTGGATATCGTCGATCAGCAACGCATCCACCGAGCGGTAGAAGCGCTTGAATTCGTTGATGGCATTGAGCTGCAGCGCTTTGACCATGTCCGCGACGAAACGCTCCGAATGCAGGTAAACCACCTTGGCGTTCGGATTCTTCTTCAGCAGGTGGTTACCCACAGCATGCATAAGGTGGGTTTTACCCAGGCCCACACCGCCATAAAGGAACAGCGGGTTGTAGCCGTGCTTGGGGTTGTCTGCCACCTGCCAGGCAGCCGCGCGTGCCAGCTGGTTCGACTTACCTTCGACGAACGTGTCGAAGGTAAAGGTACGGTTCAGGTAGCTGGTGTGCTTGAGCGCACCTTCAACCTGAACGGTGCGCTGCTCGGCCCGGCCACTACTGGCGGGAACCGAAGCGGGCTCGGCCATGGCATCGAAGCTGTCACGTGAGGACGGCTCGGCCAGTTCGTCGACCAGTACTGGCTCGGCCGCCGCCACGGCAATGGGTTCGACCACTGCTACGGCCGGAGCTGCCTTGTGTGCCTGAGTCTGCGCCAGCGAAGCCGCCACGGCGGCGCTGACTGGCGCGTTGGGCGCGGCCCGCGGTGCGGAGCTGCGGCGGCTGCCTATTAATAAGGAAAGGGCAGGTGCAATGCCGCTGCCGTTTTCACCCAGCAGCTCAAGCAAGCGGCCCAGGTACTTCTCATTGACCCAATCGAGGACGAAACGGTTAGGCGCATAGACGCGCAACTCGTCGCCTTCGGCTTCGACCTGTAGCGGACGGATCCAGGTGTTGAATTGCTGGGCAGGCAGTTCATCGCGCAGAAGCTCCACGCACTGCTGCCAAAGTTCCACTGACACGGATATCCCCTGAGTTTGAAAGCCGGATGAGGCAAAAACAAACCGCCATTGTACCGGTCGAGCGTTCAGTTATCCACATGTGGACACGTTAGGAACCATGACAAAACAGCCATTTATCGACCAAAACGTCTTTCCGCCTCTGTGAATAAGCCCTGTGGATAAACGCCCATGAGGGCTATGCACAACCCTGAGCGCCAGCCTGTTGATAACTCGCCTGTGGATAAACACCCTTTTCGTCCACAGCTTTTTACCATGTAGAAAACAAGCGCAGCACCGGTTGAGAACAAACTTTTGAAACGCTGTACAGCCCGTGTTTCATGGCCTTGAGGTGGTTATCCACAGAAGGTTATCCACCTAAGATTTATAAGTTCTTCAGAAAAGCTTTTTATATGTCTCTTCTTTTTTTTCATGTTGTCCCCGATTCGTGTGTCCGATCAAGCACCCCTTGGCGATGATCAAGCAGGCACCGTCCATCACACGTTCTATAGGGAATGGCTGGTTGGAAATTGACCTATGGGCTTGCTTTCTCTAGAATCGCCGGTCTCTTAAAAAGGGGGCCATCCCGGCCCGTCGTCGACAAACCAGGTAACACGCCATGAAACGTACTTTCCAACCAAGCACCATCAAGCGCGCCCGCACCCACGGTTTCCGTGCCCGTATGGCTACCAAGAACGGCCGTGCTGTTCTGTCGCGTCGTCGTGCCAAAGGCCGTAAGCGTCTGGCCATTTGATTTTTCGGCACAGGTGGTGAGTCAGGACTTCAGTCGGGAAAAGCGACTGCTTATACCCCGGCATTTCAAAGCGGTCTTCGACTCCCCAACCGGCAAGGTTCCAGGGAAAAACCTGCTGATCCTTGCTCGCGAGAACGGCCTCGATCACCCACGGCTTGGCCTGGTAATCGGCAAGAAGAGCGTCAAGCTCGCCGTTCAACGCAACCGCCTCAAACGCTTGATGCGTGATTCCTTTCGTCTGAACCAGCAATTGCTTGCCGGCCTGGACATCGTGATCGTCGCGCGCAAGGGATTGGGTGAGATTGAAAACCCGGAATTGCACCAACACTTTGGCAAGCTCTGGAAACGCCTGGCACGCAGCCGGCCAACACCAGCAGCCACCGCCAATTCCGCAGGGGTAGACAGCCAAGATGCGTAAACTGGCACTCGTTCCGATCCAGTTTTACCGTTACGCCATTAGTCCTCTGATGGCCAGTCACTGTCGTTTTTTCCCCAGTTGCTCCTGTTACGCATATGAAGCCATCGAAAACCATGGCCTCTGGCGTGGTGGGTGGCTGGCCGTTCGTCGCCTGGGGCGTTGTCATCCGTGGAATGACGGCGGTTTCGACCCCGTTCCACCCGCTCCTTCCTCCCGAACTTCTTCGATAGCCGAGTAATCATGGATATTAAACGCACGATCCTGATCGCCGCGCTGGCAGTCGTGTCCTACGTCATGGTCCTGAAGTGGAACGATGACTACGGCCAGGCTGCCCTGCCGACTCAGAATACTGCTGCCAGCACTGTTGCTCCGGGCTTGCCCGATGGCGTGCCGGCCGGTAACAACGGTGCCAGCGCCGATGTACCGAGCGCCAACGCCGAATCAAGCCCTGCCGAACTGGCACCGGTCGCACTCAGCAAGGACCTGATCCGAGTCAAGACCGACGTTCTGGAACTGGCTATCGATCCGGTCGGTGGTGACATCGTCCAGTTGAACCTGCCGAAGTACCCACGCCGTCAGGACCACCCGGACATTCCATTCCAGTTGTTCGACAACGGTGGCGAGCGTGTTTACCTGGCACAAAGCGGCCTGACCGGCGCCAACGGCCCGGATGCCCGCACCAGCGGTCGCCCGCTGTATGCCGCCGAACAGAAGAGCTACCAGCTGGCCGACGGCCAGCAACAACTGGTGGTCGACCTGAAGTTCAGCGACAACGGTGTGAACTACATCAAGCGCTTCAGCTTCAAGCGCGGTGAGTACGACCTGAATGTCAGCTACCTGATCGACAACCAGAGCGGCCAAGCCTGGAGCGGCAACATGTTTGCCCAGCTCAAGCGTGACGCCAGCGGCGATCCATCTTCGAGCACTGCCACCGGCACCGCTACCTACCTGGGTGCAGCCCTGTGGACAGCTTCCGAGCCTTACAAAAAGGTCTCGATGAAGGATATCGACAAAGGTAGTTTGAAAGAAAATGTGTCTGGCGGCTGGGTTGCCTGGCTGCAGCACTACTTCGTGACCGCCTGGATTCCGGCCAAGTCGGACAACAACGTTGTTCAGACCCGCAAGGACAGCCAGGGTAACTACATCATTGGCTACACCGGCCCTGTTATCAGCGTGCCAGCTGGCGGCAAGGTCGAAACCAGCGCAATGTTGTATGCCGGTCCGAAGATTCAGTCCAAGCTGAAAGAGTTGTCCCCAGGCCTGGAACTGACCGTTGACTACGGCTTCCTGTGGTTCATCGCCCAGCCGATCTTCTGGCTGCTGCAACATATCCACAGCCTGCTGGGTAACTGGGGCTGGTCGATCATCGTGCTGACCATGCTGATCAAAGGCCTGTTCTTCCCGCTGTCGGCTGCCAGCTACCGCTCCATGGCGCGTATGCGTGCCGTTGCACCTAAGCTCGCGGCCCTGAAGGAACGCTTCGGTGACGATCGCCAGAAGATGTCCCAGGCGATGATGGAGCTGTACAAGAAAGAGAAGATCAACCCGCTGGGCGGCTGCCTGCCGATCCTGGTGCAGATGCCGGTCTTCCTGGCCTTGTACTGGGTACTGCTGGAAAGCGTGGAAATGCGCCAGGCCCCATGGATGCTGTGGATTACCGACCTGTCGATCAAGGATCCGTTCTTCATCCTGCCGATCATCATGGGCGCCACCATGTTCATCCAGCAGCGTCTGAACCCGACGCCACCGGATCCGATGCAGGCCAAGGTGATGAAAATGATGCCGATCATCTTCACCTTCTTCTTCCTGTGGTTCCCGGCTGGTCTGGTGCTGTACTGGGTTGTGAACAACTGCCTGTCGATTTCGCAGCAGTGGTACATCACTCGCCGTATCGAAGCAGCTACCAAAAAAGCTGCTGCTTGACGGGCTAGTACGCTAGCCTGTGAATAAAAAACGCCCCCTAGTGGGGCGTTTTTGCTATCTGTCGTATTTGTCGTAGAGGCTTTCGAGCATGAACACTGTGCGTGAAACCATCGCCGCCATCGCCACCGCCCAAGGCCGCGGCGGTGTGGGTATTGTCAGGTTGTCCGGGCCTCTGGCGGCCAAGGCTGGCCAGTTGATCACCGGCCGCACGCTGACTCCGCGGCATGCCCATTACGGCCCGTTCCGCGACGATGAAGGGCTGGTGCTCGATGAAGGGATTGCGCTGTTCTTCCCCGGGCCGAATTCGTTCACTGGCGAGGATGTGCTCGAACTGCAGGGCCATGGCGGCCCAGTGGTCCTCGATATGCTGTTGCAGCGCTGTGTACAAGTGGGCTGCCGGCTGGCCCGGCCAGGTGAGTTCAGCGAGCGCGCGTTCCTCAACGACAAGCTCGACCTGGCTCAGGCAGAAGCCATCGCCGACCTGATCGAGGCCAGTTCCAGCCAGGCGGCGCGTAACGCCCTGCGCTCGCTGCAGGGGGAATTCTCCAAACGTGTACACAGCCTTACCGAGGCATTGATCGCCCTGCGCATCTATGTCGAGGCGGCAATCGACTTCCCTGAAGAGGAGATCGATTTCCTCGCCGATGGCCACGTGCTGTCGATGCTGGATGCTGTACGGGGCGAGTTATCCACCGTACAGCGTGAGGCCGGGCAGGGGGCCTTGCTGCGTGACGGCATGACGGTGGTCATCGCTGGCCGGCCAAATGCTGGCAAATCTAGCCTGCTGAATCAGCTGGCCGGTAGGGAAGCCGCCATCGTCACCGATATCGCCGGCACCACCCGGGACATCCTGCGTGAACATATCCACATCGACGGTATGCCACTGCACGTGGTCGATACGGCTGGTTTGCGTGACACAGACGACCATGTGGAAAAGATCGGCGTGGAACGCGCCCTGAAGGCCATTGGTGAGGCCGATCGTGTGCTGCTGGTGGTCGACTCCACTGCGCCCGAGGCTAGCGACCCATTCGCCTTGTGGCCCGAGTTTCTCGATCAGCGGCCTGACCCGGCCAAGGTCACGCTGATTCGCAACAAGGCTGACCTGAGTGGCGAGCAGGTGGCGCTGGAACAGTGTGATGATGGCCATGTGACGATCACCCTCAGCGCCAAGGGGGACGATGCTGGGCTGCAACTGTTGCGTGACCACCTGAAGGCTTGCATGGGTTATGAACAGACTGCCGAAAGCGGCTTCAGTGCCCGCCGGCGCCATCTGGATGCCTTGCGCCAGGCCAGCGAGCACCTTGAGCACGGCCGTGCACAACTGACCTTGGCGGGCGCAGGAGAGCTGCTGGCTGAGGACTTGCGCCAGGCACAGCATGCCCTGGGTGAGATTACCGGGGCATTCAGCTCGGACGACCTGCTGGGGCGGATTTTCTCCAGCTTCTGCATCGGCAAGTAATCCACAGCCAGGCAAGGCAAAGGGCCGCTCCTTCGGGAGCGGCTTTTTTTTGCCTGAAATTCGTTGCAGGGGATGACTGTAAGCCGCGAGCTCGATGAATTTTCCATGCACAGCCTGAAAACTGTGCTCAGGAGCCCTGTGGAAAACCTTCCTTCAGCTCCGTTGATAAGCAGGCTTTTTTTCTGAGGAAAAAACCGCCTGTGGGTAAACGGCCATTTAATCCACAGGCTAAATAGCGTTATCCAAAGCCCTCATGGCACTCCAACCACAGGGTTTAATTTCTCTGTACACGGCGTAAATCCTAGGCTACATAACCTTATCCACAGATAAGGCTGTGCATAAGAATAAACATAAAAACAAAGCTTTTTTAAATTTCATCTTTTTGATTTCTGTTGTTTGCCACTCATCCACTGGTCAAAAATTGCTCAGATGGTTTCTTTAAAGGGGGTGAAGTCCCTATACTTGTCCGCTTACCTTCTCTATTCGCAAAAACAGGCACGAGGTGCGTGGTGGATTTCCCTTCCCGTTTTGAAGTGATCGTCATCGGCGGCGGCCATGCCGGTACCGAGGCTGCGCTTGCGTCAGCACGCATGGGTGTGAAAACCCTGCTGTTGACCCATAACGTGGAAACCCTCGGTCATATGAGCTGCAACCCCGCCATCGGCGGTATTGGCAAAAGCCATCTGGTCAAAGAGATCGATGCCCTCGGCGGCGCCATGGCGCTGGCCACCGACAAGAGCGGCATCCAGTTCCGCGTTCTGAACAACCGCAAGGGCCCGGCCGTACGCGCCACCCGTGCACAGGCCGACCGCGCCATCTACAAGGCAGTGGTGCGTGAAATCCTGGAAAACCAGCCGAACCTGTGGATATTCCAGCAGTCCTGCGACGACCTGATCGTCGAGCAGGACCAGGTCAAAGGCGTGGTGACCCAGATGGGCCTGCGTTTCTTAGCCGAATCGGTGGTGCTGACTACCGGTACCTTCCTCGGCGGCCTTATCCACATCGGTTTGCAAAACCATTCCGGCGGTCGTGCCGGCGACCCACCTTCGATCGCCCTGGCCCACCGCATGCGTGAACTACCGCTGCGCGTCGGTCGCCTGAAAACCGGGACCCCGCCCCGCATTGACGGCCGTTCGGTGGACTTCTCGGTGATGACCGAGCAGCCAGGCGATACGCCGATTCCGGTGATGTCGTTCATGGGCAATGCCGAAATGCACCCGCGTCAGGTGAGCTGCTGGATTACCCACACCAACGCGCGCACCCACGAAATCATTGCCTCGAACCTCGACCGTTCGCCGATGTACTCGGGCGTGATCGAAGGTGTCGGCCCGCGTTATTGCCCGTCGATCGAAGACAAGATTCATCGCTTTGCCGACAAGGAAAGCCACCAGGTGTTCATCGAGCCAGAAGGCTTGACCACCCATGAGCTGTATCCAAACGGTATTTCCACTTCGTTGCCGTTCGACGTGCAACTGGAGCTGGTGCGTTCGATCCGCGGCATGGAGAACGCACACATCGTGCGCCCGGGCTATGCCATCGAATACGACTACTTTGACCCGCGTGACCTCAAGTACAGCCTTGAAACCAAAGTCATCGGCGGCCTGTTCTTCGCCGGGCAGATCAACGGCACCACCGGCTACGAAGAAGCCGGTGCCCAGGGCCTGCTGGCCGGGACCAACGCCGCCCTGCGGGCGCAGGGCCGTGACAGCTGGTGCCCACGCCGCGACGAAGCGTACATTGGGGTTCTGGTGGATGACCTGATTACCCTGGGTACCCAGGAGCCGTACCGCATGTTCACCTCACGTGCCGAGTACCGCCTGATCCTGCGCGAAGACAACGCCGACTTGCGGCTGACCGAGAAAGGCCGTGAACTGGGCCTGATCGATGACCAGCGCTGGGCTGCCTTCTGCGCCAAGCGCGATGGCATCGAGCGTGAGGAACAGCGCCTAAAATCGACCTGGGTACGCCCGAACACCGAGCAAGGCCAGGCCGTTGTGGATAAGTTCGGTACCCCGCTTAGCCACGAATACAGCCTGCTCAACCTGCTGGCACGCCCGGAAATCGACTACGCCGGCCTGATCGAAGCGACCGGCGGTGAAGCGATTGATCCACAGGTCGCCGAGCAGGTCGAAATCCGTACCAAGTACGCCGGCTACATCGACCGCCAGCAGGATGAAATCGCCCGCTTGCGCGCCAGCGAAGACACCCGCCTGCCTGTGGATATCGACTACTCCACCATTTCCGGCCTGTCCAAGGAGATCCAGGGCAAGCTGGGCCAGACCCGTCCGGAAACCTTGGGCCAGGCTTCGCGCATCCCAGGCGTGACCCCGGCGGCGATTTCCCTGTTGCTGATTCACTTGAAAAAACGCGGCGCTGGCCGCGAATTGGAGCAAAGCGCTTGAGTTCCCTGGTCACCCCGCAACACGCTGAAGAGTTGTCCACAGGCGCACGCCAGCTAGGTGTCGAGCTGAGCGCCGAGCAGCAGCAGAAGCTGCTCGGCTACCTGGCCCTGCTGATCAAATGGAACAAAGCCTACAACCTCACGGCCGTGCGCGACCCGGACGAAATGGTGTCTCGTCACCTGCTCGACAGCCTCAGTGTCATGTCGTTTATCCACAGCGAACGTGACAACTGGCTGGATGTCGGCAGTGGCGGTGGCATGCCAGGCATCCCGTTGGCTATCCTGCATCCGCACAAACGCGTGACCGTGCTGGACGCCAATGGCAAGAAGACGCGCTTCCTGACCCAGGTGAAAATGGAGTTGAAGCTGGACAACCTCACGGTTATCCACAGCCGGGTGGAAGCCTTCCAGCCAGCACAGCCGTTCGACGGAATCATCTCTCGCGCCTTCAGCAGCATGGAGAACTTCACCAACTGGACCCGCCACTTGGGCGACACCGGGACGCAATGGCTTGCAATGAAGGGGCTGCATCCTGCCGATGAACTGGTAGCATTGCCCGCAGACTTCACAGTGGAAAGCGAACAGGCCCTGACCGTTCCGGGTTGCCAGGGCCAGCGCCATCTGCTGATACTGCGCCGCAAGGCATGACTGGGAACACGCGCAACAATGGCTAAGGTATTCGCAATCGCGAACCAGAAAGGTGGTGTGGGCAAGACCACCACCTGTATCAATCTCGCCGCCTCGCTGGCTGCGACCAAGCGTCGTGTCCTGCTGATCGACCTCGATCCGCAGGGCAACGCCACCATGGGCAGCGGTGTGGACAAGCACGAGCTCGAGCACTCGGTCTATGACCTGCTGATCGGGGAGTGCGACTTGGCCCAGGCCATGCACTACTCCGAGCACGGGGGCTTCCAGTTGCTGCCGGCCAACCGCGACCTGACCGCCGCCGAGGTGGTGCTGCTGGAAATGCAGGTCAAGGAGAGCCGACTGCGCAACGCCCTGGCGCCAATCCGCGAGAACTACGACTACATCCTCATCGACTGCCCGCCGTCGCTGTCGATGCTGACGCTCAACGCCCTGGTCGCTTCCGATGGCGTGATCATCCCCATGCAGTGCGAGTACTACGCACTGGAAGGTCTCAGCGACCTTGTGGATAACATCAAGCGCATCGCCGCCCGGTTGAACCCGGAGCTGAAGATCGAGGGCCTGCTGCGGACCATGTACGATCCGCGCCTGAGCTTGAACAACGATGTTTCGGCGCAGCTGAAGGAACACTTTGGCCCGCAGCTGTACGACACGGTCATTCCGCGCAACATTCGCCTGGCCGAGGCGCCCAGCTTCGGCATGCCGGCCCTTGCCTACGACAAGCAATCGCGCGGCGCGCTGGCTTATCTGGCCCTGGCTGGGGAACTGGTTCGCCGTCAACGCCGTCAATCACGCACTGCACAAACAACTTAAGGAATCCGTATGGCCGTCAAGAAACGGGGTCTCGGACGTGGGTTGGATGCACTGCTCAGTGGTCCTTCCGTCAGCGCGCTCGAAGAGCAGGCTGTGAAGATCGACCAGAAAGAACTGCAACACCTGCCGGTCGAGCTGATCCAGCGTGGCAAGTACCAGCCACGTCGGGACATGGACCCGGAGGCGCTGGAAGAGCTTGCGCACTCGATTCGCAACCATGGCGTGATGCAGCCGATCGTGGTGCGCCCGATCGGCGACAACCGTTACGAGATCATCGCCGGCGAGCGCCGTTGGCGCGCGACCCAGCAGGCCGGCCTGGACACGATCCCGGCCATGGTCCGCGAAGTGCCCGACGAAGCTGCCATCGCCATGGCGCTGATCGAGAACATTCAACGCGAAGACCTCAACCCGCTGGAAGAGGCCATGGCCCTGCAGCGCCTGCAGCAGGAATTCGAGCTCACCCAGCAACAGGTGGCTGACGCCGTGGGCAAGTCGCGGGTAACCGTGGCCAACTTGCTGCGCCTGATTACCTTGCCCGAGGCAATCAAGACCATGCTCGCCCATGGTGATCTGGAGATGGGCCACGCCCGTGCATTGCTCGGCCTGGACGAAAGCCGCCAGGAGGAGGGGGCGCGTCATGTTGTCGCACGTGGCCTGACCGTGCGCCAAACCGAGGCACTGGTTCGCCAATGGCTCAGCGACAAGCCTGATCCGGTCGAACAGAGCAAACCTGATCCGGATATCGCACGCCTTGAACAGCGGCTCGCAGAGCGCCTGGGCTCGGCCGTGCAGATCCGTCATGGCAACAAGGGCAAAGGCCAATTGGTTATTCGCTACAACTCGCTTGACGAGTTGCAAGGCGTGCTTGCTCACATCCGCTGAAACAATTCCTGTTGTAGCGCGCAGTCGGAAATCACTACCGAAGAGTTGAATAGGGGTTAAACCACCCCTATACTCTGCGCGCATTTTGTCGGCACAAATTATGCCAAGTCATAACTGACTTGTTGGTCGACTTCCGAGGAGCAGTTGTGATGGAAATCCGCACGCCAAACCGCCTGCCTTTCCATCGCTGGGCGGTTTTTCCGGTACTGCTGGCTCAATTCGTCGTACTGCTGCTGGCAACCTTGGTGTTGTGGCAGTGGAAAGGGGCGGTCAGTGGATATTCAGGCCTTTGCGGAGGTTTGATTGCCTGGCTGCCCAATGTGTATTTCGCCTGGAAGGCTTTTCGCTTCAGCGGGGCTCGGGCGGCACAAGCCATCGTCAAGTCGTTCTACGCTGGCGAGGCAGGCAAGATGATTTTGACGGCAGTGCTTTTTGCACTGACCTTTGCAGGAGTGAAGCCACTGGCGCCGTTAGCAGTATTCGGCGTCTTCGTGTTGACCCTTTTGGTCAGCTGGTTCGCGCCCCTGCTGATGAATAAAAGACTTTCGAGACCTTAGGGCGTTTGAGGCAACCATGGCAGCAGAAACCGCTTCGGGCTATATCCAGCACCACTTGCAGAACCTGACCTACGGTCAACTACCAGACGGCAGCTGGGGCTTCGCCCATTCGGCTGCAGAAGCCAAGGCAATGGGCTTCTGGGCGTTCCACCTGGACACCCTGGGTTGGTCCGTCGCGCTGGGTCTGATCTTCCTGTTCATCTTCCGCATGGCGGCCAAGAAGGCGACTTCCGGCCAGCCTGGCGGCCTGCAGAACTTCGTTGAAGTGATGGTGGACTTCGTCAACGGCAGCGTGAAGGACTCCTTCCACGGCCGTAGCCCGGTGATCGCTCCGCTGGCGCTGACCATTTTCGTCTGGGTCTTCCTGATGAACGCCATCGACCTGATTCCGGTCGACTGGATTCCTCAGCTGGCCATCCTGATTTCCGGTGATCCGCACATTCCGTTCCGCGCCGTGTCGACCACCGACCCGAACGCGACCCTGGCCATGGCCTTCTGCGTGTTCGCCCTGATCATCTTCTACAGCATCAAGGTCAAGGGCCTGGGCGGCTTCATCGGTGAGCTGACCCTGCACCCGTTCGGCAGCAAGAACATCTTCGTGCAGATCCTGCTGATTCCGGTCAACTTCCTGCTGGAATTCGTCACCCTGATCGCCAAGCCGATCTCGCTGGCACTTCGTCTGTTCGGCAACATGTATGCCGGCGAACTGGTGTTCATCCTGATCGCTGTCATGTTCGGCTCGGGCCTGCTGTGGCTCAGCGGCCTGGGTGTGGTGCTGCAATGGGCGTGGGCTGTGTTCCACATCCTGATCATCACCCTGCAAGCTTTCATCTTCATGATGCTGACCATCGTCTACCTGTCGATGGCGCACGAAGATAACCATTAAGACCGCCTGGCGTGTCTGATAGCCTTCCCCGCCGGTTCGGGGGGAGGGCTTAAAAAGTCCGCAAGGGCATGCTGTACCAAACGATTTGTTTTACCGCTTCAAACTAAAAACCTAACCAATACGACGTAAAAGTCGGGAGGAAAGATGGAAACTGTAGTTGGTCTGACCGCTATCGCTGTTGCTCTGCTGATCGGCCTGGGTGCACTGGGTACCGCCATTGGTTTCGGCCTGCTGGGCGGCAAGTTCCTGGAAGGCGCTGCTCGTCAACCAGAAATGGTTCCGATGCTGCAGGTCAAAATGTTCATCGTTGCCGGTCTGCTCGACGCCGTAACCATGATCGGTGTTGGTATCGCTCTGTTCTTCACCTTCGCGAATCCGTTCGTTGGTCAGATCGCCGGCTAATCACTCGTAACCACGAGTTGATGGCTGTATGAATAAAGACCGAGCGAGGTGTTGGCGTGAACATTAATGCAACCCTGATTGGCCAATCCGTTGCTTTTCTGATTTTTGTACTCTTCTGCATGAAGTATGTATGGCCTCCGGTCATCACTGCCCTGCAAGAGCGCCAAAAGAAGATTGCCGACGGCTTGGACGCTGCCAACCGCGCAGCTCGCGACCTGGAGCTGGCCCAAGAGAAAGCGGGTCAGCAACTGCGTGAAGCTAAAGCACAGGCAGCCGAAATCATTGAGCAAAGCAAGAAACGCGCTGCTCAGCTTGTCGAGGAAGCCCGTGATCAGGCCCGCGTCGAAGCTGACCGTGTGAAGGCTCAGGCTCTGGCCGAGATCGAACAGGAACTGAACAGCGCGAAAGACGCCCTGCGTGCCCAAGTGGGTGCTCTGGCCGTTGGTGGTGCTGAAAAGATCCTTGGCGCCACAATCGATCAAAACGCGCATGCGGAGCTGGTTAACAAACTGGCCGCTGAAATTTAAGCGAGGGCGATCATGGCAGAACTGACCACGTTGGCCCGACCTTACGCTAAGGCTGCCTTTGAGCATGCCCAGGCCCATCAGCAACTGGCCAATTGGTCAGCCATGCTCGGCCTGGCTGCTGCGGTGTCGCAAGACGACACCATGCAGCGCCTGCTCAAGGCCCCGCGACTGACGAGCGCAGAAAAGGCCGCCACGTTCATTGACGTGTGCGGTGACAAGTTCAATGCACAGGCACAGAATTTCATTCATGTTGCCGCGGAAAACGACCGTCTCCTGCTTCTGCCGGAGATTGCCGCCCTGTTCGACCTGTACAAGGCCGAGCAAGAGAAATCCGTGGACGTGGAAGTCACCAGTGCCTTCGCGTTGAACCAAGAACAGCAAGACAAACTCGCCAAGGTTCTCAGTGCACGGTTAGGCCAGGAAGTGCGCCTGCACGCGTCGGAGGATGCCAGCCTGATTGGCGGCGTCGTCATCCGCGCTGGTGACCTGGTAATCGATGGCTCTGTTCGCGGCAAAATCGCGAAACTGGCCGAAGCATTGAAATCTTGAGTTTGAAGGGGCAGCAGAGCAATGCAGCAACTCAATCCTTCCGAAATTAGTGAAATCATCAAGGGCCGCATCGACAACCTCGATGTGAGCTCCCAAGCCCGTAACGAAGGTACCGTCGTTTCGGTTTCCGACGGTATCGTGCGGATCCACGGTCTGGCCGACGTCATGTACGGCGAAATGATCGAGTTCCCGGGCGGCGTCTACGGCATGGCCCTGAACCTGGAGCAAGACTCCGTAGGTGCAGTGATCCTGGGTGCATACGACACCCTCGCCGAAGGCATGAGCGCCAAGTGCACCGGCCGCATCCTGGAAGTTCCGGTTGGTAAGGAACTGCTGGGTCGCGTCGTCGACGCACTGGGTAACCCGATCGACGGTAAAGGTCCTCTGGGCAACACTCAGACCGACGCGGTCGAGAAAGTGGCTCCAGGCGTGATCTGGCGTAAGTCGGTAGACCAGCCTGTACAGACTGGCTACAAATCCGTCGACGCCATGATCCCAGTCGGCCGTGGCCAGCGTGAGCTGATCATTGGCGACCGTCAGATCGGCAAGACCGCCATGGCCATCGACGCCATCATCAACCAGAAAGACTCCGGTATTTTCTGTGTTTATGTTGCTGTCGGCCAGAAGCGTTCCACCGTTGCCAACATCGTTCGCAAGCTGGAAGAAAACGGCGCCCTGGCCAACACCATCGTGGTAGTTGCCAGTGCTTCGGAATCCGCCGCACTGCAATTCCTGGCGCCATACGCCGGTTGCACCATGGGCGAGTTCTTCCGTGACCGCGGTGAAGATGCCCTGATCGTTTACGATGACCTGTCCAAGCAGGCCGTTGCCTACCGTCAGATCTCCCTGCTGCTGCGCCGTCCACCAGGACGTGAAGCGTACCCAGGCGACGTGTTCTATCTCCACTCCCGTCTGCTGGAGCGTGCATCGCGCGTTTCGGAAGAGTACGTCGAGAAGTTCACCAACGGCGCAGTGACTGGCAAGACCGGTTCCCTGACCGCCCTGCCGATCATCGAAACCCAGGCTGGCGACGTTTCCGCGTTCGTTCCGACCAACGTGATTTCCATCACCGACGGTCAGATCTTCCTGGAATCGGCCATGTTCAACTCGGGCATCCGCCCTGCAGTGAACGCCGGTGTTTCGGTATCCCGCGTAGGTGGTGCCGCTCAGACCAAGATCATCAAGAAGCTGTCCGGTGGTATCCGTACCGCACTGGCTCAGTACCGTGAACTGGCTGCATTCGCCCAGTTCGCTTCCGATCTGGACGAAGCGACCCGCAAGCAGCTGGAGCATGGTCAGCGCGTAACCGAGCTGATGAAGCAGAAGCAGTACGCGCCAATGTCCATCGCGGACATGGCCCTGTCGCTGTACGCCGCTGAGCGTGGCTTCCTGACCGACGTAGAAGTCTCCAAGATCGGCAGCTTCGAGCAAGCACTGATCGCCTTCTTCAACCGTGATCACGCTGAACTGATGGCGAAGATCAACGTGAAGGGTGACTTCAACGACGAAATCGACGCTGGCCTGAAAGCCGGTATCGAGAAGTTCAAGGCCACCCAGACCTGGTAAGCCGCAGCGGGGGCTCTGGCCCCCGCTTGCTAACCTGATAGGTGATACATGGCAGGCGCAAAAGAGATTCGCAGTAAGATTGCGAGCATCAAAAGCACGCAAAAAATTACCAGCGCCATGGAGAAAGTGGCGGTCAGCAAGATGCGCAGGGCACAACTGCGCATGGCTGCTAGCCGTCCTTACGCGGAGCGTATCCGCCAGGTGATCGGTCATCTGGCCAACGCCAACCCGGAATACCGCCACCCGTTCATGATCGAGCGCCCTGTAAAGCGCGCCGGTTATATCGTGGTGAGCAGTGACCGTGGTCTGTGCGGTGGCTTGAACACCAACCTGTTCAAGGCCCTGGTCAAGGACATGAACGAAAACCGCGAACAGGGCGTGGAAATCGACCTGTGCGTGATCGGCAGCAAGGGTGCGACTTTCTTCCGCATCTTTGGCGGCAACGTCGTAGCCGCGATCAGCCACCTGGGCGAAGAGCCATCGATCAACGATCTGATCGGCTCCGTCAAAGTGATGCTGGACGCCTACCTGGACGGCCGTATCGATCGCCTCTCGGTGGTTTCGAACAAGTTCATCAACACCATGACCCAGAAGCCAACGGTCGAGCAATTGGTACCGTTGGTGGCAACCCCGGATCAGGATCTCAAGCATCACTGGGATTACCTGTACGAACCCGACGCAAAAGAGCTGCTGGACGGCTTGATGGTGCGCTACGTGGAGTCGCAGGTGTACCAGTCGGTGGTCGAGAACAACGCTGCTGAACAAGCGGCCCGGATGATCGCCATGAAGAACGCCACAGACAACGCCGGTGATTTGATCAAAGAGCTTCAGTTGATCTACAACAAGGCGCGTCAGGCTGCGATCACCCAGGAGATCTCGGAAATCGTCGGCGGCGCTGCCGCGGTTTAACGGTTCACATATTCAGAGGATCCAGCTATGAGTAGCGGACGTATCGTTCAAATCATCGGCGCCGTCATCGACGTGGAATTCCCACGTGACGTCGTGCCGAGTGTATACAACGCGCTGAAAGTACAAGGCGCGGAAACCACCCTGGAAGTTCAGCAGCAGCTGGGCGACGGCGTGGTTCGTACCATTGCGATGGGCTCGACCGAAGGCCTGAAGCGCGGTCTGGATGTCGTCGACACCGGTGCTGCCATTTCCGTTCCAGTTGGTAAGGCCACCCTGGGCCGTATCATGGACGTTCTGGGCAACCCGATCGACGAAGCCGGCCCGATCGGCGAAGAAGAGCGTCGCGGTATCCACCAGCCAGCGCCTTCGTTCGCTGACCAGGCAGGCGGCAACGACCTGCTGGAAACCGGCATCAAGGTTATCGACCTGGTTTGCCCGTTCGCTAAGGGTGGTAAGGTTGGTCTGTTCGGTGGTGCCGGTGTCGGCAAGACCGTAAACATGATGGAACTGATCCGTAACATCGCCATGGAACACAGCGGTTACTCCGTGTTCGCTGGTGTGGGTGAGCGTACTCGTGAGGGTAACGACTTCTACCACGAGATGAAGGACTCCAACGTTCTCGACAAAGTAGCGCTGGTCTACGGTCAGATGAACGAGCCACCAGGAAACCGTCTGCGCGTAGCGCTGACCGGCCTGACCATGGCCGAGAAGTTCCGTGACGAAGGTAACGACGTTCTGCTGTTCGTCGACAACATCTATCGTTACACCCTGGCCGGTACCGAAGTATCCGCACTGCTGGGCCGTATGCCTTCGGCAGTAGGTTACCAGCCGACCCTGGCTGAAGAGATGGGCGTTCTGCAAGAGCGCATCACCTCCACCAAGGAAGGTTCGATCACCTCCGTACAGGCCGTATACGTACCTGCGGACGACTTGACCGACCCGTCGCCAGCCACCACCTTCGCCCACTTGGACGCCACCGTCGTTCTGTCCCGTGACATCGCCTCCCTGGGTATCTACCCAGCGGTCGACCCACTGGACTCGACTTCGCGCCAGCTGGACCCGAACGTGATCGGCAACGAGCACTACGACACCGCTCGTGGCGTTCAGTATGTTCTGCAGCGCTACAAAGAGCTGAAAGACATCATCGCGATCCTGGGTATGGACGAACTGTCCGAAGACGACAAGCAACTGGTAGCCCGCGCTCGTAAGATCCAGCGCTTCCTGTCGCAGCCGTTCTTCGTGGCCGAAGTCTTCACCGGTTCGCCAGGCAAGTACGTTTCCCTGAAAGACACCATCGCTGGCTTCAGCGGCATCCTCAAAGGTGACTACGACCACCTGCCAGAACAAGCGTTCTACATGGTCGGCAGCATCGACGAAGCGATCGAGAAAGCCAAGAAACTGTAATTCCTGCGCCCCGCAAGGGGCGCTATCAGGTTGAGGCAAGCAGATGGCTATGACAGTCCATTGCGATATCGTCAGCGCGGAAGGAGAGATTTTCTCCGGCCTGGTCGAGATGGTAGTTGCGCACGGTAACCTGGGTGATCTTGGTATCGCTCCGGGCCACGCGCCGCTGATCACCAATCTCAAGCCTGGTCCGATCACGCTGACCAAGCAGGGTGGCACCCAAGAGGTGTTCTACATCTCTGGTGGCTTCCTCGAGGTTCAGCCGAACATGGTCAAGGTGCTTGCCGATACCGTGCAACGTGCTGCAGACCTGGATGAAGCTCAGGCTCAGGAAGCCCTCAAGGCTGCTGAGAACGCCCTGAATCTGAAAGGCGCGGACTTCGACTACGGCGCCGCCGCCGCACGTCTGGCCGAGGCCGCAGCCCAGCTGCGTACCGTCCAGCAAATGCGCAAAGGCAAGTAATCGGCCCCGGCTGATAACTGCTGATGCGATTGAGTAAAAGGGTAGCCTCGGCTACCCTTTTTCTTTTTCTGTTTTCTCCCCTCGGTCATTTCACTGACCGCCCAGGATTGGTAGCCAGTAATGTCACTCGATATCGTTATTCTCGCCGCCGGCCAAGGTACCCGCATGCGTTCGGCGCTGCCCAAGGTACTGCACCCGGTAGCCGGCAACTCCATGCTCGGCCATGTTATCCACAGCGCGCGCCAACTGCAGCCGCAGGGTATTCATGTGGTCATTGGCCATGGTGCCGAACTGGTTCGCGAGCGCCTGGCCGCTGACGACTTGAATTTCGTCATGCAGGATAAGCAGTTGGGTACCGGCCATGCGGTTGCCCAGGCCCTCCCGGCACTGACCGCCGACACCGTGCTGGTGTTGTACGGCGACGTACCGTTGATCGAAGTGGAGACCCTTCAGCGCTTGTTGGCCAAGGCCAACGACCAGCAGTTGGGCCTGCTGACGGTCACCCTGGACGACCCGACCGGCTATGGCCGCATCGTCCGTGACGAGCAGGGCAAGGTCACTGCCATCGTTGAGCACAAGGACGCCAACGACGCGCAGAAAGCGATCAAGGAAGGCAACACCGGCATTCTGGCGCTGCCAGCCGCGCGCCTGGCCGACTGGATGGGCCGGCTGTCGAACAATAACGCCCAGGGCGAGTATTACCTGACCGATGTCATCGCCATGGCAGTAGCCGATGGCTTGGTGGTGGCTACTGAACAGCCCCACGACCCCATGGAAGTGCAGGGCGCCAACGACCGTCGCCAGCTGTCCGAGCTGGAGCGTCATTACCAACTGCGCGAAGGCCGCCGCTTGATGGCCCAGGGTGTAACCCTGCGCGACCCGGCCCGTTTCGATGTGCGGGGTGAAGTGACCGTTGGTCGGGACGTGCTGATCGACATCAACGTGATTCTCGAAGGCAAAGTTGTCATCGAGGACGATGTGCAGATCGGCCCTAACTGCGTGATCAAGAACACTACCCTGCGCAAAGGCGCGGTGGTCAAGGCCAACAGCCACCTCGAAGGCGCCGTGATGGGTGAGGGCAGCGATGCTGGCCCATTCGCCCGCCTGCGCCCGGGCAGCGTGTTGGACGCCAAGGCCCATGTGGGTAACTTCGTCGAACTGAAAAACGCTCACCTGGGTGAAGGGGCCAAGGCCGGTCACCTGACCTACCTGGGTGATGCCGAAATCGGCGCGCGTACCAACATCGGCGCCGGCACCATCACCTGCAACTACGATGGCGCCAACAAGTTCAAGACGGTGATGGGCGAGGACGTGTTCATCGGCTCGAACAACTCGCTGGTGGCACCTGTGGAAATCAAGGCGGGTGCGACCACCGCAGCCGGTTCGACCATCACCCAGACCGTTGAAGCCGGCGAGCTGGCTGTGGCCCGTGCGCGCCAGCGCAACATCTCGGGGTGGAAGCGCCCGGAGAAAATCAAGAAGAGCTGAGTTATTCACAGCTGTTTCGATCGAAAGCCGACTTATGTGAATAAGTCGGCTTTTTTGTGGGTGAACGCCTGCCACTCATCTGGAGATTGGGCTCTCACAAAGGCCGTCACGTCGCAAAAAATTATCCACAGCTTGACGAATCCCTCGTCTTAGGTTTTGATTGCAACCATTATCTTTCGAATCGAAACTTAACCACTCATGTCGAAACGAAACACCCCACAACGGCGGCACAATATTCTGGCTTTGCTCAGCGAGCAGGGCGAGGTGAGTGTGGACGCGTTGGCCAAGCGTTTCGCAACCTCGGAAGTGACCATTCGCAAAGACCTCGCCGCCCTGGAGACCAACGGCCTGCTGTTACGCCGCTACGGCGGGGCGGTGCCGGTGCCGCAAGAGCTGCTCGCTGAACCGGTCCAGCCAGTGTCGTCCTACAAGAAGGCCATCGCGCGTGCTGCTGTCGGGCGGATCCGTGAACATGCGCGCATCATCATCGACAGCGGCAGCACCACGGCTGCGATGATTCCCGAGCTGGGGCGCCAGCCCGGCCTGGTGGTGATGACCAATTCATTGAATGTGGCCCGCGCAATCTGCGACTTGGAACACGAGCCGGTGCTGTTGATGACCGGTGGCACCTGGGACCCGCATTCCGAATCGTTTCAGGGCCAGGTCGCCGAGCAGGTACTGCGCTCCTACGATTTCGACCAGCTGTTCATCGGTGCCGACGGCATCGACCTTGGCCGGGGTACTACCACCTTCAACGAGCTGCTTGGGCTGAGTCGGGTCATGGCCGAAGTCGCCCGGGAAGTGATCGTGATGGTCGAGTCGGACAAGGTAGGGCGCAAGATCCCTAACCTCGAGCTGCCTTGGGGCAGCGTGCACACCCTTATTACAGATG
Source organism: Pseudomonas sp. NY11955 (assembly GCF_048068035.1). Taxonomy (NCBI): domain Bacteria; kingdom Pseudomonadati; phylum Pseudomonadota; class Gammaproteobacteria; order Pseudomonadales; family Pseudomonadaceae; genus Pseudomonas; species Pseudomonas sp. NY11955. Next base: position 136,371 of record NZ_JBLUPS010000009.1, read on the forward strand.
AACGCCTGCCCGCAGCGGCACGCGAACAAATTCAAGCCCGCGGCATCAACCTGATCTGCGCCGCGATCAGCCAGGAGCAATAAAACATGTGTGGAATCGTTGGTGCCGTCGCCGAGCGCAATATCACAGCCATCCTGATCGAAGGCCTCAAGCGTCTTGAGTACCGCGGGTACGACAGCGCCGGCCTGGCCGTACTCACCCAGAACGGTGAACTGCAGCGCCGCCGCCGCATTGGCAAGGTCAGTGAACTGGAAGCGGCCGTTGCCGCCGACCCACTGGCGGGCCAGCTGGGTATTGCCCACACCCGTTGGGCTACCCATGGTGCGCCGACCGAAGGCAACGCCCACCCGCACTTCTCGGGCAATGAAGTGGCCGTGGTGCACAACGGCATCATCGAAAACCACGAAGAGCTGCGTGAAGAGCTCAAAGGCCTGGGCTACGTCTTCACGTCGCAGACCGACACCGAGGTTATCGTTCACCTGATCCACCACACGCTCAAGAGCATTCCCGACCTGGCCGACGCGCTGAAAGCGGCGGTGAAGCGCCTGCACGGTGCCTATGGCCTGGCGTTGATCAGCGCCAAGCAGCCTGACCGCCTGGTAGCTGCACGCAGCGGCAGCCCACTGGTCATCGGCCTGGGCCTGGGTGAGAACTTCCTGGCGTCTGACCAACTGGCGCTGCGTCAGGTCACCGACCGCTTCATGTACCTGGAAGAAGGCGACATCGCTGAAATCCGTCGTGACCAGGTGTCCATCTGGGATCAGCAGGGCAACAAGGTCCAGCGCGAAACCGTGCAATACCACGAGGGCGCCGAAGCTGCCGACAAAGGCAACTATCGCCACTTCATGCTCAAGGAAATTCACGAGCAGCCAAGTGTGGTGCAGCGCACCCTGGAAGGCCGCCTGGGCAAGGACAACGTGATGGTCCAGGCCTTCGGCCCGAAGGCTGCCGAACTGTTCGCCAAGGTGCGCAACGTGCAGATCGTCGCCTGTGGTACCAGCTACCACGCCGGTATGGTCGCCCGTTACTGGCTGGAAAGCCTGGCCGGCATCCCGTGCCAGGTGGAAGTGGCCAGCGAATTCCGTTACCGCAAGGTGGTGGTGCAGCCGGACACGCTGTTTGTCTCCATCTCGCAATCCGGTGAAACCGCCGATACCCTGGCCGCGCTGCGCAATGCCAAGGAACTGGGCTTCCTCGGCAGCCTGGCGATCTGCAACGTAGGTATCAGCTCGCTGGTACGCGAGTCGGACCTGACCCTGCTGACCTTGGCCGGCCCGGAAATCGGTGTGGCTTCGACCAAAGCCTTCACCACCCAGCTGGTTTCGCTGATGCTGCTGACCCTGGCCCTGGGCCAGGTGCGCGGTACCCTGGAAGCGGGTGTCGAAGCCGAGCTGGTTGAAGAACTGCGTCGCCTGCCGACCCGCCTGGGCGAAGCCCTGGCCATGGATGCCACCGTCGAGAAAATCGCCGAGCTGTTCGCCGACAAGCACCACACCCTGTTCCTTGGCCGTGGTGCGCAGTACCCGGTGGCGATGGAAGGTGCGCTCAAGCTCAAGGAAATCTCCTACATCCACGCCGAAGCCTACCCGGCCGGTGAGCTGAAGCACGGCCCATTGGCATTGGTGGACAACGACATGCCGGTGGTGACCGTTGCACCGAACAACGAACTGCTGGAGAAGCTGAAGTCCAACCTGCAGGAAGTGCGTGCCCGTGGTGGTGAGCTGGTAGTGTTCGCTGACGAGCAGGCCGGCATGACTAATGGCGAAGGCACCCACGTGATCAAGGTGCCGCACATCGCTGACGCGCTGGCACCAATCCTGTACACCATTCCGCTGCAGTTGCTGTCGTATTACGTGGCCGTGCTCAAGGGTACTGACGTTGACCAGCCGCGTAACCTGGCCAAATCGGTTACTGTCGAGTAATGAATTAAGACGTTCGTCGAACAATTGAAACTGTCGCCGGTAGAAGGGAAGCGCTCGCTTCCCTTCATCGGGCGATACTACCTGACTCCCCGCGTCATCTCCCCCTCCTTCGAATTGGCGTGTTCTGATGTAACTCCGCTGTCGTACGCATGAAGGAATCTGCTGCTTAACTGGGCCTCCGAAAAACCGCTAGAGGCGTCGACGTTGCCTGGAAAATCAGGATCAGAATCCTATGGGACTGCTGTCGCAGCCATTTAAGGACTCCTTCATCTACCCACGCAAAAGGATAATGGAGTGACAGCGCTCCAGTGATTGTCTTGGAAACGTAAAAATGGAGTGACAGCGCTCCATTTGGGCCTTCAACTACGCCAGGAATGTTACTAAAGTGCCATCATCTAATAGCGAGATGATGGCAATGAGTATCCTCACGCCTCCCCCCACGCTGGTTTCGCTTGGCCAATGGTTTAGCCGCAACCTATCCTCCGTTCTCGCTGTGGCAGGTGCGCTGCGGGACACGCAACACAATGCCGACGGTCCGGGGCCTTTGTCCGCGGTGCATATCCAGCAGCAAACGGGCATCGCCCGTAGCACGCTGCGGGCTTTGAAATCACCAGCGCAAGGTAGCGATGCCAACCCGGACCTGAGCACTATCGAGCGTCTTGCCGAGGCCCTCGGTGTGCCACCTGCTTTCCTGTTGATGCGCCCCCAGGACTGGGCGCTGTTGGCCAGCGCGATCGACAACAGTGGCGATTACTTGGCTGCGGCTCACAAGCTGGAGGCAGAAGAGCGACTTCAGGCGGCCAATCCGGTGGAAAAGGTCCTGCGCGAATGCAAGGTCCATCCGGATCACCGTCCGAATATTGTGGGTGCCTCGCCGGAAGTCGCTCGGGCCAATGCCCGCGATGAATGGCGCAGACGCGCCTGTCTCAAGCTCGATGCGCTGATGCTGCGCGAAATATCGAAATCCGGCCCACGCAAGTGGTTGGCCGCGATAGCGGGCGCCTGGGTCAGCCAGACGACGCCACACGATCCTTCTTCTAGCGAACACTAAGGACTGCCGGGATGCCGATCATTCACGACCCCGATCTTGCCGATGTATTGATGAGTGCCAGCGCCGACGACATGGGCCTGCTGATAGATGTGATCACCGATAGCGGCAAGGGTCGGATCTCCCTTTCCTCTTCAGTCTGTCGTCAATTGATGACTGCCAAAAACAAGGGCTCCGACGAGTCGACCGGGGCCATTTTCGCCGAGGAACTCACCCGCTTTGGTGGCAACTCGCTGGTCAACCTCTTCCGCGGCGGCAGTGGTGTGCCGTACCGCGAGCTGCTGGCGGATGTGGCCGGACACGTCGGCGCGAAGAACAAGGCGAGCGCCAGCTGCGCCGAAATGGAAATGGCGGTCATCACCAAGGTATTCGCCCAGTCCCTGGCACGGATGAGCGAGGAAGACCGCCGCACACTGTTCGAATCTTTGGGCGGACTGGCGTACCGACCCGGCATGGGGCCTGGGGCATTGGCGGCCTTGCTGGCTTCACTCGGTAGCTCCGGGCTGGCTTCCTACAACGTGGCGGCGGTGGTCGCCAGCGCGACCATGAGTAGCCTGGTGGGGCGTGGCGTGATGCTGGCGGGTTCCAGCACCCTGGGCCGTGGCCTTGCTGTGCTGGCTGGCCCGGTGGGCTGGGCCATAACCGGGATCTGGACGGCGTTCGACCTAGCCAGCCCGGCGTATCGGGTCACCGTGCCCTGCGTGATCCAGATCGGCCATATGCGCCAGAAAATGTTGCTCAAATCCACCTGTCCTGGTTGCCATGCGGTAGTCGCGGCCGGCGCCAACTTTTGTGGCAAATGCGGGATACGCCTAGGCGACTGATGCACATTAGATGATCAAGGAGTGAGTCCATGAACCCAGTAATTTCCCCATTCGAATTCCTACTGACCAACGTCATCTGCTTCGCCGCCGGCGCGGCCGCGGTGGTCGCGCTGAACCTTGCGGCGAAAGCCGTGCATGCCTCCGGCAAGCGCGCCGCGCAGAGCGCCGCCTGAACCAATGGATTGAGTAGGAGCGAGAACCGTGTACAGCAACCACCACGCCAAGCGACTGGTGTCCCTCGAGGGGGAGATCATCAATATCAATGCAAACATCCAGAGCCTGCGTACCGACCTCGACTGGTTCGAGAGATTCGAGCACGAGAGCAACCATACCAGGCTCGCTCAGGTGCAACGGGAAACTATCGCCGCGCGGGAGCAGCTTGCCAGAGTCGAACTGAGCATCAAGGCTTGCCACGCTGAGCTGAATAGTGCCAGGGGCGTTGCCGAAGCGGGCTGGTCGCCTATGCACTGGTTTTCCAGTGAGCGGCGCGTGGCCGAGCGCCAGGTCAGCACTCTGCAGGAGCGGCTGTCGCAGTTCAAGAACCGGCAAGAGGGCTTGGTTTCCGGGCTTGGCGAAAGCGAACGGGAGGAGCGGCGCCTGAGTGCCAATTCGCAGCGATACCGGGGCTTCGATTCATTGCAGGCCAACGCCACCATCATGCAACTGGAGCGCGACGTGCAACGCCTGCAGGGCGTCGCCGACGAAGTGAGAAAGGCCAGCGCCCATTGGGAGGCGGTGGCCGGAGAGGTGTTTCGCAATTGGAAAACTACGCATGACCAGTTGCAGGCGACGGAGCGTGACATCGTCGATGCTGAATGCTTCATCAACCTGTTGGACACCGCGCAAAACAAAAGGATGGTCCATGACCATTGTGAAGAGCGCTTTGGTGCCGGGCAGCGCAGTCCAGATAGAGTGTTGAAGGACCGGCAGTTTCATCAGCGCAAGCTGGAACGGGAAGCGGAAAAACGCGAACGCCGCCTGCGTGACACCCTACGCCTGCTGGAAAACAGAATCCGTAACCTGGTTGTAGATGGCAACAATCTTTGCTACCTGAACGAAGCAGGGGGTAAACGGCGCTTCATCGGTCTGGTGGTGCTCAAGGCACTGGTGCCTCACCTGGCCACGGCTTATGAAGTGACCTTGGTCTTCGATCCGGGCATCCGCAGCCAGCTCGATATGAGCGACAACGCACTCCAAGCCATGTTTCCGCAGGCTCGGGTACTTGTTATGCCGCCCACTGTCACTGCCGACCATCCAGTGCTGGCCGCCGCGGAGTTCGATGTCGAGACCTACGTGATCAGCAACGACCGCTACAGCGATTACCCAGACATGGCCGCGGTCCGAGAGGATCGGGTGCTGCATGCAGTGGTCCATCGCGACGCCGTGCAGATCCCGCAACTGCAGGTACTGCTGCCTCACTGAGGTCTTACGCGACCGGCGACTACTGGTCATGTGCATCCAAAGCCTGCTGCTCATGCAGGCTAGCTACGAGTCAAGAAAGATGGATCTGAAAGGTCACCTGCTGTACATCGACATCACCCAAATCTGCGGCATTGGTTGCGCGTTCTGCATGTACGCCGACAAGCACAAGACGGGGATGAGCATGGAGCTATCGAGCCTCGCCCGGGAGAATCTGGCGGCGCTGATCAATGCCCCGGACGTCAAGCGCATTTCTATCAGCGGAGAGGGTGAACCCCTCAACAACGCCAGAGTCTTCCATGAGATTTTGGAGCTTTCCCAAGGCGGGAAGCGTTTCGAGTTCATCACAAGCGGCTTCTTCCCCCACGAGAAGATGGCGGAGTTCTATAACACCACCAATCGCATCGTGCTCAGCCGCGGCGACACCTGCAATATCCGTCTGAGCTCTGACAGCCACCATATCGACAAGGTGAAATGGCGGGCCCATGGGTTCAGCCTGGATTACTTGCGACGACACAGACCGGCAGGGCTGAGCTTCTCATTCCGCTCGATCGACACGGATCGGGAGTTCACCCGCGACTACCTTCGGCAGGAACTGGCGCGCTGGGGCCTCGACGCCGTAATCGTCGCGGGCAATGCCCTGGACGATACGCTGGTGGTCGGCGAGGAACGCTTCAGCATCGACTACAAGAATCTCGTCCACCCGGCGGCCGACACGCCACCCGGTTACCTGGACCTGCATGGCTACATCGACGCAATCGAAGCCCGGGTCAACAAGCGCTTTACCCTCGGCAGCCTCAACCCGCCTCCCCAAGCCAATGGCATGGACCTGACGGTGAAACCTAATGGTGACGTCTATCTGTACGGCATCGAGCATCAGCGCCTGGGCAATATTCACTTCGATCGGATAGGCTGGGAGCGACTGGCCAGCCATGTACGCGACACGCCCTTGGTCCATGCCCTGTACAGCCAGCCGCTGACGGACTTGCTGGCGCGTCTCGACGACATCGAACTGGTGCGCAAGATTCTGCGCAAGGCGAACAACCCTTATTGGCTGGTCAAGGAACTGGCTAATCACGATGGTCTGTTGGAACGGATGGTGCCGGCATGATCGACTCCCATAGCCATACCTTCTATTCCAAACATGCGGTCGGTACGGTGGACGAGTTAGTGCGGGCGTCAATCGCCGTCGGGGTGAAGATCCTCACCATTACTGACCATGCTCCGTTTCCGGTGGACAGCGACAATCGCCTGCTGGATTCGGAACTGGAGCGCTATTTCACTGATATTGAGCGGGCACGACAGCAGTACCAGGGGCAAATCAAGATCCTGCGCGGACTGGAATTCGACTACATGCCGGGTGCGGATGCCTACAACCGTGAGTTGCTGGCCCGGTACGAGCTGGATTTCGCCATCGGCTCGATCCACTACGTCGAGTTGCCGGACGAGCCTATGACTAAGGTCTGGGAGTTGTCGCGGCTGTCGTCTCCGGCCTTTCTCGACCGTTATTTTGCCCATCTGCACGCCTTGCTGGAGTGCGGGTTGTTCGATGCAGTTGGGCACGCCGACACGCTGCTGCGAGGGGTGACGGAAGACGAAGTGCTGCGCCGGATGGAGCCGCTGCTGCCGCTGTTTGCTCGTAATGGTGTGGCCTACGAATTGAATGCCTCGGGCATTCGCAAGTCGAGCCTTTTGCCCGGTTCGACGCGTGAGGTTCAGGGCGTCTGGAGCTATCCATCACGTATCCTGCTGCCCCAACTGATCGCCCACGGCGCGGCCTTCACCATAGGTTCCGACGCCCACGATCCGTTGGACGCGGGAGCCGGCATCCGCACCCTGGTCGATGAACTGCAACCGCTAGGCCTAGGCCGAATCAGCTACTTCGAAGGGCGTCGTCGCATCGACATGCCCCTGGACTTCTTCAGCCATTCGCCTGCCACCGATACAAGGATCATCCCGTGAACGCTCGATCGAATGACTGGAAACTACTCGCCACGGCGCCTGTCGACGAACAGCTGGCGCGCTTTCGCGAGGCGGTGGCCCGGCCTCAGGCGGAGGACGTGAATGGAGGTCTGCGCGCGTTCGCTGGCGGCTTGCTGGCGCAAGGCCTGATCGATATGGGCAGCTATGTCGCGGTGCTCGGCGGTCATGCCCTGAACCACCTGACGCCCGATGGCACCGAGCGATTTCTCGACATGAGCAGTGGCACAAGCGCCTGCGAACTGACGGCCATCTACAGTCGTGCCAAGTACGGCAGCCAGAAGGACATCCGTTTTCTCGCCGGTCAGGTGATCAACTATTTGGAGCGGCAGTTGGATGTCCCAGCATCGCACTGGGCACAGCTGTTCACCCGCGCACGGGATAACGATGACAATGTGGTGCTAATGACCACTGGCTGGCGCAACGTGCCTTCGACGGCCAATGTGCTCTACGACATCGTAGTGGAGGAGATAAACGTCAAGCTTGCCCATATGGGGCTGCCTACCCTTATCAACGTCAAGCTGCCGCGTATAGCGCCTCCTTGTGAGAACTACGCAAGCTTGAGTACTGAGGAGCGCGAGCGCGTCAATCTTGTCCAGGACCATGTAATTCCTGCGGAGAACTTCTATCGCTGGAGCGGTGTGCACGTCATTTTTGGCGATGATGTGCTGGTGACCGGATCGACTGCCGACAAGGTGATGCGTGAGTCCCTGCTAGCCGGTGCCCGCTCGTTCCAGGCGATCTACCCAGTTGCCATCGATCCGCGGTTTGCCCTGGCAGATGCCACCGTCGAGGAGCGCCTGAACAGGGTGGAAATCAGCCATCAGCTGGATAACACATTAGCCACCCTGCTAGGGGCCGAGGATTTCCAACCGATCCTGCGCACGTTGCGTCTACTGTTTTCAACGGACAATTTCCAAGCCTTGCCGGCATTCCTGCGGCGGGTGCCGGCGGCCAATTGGTTGCGGCTGTACAAGGCGGCTCTGGGAAACGAGTTCATGCGCCAGGCCGAATGCATACCTTCGCTGACGCTACTACGTCATTACTTGGAGGACCTCGGGCTGCTAGGCAGTGGCAGGGTGGCGGCAGAGAGGCCCCTGTTGTGCGTGTGAACTACGTGAGTTATTGGGAAACGGCTGCGGGGCAAAGCATGCCACCGTGGATTGCCTTGGCCCTGGTCTCCATGCAGCGGGCGCTGGGGAGCAAATTCACCCTGTTAACCCCGGACAGCCTGGAGTGTTGCATAGATGCTTCTATCCTCGGCAAAGACTGGCGCTTCGAGCCGCTGACCTTCAGTATGGACAAGGAGATTGAGGCGATCGTTGCCAGGAGCGACTTCATCCGCATGGCCTATGTTCATCGCCATGGCGGGGCCTGGATCGACGCAGACAGCATCCTGCTACGCGACCCGACCTCGCTGCTGTTCCCGACTGGGCTCGATGAGCGCCTGCACTGGCACAGCGAATGCCTGTTCGCTTCATTGCCGGGAAATGATCATCTCGCGAAGGCACTGGCGACAGGGCTCGCTGCCGAGACTCATGCCTGGGGCAACCCAGGAGAGATCAAGGACATTGTCGCCAAGTCGCCGCACCAGTTGGTGCCAATTTCGCCCTCGGTGTGCGACCCGGGTTACCGACCGCTGTACAACTTCGGCAGTTGCGCGGTGATGAGGCGCACGGACATTGGCGTGAGCGACTTCCTGCTCCGCGACGTAAGCCTACTGAAACTGTACAACACTTGGTTCAAGCGGACAGCGACACGGGATGAATCGGTGGCGGAGTTCCTTGGTGGAGGAACCCTGCTGTCCCGCATCTTCCTGCATATCGAACCCGACCGTGGCTATTGGCTGGGCGAGTGTGAGCGCTTGATCGAACGCTGCGGCTGAGGGGTCAAGCCAGATCCACCGCGTGCGCCGGTAAGTGCATGCGGCAACGTTTGGCGCCGTTTAGCTCCAGACGAGTAGCGATCACCTCATGCAACATCGGGTTCTGCCGGTGTGGCGAGCCATGGGCGACGTACAGCCAGGCCGGCACGCGATGGGCAAGGTGGTCGAACTCCAACTGGACGCGCAGTAGGTCGAATACCTCCCTGGTACGACCGCTCGGTGTCCACGCCAGCGGCGCGCTGCGGTGATGAGGATGGATCAAACGCAGCGGCCGTGACAGTTGCAGATTCAACGTGCCCGGATGGCACGCGGCGACTTCAGGAAAGGACCGGCTAATCATGGGCAACTGGCGGGCCAGGGTGCCAGTGGCCACGCCCAGGCCGGAAACGATCTGCGCATCCACTACGAGGGTCGCAGCGATCGACTCCTGGAGCAGTTCAGCAACGGGTTTGATCACGTCGACATTAGTGAATTCATTCATGTTCTTTCTGCCGGGGGGCGGAGATTCAGTGGGTTTCTGGCCGCTGAACACAACCCGGATTTGAGGGGAAAGCGGCGGCAGCCAAGGATTGAAAGAGTTGCTCGCTGGATAGATCGCGACCAATGCCGCCTTCAGTCCTGCAGCCATGTGCACGATGGCCGTATCGACACTGACAACAACTCTGGATTGCTCGATGGCACCCGCGACCGCGCGGGGCGTATCCAGTTCGACCAGTGTCCGGACGTTACAGCGGGCAATGGCGTGCTCCAGCTGCAGTGCCTCGACACGGCTGGCCGGGCTGCACAGAATGCCGATATGGAGCTGCGGCCAGGCATTCGCCAGGGCGCGGACCAGCGAGAGTGCTCTGGCGAACCCAAGGCTTTTATCAGGTCGGCTGGCATAGGGGTTGACCAGGATGTGCGCAACCGTGTTGCCGCCCTGCCGATCGGGGAGCGGGACGATATAGTCGCGGTTAATCTGAGTTGCACCAAGGTCAAGCAGGACCCGGGTGTAGCGCTCGACCACATTGAGCTGCGCGGTAGCTTCACCCAGCTTGCCGCTGACGCATTGCAAGGCATCATCCAGCGAGTAGACCCTGGCGGGCTTAAGCAAGCGGATGAACAGCATCTCAAGGGGTTGGATACGGCCAACGAGATGGACAAACACATCGACCGATCCCAATTCTCGTACCAGCGGGCCCAAGCTGGTCAGCGTGGGCGTGCTAGCGACGGTGATGACCCGATCAACGCCGAAATCGAGCCGATGTATGTTGGCCAGCTCCGGTACCGTGAGCACAGTGACCCGAGCTCCAAGCTTGCGTGCCTCGCGGAAAAAGAATGAAGAAACGATCGCATCGCCCAGTTTGGCGTCCCAGCGGGGAAGCACAATATGCAGGGGATGGGCAACGTTGCGAGATGCCAACTGACGGTCGACCAGGCAGCGCATGATCAGCCGTGCGAAAGCCTTGCGATGGTTTTGCAAAATCGACATCAGCTCGCACTTTCGAGAATAGCTAGCGATGATATCTATGCCACGGAACCGTTACCAGTACAGGACTCAAGTGGGGGTAGTCCGTATGAGCTTGGCCGAGAGAGTTCTGATTCTTTTAATCCATCGAAAGCCCTCCACGTGGAGGGCTTTTTCTTTCTGATAACTAGGAGCTAGCGCACCCACACCGATGACCCGGCCCCTGTTTCACAACCTATGGCCGTACTAGTTTGGTCTCCTGGGGCTTGATCCTGAATGGTCTGCGCGGCTAACGGCTGCGTTCAGATCTGCATCGCCATGCCGTCCACATTCATCGCAGCCTGGCGCAGGGCCTCGGAGCGGGTCGGGTGAGGGTGGCAGGTGAGGGCGATGTCTTCTGCCGAGGCCGAGAACTCCATGGCCACGCAGAACTCACCAATCATTTCGCTGACGCTTGGGCCCACCAGGTGCACGCCCAGTACTTCATCGGTTTGGGCATCGGCAATGACCTTGGCGAAGCCTTCGGTCTCATGGTTGATCTTGGCGCGGCTGTTGGCGGTGAATGGGAACTTGCCGACCTTGTAGGCACGCCCTTCGGCCTTGAGCTGCTCTTCGGTCTTGCCCACGGTGGCCAGCTCCGGGCGGGTGTAGATCACGCCAGGGATAAGGTTGTAGTTGACCTCGTGGGGCTTGCCGGCGATGCGCTCGATGCAGGCCACCGCTTCGTCTTCGGCCTTGTGCGCCAGCATCGGGCCGGACGTGACGTCACCAATCACCCACACACCTGGCACTGAAGTGCGGTGGTGCTCGTTACCGAGCATTCCGCGCTTGTCGGTTTCCAGGCCCACGCTTTCAAGGTTCAGCCCTTTGGTATAAGGGCGACGGCCGATAGCCACCAACACGTAATCGGCCTGCAGCGATTCTGCAGTGCCGCCGGCGGCAGGCTCCAGCGTCAGGCTCACACCATCGGCACTTGCCGTGGCCTGGGTTACTTTGCTGCCGAGCTTGAACACCATGCCTTGCTTGGCGAGTGCCTTCTGCAGGGTCTTGGCGGTTTCCGTGTCGGTGCCTGGGCAGATGCGGTCGAGGTACTCGATGACCGTGACCTGGCTACCCAGGCGGCGCCAGACCGAACCCAGCTCAAGGCCGATCACGCCGGCACCGATGACGACCAGGTGCTTTGGTACTTGCGGCAGCGACAGCGCGCCGGTCGAGTCGATGATGCGCTGGTTGTCGATGGTCACGCCTGGCAGGGGAGTGGGCTCGGAGCCGGTGGCAATGACGATGTCCTTGGCCTGCAGCGCAGTTTCGCTGCCGTCTTCGGCTTTGACCACTACCTTGCCGACGCCGTCCAGGCGGCCCCAGCCTTTGATCCAGTCGACTTTGTTCTTGCGGAACAGGTACTCGATGCCCTTGGTCAGGCCGGTCACGCTCTCGTCCTTCTGCTTCATCATCTGGGCGAGGTTGAGGGTGGGCTTGACCTCGATACCGAGGTGGGCGAACTCGTCACCGCTGGCGGCTTCGTAGAGCTCGGAAGCATGCAGCAGTGCCTTGGATGGCATGCAGCCGACGTTCAGGCAGGTACCGCCCAAGGTCGAGCGGCCTTCCACGCAGGCTACGCTCAGGCCCAGCTGGCCAGCGCGGATGGCTGCGTTGTAGCCGCCAGGGCCACCGCCGATGATCACCACGTCATAGGATTTCATGGGTTCAACTCCAGGATGTAGAAGCGCGAGAGGGCACAAGGGTAAGCTGAGAAGCGAAGATTGTATACAATCTAGTGCGTGGATAAGATCAGTTGGTTCTAGACCATGGTCTTGTTTAGAGGAAACATCCCACCAATGAACTACTCTGTTCCGGCGACGTTCGAAATATCAGGCGTCGTAGCCAATTAGGGATAGGAGGGTTGTTCATGCTTGCTCAACTTCCACCGGCTTTGCAGAGCCTGCATCTGCCGCTGCGGCTGAAACTGTGGGACGGTAACCAGTTCGATCTGGGGCCAAGCCCGCAGGTCACCATCCTGGTCAAGGAGCCACAGCTGATCAGCCAGTTGACCCACCCAAGCATGGACCAACTGGGCACCGCATTCGTCGAAGGCAAACTGGAGCTGGAAGGTGATATTGGCGAGGCCATCCGCGTGTGCGATGAGCTGAGCGAAGCATTGCTGGCTGGCGAGGAAGACGTGCTGCCGCAAAGGCTTGCCCACGACAAGAGCACTGACGCCGAAGCCATCTCCTACCACTATGACGTGTCGAACGCGTTCTACCAACTGTGGCTGGATCAGGACATGGCCTACTCATGCGCCTACTTCCGCGAGCCGGACAACACGCTCGACCAGGCGCAGCAGGACAAGTTCGACCACTTGTGCCGCAAGCTGCGCCTGGAGGCCGGCGACTACCTGCTCGACGTTGGCTGCGGCTGGGGTGGGCTGGCGCGTTTTGCTGCCCGCGAGTACGGCGCCAAGGTGTTCGGCATTACCTTGAGCAAGGAGCAGCTCAAGCTGGGTCGTCAGCGCGTCAAGGCCGAAGGCTTGGCCGACAAGGTCGACTTGCAGATCCTCGACTACCGCGACTTGCCCCAGGACGGCCGCTTCGACAAGGTTGTCAGTGTGGGCATGTTCGAACATGTCGGGCATGCCAACCTGGCGTTGTACTGCCAGAAGCTGTTCGGCGCGGTGAGGGAAGGGGGGCTGGTGATGAACCACGGCATCACTGCCAAGCACGTCGATGGCCGACCGGTCGGGCGGGGTGCTGGTGAGTTCATCGACCGCTATGTATTCCCCCACGGCGAGCTGCCGCATCTGTCGATGATCAGTGCCAGTATCTGTGAAGCGGGGTTGGAAGTGGTGGATGTCGAAAGCCTGCGCCTTCACTACGCCAAGACCCTGCACCACTGGAGCGAGAACCTGGAGAACCAGTTGCACAAGGCGGCGGCGCTGGTACCTGAGAAGACCCTGCGCATTTGGCGTTTGTACCTGGCCGGCTGTGCCTACGCGTTCCAGAAGGGCTGGATCAACCTGCACCAGATATTGGCAGTGAAGCCGTTCGCCGATGGGCACCATAATTTGCCGTGGACGCGCGAAGACCTGTATCGCTGAAACTGTCTTCAGGCTACCGCGTCACTTTGTAGGAGCAGCCTTGTGCTGCGAAGAGGCCAATGCAGCCGAAGATGGTCTTTGGCGGTACCGGCCTCTTCGCAGCACAAGGCTGCTCCTACAGGTTCTGTGCTTGCCTTAAAGAATCGGCGAGATCAGCCGCGCAATCCGCATCCCCAATTGCTGTAGCCGATGAGTGTCCCGACTGTCCTCAGCAGTAATTTCCCGCGCCAGTTCAAAGTCATCGTTCAGCATGTGTTCGACCTGGTCGGCAAAGTTGCGATCGACCGTCAGCAGCGTAATCTCGAAGTTCAGGCGGAACGAGCGGTTGTCCAGGTTGGCACTGCCAATGGCACTGACGTCGTCATCCACCAACACTACCTTCTGATGCAGGAACCCCGGCTGGTAACGAAACATGCGAACCCCCGCGCGAACCGCTTCAAAGGCGAACAGGCTGGAGGCGGCATAGACGATGCGGTGGTCAGGCCGAGACGGAATCAGCACTCGCACATCCACCCCTCGCAATACCGCCAGGCGTAAGGCGGCGAACACGGCCTCGTCAGGAATGAAGTAGGGGCTGGTAATCCACACCCTGCGGGTGGCGGAATGGATCGCTTCAAGGAAGAACAGCGAACAGGTTTCCTGTGGGTCTGCCGGGCCGCTGGCCAAGGCCTGGCACAGCACACCGTTGTCCGGGTAGGCATCGGGCAGGATCAGCGGTGGTAGCTGGCGGGTGGCCCAGTACCAGTCTTCGGCAAACGACTCCTGCAGGCAGGCCAGCACCGGTCCGCTGACCTGCACATGGGTGTCGCGCCAGGGTGACAGCTGCGGGTGCTCGCCCAGGTACTCGTCCCCCACGTTGTGCCCACCGACGAAACCGGTCAGGCCATCCACCACCACGATCTTGCGATGGTTGCGGAAGTTCACCTGGAAACGATTGAACCAGCCGCGGCGGGTGGCGAAGGCATGAATCTGCACACCTCCTTCACGCAGTACCTGGCTGTAACTGGCCGGCAAGGCGTGGCTGCCGACACGGTCGTAGAGCACGAACACTTGCACACCCTCGGTAGCTTTGCGTAACAGCAGTTGCTGCAGTGCCTTGCCGAGGGTGTCGTCATGAATGATGAAGAACTGCACCAGCACCACATCGCGGGCCCTTTCGATGGCAGCGAAAATGGCATCGAAGGTGGCCTTGCCATTGATCAGCAGTTTGACCTGGTTGTTTGCCAGGCATGGCATGCGGCCCAGCTTGGGCATGGCGCGCAAGGCTGCATAGCTTTCCGACTCACGGGCGGTAAGGGCTTCTTCTACCCAGGGCCGCCAGTTGAGGTTGGCCATGGCCACGTGCATTTCCTGGTTGGCCTGGCGCCGCGCCTTGATATAGGCATAGAACGATCGGGCACCGAAGACCAGATAGGGAATCAAGGTGAGGTAGGGGATGAAGAATAAAGGCATGGCCCAGGCAATCGCGCCTTGGGCAGTGCGTACGGTGAACACCGCGTGCAGTGCGGCGACGATACCCAGCAGATGTATCAGGCCGAGTAGGTAACCAAAGAAGTAGGGGCTGTGGTAATCCATATGCATCCTGCTTGCCGAGTACACTTGAGGTAACAGAACACGTTCCCGGTCCACCTTGCAACCCGCAGGTGGATTTGGCGTCTAAGGCTCAGCCCGGCCCGCTTGGCCGGCTTTTTTCCAGGAGCGTTCGTCCATGAAGATTCGTCTGCCACTGTTGGCGTTGGCCCTAGGTATGAGCAGCCCGCTGGTGCATGCCCAAATGCTGCAACCAGGCTTGTGGGAGCTGACCACCAGCAACATGCAGGTCGATGGCAAGCCGCTACCCGACATGGAATTCATGCTTGGCCAGTTGAAGAACCTGCCGCCAGAACAGCGCGCAATGATGGAAGGGGTGTTGGCCAAACAAGGGGTAAGCGTTGGCGGCAAGGGCGTTCGTTCGTGCCTGACGCCAGAGCAGGTGGCAACCAACGACATCCCGCTGCAGGACCCGAAGTCAGGTTGCACTCAGAAGATTACCGACCGTACAGGGAATGTGTGGAAGTTCCAGTTCAGCTGCCCTAAGGCACAGGGCAGTGGCCAGGCTACATTCCTCAGCGATCGAGAATTCACCACTCAGGTCAGTGGCACGTTCAACGCATCGGGTGTGCAGCAGCAAGGCAGCATGAACACCCGTGCGGTGTGGTTGGGGAATGACTGCGGGGCGGTCAAACCGCGCAGCTGATATCCCATTGCCACTGGCTGGTGGCAACAGCGTCGTGGGCATGCAGGCTCTCTGCATGTTCCACACGCAGCTTGAACGCCGTACTCCATTCGATTTGCCGTAGTGCGCTATGCAAGCGTCGTGCGGCGTCTTCACAGAACATCAAGTTCTGCCCGTTGGCCAAAGCGAAGGCTTGTTCATCCGCACGCTTTACCGCGGTCTGCACTGCCGTTCCCAAGCTGGCTTCAATGCGGTCGATCAATTCGGTGATTGGCAACATCTGCTGATTGCTGCGCAGCCTTATCTGAACCTGTGCGGTACTGCGTTGGCTATGGGGCGTGGCAACGATCCCTTCGGCGCTGCCAAGCCATTGCAGTACTGCAGACTTATCAATCTGCTGCTCGCTGAAATGCGCCTGAAACTGCTGCTGAATCAACTGCCGTGCAAGTGCAGCCGAGCATGGGCAAGTCGAGGAGTAAGGCACGCAAACAGATAGTTCCACGTGGAACATTTCATTTTCGATCCTGGCGTCGACCGTTACGGCATAGCTTTTCCAACCTGCCAATGGGCTGATCAAAGCGGGCCTTTTCAGCAGATGCTCGAAGCTGAGTCGCAGATAGGCTGCTGAGGAAAGGCTTTCGTGGCTGCTCAGAAAATTGGCCAGAAGCTGCCTGATCGCCAGCGGTGTGAGTGGCTGGTGTTCCAATGACTCCAGCGCAAGGTAGAGCCGCGACATGTGTATACCGCGTGAACTGCCGTCTACCAGGCTGACCCCAACATCGACTTTGGCTGCGGCGGTGCGCCCCTCGAATTGCACAGGTAGGGCGATGCCGCACATGCCAACCCAATTCAACGGCAGGGCGTAAGCCTGGGTTTGTGCGGCGATGTCGGGGAGCTTGAGCTGGGTCATTTGGCTTTCCAAACAAAAGGGGGCATCAACGGCAGCCTCCGATCAAGCTGCAATGCAGATTGAAGCGCTGCCCGCTGGAACTGGATACGCGGTTCAAGGTGGTCCAGCCAACGCGGCGGCTGTAACCCACCCAAGCCTCACCATCGCTGGCCAGGCCGGTAAAAAAGGTCAACGTGCCGTAGCGGCTGTTGGTTTGTGCCCACAGACGTTGGCTGTCGAAGTCGTAGCCACGCAGGTAGAACGTGCTGCCTTCGGTACGAACACTGTAGTAACTGCCTTTGCCGTCGTGGCAGGCGAGCAGCGTCGCGCTTCGCGTACAAAGCGCCAACGTACGGTTTTGTGGCATGGCCAACAACGAAGTGGGCATGGCGAGCAACAGCAACGCCATGACGAGTGGCAGATTCATGTTTCATCCCCGGTGAGCACGCGTCCGTCGAGAACGGCTTGGCGAAATTGTATTGTTACTTTATAACATTGTGCAATGCATCGTTTCGAATGCGTCTGCCTGAAGAGGTTCGCCATGCCCAATCGTCTCCCCGTCACCGTGCTGTCCGGCTTCCTGGGCGCCGGCAAGAGCACACTGCTCAACTATGTGCTGCGCAACCGCGACAACCTGCGGGTTGCGGTCATCGTCAATGACATGAGTGAAATCAACATCGACGCCAGCGAGGTGCAGCGCAATGTCAGCCTCAACCGCGCCGAAGAGAAACTGGTGGAGATGAGCAACGGCTGCATCTGCTGCACCCTGCGTGAGGACCTGCTTGAGGAGGTGGCGCGGCTGGCCGAAGAAGGCCGTTTCGATTACTTGTTGATCGAGTCCACCGGTATCTCGGAGCCACTGCCGGTGGCCGAGACCTTCACCTTCCGCGACGAACAGGGCCGCAGCCTGTCCGACATGGCGCGGCTGGATACCATGGTCACCGTAGTCGATGGCCTGAACTTCCTGCGCGACTATCAGGCCGCTGATAGCCTGGCAAGCCGTGGTGAAACCTTGGGCGACGAAGACGAGCGGTCAATCAGTGACCTGCTGATCGAGCAGGTCGAGTTTGCCGATGTGCTGCTGCTGAGCAAGATCGACCTGATCAGCCAACATGAGCGCGAAGAACTGATCGCCATTTTGCGCAGCCTCAACGCCCGGGCGCAGATCGTACCTATGGTCATGGGCCAGGTGCCGCTGGCGCGCATTCTGGACACCGGCCTGTTCGACTTCGACCAGGCAGCCCAGGCACCAGGCTGGCTGCAGGAGCTGCGCGGTGAACATGTGCCGGAAACCGAAGAGTACGGTATCGCGGCCATGACATGGCAGGCCCGGCGCCCGCTTCATCCACAGCGCTTTTTTGACTTTATCCACACCCACTGGAGTAACGGAAGGCTGCTGCGTTCCAAAGGTTTTTTCTGGCTGGCCAGCAAATACCAGGAAGCCGGTAGCTGGTCACAAGCCGGCGGCATGATGCGCCATGGCCTGGCTGGCCGGTGGTGGCGCTTCGTGCCACAGGAGCAATGGCCGCAGGATGTGGATAACACCAGCGAGATCTTGAAACACTGGACTGCTGAGACCGGTGATTGCCGTCAGGAGTTGGTGTTCATCGGGCAGAATATCGACTTCGAAAAATTATCCACAGACCTGGATGCTTGCCTGTTGACGGATCAAGAAATGGACTTGGGCCACATGGGCTGGTTGCGTCTTCCCGATCCGTTTGGCCCGTGGCATGAAGAGGTGGCAGCATGAACCCTGCACATTCATCTGTGGATATCTTTCAGGTGTTTGGCGAGACCCCGCAAGTGCTGACCGACGTGCTGCAGGATGGCGTAAACCTGGCCGTATGGCGCCGGCGTTTGCCGGCACAGTTGGAGGACTTTGCCGAACTGGCTGTAAGCCTTGGCCAACCCCTGGCTGATCAGCGGGTAATCGATGTGGATGAGCGGCAGATGCCAGTCTTACCTGATCTGCTGCGTGAAGCGGCGGATTTGCATGGCTATGAGGCCTTCGTGGCCGATGTGAACTGGTTGCTGGCAGCTTATACCTGCCTGGTTGGCGCAAAGCGGGTCGGTTTACGCCTGCAGGTACTGGAAGATCCCATGTGCCCGCGCTTTCATGTGGATAACGTACCGTTGCGGCTGTTAACCACCTACGTGGGTCCAGGGAGCGAGTGGTTGCGAGAGCAGGATAGCCGGCGTGCCGAGTTACGCACAGCTCAGCCCCCTGTGGATAAAATCCAGCGTCTGCAAGCCGGCGAGGTGGCGGTACTCAAAGGCGAGAAATGGCAGGGCAACGAAGGTGCGGGCCTGGTGCATCGGTCGCCCCCGGGGCAACAGGGGCGCGTGCTGCTCAGCCTTGACTGGTTAGCCTGACGGCGCATAGTGAGTCATCACCACCGCCCGAAGCCCCCCGATGCTGCAGAACATCCCCACCCACGTAATCGCCGGCCCACTGGGAGCCGGCAAGACCACCCTGATCCGCCACCTGCTGGCCCAGCGCCCAGCCAATGAACGCTGGGCGGTATTGGTCAATGAATTTGGCCTGGTAGGCCTGGATGCCGCCTTGCTCAGCCGTGACGAAGACGGCATCGCCATTGGCGAAGTGGCAGGCGGCTGCCTGTGCTGCGTCAACGGCATGCCGTTCCAGGTGGGCCTTGGACGCCTGCTGCGCAAATCCCGGCCTGACCGGCTGTTTATCGAGCCATCCGGCCTCGGTCACCCGCTACAGCTGCTGGCTCAACTGCAGCAAGCGCCTTGGGTAGGAGTGCTGACAATTCAGCCACTTTTGATGGTTGTAGATGCCCTGGCCATGGTGCGAAACGAACCCCTTCCGGAAGCCCAGCAGGGGGCTTTCGACGCCTGTGAAAGCGTGGTTTTCAACAAATCAGAGGTTGTGGATGAAAATCATAAGTTCTTGATAACTAATAAGTTTATTAATAAAAGAGTCCTCTGGACCGTGCAAGGGCAGCTGCCATTATCAGACCTGCCGGCAGCCTCTTCACAGATTGTTGACAGCCCATTTGATGAAAACAGGATTGTCGACAATCTTAAGAGCGCCCCAGCACTAGTCTGGACAGAGGCCAGTCAGCCGATCTGTCTTGCCCAGCAGGGAGAGGGAGGTTGGAGTATTGGCTGGCGCTGGCACCCCGGCCAACAATTTTATCCACAGCGGCTGAAGGCGTTCTTGCGTGCCTGGCCATGGCGACGCGCCAAGGGAGTTATCCACAGCGCGGACGGCTGGTGGTCATTCAATGGGCTGGATGGAGACATGCCTGCCTGGCAGCCCAGCGACTGGCGCAGGGACACCCGTATCGAGCTGATTTTCGATCAACCGCAATCGCAACCCACCTTGCAAGCCGGGTTGAGCGAATGCCGTGTCAGCTGA
The DNA here is from genome assembly GCF_048068035.1 of Pseudomonas sp. NY11955. Classification (NCBI taxonomy): domain Bacteria; kingdom Pseudomonadati; phylum Pseudomonadota; class Gammaproteobacteria; order Pseudomonadales; family Pseudomonadaceae; genus Pseudomonas; species Pseudomonas sp. NY11955. Next base: position 156,479 of record NZ_JBLUPS010000009.1, read on the forward strand.
TCAGTTGCGCCAGCGGTTGTGCTCCTGGCGCCATTGCTGCATTTCGATGACATTGTCGGCGCGCGGTGGGGTCTTGATCTCGAACGGGTAGGGTGCCAGTTCGATCTGCACGCTGTGGGCACCGAATTGGGTCACGGTACCAGGGTGGCGCTGCTCGCCCGTAACGGTGAACTCGAAGGCGTAGATGCGTGCCAGGCGCTTGCGGCCGTTGGCATCACGGACAAAGGCGATGCGCTTGAGCGCGACGGCGTCATCGAGCAACTCGAGGTCGAGCTTGGCGCAATGCTGTTTGACCCGTTCCAGGGCTTTCTCGCGCAACCCATGGTTGTGCCACAACCAGGCGCCTGCCGTGGCTACCAGCATCAGGACGAAGAGGTTCTCCAGGGTCAACATTTGCATATGCTCCAAACAGGTAGATCCAGCTTAACTGCGTCCCTGGCCTGTCGTACAGGTGGCAATCGAGTTCATACTGCGCTGCGCACATTTCTTGAAACAGCTTTGGAAACCACCCGCATGAAACGTACCCCGCACCTGCTCGCCATTCAGTCCCATGTGGTGTTCGGCCACGCCGGCAACAGCGCCGCGGTGTTCCCCATGCAGCGTATCGGGGTCAATGTCTGGCCGCTCAATACCGTGCAGTTCTCCAATCACACACAGTATGGCCAGTGGGCGGGTGAAGTGCTTGCCCCGGCGCAAATTCCTGCGTTGGTGGAAGGCATTTCCAACATCGGCGAGCTCGGCCACTGCGATGCGGTGCTTTCCGGCTACCTGGGCAGTGCCGAACAAGGGCGGGCGATCCTGGCCGGCGTCGAGCGAATCAAGGCGGTGAACTCAAAGGCGTTGTACCTGTGCGACCCGGTCATGGGGCACCCGGAGAAGGGCTGCATCGTGCCGCCGGAAGTCAGTGAGTTCCTGCTCGACGAGGCGGCGGCCCGAGCGGATATCCTGTGCCCCAACCAGCTGGAGCTGGACAGCTTCTGTGGGCGCCGTGCGCAGTCGCTCAAGGATTGCGTGAGCATGGCGCGCAGCTTGCTGCAGCGGGGGCCGAAAGTGGTGCTGGTCAAGCACCTGAGCTACCCCGGACGTGCCGAGGACCAGTTCGAGATGCTGTTGGTGACCGCCGAACACAGCTGGCACTTGCGCCGCCCGCTGCTGGCGTTTCCGCGTCAGCCGGTGGGGGTAGGCGACCTGACCTCCGGCCTGTTCCTGGCCCGTGTGCTGCTCGGCGACAGCTGGGTGCAGGCATTCGAATTCACGGCGGCGGCAGTGCATGAAGTGCTGCTGGAAACCCAGGCCTGCGCCAGCTACGAACTGCAGCTGGTGCGGGCCCAGGACCGCATTGCGCATCCGCGTGTGCGCTTCGAGGCGCAATTGCTGGCGCTTTAAATCGCGTCGGTTTTCAGGTCCTGGTAGCGCTTTTCCAGCTCCTGGCGGATCTGGCGGCGCTGCTGGCCTTGCAGGAAGCGGCGCTTTTCTTCGCTGCTGTGCGGCTGGCGCGGTGGCACGGGTACCGGGCGGCGGTTGTCGTCGACCGCGACCATGGTAAAGAAGCAGCTGTTGGAGTGGCGCACCGAGCGCTCGCGGATGTTCTCGGTCACCACTTTGATGCCGACCTCCATCGAGGTGTTGCCGGTGTAGTTGACCGACGCCAGGAAGGTCACCAGCTCACCCACGTGCACGGGTTCGCGGAAGATCACTTGGTCGACCGACAGGGTCACCACATAACTGCCGGCATAGCGGCTGGCGCATGCATAAGCCACTTCGTCGAGGTACTTGAGCAGGGTGCCGCCATGTACGTTGCCAGAAAAGTTGGCCATGTCCGGGGTCATCAGGACGGTCATGCTCAGCTGGGCGTTTCCAGGTTCCATAGTGTGCTCACGGTGAGGTTGCGCTGAATCGGGCGAATGGAGGGCGTTATCTGCTGACACGGCTGTTCCCCTCTTTTGAATTTGCCTTGCTGATACGGGACGTTGGCTGACGCGCCATCGTCACGCTGATCATGCCATCAGCAGCGCTTTTCCAGCCGATCTGTTTCTGCATATTGCACTGGCTTTTTGCGGCGGAGTGCGGTGTTAACCTGAGTACGCCCATGCAACATGGGCGTTCCGGCATTCAATACAGTATGTACTTGCTGCTCGCTCGGGTTTGCCTTGGCAGAGGAGCGGTCTGCCCAGGCATCCAGAAAAAGACGAGAAAAGGAGTATCACGCCATGCATGCCATCAGCTTCATCCAGGACCTGGCAGTCATCATGCTGGTCGCTGGCGTGGTCACCATCCTTTTTCATCGCCTCAAGCAGCCGGTGGTGCTTGGCTACATTGTCGCGGGCTTCATCATTGGCCCGCACACCCCGCCGTTCGGCCTTATCCATGACGAAGACACCATCAAGACCCTCGCTGAACTGGGGGTGATCTTCCTGATGTTCTGCCTGGGGCTCGAGTTCAGCCTGCGCAAGCTGTTCAAGGTGGGTGCCACAGCGTTCATCGCAGCCTTCCTGGAAATCGTGCTGATGATCTGGATCGGCTTCGAGATCGGTCGCTGGTTCGGGTGGAACACCATGGATTCATTGTTCCTCGGCGCCATCCTGGCCATTTCCTCGACCACCATCATCGTCAAGGCGCTCAACGACTTGAAGATGAAGAACGAGCGCTTTGCCCAGCTGATTTTCGGCGTGCTGATCGTCGAGGACATCCTTGGCATCGGCATCATTGCCCTGCTGTCGGGCATCGCGGTCAGCGGTACGGTCAGCTCGGGCGAGGTGTTCTCCACCGTCGGCAAGCTGTCGCTGTTCATGATCGTCGCCTTGGTCATCGGTATTTTGCTGGTGCCGCGGCTGCTGGCCTATGTCGCCAAGTTCGAAAGCAACGAGATGTTGCTGATTACCGTGCTGGGCCTGTGTTTCGGTTTCTGCCTGCTGGTGGTGAAGCTGGAGTACAGCATGGTACTTGGCGCCTTCCTGATTGGCGCGATCATGGCTGAATCGCGCCAGTTGCTGAAGATAGAACGCCTGATCGAGCCTGTACGCGACCTGTTCAGCGCCATATTCTTCGTCGCCATTGGCCTGATGATCGACCCTCAGGTATTGATCGACTACGCCTGGCCGATCGTGGTCATCACCTTGGCGGTGGTACTTGGCAAGATGCTGTCTTGTGGCATGGGGGCATTCATTGCCGGCAACGATGGGCGCACGTCGTTGCGCGTGGGCATGGGGCTTTCGCAGATTGGCGAGTTCTCCTTCATCATCGCTGCGCTGGGCATGACCCTGCAGGTGACCAGTGACTTCCTTTACCCGGTGGCTGTCGCGGTATCGGCAATCACCACGTTGCTGACACCCTACCTGATCCGTGCGGCTGACCCGCTGTCGCAGAAGCTGGGCAATGTAGTGCCCAGTCGCCTGGCGCGGGTGCTGTCGTTGTATGGCGAGTGGCTGCGCAACATCCAGCCGCAGGGCGAGAGTGCCATGCTGGCCGCCATGATTCGGCGCATCCTGTTGCAGGTGGGGGTAAACCTGGCGCTGGTGATCGCGATCTTCTTCAGTGGTGGTTACTTCGCAGGGCGAATCGGCAACTGGCTCAGTGAGTGGGTCAGCGATGCAAGCCAGCAGAAGGCGGTGATCTGGGGCGCAGCATTGTTGCTGTCGCTGCCGTTCCTCATCGCCGCCTACCGCAAGCTCAAGGCACTTTCGATGTTGCTGGCAGAGATGGGCGTGAAGCCGGAAATGGCCGGGCGGCATACCCAGCGCGTACGCCGTGTGATCGCTGAAGTGATCCCGCTGCTGTCACTGCTGGTGATCTTCCTGCTGCTGTCGGCATTGTCGGCGAGCATTCTGCCGACCAGCGAATTGCTGCTGGTAATTGCCGTAGTCGCTGCAGTGGTGGTGGCGTTGTTGTGGCGCTGGTTTATCCGCGTGCACACGCGTATGCAGATTGCCTTGCTGGAGACGCTGGAGAACAGTCGCGAGAACTCGCACTGAGGGGTAATGCTCCCTGCGCAAGATTTCACCGCCGTCCGAGGGGATGGACCGGTAGCGATGTCGCCAGGCGCAGAAAGCCTGGCGATTTTAACTACACTGATGGCACTAGGCCATAAATATTCCTGTGGTTATTTCAGCTCTCGAGCCAAACATCCCGCGCCCAGTGCCACACCGATTCCCAGCTGTCTTCGCCGACAAGTTCCTCTTCGGCATCCCACAGCACCACGGTGCCATCTTCTTCGACGCAGTAGTAGTTGTCGCCGTCCTGGCACAGAGGGATCAGCTCGCGCGGTACACCGGCATCCCAAGCGTTCGCGGCCACTTCTGGCAGGTAGGTGTGCGACTGTGGGTCGGTACAAGTGACGGGCTCAAGGGAGCCATAAACCACATCACTCACGGTCAGCAGAAATTCTTTGAACACGAATGGAATATTGATGAACAACTGTTCTTCGATCTCTACCAACTGGTCCTCGTCGGGAAGCTCCAAGGGCACTGGTACCGGCTCATTGGCTTCACGGAGTTGTTCGATCACTTCTTCCACGGTTCACTTCCTCTGACCTAGATGACAACGCTGCGCGTTATACCCTAGTAGGCCACTGTGGCAAAAGCAAAAACCCCGGGACAGGCCCGGGGTTTTCATGCAGCACGCAGCAGTTAGCCGTTTTGACGGATACCGGCCACCAGCCAAGGCTGGTTTTCGCCCTGGGCGCGAACCATGTGCCAGCTTTCGCTGAACACTTCACCCTGGTCGAAGCGCGAGTTCTTCGACACGCCACGGAAGGTCAGGGTGGCGTCGGTGCGGTCGGAGCGGTCGTCGAGGCCGTCCAGCTGCACATCAAGGTTATCGATGTAAGTGGACTGGAAGCCATCACCCAGCTCTGCACGCTCACGCTTGAGGAACTCCAGCATTTGCGGGGTAACGAATTCGGCGATCTTGTCCATTTCGTTGGCATCCCAGTGCTGCTGCAGCGACTGGAAATGGTTACGGGCGGCAGCCAGGAAGTTCTGCTCGTTGAACCATGCCGGGGCATTGATCACCGGGGCGGCTGCGGCAGCAGGTGCGGCCGAACCACCGAAGATCGACGGCTGGGCAGGCTGGGCGTGAGCCTCACGCTGCATCGGCGCATGGCCTGGCATGGCCATTTGCGGCTGCTGCTGGCGGCGGCGCGCGGCGATGAAGCGGAACACCAGGAAGGCGATGAGCGCCACGATCAGGAAGTCCATGATCTGGAAGCCTTCGAAACCGTCGCCCATGAACATGGAAGCCAGCAGGCCACCCGCGGCCAGACCGGCCAGTGGGCCCAACCAGCGCGAAGCACCGCTGGCGGCCGGGGCTGCACGACCAGGAGCGGTCGGCGCGGCGGCAGGCGTGGTTGGCGTAGCCTGGCGGGTCTGGTGGATAGGCGCGGAGCCCGAGCTCTTGCCGCCGCCGAAACGCTTGGCATTGGCGTCCAGGCTCAGCGTCAGGCCGACGCAGAGCGCCAGTGCGATGCTAAGAAAACGTTGCATAAGTGGGATATCCCCTATTGTGGATTGCACGCGCGCCATGGTGCACAGGTTCCCGGGCACATGACCAGCGACATAGTGTTTCGAGCTTTTGCCTGAATGTTACAAGGCCGCTCCTACAGGGCGGCCTTGTAACATTCAGATGGCCTCGAGCTTGGCATACCCCAGCATCAGCCACTTACTGCCTTCGGCAAAGTTCACTTGCACCCGCGCCTGTGCACCAGAGCCCTCGAAGTTGAGGATAACGCCTTCGCCAAACACCGCATGCTGTACACGCTGGCCAAGGTTGAACGCGGTCTGCGGAATACTGGCATTGGCGAACAGGTTGCTGTTGGTGGCGGTCTTGGTCCCGCCGAATGGGCGGCTGACGCTGTTGGACAGGCGTACTTCCTGAACCAGGCCTGGCGGAATTTCGCGCACGAAACGCGACACCTTGTTGTAGGTCTCGCTGCCGTACAAGCGACGTGTTTCGGCGTAGGTCATGACCAATTGGCGCATGGCGCGGGTGATGCCCACATAGGCCAGGCGCCGTTCCTCTTCCAGGCGGCCAGGTTCTTCCAGGCTCATCTTGTGCGGGAACAGGCCTTCTTCCATGCCCACCAGGAACACATACGGGAACTCCAGGCCTTTGGCGCTGTGCAGGGTCATCAGCTGGATGCTGTCTTCATGCTCGTCGGCCTGAGTATCACCCGCTTCGAGCGAAGCATGACCCAGGAACGCAGACAGCGGCGAGAGGTCGGCGTCGTCGTCGGTGGATTCGAAGTTGCGCGCCGCGCTGACCAGTTCCTCAAGGTTTTCTACCCGTGCCTGACCCTTTTCACCTTTTTCTTCCTGGTGATAGATGATCAGCCCGGACTGCTCGATGGTGGTCTGGGTCATGGTATGCAGCGGCATGTCCACGACCTTGGCTGCCAGCCCCTCGATCAGCTCGATGAATGCCCCCAGGGCACTGGCGGCGCGGCCCTTCAGGGCCTTGGCGGCGAGCAGCTGGCACATGGCTTCCCACATCGACAGCTGGCTGTGGCGGGCGTGCTCGCGGATGGCTTCGACGGTTTTTTCGCCAATACCGCGCGGTGGTACGTTGATCACCCGCTCCAGGGCGGCATCGTTGCCGCGCCCTTCGATCAGCCGCAAGTAAGCCATGGCGTTCTTGATTTCTGCGCGTTCGAAGAAGCGCTGGCCGCCATAGATCCGGTAGGGGATGCGCTCGCGCAGCAGGGCCTCTTCCAGCACCCGCGACTGGGCGTTGGAACGGTACAGGATGGCGATTTCGTTACGCGCATTGCCCTGCTTGACCAGGCTTTCGATGGTTTCCACCACGTAGCGCGCTTCGTCGTGCTCGTTGTAGGCCGCGTACAGGGTCAGTGGTTCGCCTTCGCCCATGTCGGTCCACAGCTCTTTGCCCAGGCGGCCGCTGTTGTTGGCGATCAGGGCGTTGGCGGCCTTGAGGATGCCGCCGGTGGAGCGGTAGTTCTGCTCCAGGCGGATCATTTCGGCGTCGGGGAAGTCGGCGGTGTACTGGTGAATATTCTCGATCTTGGCGCCACGCCAGCCGTAGATCGACTGGTCGTCATCGCCTACCGCCATCAGGCTGTCGCCACCGCGCGCCAACAGGCGCAGCCAGGCGTACTGCACGGCGTTGGTATCCTGGAATTCGTCCACCAGCACGTGGCGGAAGCGCCGCTGGTAGTGCTCCAGCAGGCCTGGGTGGTCGCGCCACAGGTCCAGAGCGCGCAGCAGCAGCTCGGAAAAGTCGATGACCCCGGCGCGCTCGCAGGCTTGCTCGTAGGCGGTATAGACCTCGCGCATGGTCGCCAGGAACAGGTCGCCACCGGCCTGGATATGCTGTGGGCGCAGGCCCTCGTCCTTTTGCCCGTTGATGAACCATTGGGCCTGGCGTGCCGGCCACTTCTGCTCGTCCAGCCCCAGCTCGCGCATCACCCGCTTGATCAGGCGTTGCTGGTCGTCGCTGTCGAGGATCTGGAAGTTCTGCACCAACCGTGCTTCCTGCCAGTGGGCCCGCAGCAGGCGATGGGCCAGGCCGTGGAAAGTGCCTACCCACATGCCCGCCGGGTTGATCCCCAGCAGTTGCTCGATCCGCTGGCGCATTTCTGCTGCAGCCTTGTTGGTGAAGGTCACCGACAGGATCGAATGCGGCGAGGCCTGCTCTACCTGGATCAGCCAGGCGATGCGGTGCACCAGCACGCGGGTTTTACCGGAACCGGCGCCGGCAAGCACCAGTTGACGCCCGAGCGTGGCCGCTACGGCCTGGCGTTGGGCATCGTTGAGGGAATTCAGCAGGAGGGAGAGGTCATCTGTGTGCATCGGGCCATTCTAGGGCGCAGCAGGGGACGGGTAAATGGCACTGTATGAATATTCACCCCTCAGTGCATGCAAAGCGGCCACCGCAAGACATGCGCCTGCAGTGGCCGTCCCGTCTACATCAATGGGTTTCGACGATGTCGGTGATGCAAGCGATCAGTTGGCCGTCATGGAAAATATCCACTTTCGTGATCGAGTCGTGCACTTCATGCGTTTCGAAGAGCACTTCCTTGTCGCAGGCGACTTGCAGGAAGCTGCCGTCTTGTTGCTGCAGTTCAAGCTCCAGGGCCACGCCCATGGACCTGTCTTGCGTGGCACGTTTGACCAGTACCGGCACAATGCCTGGGTGGCTCACGGTTACGGCACCCTGCACGCGCAAGTGGCTGCCCGGCGGCATCTTGTCGTGCTGGGCATGCCAGTCTTTGCATTCGATGATCATTGAGAAACTCCTGTCTTGGGAAGGGCGGGATGCACCTCTCGACTGACAGAGTGCTTGCAGCGTATGCCTGCATTGCAGAGCGAAGCGTTTCAGCTGTGCCAATGCCTGCCATGCCGGGCCAGCAGGCTGTTGGCCTGCTCCGGGCCGTTGTTACCCGCCGGGTAGTGGCGTGGCGCCTGGAAGTGCTCTTCCCAGCCCTTGATGATCGGGTCGACCCACGCCCAAGCTGCTTCCACTTCATCTCGCCGCATGAACAGCGTCGAGTCGCCCTCCAGGATATCCAGCAACAGGCGTTCGTAAGCGCCCCAGCGACGGGTCTGGCCGAACACCTGGGCCAGGTTGAGGTCCAGGTCTACCGGCTCCAGCCGCATGCCCTTGCCGGGGCTTTTGGTCATCATGCGCAGGCTGATGCGTTCGTCCGGTTGCAGTTGGATCAGCAGCTGGTTGACCTGGCCGCCGCTGAACAGCTCATGGGGCACAGGCTTGAACTGGATGACGATCTGCGAGGAGCGCCGGGCCATGCGCTTGCCGGTGCGCAGGTAGAACGGCACGCCAGCCCAGCGCCAGTTGTCGACGTGCGCCTGGACAGCCACGAAGGTTTCGGTGTCGCTGTCGTTGTCCACATCCTTTTCGAAGTAGTAGGCCGGCACTTCCTGGCCGCCAATGTAGCCGGCACCGTACTGGCCGCGCACGGTCTTGTCCTGCACGTCCTGGCCAGTCATGGGTTTGAGGGCACGCAGAACCTTCACTTTCTCGTCGCGCACGGCCTCGGCCTCGAACTGTGCTGGAGGTTCCATGGCCACCAGGCACAACAGCTGCAGCAAGTGGTTCTGGAGCATGTCGCGGGTGGCTCCGGCGTGATCGTAGTAACCTCCGCGGTTCTCTACACCGAGGGTTTCGCAGACGCTGATCTGCACATGGTCGACCTGGCCGTTGCGCCACACAGGTTCTAGCAGGGCGTTGGCAAAGCGCAGCGCCATGAGGTTTTGCACGGTTTCCTTGCCCAGGTAGTGATCGATCCGAAACACCTGGGACTCTTCGAACACTGCGCCGATCGCTTCGTTGATGGCGGTGGCCGATTGTTGCGAATGGCCGATCGGCTTTTCCAGCACGATGCGCGCCTCGCTGTCGGCCAGCCCTGCGATACGCAAGTGGTTGGCGATTGGCACGAACAGGGTGGGGGCGGTGGCCAGGTAGAAGATGCGGGTCAGCCCACCAGGTTCGCCGAGGTAGCGCGCCAGGCGGCCGAAGTCGGCACTTTGCGAGGCGTCCATGGGGAAGTAGTCGAGGCGCGCGGCAAAGCGTTGCCATACCTCTTCGTCGAAGTCGGTGCGGGCAATCTGCGCCCGGCAGTGGCGTTCTGCGAGCTTGAGATACTCGTTACGGCTGAGGTTGCGGCGGGCGAGGGCAATGATGCGTACGGCATTGTTCAGACGCGCCTCGCGATACAAGTGGTAGAGCGCCGGAAGCAGTTTGTGCAGGGCCAGGTCGCCGGTGCCACCGAACACCAGAATGTCGCAAGGAATAGTCAAACCGCCACTCTCCACGTTCGTTTAACTGGGCGGGTTGGCGTCCATGTAGTATAACTACAAGAAAGCTACAACCCGGCCAGCCGATCATAACCGAGTCCAGCCTGTGAATCTGTTGCAACATATCGCCCAATCGCGCCACCTGCTGCGCAAATCGGAACTCAAAGTGGCCGACCACGTGCTGCTCGACCCGGCTGCCGTCATGCACAGCTCCATGGCCGATCTGGCGCACAGTGTGGGCATCAGCGAACCGACCATCGTGCGCTTCTGCCGGGCGATCGGTTGTTCGGGCTTCCAGGACCTGAAGCTGAAGCTGGCGCAGAGCCTGGCCGCCGGGGCCAGTTTCGGCCAGTTCGCCATCCATGAAGACGACTCTGTCGCCGACTACAGCCTGAAAATCTTCGATACCACCCTGCACACCCTGATGGAAGTGCGCGAGCACCTCGACCCGCAGGCCCTGCAGCAGGCCGTGAGTGCCATGGCCCAGGCACAGCGTGTTGAGTTCTATGGCTTTGGTGCCTCCGGTGCGGTGGCGGCCGATGCCCAGCACAAGTTCTTCCGCCTGCTGCTCAGTGCCGCTGCTTATTCCGACCCGCACATGCAGGCGATGTCGGCGGTTACCCTGAAGCCGGGTGATGTGGCGGTGTGTATTTCCCAGTCGGGGCGCTCCAAGGACCTGCTGATCACCGCCAACCTGGTGCGTGAGAGCGGCGCCAACCTGATTACCCTGTGCCCAAGCCAGACGCCGCTTGCCGAGTTGTCCACGGTCAACCTGGCGATCGACGTGCATGAGGACACCGAAATCTATACCCCGCTGACCTCGCGTATTGCCCATTTGGTGGTGATCGACGTACTGGCCATGGGTGTGGCCATGGCGCGTGGGCCGAGCCTGGTCAACCACCTGAAAAGCGTCAAGCGCAGCTTGCGCAGCCTGCGTTTGTCGCCCAAGTCGATCAAGGCTACAGACGACTGAATTCAACCTGTACTGGCCTCTTCGCGGGCAAGCCCGCTCCCACAGGTACTGCACTGCCCTTGAGGCTGGCAAGTATCCTGTGGGAGCGGGCTTGCCCGCGAAGAGGCCGTTACAGACGCAACAAATTTCACTGTTTTGTCACCATTCCACAGCCAAACCGTAAACCATCCAGGCCAGTCTGAAACTCCCGCATCCTATCTGGGAGACAGGCAATGGCTCGTGACTTCGACGGTACGTACCAACCCAACGCCAAGGCTCGCAAGCAGCAGGAAAAGGATCAGCGCCGCATGGAATACCGCCGCGCGATCGAAAGCTATTGCGACCAACGTCAACTGCTCCGCGACCTGGTGGACTACCCCGAGTTGCAAGAACTCACGGTATGGCGGGCGTCGGCGGCAACTTCCCCGAAAAACGCTCAACAAGCGCGCTGATCAGCGCACGTTCGCTGCGGATGAATGCCAGAAAGGCCAAGGCCACCGGCGACTGTCGCTTGGCCTTGGACTGCACCACGCACCAGCTGCGGTATAGCGGCAGCTCCTCTACCGGCAGTTCCTTCAGCACCCCGGTGGCCAGTTCCAGGTTGACCGCGTGGCGGGTCAGCAGGGCCACTCCCAGGCCAGCGATCACGCATTCGCGCTGGGCATCGGCCGAGGCTACCTCCAGGGTCTGGGTGAAGTGCACGCGTTTGTCCTTGAAGTACTCTTCGCAAGCCTTGCGCGTCCCCGAACCTTGTTCACGGACCAACAGGGTATGAGGCTCCAGGTCCTGCAGGCGCAACTGCTCCAGCTTGCACAGCGGGTGCTCGGGCGGCGCCACGGCAACGATCGGGTTGTTGAGAAACGGCAGAAACTCCAGGCCCATGTCCTGGGGCACCATCGACATGATGATCAGGTCGTCGCGGTTGTCGGAAAGGCGGCGGATGGCCTGGGCGCGGTTGACCACCGTCAGCGTCAGGTTGACCTCCGGGTGACGTTGCTTGAAGGCGGCGAACAGGTGTGGCACGAAGTACTTGGCACTGGACTCGATGGCCAGCTTCAATTGCCCCTGCAATGAACCCTGCATGTCCGACAGCTGCATGTCCAGGCTCTCCAGGCGCCCGAAAATATCGTGGCTGGCGCGTTGCAGGGCTTCGGCCGCTTCGGTCAGGTAGAGCTTCTTGCCCACGTACTCGAACAGCGGTTGGCCGATCAGCTCTTCAAGCTGGCGGATCTGTAGACTAACGGCGGGTTGCGTCAGCGACATCTCTTCCGCCGCACGGCTGTATGAGCGTAAATCGCACACCTCATTGAAGATCTGCAATTGACGCAAAGTCATACGCATCAAGGACTTACGCATTTTCTGTCTCGCCTTCGGCAACACCTTGTTACCGCACTATAAGCTTTTGCTAATACAGCCTCTAACAAATATTGATTTTTGTTTATCGACCTACAGCGCTAGGGTGAATATGCGACTGGCCAGCGACGTCTGGTCACGCGCCGACCGGTAGAACCGGCTCGACTGTTCCTACGGCTTTGGGAAGACTCCAGTGATAAAAAAAATCCTGATCGCCAACCGAGGTGAAATCGCAGTTCGGATCGTGCGTGCCTGCGCCGAGATGGGCATTCGCTCGGTAGCGATCTATTCCGACGCCGACCGGCATGCCTTGCACGTCAAGCGCGCCGACGAAGCCCACAGCATCGGTGCCGAGCCGCTGGCCGGCTACCTGAACCCGCGCAAGCTGGTGAACCTGGCTGTGGAAACCGGCTGTGATGCCCTGCACCCGGGCTATGGTTTCCTGTCGGAAAACGCTGAACTGGCAGAGATCTGCGCCGAGCGCGGGATCAAGTTCATCGGCCCGGCCGCCGACGTGATTCGCCGCATGGGCGACAAGACCGAAGCGCGCCGTACCATGATCGCCGCCGGTGTGCCGGTAACCCCGGGCACCGAAGGCAACGTTGCCGATATCCATGAAGCCCTGAGCGAAGGTGACCGCATCGGTTATCCGGTGATGCTCAAGGCCACCTCCGGTGGTGGCGGCCGTGGTATTCGCCGTTGCAACAGCCGCGAAGAACTGGAACAGAACTTCCCTCGGGTGATTTCCGAGGCCACCAAGGCCTTTGGTTCGGCCGAAGTGTTCCTGGAAAAGTGCATCGTCAACCCCAAGCACATCGAGGCGCAGATCCTCGGTGACAGCTTTGGCAACGTGGTGCACCTGTTCGAGCGCGATTGCTCGATCCAGCGCCGTAACCAGAAGCTCATCGAAATCGCCCCAAGCCCACAGCTCACGCCCGAGCAGCGCGCCTATATCGGCGACCTGGCGGTGCGAGCGGCCAAGGCGGTGAACTACGAGAACGCCGGTACCGTGGAGTTTTTGCTCGCCGATGGCGAGGTGTACTTCATGGAAATGAACACCCGGGTGCAGGTGGAGCACACCATCACCGAGGAAATCACCGGTATCGACATCGTCCGTGAACAGATCCGCATTGCCTCGGGCCTGCCGCTGTCGGTCAAGCAAGAAGACATTCAGCACCGCGGTTACGCACTGCAGTTCCGTATCAACGCCGAAGACCCGAAGAACAACTTCCTGCCAAGTTTCGGCAAGATCACCCGTTACTACGCCCCCGGCGGCCCGGGCGTGCGCACCGACACGGCGATCTACACCGGTTACACCATTCCACCGTTCTACGACTCCATGTGCCTGAAGTTGGTGGTGTGGGCGTTGACCTGGGAAGAAGCCATGGACCGCGGCCTGCGGGCCCTGGACGACATGCGTGTGCAAGGGGTGAAGACCACCGCCGCGTACTACCAGGAAATCCTGCGCAATCCGGAATTCCGTAGCGGCCAGTTCAATACCAGCTTCGTCGAAAGCCACCCTGAACTGACCAACTACTCGATCAAGCGCAAACCCGAAGAGCTGGCCCTGGCCATCGCCGCCGCCATCGCCGCCCACGCAGGCCTGTGAGGAACCCCATAATGTCCAAGAAAATTCACGTAACCGACACGATCCTGCGCGACGCCCACCAGTCCCTGCTGGCCACCCGCATGCGTACCGAAGACATGCTGCCGATCTGCGACAAGCTCGACAAGGTCGGCTACTGGTCGCTGGAAGTCTGGGGTGGCGCCACCTTTGACGCTTGCGTGCGCTTCCTCAAGGAAGACCCGTGGGAGCGCCTGCGCAAACTGCGCGCAGCGCTGCCCAACACCCGCCTGCAAATGCTGCTGCGCGGCCAGAACCTGCTGGGCTACCGCCACTACAGCGACGACGTGGTCAAGGCCTTCGTCGCCAAGGCAGCCGTCAACGGCATCGATGTTTTCCGTATTTTCGACGCCATGAACGACGTGCGTAACCTGCGCGTGGCCATCGAAGCGGTCAAGGCCGCCGGCAAGCACGCCCAGGGCACCATCGCCTACACCACCAGCCCCGTGCACACCATCGAAGCCTTCGTGAACCAGGCCAAGCAGATGGAAGCCATGGGTTGCGACTCGGTGGCGATCAAGGACATGGCCGGCCTGCTGACCCCGTTCGCCACTGGCGAGCTGGTCAAGGCGCTGAAGGCCGAGCAGTCGCTGCCGGTGTTCATCCACTCCCACGATACTGCCGGCCTGGCTGCCATGTGCCAGCTCAAGGCTGTGGAAAACGGCGCCGACCACATCGACACCGCCATTTCCAGCTTCGCCTGGGGCACCAGCCACCCGGGTACCGAGTCGATGGTTGCCGCGCTCAAGGGCAGCGAATTCGACACTGGCCTGGACCTGGAGCTGTTGCAGGAAATCGGCCTGTACTTCTACGCCGTGCGCAAGAAGTACCACCAGTTTGAAAGCGAGTTCACCGCCGTGGACACCCGCGTGCAGGTCAACCAGGTGCCGGGCGGCATGATTTCCAACCTGGCCAACCAGTTGAAAGAGCAGGGCGCTCTCAACCGCATGAACGAAGTGCTGGCCGAAATCCCGCGTGTGCGTGAAGACCTCGGTTTCCCGCCGCTGGTGACGCCGACCTCGCAGATCGTCGGCACCCAGGCGTTCTTCAACGTGCTCGCCGGTGAGCGCTACAAGACCATCACCAACGAGGTGAAGCTGTACCTGCAAGGCGGTTACGGCAAGGCGCCAGGCGTGGTCAACGAGCAGCTGCGCCGCCAGGCGATCGGCAGCGAAGAAGTGATCGACGTGCGCCCGGCCGACCTGCTGAAGCCTGAGATGGCCAAGCTGCGTGGCGACATCGGTGCCTTGGCCCGTTGCGAAGAAGACGTGCTGACCTTCGCCATGTTCCCGGACATCGGCCGCAAGTTCCTCGAAGAACGCGAAGCCGGCACCCTGACGCCCGAAGCCCTGCTGCCAATTCCGGAAGCCGGCGCCGTGGCTGCCCCGGGCGGTGAGGGCGTACCGACCGAGTTCGTCATCGACGTGCACGGCGAAACCTACCGCGTCGACATCACCGGTGTGGGCGTGAAGGCCGAAGGCAAGCGCCACTTCTACCTGTCCATCGACGGCATGCCGGAAGAAGTGGTGTTCGAGCCACTCAACGAGTTCGTCGGCGGCGGCGGCAGCAAGCGCAAGCAAGCCACCGACCCTGGCCACGTCAGCACCACCATGCCAGGCAACATCGTCGATGTGCTGGTCAAGGAGGGCGACATGGTCAAGGCTGGCCAGGCCGTGCTGATCACCGAAGCCATGAAGATGGAGACCGAAGTGCAGGCAGCCATCGCCGGCAAGGTCGTGGCCATCCATGTGGCCAAGGGCGATCGCGTGACGCCGGGTGAAATCCTGATCGAGATCGAGGGCTGATTAGGCCCTCATCCACAAGCGGTTTACCTCTGGGGAGCGGATGCTCCCCTTTTTTTTGTGCTGCATTTGATGGCCATGTCGCCGGCAAGCCAATACAAAAATCAACCTTTGCGGCACGCTTCCAATGTTTGTCGCTGCCCGCCTGGCTGCTGATTATCTTCCTCCAACCACCGCTCGAACCCGGCAGCCACCGCCGGCCATTCATCATCGGTAATCGAATACCAGGCCGTATCGCGGTTGTGGTCCTTCACCACCAGGTGTTTGCGGAAAACCCCTTCGTAGGTGAAGCCAAAACGCTCCGCTGCACGCTTTGAGCGGGCGTTGGCGTTGTTGCACTTCCACTCCAGCCGGCGGTTACCCAGTTCGAAGCCTAGCTTGGCCAGCAGATAGACGGCCTCGGTGCTCTTCGGCGTGCGCTGCATAGGGGCGCCGAAGGCGATGTGGCCGATCTCGATGCGGCCGTGGTCGGGCACGATCGACATCAGCGTCAGCACGCCCTGGGCCTGGCCGCTGGCGCGGTCGATGACGGTGTAGTACAGCGGGTCGTGGCCTGCGGCGTTGCCTTCCAGCCAGCGGTCGAAGGCGGCACGCTCAGGGAACGGGCCGTAGGGTAGGTAGTCCCACAGCACCGGGTCGGAGGCCGGCCCTTGCAGCACCTCCCACAGGTCGTCGCCATGGCGTGCTGGTTCGAGCTTTTCCAGGCGGATGAAGCGGCCTTCGATGGGCTCGGCCTTGGGCGTTGCGGCGGGTTTCCAGTTCAATGCGTCAGTCATGTTCGGCCTACAAGCCTTTGCGGAATTGGATGAAGCCCGAGCGCTCGGCAACCTGCTGATACAGGCTGATGGCGGTGGCGTTGGTTTCGTGGGTCAGCCAGTGCACTTTGATGCAGTTGTCGGCCTTGGCAGTGGCGTAGACGTGCTCGATCAACTGCCGACCAATGCCAAGGCCACGCTGGGTGCTGTCCACGTACAGGTCCTGCAGGTAGCAGGCATTCTCGATGCTCCAGTTGGAGCGATGGTAGATGAAGTTGACCATCCCCACCGCCTTGCCATCGACCCAGGCCAATGCCGAATGGGTTGGCTCACTGGGGTCGAGCAGGCGCTGCCAGGTGCTCAGGCTGACTTCATCGGCCAACTCGGTTTCGTAGAAGTGCAAGTAAGCCTGCCACAGGGCGTGCCAGGCGGCGTGATCCTGGGCGGTGACAGGGCGTAGGGTAACGCTAGACATGGGGCTATTCCTTCAGAGTTGGCGCATGTGCGCCGCGA
The DNA here is from genome assembly GCF_048068035.1 of Pseudomonas sp. NY11955. Lineage (NCBI taxonomy): Bacteria > Pseudomonadati > Pseudomonadota > Gammaproteobacteria > Pseudomonadales > Pseudomonadaceae > Pseudomonas > Pseudomonas sp. NY11955. Next base: position 173,245 of record NZ_JBLUPS010000009.1, read on the forward strand.
GTTGATTGTCCAGTTGATCGCGGCTGGCGCTCAGGCCTTCGCGCACGCCGGCGATGTCTTGTTCGGAGCGATTTTGGCTGAGCTTGCGCGCACCCTGCAGGCGGGCGATGGGCAGGCGGATACCGACGATGGCGCGGAGCATGCCGTCGAGGTAGTCAGCAGGGGCATCGGTGACTTTCCACGGTTCGTTGCGACCTTGTTCGTGGCGGTCGGTCAGGCGGCTAACGATTGAAAGCAGCGGCTCGGCCTCATGGATAACTTCGGCCGGGCCGTAGGCGTGCACAGCCAGGTAGTTCCAGGTTGGCACCACCTTGGGGTTATCGGCCTTGCTTGGATAGTAGCTGGGGCTGACATAGGCATCGGCGCCGGGAAACACCAGCAGCGCTTCGCCGCCTTGCTCCAGGTCCTGCCATTGGCGGTTGGCCCGGGCCAGGTGGGCATACACCGTGCCGAACTCGCCCTCGGCGGTATCGACCAGCACTGGCAGGTGCGTGGCCAGCAGGCCCTGCTCGCCCTGGCTGACCAGAACGGCAAGGCGAGTGTCCAGCATGTGCTGGTGCAGGCGGGCGAGGTCGTGTTCCTGGTGCGGCTTGCTGTTGTACATGGGCAGGATCCTTGTCGAATGGCTTCATCCTAGGCAGGCTATTGGCTCTGGGTAAGAGCCATTACTGTCTGATTTGATAGGTCCAATGCCATGAGCGAGCATCCCCTCATACTGCCTTTCGACCCCGCTGGCATCGCCCTTGATCGCCGCCGTGGGCTTAGCCAGCAGCTTTACCAGGCGTTGCGTGCGCGGGTACTGGATGGGCGCCTGAGCAGTGGTACGCGGTTGCCGGCCACGCGCGACCTGGCTGGCATGCTGGCGCTGTCGCGCAACAGCGTGGTGCGTGCCTATGACCAACTGTATGCCGAGGGCTACATTGAAAGCCGGGTCGGTGATGGCACTTACGTCAGCCGGCTGCCGAAACTATCCACACAAGTATCCACAGGGTTATCCCAGGGGTTATCAACAGGCTTATCCACATTTCTTGAAGAAAATACTGATGATTTATCCAGCGCACGGCGTTTGAGCGAGCCCTTGCAGCGCCTGAGAACTAGCCACTTGTCCCCCCCCAGAAGTGGTGCGCCTCGTGCTTTTCGCGTCGGTATTCCGGCGTTCGACCTGTTCCCATTTGACGTCTGGGCCAAGCTGCAGGCGGGTTTCTGGCGCAACCCAGCCCCCGCGCAGTTGGGTTACGGTGACCCGGCAGGTGAGCCGGCTTTGCGCGAGTTGATCGCGGCCTATTTACGCCGCTCGCGGGGGCTGAGCTGCACGGCTGAACAAATTGTGATCACCAGTGGTGCGCAGCAAGCCATCAGCCTTTGTGCACAGTTGCTATTGCAGCCTGGCGACGCTGTGGCTGTGGAAAACCCAGGCTATCGGGCGGCTGGTCATGCATTCACGCTGGCGGGCGGCCGAGTGCTTGGCGTGCCGGTGGATGAAGATGGCATGGATAGCGGCCGGCTAGAGCAGTTGCCGGACTGCCGCTTGGCCTACGTCACGCCTGCTCACCAATACCCGACCGGGGTGACCATGAGCCTGGCGCGCCGCCTGGAGTTGCTGGCCTGGGCTGAACGCAACGATGGATGGATAATCGAGGACGACTACGACGGCGAATATCGCTACAGCGGCGCACCGCTGGCCCCCTTGGCGGCGCTCGACCGGCACGGGCGGGTGCTGTACGTCGGCACCTTCGGCAAGATCGCCTTCCCGGCGTTGCGCCTTGGCTACCTGGTGCTCCCGCCACAGCTGGCGCAGGCGTTCAGCCAGGGCAAGGCGCTGGCGGTGCGGCATTCGGAGGTCAGCTGCCAGTGCGTGATGGCAGAGTTCATGGCCCGCGGGCATTTTCAGCGGCATATCCGCCGCATGCGCAAGGCGGCCCTGAACCGGCGCAATGTGCTCAAGGCCGGTTGGCCTGTGGATATTCCGGGGTTGGGCGCAATGCCGGAAGTGGCGGCTGGGCTGCATGTGAAAGTGGATGTGGATAACTTTGCACGGGAGCAGGCGTTGGTGGCCAAGGCAGAGGCGGTGGGTGTGGAGGTGACGCCGCTGAGCAACTTCTGGTTGGCTGACAGCGAGGTGCCTGTGGATAAGCGAGCGGGGCTGGTGCTGGGGTTTGCGGCGGTGCCGGAGGGGGAGATTGCCGAGGCCCTGATGAAACTGCGCAAAGCCTGGAGAAAGTGAATGGGGCCGCTGCGCGGCCCTTCGCGGGCATGCCCGCTCCCACAGAGTAGGGTGATAGCCGATCAATGTGGGAGCGGGCGTGCCCGCGAAGCAGGCGACTCAGGTACCGGACTTTATCCGCGTCCAGGCCCGGGTCCGCGCCCGTTCGGCATCCCGTGCCAGTGGCTTGAGGGTATACAGCTTGGCCATCGCCTCCGCCGTCGGATACAGGTTGGGGTTGTTGCGAATCGTTGGGTTCACCTTGGCGGTGGCGTCCTTGTTCGGGTTCGGATAGCCAACGAAGTCACTGATCGGCGCAATCACCTCTGGTCGCAGCAGGTAGTTGATGAACGTATGTGCATCCTCCGGGTTGGCTGCACCCTTCGGAATCGACAGCATATCGAACCAGATCGGTGCGCCTTCCTTGGGCAGGCGCATGTCCACCACCACGCCGTTCTTCGCCTCACGGGCTCGGTTGGCAGCCTGCGAGAAGCTGCCGCTGTAGCCCACCGCCACGCAGATGTCGCCATTGGCGATGTCTGCCATGTACTTCGAGGAGTGGAAGTAGGTGATATGCGGACGAATCTTCAACATCAGCGCCTCGGCCTGCTTGTAGTCGGCCGGTTTGTCGCTGTTCGGCGGTAAGCCCAGGTACTGCAGGGCCAGCGGCATGATCTCCGACGGCGAGTCGAGCAGGGCCACGCCGCACTGTTTGAGCTTGGCGATGTTCTCTTCCTTGAAGATCAGGTCCCAGCTGTCCACCGGCGCGTTGTCGCCCAGCGCTGCCTTGACCTTGGCCGGGTTGAAGCCGATCAGCACGGTGCCATACATGTACGGCACGGCGAACTTGTTGCCCGGGTCGTTGGCCTCGATCAGCTTCATCAGCGCGGGGTCCAGGTGCTGCCAGTTGGGCAGCTTGCTGCGGTCCAGCGGCTGGAATACCCCGGCTTCGATCTGCTTGGCGAGGAACACGTTGGACGGTACCACCACGTCATAGCCGGAGTTGCCGGTGAGCAGCTTGGCCTCCAGCGCCTCGTTGGTGTCGAAGATGTCGTACACCAGCTTGACGCCGCTGTCCTTCTGGAAGTCGGTCAAGGTCTGCGGGGTGATGTAATCGAACCAGTTATACACACGCAAGGTGCGCTGCTCGGCTTGCGCGTGCAGGGCTCCGGTGAACAGGGTGGCAGCGATGAACGGGGTGAGCAGACGCTTGAGTCGAACCATTACCGGGCTCCTGGCTGGGCGCGCTGGAAGCCTTCCAGCACATTGACCGCGTTGATACCGATTTCTTCCACAGCGTAGCCGCCTTCCATCACGAACAGGGTCGGCTTGCCGAGCTGGCCGATGCGCTTGCCCATCTCCAGGTAGTCCGGGCTGTCCAGCTTGAACTGGGAGATCGGGTCGTCCTTGAAGGTGTCCACACCCAGGGAGATGACCAGTACATCGGCGTCATAGCTGGCGATGCGCTGGCAGGCGTCTTCCAGGGCGGCGCTCCAGGCGGCCCAGTCGCTACCCGCCGGCAACGGGTAGTTGATGTTGCAGCCCTCGCCGGCACCTTCGCCGGTTTCATCGGCGTAGCCGAGGAAGAACGGGAACTCGTCCTGTGGGTCACCATGGATCGAGGCGAAGAACACGTCGTCGCGGCTGTAGAAGATGTCCTGGGTACCGTTGCCGTGGTGGTAGTCGACGTCGAGGATGGCGACCCTGCGACGGCCTTGGTCGAGGAAGGCCTGGGCGGCGATGGCAGCGTTGTTCAGGTAGCAGTAGCCGCCCATCACTTCGCCAGCGGCGTGGTGCCCTGGCGGACGGCACAGCGCGAAGGCCGAATGGGCGCCTTGCTGGATCGCTGCCTGGGCGGTAAGGGCGACCTGGGCGGCGCTGTAGGCCGCTTGCCAGGTGCCGGCGGTGATCGGTGCACCAGCATCGAAACTGTAGTAGCCCAGCTCACCGTGCAGGCCGGTGGGTTTTACCTGGCGCAGGGTGCGCGCGGGCCAGGTGAAGGGCAGCAGGTCGCCTTCCTGGCCAAGTGCGGCCCAGCGGGCCCAGGCGCCCTCGAAGAAGTCCAGGTAGTCGGCGCTGTGGATGCGCAGCAATGGCGTGCGGCCAAAATCGGTAGGGCCCTGGATATCGCCGAGGTTGCGCTTTTTGACCTGATCCAGCACATGGTCGGCGCGCGAAGGCATTTCGAAACAGGGCATCAGCTTGCCGTCGATCAGCTCGCAGCGGCCGTGGTGCAGGCGGTGATCATCGGAATAGATCGTCAGCATTGTTGTTCTCCGGTGGGGACTGGCGTGGCTCCATTGTCATGGGCGGGTCAGTAGCGGAGAACGACGCAAACGGCCAAAAGGGGATCGATGTGGCCAAGCTCTTTGGCCACAACAGGTCAACCGCGAAAGTGGCTGGGCGCCACACCGCTCCAGCGTTGGAAGGCATGCCGGAAGCTGGCCGTTTCGCTGAAACCCAAGGTTTCGGCAATCCGGTAGATGGGCATCTGTTCATCGGCCAGCAACTGCTTGGCCCGCTCGAACCTCAGCTCGTCCAGCAACTGTTGATAACTGCTGCCCAACGCCTGCAAATGCCGACGCAGGGTACGCGACGAGCAGTTCATCTGCCGCGCCAGCCCTTCCAGCCCGGGTGCCGCGTCCAGTTGCTGCGTCAGCAGCTGGCGAATCCGCCCCAGCCAGGCCTGGCGGCCTGTGAATTCCAGGTTCAGGCGCCGGCAGCGTTCGCTCATGGCCTTGTGGGTAATGGGGTCGGCAAGCGGCAGCGGCATATCCAGCCAGCGCCTTTCGAAGGCAAAGGCATTGTCCTCGACGGCGAAACCAATCGGGCATTGGAACGCGCCGGCATAGCGCGTGTGGTAAGTGGGGCGCGGGTGTTCGAAACGGGCACCCAGCAGCGGTAACGGGCGGCCAAGCAGGTCGTCGCAGATGACTTTCAGCGAAACCAGGCAGAACTCGGCATTGAAAGCGCTGAGCGCCGGGCTGTCGTGGTAATCGCTTGCGCTGAGCCAGACGCGCTGGCCGTCGTCGAGCAAGCGCAGCTTGAAGACTGTTCCCAGCAGTGCCGGATACTGCAGCGCCAAGCGCAAGGCGTCACCCAAAGTGGCACTGGAGAGCAGGGCGTAACCGAGCATGCCGTAGCACGACACATGCATGCGCCGGCCCAGCTCCAGGCCAATGTCCTCGCGCCGGGCCACGGCGTTGGCGCACACCTGCAATTCCTGCTGGGTGGTGATGCGCGCATCGGCGTGCCCCAGGTCTGCCGGGCCGATGCCGCTGCCGGCCAGCAGTGCCGATGCCTCGCAACCGTCTGCCTGGAAAACGTTGAGGATCAGCGAAACCGCGTTGAGGGTGGTCAGGTGGCTGTGCAGCATGCTGGGTAATCCCGTTGGCCTGGGACGCATTATGGAGCAAGTTGTGTGCCGATATGCTGGGAGTGCTGTGCGGCTGGCAAAATCCATCAGGCAAAAAAAAGGCCCGAAGCAAGCGCTCGGGCCTTGAAAGGTTGAGAGGTGTCTAGTCCCTTAACCTGGTGAGACTGTTTGCAGCGGGCTGGTTACGACTTCAGCGGAACCAGACGCGGGGCGATCATGTTTTCCGGACGCAGGATGTCGTCGAGCATCGCGTCGTCCAGCAGCTTCTCTTCACGCACCAGCTCCAGCACACCGCGGCCGCTTTCCAGGGCAACGCGGGCGATACGGGTGGCGTTTTCGTAGCCGATGTACGGGTTCAGGGCGGTGACCAGGCCGATCGAGTGCTCGACCAGTTCACGGCAGCGCTGTTCGTTGGCGGTGATACCGACGATGCAGTGCTCGCGCAGCATGTCCATGGCGCGTTGCAGCAGGCGGATCGAGTCGAAGATCTTGTAGGCGATCAGCGGCTCCATCACGTTCAACTGCAGCTGGCCACCTTCGGCAGCGACGGTCAGGGCCAGGTCGTTGCCCATGATGGCGAAGGCCACCTGGTTGACGGCTTCTGGGATAACCGGGTTGACCTTGCCTGGCATGATCGAGCTGCCTGGCTGACGCGCTGGCAGGTTGATTTCGTTGATGCCGGTGCGTGGGCCGCTGGACAGCAGGCGCAGGTCGTTGCAGATCTTCGACAGCTTGACCGCGGTACGCTTGAGCATGCCGGAGAACAGCACGAAGGCGCCCATGTCGGAGGTGGCTTCGATCAGGTCGGCAGCCGGCACCAGCGGCTGGCCGCTGATGGTGGCCAGGCGCTGTACGGCCAGGGCCTGGTAGCCAGGGTCGGCGTTGATGCCGGTGCCGATGGCGGTACCGCCCAGGTTGATTTCGGTCAGCAGTTCCGGAGCCAGCGAGCGCAGGCGCTGCAGGTCTTCGGTCATGGTGGTGGCGAAGGCGCGGAATTCCTGGCCCAGGGTCATCGGAACGGCGTCCTGCAGCTGGGTGCGGCCCATCTTCAGTACGTGGTCGAACTCTTTACCCTTGGCAGCGAAGGCCTGGATCAGGCTGTCGAGGCTGGCCAGCAGCGCGTCGTGACCCAGCAGCAGGCCCAGACGGATAGCGGTCGGGTAGGCGTCGTTGGTCGACTGCGCCATGTTCACGTCGTTGTTCGGGTGCAGGTACTGGTACTCGCCCTTCTGGTGGCCCATGGCCTCCAGCGCAACGTTGGCAATGACTTCGTTGGCGTTCATGTTGGTAGAAGTACCAGCACCGCCCTGGATCATGTCCACCACGAACTGGTCGTGGTAATCGCCTTTGATCAGGCGGGCGCAGGCTGCGGTGATGGCAGCGTGCTTGGCATCGCTCAGGTGACCCAGCTCACGGTTGGCGTCGGCAGCGGCCTGCTTGACCATGGCCAGGGCCACGACCAGCTTCGGGTAGTGCGACAGCGGAACACCGGAGAGGTGGAAGTTGTTGGCAGCGCGCAGGGTCTGGATGCCGTAGTAGGCATCTGCAGGAACTTCCAGGGTACCCAACAAGTCTTTTTCGACGCGGAACGATGCAGCGGAGGACATGATGTATATCATCTCGATTTTGACCCGGCACATGCCGGAATGGCGCCAATCCTAGGCCTGAAGGTGATTTTGCGGCCAATGCTGTTGCACGCTAACCTATGCACAAACGGCATAGTGTTTCATGTGACGCCAATTGACATTCGAGCGTGTTCCATTTTGGTGCACGCCGGGAGATGTGCTTCGTGAACCTTGAAAGCAAATGGCTGGAAGATTTCAGCGCACTGGCCGCCACCCGCAGTTTTTCCCAGGCGGCAGAGCGGCGTTTCGTGACTCAACCGGCCTTCAGCCGGCGCATTCGCAGCCTTGAAGCGGCGCTGGGCTTGCAACTGGTGAATCGTTCCCGCACGCCCATCGAGCTGACCGAGGCCGGGCAGCTTTTTCTCGTCACAGCGCGCACCGTTGTCGACCAGTTGAGCGAAATTCTCCGTCACTTGCATCATTTGGAAGGCGGGCAGGGCGAAGTGGTGCAGGTGGCGGCGGCACACTCCCTCGCCTCGGGCTTTTTCCCGCGTTGGGTGGCCCAGTTGCGCAACGACGGTTTGAACATCGCCACCCGCCTGGTTGCGACTAACGTCGGAGATGCCGTGCACGCATTGCGTGAAGGCGGCTGCGACCTGATGCTGGCTTTCTACGACCCGGATGCGGCCCTGCAGATGGACGCCGAAATCTTCCCGTCGCTGCACATGGGCACCACTGAAATGCTGCCGGTGTGCGCGGTGGATGCCGAAGGCCAGCCATTGTTCGACCTGGAAGGCGAGGGCAGCGTGCCGCTGTTGGCGTATACCGCGGGTGCGTTCCTTGGGCGCTCGGTCAATTTGCTGCTGCGCCAGCGCAACCTGCGCTATACCACCGTCTATGAAACCGCCATGGCCGACAGCCTTAAAAGCATGGCGCTGGAGGGCATGGGCATCGCCTGGGTACCGCGCCTGTCGATGCGCGGTGAGCTGGAGCGGGGCGAGTTGGCCATCTGCGGGGGCAGCCAGTGGCACGTGCCGCTGGAAATCCGCCTGTACCGCTGTGCGCTGGTGCGCAAGGCCAACGTCAGGCTGTTGTGGCGCAAGCTCGAAGGTGCCGCGGCGGTTGACCCAAAAGTCAGCCAAAGCCCCGAAAAATAAGGGGCGACAGTTGGTCGCCGGGGTGCCTTAAACGCACCACCTTACGGTATACTGCGCGGCCTTTCGACCGGATGCGTCCGGTCCTGATCAGCAAACAAGCCACGCCGGTCGTCCCGCGTGGCTTGTTGTTTTTTGACGCGCCCAAGGGCGCACAAGCGAAGAGGCTCGACGATGAGTGCACTGGTTGGCGTGATCATGGGCTCCAAGTCCGATTGGTCCACCCTTAGCCACACCGCCGATATGCTGGAAAAACTCGGCATTCCCTACGAAGTGAAGGTGGTTTCCGCCCACCGCACCCCGGATCTGCTGTTCCAGTATGCCGAGGAGGCTGAGGGCCGTGGCATCGAGGTGATCATCGCCGGTGCCGGTGGCGCAGCCCACCTGCCAGGCATGTGCGCCGCCAAGACCCACCTGCCGGTGCTGGGTGTGCCGGTGCAGTCGTCGATGCTGTCGGGCGTCGATTCGCTGCTGTCGATCGTGCAGATGCCCGCTGGCGTACCGGTCGCCACCCTGGCCATCGGCCGTGCCGGTGCGGTCAACGCCGCACTGCTGTCGGCCAGCATCCTGGGCGCCAAGTACCCGCAGTACCACGCGGCGTTGAAGCAGTTCCGCACGGAGCAGACCGACACCGTGCTGGACAACCCAGACCCGCGCCAGGCTTGAGGCTCAACCCATGAAGATCGGTGTAATCGGTGGCGGCCAGCTGGGCCGCATGCTGGCCCTGGCGGGTACCCCGCTGGGCATGAACTTCGCCTTCCTCGACCCGGCACCGGACGCCTGCGCCGCGCCCCTGGGCGAGCACCTGCGTGCCGACTACGGCGACCAGGACCACCTGCGCCAGCTGGCCGACGAAGTCGACCTGGTCACCTTCGAGTTCGAAAGCGTCCCGGCCGAGACCGTGGCCTTCCTCTCGCAGTTCGTGCCGGTGTACCCCAGCGCCGAAGCCCTGCGCATCGCCCGTGACCGCCTGTTCGAAAAGAGCATGTTCCGCGACCTGGGTATCCCCACTCCGGCCTTCGCCGACATCCTTTCGCAGGCAGACCTGGACGCCGCGGTGGCCAGCATCGGCCTGCCGGCTGTGCTGAAAACCCGCACCCTGGGTTATGACGGCAAGGGCCAGAAGGTGCTGCGCACGCCAGAAGACGTGGTAGGCACCTTTGCCGAGCTGGGCAGCGTGCCATGCCTGCTGGAAGGCTTCGTGCCGTTCACTGGCGAAGTGTCGCTGGTGGCCGTGCGTGCCCGCGATGGCGAAACCCGCTTCTACCCGCTGGTGCACAACACCCACGAGAGCGGCATTCTGCGCCTGTCGGTGGCTAGCCAGGCACACCCGCTGCAGGCCCTGGCCGAAGACTACGTCGGTCGCGTGTTGCAGAAGCTGGATTACGTTGGCGTGATGGCCTTCGAGTTCTTCGAGGTCGACGGTGGCCTGAAGGCCAACGAAATCGCCCCGCGCGTGCACAACTCCGGGCACTGGACCATCGAAGGTGCCGAGTGCAGCCAGTTCGAGAACCACCTGCGTGCCGTTGCCGGCCTGCCGCTGGGCTCGACCGCCAAGGTGGGCGAGAGCGCGATGCTCAACTTCATCGGTGAAGTACCGGCGGTGGACAAAGTCGTCGCCATCGACGACTGCCACCTGCACCACTATGGCAAGGCCTTCAAGGTCGGCCGCAAGGTTGGCCACGCCACCCTGCGCTGCCATGACATGGCCACCCTTGAGCGCAAGATTGCCGAAGTAGAGGCCTTGATCAGCAACTGATCGAACTTCTGCCATAGGCTTGCCCTCTGAAAATGGCAACAAGCCAAAGCGCTGTCTAGGCTTTGGCTTGTTCCATCTTCGAACTGCAGAGGGATTGCCATGGGCATCATTGGAACCATCTTCATCGGTCTCATCGTTGGCCTGCTGGCCCGCTTCATCAAGCCGGGCGACGACAGCATGGGCTGGATCATGACCATCCTGCTGGGTATTGCCGGCTCGCTGTTGGCCACCTATGGCGGCCAGGCACTGGGCATTTACCAGGCTGGGCAGGCGGCGGGCTTCATTGGCGCGCTGGTCGGTGCCGTGGTCCTTCTGGTGATCTACGGATTCATCAAGAAACGCTGAATACTGGTTAGAATGCCCGGCAATTCATCCGAGTTGCCGAGCATTTCCATGCGTGCCTTTTTCCTTGTCCCCCTGCTGTTGGCCAGCGCCCTGGCCCATGCCGAACTGTCCGAAACCGACTGGCTGGAGCTGATGCCCAAGTCGGACCAGAAGGCGCTCGAGCAAATGCCCGAAATCGACCACAACTCGCCAGAAGCCATGGGCACCTTTACCGACAAGGGCGGCCTCAAGCAGAGCAAGGGCTTGCCGGCGGTGATGTACTCGACCAAGACTGTGGCTGCCATGAACGGCAAGGACATCCGCCTGGGCGGTTACCCGGTGCCGCTGGAAAGCGATGCCAAGGGCAACAGCACGCTGTTTTTCCTGGTGCCCTACCCAGGCGCGTGCATCCATGTGCCGCCACCGCCACCTAACCAGTTGGTGTTGGTGCGCTACCCGAAAGGGTTGAAGATCGATGACATCTACACACCGCTGTGGGTCAGCGGCAAGCTGAAGGTGGAAAAGGTCAGCAATGACCTGGCCGATGCGGCCTACGCGCTGGATGCGGGGAAGGTGAGGGTGGTGGAAGACGCCGACCTCTGATTGATGGAGAAGGGCTGCTTTGCAGCCCATCGCGGCACAAGGCCGCTCCTACAGGGACCGCGCCGCCAGCAGGTGAGCGCGATCCCTGTAGGAGCGGCCTTGTGCCGCGAAAGGACCGCGCAGCGGTCCCTGGGGCATCAGATCAAAGGGCTTCGCTGGCAATTCCAACGCTCAGCGAATGACTGGCCCCTGGCCTCAGCTCCACCAGGTCATCCCACACATTCGCCGTTTCGATGCACAGCATCCGCTGCCAGCCATCGTCGGCCATATCCGCCAGCTCCCGCGCCCGCTCGGTCCACGGGTTCCAGATCACCGCCGACCGCGACCCGCTGCTGGTCAAGGTAATCCGCCGGTTCCAATGCGGGTCGACAATGCTCAGTTGCGATGGGGTGTCGAGGTAGATCCGGTCAGTCTCCCCGGTAAACGCCAGCGGGCCTTGCTGCTGGCGCTGTTCCCAGTCAGCCAAGGTCTCGATATAGCCCAGCCCGTCGACGCCCTCGACCCGCGACTGGCGCACATCACTCACCGCGAAGTAGCTGTGCAGGGCCTGGCTGATGGTAACGGGGGTATTGCCCATGTTGCGGCTGGTCAGCTTCAGCGCCAGTTCCTCGCCCAGCTCCACCACCAGCTTCAACTCGACGTCATGAGGCCAGTTGGGCAGGTCGCCCTGCGCCTCAGGCAGTTCGAATTCGATGCGCAGGCCGTCGTTCGTTTCCTCGATACCCAGCAACTGCCAGTCACGCGAGCGCGCCAGCCCGTGAGCAGGCGCCTGCTCGCCGTGGAACATGGCCTGCACGGCCTGGGGGTTGCGCTGCAGGTTGCCAAACCACGGCCAGCACACCGGTACCCCGGCGCGTACCGACTTGCCTTGGCGGAAGATGGCCTGGTCGCTCAGCCACAGCAGTGGCGGCTCGCCCACCCGCTGGTAGCTGAGGATCTGCGCGCCCTGCTGGGCGATCAGGAGTTCGGCGCGGGCGCTGCTGATACGCCAGCAGTTGAGTTCGCCATGTTGCTCGGTTACGACCTGGAAGGTAGCCATTGCATTCATCTCATTGATTGCCAGTGGGCCTTGGACCCGGGCACATGCAATGAGTTTACCGCCAGCGTGGCTCAGCGACGAGGCACGGAGCGGGTGCGGCCACTGCCATCGATGGCAACGAAGACGAATACCGCTTCGGTGACCTTGCGCCATTCGCTGGACAACGGGTCGTCGCTCCACACCTCGACCATCATCTGGATCGAGCTGCGGCCGATTTCCAGGGTCTGGGTATAGAACGACAGCTGTGCGCCTACCGCCACCGGTACCAGGAAGGCCATGCGGTCGATGGCTACAGTGGCCACGCGGCCGCCAGCAACGCGGCTGGCCATGGCCGTACCGGCCAAGTCCATCTGGGCAACCAGCCAGCCGCCGAAGATATCGCCAAACCCGTTGGTCTCGCGCGGCAGTGCGGTGATCTGCAAGGCCAGGTCGCCTTGCGGGATTGGATCTTCTTGTTCGAGCTCAATCATGCGATGGGGCCTCTGACCCGTGACGCTTTTCGTTGGTGTGGCGCAAAGGCCGGGTAAACGATTCAGCTTGGAACATACTACGCCGATTTCGTTTCACTGGGCGGCCGTAGGGAAATTCTGCGAAACCGCCTGACAATAGTGACCGGCGTTTTCGCACAACATCCCACGTTAGGAGCAACCCTTTCCTACGAACCGCCAGTATATAGGGCATAACGGCCAGCGACGACCGCACATTCATGAATATCTGTATGGATTTTGTATCGCTTTCGGCGTAGCTCGGCAATTTGCTATCTTCGCCTGTCTCCCAATCCAGAAGCCGCGTGCCAAGCGGCCTGCATGCCCTACAAAGAGAACAACGAGCGATGACTTCCGTGCCGAGCAGTATCGAGCAGCCCTCGCGGCCGCTGACCCGCAGTGACTACAAGACCCTCTCACTGTCCGCCCTGGGCGGCGCGCTGGAGTTCTACGACTTCATCATCTTCGTGTTTTTCGCCACGGTGGTGGGCAAGTTGTTCTTCCCGGCCGACATGCCCGAGTGGCTGCGCCTGATGCAAACCTTCGGCATCTTCGCCGCCGGCTACCTGGCTCGGCCGCTGGGCGGCATCGTCATGGCCCACTTCGGCGACCTGCTCGGGCGCAAGAAGATGTTCACCCTGAGCATCTTCATGATGGCCTTGCCGACCCTGATCATGGGCCTGCTGCCAACGTACGCGCAGATCGGCATGTGGGCACCGATCCTGCTGCTGTTGATGCGCGTGATCCAAGGCGCGGCCATCGGCGGCGAAGTGCCGGGCGCCTGGGTGTTCGTCTCCGAGCACGTACCGGCGCGCAACACCGGCTATGCCTGCGGCACCCTGACCGCCGGCCTGACCGCCGGCATTCTGCTGGGCTCGCTGGTCGCGACCCTGATCAACAGCGTGTACAGCGCGGAAGAAGTGGCCGATTACGCCTGGCGTATCCCGTTCTTGCTGGGCGGTGTGTTCGGCCTGTTCTCGGTGTACTTGCGCCGCTGGCTGCACGAAACCCCGGTGTTCGCCGAGATGCAGCAACGCAAGGCATTGGCCGAGGAGCTGCCACTGCGCGCGGTGCTGCGTGACCACCGCGGCCCGATCATCCTGTCGATGCTGCTGACCTGGATGCTGTCGGCCGGCATCGTGGTGGTCATCCTGATGACCCCGGCGCTGCTGCAGAGCTTCTACCACATCAGCCCGACCGACTCGCTCAAGGCCAACAGCCTGGCCATCGTCTTGCTCAGCTTTGGCTGCATTGGCGCCGGTAGCCTGGCCGACCGCTTTGGTGCGGGCCGGGTGTTCGTGATCGGCAGCCTGTTGCTGCTGGCCAGTTCCTGGGCGTTCTACCACAGCCTGCCGACCCGGCCCGAGCTGTTGTTCCCGCTGTATGCGGTGACCGGCCTGTGCGTGGGTGTGATTGGCGCGGTGCCTTATGTGATGGTCAAGGCGTTCCCGGCGGTGGTGCGGTTCAGCGGCCTGTCGTTCTCGTACAACGTTGCCTACGCCATCTTTGGTGGCTTGACACCGATGGTGGTGACCGCGCTGCTGAAGGTGAGCCCGATGGCGCCTGCTTACTATGTGGCTGGCCTGTGCGCGGTTGGTCTGGCCGTGGGTCTGTACCTGCTCGCCAACAAGCGCTGATATGGATGGCTAGCGCGGTCATTGTGGGAGCGGCCTTGTGCCGCGAAAGGGCCGCAGCGCGGCCCCAGGGTATCAGCGCAGATGCATAAATTGCTGGGGCTGCTTTGCAGCCCTTTCGCGGCACAAGGCCGCTCCCACAAGGTTCGTCGTTTTTACGATGATGGCCTTTCATCCAATTGTCACAATGAAGTCATATCGTGTTCATGCGGCCTGCCGATACTTGGGCCCGTTCCATCCAACACCCCAATATTCCTGCTAGGAGCAAGGCATGAAACTGAAGCGTTTGATGGCGGCCCTCACCTTTGCCGCCGCTGGCGTTGCAACCGCCAACGCGGTAGCCGCTGTCGATCCTGCGATCCCGACCTACACCAAGACCACCGGTGTTTCGGGCAACCTCTCCAGCGTCGGTTCCGACACCCTCGCGAACCTGATGACTCTGTGGGCCGAGGCCTACAAGAAGGAATATCCGAACGTAAACATCCAGATCCAGGCTGCCGGCTCCTCCACCGCGCCACCCGCGCTGACCGAGGGCACCGCCAACCTGGGCCCGATGAGCCGCAAGATGAAGGACGTCGAGCTGCAGGCCTTCGAGCAGAAGTACGGCTACAAGCCGACCGCTATCCCGGTCGCCGTCGATGCCCTGGCTGTGTTCGTGCACAAGGACAACCCGATCAAGGGCCTGACCATGGCTCAGGTCGACGCCATCTTCTCCTCCACCCGCCTGTGCGGTGGCAAGGCCGAGATCAAGACCTGGGGCGACGTCGGTGTGACCGGCGACCTGGCCAACAAGCCAATCCAGCTGTTCGGCCGCAACTCGGTATCGGGCACCTACGGCTACTTCAAGGAAGAAGCCCTGTGCAAAGGCGACTTCAAGCCTAACGTCAACGAACAGCCTGGCTCGGCTTCGGTCGTGCAGTCGATCAGCTCCTCGCTGAACGGCATCGGCTACTCGGGCATCGGTTACAAGACCGCCAGCGTCAAGACCGTGGCCCTGGCCAAGAAAGAAGGCGGCGAGTTCGTCGAAGACAACGAAGCCAACGCCCTGAACGGCAGCTACCCGCTGTCGCGCTTCCTGTACGTCTACGTCAACAAGGCGCCGAACAAGCCGCTGGCCCCGCTGGAAGCCGAGTTCGTCAAGCTGGTGCTGTCGCAAGCTGGCCAGCAGGTCGTGGTGAAGGATGGTTACATCCCGCTGCCGGCCAAAGTCGTCGACAAGACCCTGGCTGACCTGGGCCTGTCCCACACCGGTAACGTTGCAAAGAAGTAAGTAATTAAGAAGAGGCCGGTGCCACTGCCCGGCCTCTTCCACGAATTTCCAGTCCGAAGCCAGGTCCCCTGTGCGGCGGGCTTTCGCGCGTCACCACTTTGTAATGTTTTTGTCACACGGGACCGCTAGGGTGTGCGCATGAATGATCTGGCCAATTCCAACATGACCCAAAACTCCCAGCCCGTGCGCATTGATTTCAATACGCCCGAGTTGCAACGCAAGCGCCGCATGCGTGCGCTCAAGGACCGCCTGACCCGCTGGTATGTACTGGTGGGCGGGCTTGCCGTATTGGCGGCAATCACCCTGATCTTCTTCTACCTGGCTTATGTGGTGCTGCCACTGTTCCAGGGCGCCCAGCTGACCAGCAAGAAAGCCCTGGAGCCGACCTGGCTGCAGCAGGATGCCGGCAAGCCGCTGATGATTGCGCTTGAAGAGCAGAACCTGGTGGGGATGCGTGTTTCGGACAAGGGCCAGGCATTGTTCTTCGACACCAAGACCGGTAACGCGCTCAAGCGTGTCGATCTGCCCGTGCCGGCAGACACCCAGGTCACGTCGATCAGCACTGACCAGCCGGGCAGCCCGCTGGTGGTGCTGGGCTTGTCCAATGGCCAGGCGCTGGTGTTCCACCACACCTACAAGATCACCTACCCGGACAACAAGAAAACCATCGCCCCTGGCATCGATTACCCCTACGGCGAGCAGCCGTTCGTGCTCGACGAACAGGGCCGTGCGCTTGAGCACGTCAGCGTCAACGTCAATGGCGACACCCTGCTGCTGGCCGGTTCCACCGGCGCGCACCTGCAGGTGGTCGAGCTGACCCGCACGGAAAACATGATGACCGAAGAGGTCACCACCGAACAAAACCGTATCGTCTTGCCACAGATGACCGAAACGGTGAAGAACATCTTCATCGACCCGCGCCAGCAGTGGTTGTACGTGATCAACGGCCGCGCCACGGCTGACGTGTTCAGCCTGCGCGACAAGAGCCTCAACGGCCGTTACAAGTTGTCTGAAAGCGCCGACACCGAAATCACCGCCACGGCCCCGCTGGTCGGTGGCATCTCGCTGATCATCGGTGACTCCAAGGGCGGCCTGGCCCAGTGGTTCATGGCCCGCGACCCGGATGGCGAATCGCGCTTCAAGCAGATCCGTACCTTCCAGATGGGCAAGGCGCCCATCGTGCAGATCGACGCCGAAGAGCGCCGCAAGGGCTTCATCGCCCTGGACGCCGAAGGCAAGCTGGGCGTGTTCCACAGCACCGCGCACCGTACCCTGCTGGTCGAGCCGGCTGCCGAAGGCCCTGGCATCCTGGCCCTGTCGCCACGCGCCAACCGCATCATCATCGAAGAAGGCGGCAAACTGCTGCCGCTGAGCCTGCGCAATCCGCACCCGGAAATTTCCTTCAGCGCGTTGTGGGGCAAGGTGTGGTACGAGAACTACGACGAACCGAAGTACGTCTGGCAATCGACCGCTTCCAACACGGACTTCGAGCCCAAGCTCAGCCTGTCGCCGCTGACCTTCGGTACCTTGAAGGCCGCGTTCTACGCAATGATCCTGGCCGCCCCGCTGGCCATTGCCGCGGCCATCTACACCGCCTACTTCATGGCCCCGGGCATGCGCCGCAAGGTCAAGCCGGTGATCGAGCTGATGGAGGCGATGCCGACGGTGATCCTCGGCTTCTTCGCCGGCCTGTTCCTGGCCCCGTACCTGGAAGGCCACCTGCCGGGTGTGTTCAGCCTGTTCCTGCTGATGCCGATCGGTATCCTGCTGGCCGGCTTCGTCTGGAGCCGCCTGCCGGAGTCGATCCGCCTGCGCGTGCCGGATGGCTGGGAAGCGGCGATCCTGATCCCGGTCATCCTGTTCACCGGCTGGTTCGCCCTGACCATGAGCCCGCACCTGGAAAGCTGGTTCTTCGGCGGCGACATGCGCCTGTGGATCACCAACGACCTGGGCATCACCTATGACCAGCGCAACGCCCTGGTAGTCGGCATCGCCATGGGCTTTGCGGTTATCCCGAACATTTACTCGATTGCCGAAGACGCCGTGTTCAGCGTGCCGCGCAGCCTGACCCTGGGCTCGCTGGCGCTGGGGGCGACGCCCTGGCAAACCCTGACCCGCGTGGTCATCCTCACCGCCAGCCCAGGCATCTTCTCGGCGCTGATGATCGGCATGGGCCGTGCGGTGGGCGAGACCATGATCGTGCTGATGGCCACCGGCAACACCCCGGTGATGGAGATGAACCTGTTCGAGGGCATGCGCACCCTGGCCGCCAACGTGGCGGTGGAAATGCCGGAATCGGAAGTCGGTGGCAGCCACTATCGCGTGCTGTTCCTGGCCGCCCTGGTGCTGCTGATGTTCACCTTCATCATGAACACCTTGGCCGAGCTGATTCGCCAGCGTCTGCGCAAGAAATACTCGTCGCTTTGATAGAAAGGTAGCGATCCGTGAAAAAGGATTCCCTCAAAGGCTGGTTCAAGAGCGGCGCCCCAGGCGTCTGGATGAGCGGCGGCGCGGTGGCCATGGCGGTGATCATGACCGTCGGCCTGCTGGCGGTGATTGCCGTGCGCGGCTTGGGCCACTTCTGGCCGGCCGACCTTGTCCAGGCAACCTACAAGGTGCCGGGCCAGGCTGATCACATCGTTATCGGCGAAGTGGTGCAAAAGGAAGAGGTGCCCCGTGCCCGCCTCAAGGGGGCCGGCCTGCCGGTACCGGAGCAGGGCCCGGAGTTCATGACCCGCGAGTTGATCAAGGTGGGTAACCGCGACCTCAACGGCAGCGATTTCACCTGGGTGGTCGGCGACTGGCTGGTCGACGAACAGCGCCCAGCCGACCTGATTGCCCTGGAGCGCCGCGAGTGGGGCAACTTCTACGGCTACCTGGTCAGCGTCAAGGAAGAAGGCCGTGTGGTTGCCGAGGGTCCTGCGGCCTGGAACGAGCTGCAGGCCCGACTCAAGCGTGCCAACACGCTCAATGGCGAGCTGCAGCAGCTGGAAAAGAAAGACATCGGTGCCATCAACCATGGCCTCGAGCGCCTGCGCCTGCAAGCCCGCAAGCTGGAGCTGGACGGCAAGCTGGACGCCGCCGCCCAGGCCGACATGGACGCCGACCGCGCGGAGTTGAACAGCCGCTACAAGGCCATCGAAGACCGCCTGACCGGGCTGCATCAAGCCTTTGCCCGCGACAGCCTGGTGGCGCGCGATGGCAATGGCCGTGAAGTGGAAATCAACCTGAGCAAGGTGGTGCACGCCATCCAGCCGAACGGCATGTCTGCGTTCACCAAGCTGGGCACCTACTTCGCCAAGGTCTGGGAGTTCCTCAGCGACGACCCGCGTGAAGCCAACACCGAGGGCGGCATCTTCCCGGCCATTTTCGGTACCGTGATGATGACCCTGATCATGGCCGTGATCGTCACCCCGTTCGGCGTGCTGGCCGCCGTCTACCTGCGCGAATACGCAAGACAAGGCCCGGTGACACGCTTGATCCGCATTGCGGTGAACAACCTGGCCGGTGTACCGGCGATCGTCTACGGCGTGTTCGGTCTGGGGTTCTTCGTCTACGTGCTGGGTGGCTCGATCGACCGCCTGTTCTTCCCTGAGGCACTGCCGGCGCCAACCCTGGGCACCCCGGGCCTGTTGTGGGCATCGCTGACCCTGGCGCTGCTGGCGGTGCCGGTAGTGATCGTGGCGACCGAAGAAGGCCTGGCGCGCATCCCGCGCACCGTGCGTGAAGGTTCGCTGGCGCTGGGCGCGACCAAGGCTGAAACACTGTGGAAGATCGTCCTGCCCATGGCCAGCCCGGCCATGATGACCGGCATGATCCTCGCCGTGGCCCGCGCCGCGGGTGAAGTGGCGCCGCTGATGCTGGTGGGTGTGGTGAAGCTGGCGCCTTCGCTGCCGGTGGACGGTAATTACCCGTACCTGCACCTGGACCAGAAGATCATGCACCTGGGCTTCCACATCTATGACGTCGGCTTCCAGAGCCCGAACGTCGAGGCCGCGCGACCGTTGGTCTACGCCACGGCGCTGCTGCTGGTGCTGGTGATCGCCACCCTCAACCTGTCTGCCGTGTGGATCCGCAACCACCTGCGCGAGAAGTACAAGGCGCTGGACAGCTGACCCTGATGACAAGCGCGCCGCCCGTACAGCGGGCGGCCCTTTGAAACGAATTGATAGCGTATGGAGTTGACCATGCAGCAAGATTCCCATACCCACGGCATCGACATGTCTGCCCTGGGCCGCAACAAGCAGAGCCTGCGCCTGGCCGAAGAAACCGTGGCCATCGAAGTGCCGGGCCTGAGCCTGTTCTACGGCGACAAGCAGGCGTTGTTCGACGTCAGCATGAACATCCCCAAGCAGCGCGTGACCGCCTTCATCGGCCCGTCCGGCTGCGGCAAGTCGACCCTGCTGCGCACCTTCAACCGCATGAACGACCTGGTTGACGGCTGCCGCGTGGAAGGCGCCATCAACCTGTACGGCAACAACATCTACCGCAAAGGCGAAGACGTGGCCGAGCTGCGCCGCCGTGTCGGCATGGTGTTTCAGAAGCCCAACCCGTTCCCCAAGACCATCTACGAAAACGTGGTCTACGGCCTGCGTATCCAAGGCATCAACAAGAAGCGCGTGCTTGATGAAGCCGTCGAGTGGGCGTTGAAAGGCGCGGCCTTGTGGGACGAGGTCAAGGACCGCCTGCATGAATCGGCGCTGGGCCTGTCCGGTGGCCAACAGCAGCGTCTGGTTATCGCCCGCACCATTGCCGTTGAGCCTGAGGTGCTGCTGCTCGACGAACCCTGCTCGGCGCTGGACCCGATCTCGACGTTGAAGGTCGAAGAGCTGATCTACGAATTGAAATCCAAGTACACCATCGTCATCGTGACCCACAACATGCAGCAGGCGGCCCGTGTTTCCGACTACACCGCGTTCATGTACATGGGCAAACTGGTCGAATTCGGGGACACCGACACCCTGTTCACCAACCCGGCGAAGAAGCAGACCGAAGACTACATCACCGGTCGCTACGGCTAGCAGCCACGCGGCCCCTGTGGGAGCGGGCGTGCCCGCGCAGCAGGCGCCGCGGTATGTGGCACCGGCTTCGCCGGTGTTCGCGGGCACGCCCGCTCCCACAGGGAATGACACGAACTACTTGAAGCTTGCAGCTTCTTCGCGGAGCGAACGATGATCAACAAAGAAAGCCTTACCCATCACATTTCCCAGCAGTTCAACGCCGAGCTCGAAGAGGTACGCAGCCACCTGCTGGCCATGGGCGGGCTGGTGGAAAAGCAGGTCAACGACGCGGTGACCGCGCTGATCGAGGCCGACTCGGGCCTGGCCCAGCAAGTGCGCGAGGTTGACGAGCAGATCAACCAGATGGAGCGCAACATCGACGAGGAGTGCTTGCGCATCCTCGCCCGCCGCCAGCCAGCGGCTTCCGACCTGCGCCTGATCATCAGCATTTCCAAGTCGGTGATCGACCTGGAACGCATCGGCGACGAATCGACCAAGATCGCCCGCCGCGCCATCCAGCTGTGCGAAGAAGGGGAGTCGCCTCGTGGTTACGTCGAGGTGCGCCACATCGGCGACCAGGTGCGCAACATGGTCCGTGATGCGCTGGACGCCTTTGCCCGCTTCGACGCCGACCTGGCTTTGTCGGTGGCCCAGTACGACAAGACCATCGACCGCGAATACAAGACCGCGTTGCGTGAGCTGGTGACCTACATGATGGAAGACCCGCGCTCTATCTCGCGGGTGCTGAGCGTGATCTGGGTGCTGCGCTCGCTGGAGCGGATTGGCGACCATGCGCGCAACATCTCCGAGTTGGTGATCTACCTGGTGCGCGGTACCGACGTGCGCCACATGGGCCTCAAACGCATGACGGCAGAAGTGCAGGGCACCGCTGTCGCTGACGGCGAAAAGGCTAATGTTCCGGGCGAATCTGACGATAAGTAAGGTTGCTCCCGAGCATCGACGCCCGGCCTTGGCCGGGCGTTTTCGTTTGCGGTCGAGAGCCGGCAGGCACCCGCGAACGATGTGAAGAAGTCCCGGCGTGACCAGGTTGTAGCAAATGGCCATTATTTGGCAGTAGGCTAGTCGGGATTCAGAAGGAGTATCGATGAGTAAAGTGAATGTGCTGGTCGTGGATGACGCCCCTTTTATCCGTGACTTGGTCCGCAAGTGCCTGCGCAATGCCTTCCCGGGCATGGCCATCGACGACGCGGTCAATGGTCGCAAGGCCATGGCCATGCTCGGCAAGGAAGCGTTCGACCTGGTTCTGTGCGACTGGGAAATGCCGGAAATGTCCGGCCTGGAACTGCTCACCTGGTGCCGTCAGCAGCCTGCGCTGAAGCACCTGCAGTTCATCATGGTGACCAGCCGTGGTGACAAGGAAAATGTCATCCAGGCGATCCAGGCGGGCGTTTCCGATTTTGTCGGCAAGCCATTCACCAACGAGCAGCTGCTGACCAAGGTGAAAAAGGCCCTGACCAAGATCGGCAAGCTCGACAGCCTGATGGCCATCGGCCCGGCGCGAGTCAACTCGGCGTTCGCCAACGATTCGTTGAACGCGCTGACCGCCGGCAAGCCGGAAGCGGTGAAGGTTTCGGCGCCTGCGCCAGCACCGGCTAAGCCTCTGGTTACGGCCCCCGCAGCTGCAGCCCCCGCGCCGAGCGGCCGTGGCCAGGGCCAACTGCGCCTGGCCAGTGGCATGCAGCCGTGTGTGATCAAGGCGCTGAGCCTGAAAGAGGCACTGCTGGTGGTACGCCGCAGCGAAGCGTTGCCACAGGTGCTGGAGGGTGCGGTGCTGGACCTGGAGCAGGGCGAAAGCGCCGAAGTCGCGCGTTTGAACGGCTACCTGCATGCCGTGGCGGCATTGGAGCCCAAGCCCGACAGCGACTGGTTGCAACTAACCTTCAAGTTCGTCGACCAGGATGCCCAGAAGCTCGACTACCTGTCGCGGTTGATTGCCCGCGGGACTGCGCAGAAGCATTTCACCCCCGGCGCCTGACGCATGGGCAGGGGCAGGGGCAGCACAGGCTGCTCCTGCGCCATCCGACCAACTGCAATACCCGCTACAAAACCCGCTGCTAGGCTTCGACAGATCATAAATGTCAAAAAGCCACTATCATGCCCGCGCGCCTGCTGCTGTTTTGTGCATTGCTCATGGCCTCGGCGTCGAGCCTGGGTGTGACGCTCTACAAGATCACCGACGAATCCGGTGTGATCTCCTACTCCGACCGGCCCGGCCCCGGCGCCAAGCCTTTGGTGTTGCTCGAACCCATGGTCGAAACGCTCGAAGGCCAGGTGCTGCTGAACGCAAAAACCTTCGACGGTGGCGTGAGCTTCTCGGCACGTAACGAGCTGCATGTGCCGGTAGAAGTCGAGTTGCGCCTGGACAACCTGGTGAACGCACAAGGCGGCGATGCCCCGCGTATCGTGCGCCGCCTGCTACCGCCGCGTACCACGCAGATGCTCAGCGTGCTCAGGGGGCGGCCAGGGCTGCTGCTGAACTACCGTTCCACCCTGCTGCAGGCCATGGGCGACCCAGGCAAGCGTCCCCAGGGCTTTCGCTATGCGTTCCCGTGGATCGGCGGGCCGTTCCGCGTCACCCAGGGCCCCAATGGCCGTGTCAGTCATTTTGGCCCCAAAGGGCGCTATGCCATGGATATCGCCATGCCCGAAGGCACCCCGATCATTGCCGCGCGGGAAGGGGTGGTGGTGAAGACGCAGAACAGCCAGAGCGGGCGCGAGCCCAACCCCTCGGGCAACTTTGTCAGGATCCTGCACCCGGATGGCACCATGGGCGTATACCTGCACCTGATGCGTGGCTCGGTGGTGGTGGCGGAGGGGCAACGGGTACGGCAGGGGCAGATGCTGGCCAAGTCGGGCAATACCGGCAACAGCACCGGGCCGCACCTGCATTTCGTGGTGCAGCGCAACGTGGGGTTGGCGCTGGAGTCGATACCTTACCGCTTCGACAGGCCGATCAGCGGGTTGCCGGATTTCACTGCCGGCAACCCCTGACCGATTTGGCCATCAATCCAGCTTCAGTACCTTGGCCAGGACGATCTTGGGCCCTTTCATCTTCTTGATGATGATGCGCAGCCCTTCGACCTCCAGCACTTCCTCTTCTTCAGGCACGCGCTTGAGCGTCTCGTAGATCAGCCCGGCAAGGGTCTCTGCCTCGATGTGATCAAGGTCGATGCCCAGCAGGCGCTCGACCTTGAACAGTGGCGTGTCGCCGCGTACCAGCAGCTTGCCCGGCTGGTAGGCGAGGATACCGCGCTCGGTCTTGCGGTGTTCGTCCTGGATGTCGCCCACCAGCACTTCCAGCACGTCTTCCATGGTCAGGTAGCCGATCACCTTGCCATCGGCCTCTTCCACCAGCACGAAGTGCGCGCCGCCCTTGCGGAACTGCTCCAGCAGTTGCGACAGCGGCATGTGCCGCGATACGCGTTCCAGTGGCCGTGCAAGGTCTTCCAGGTCGATGGTTTCGGGCAAGTGCTCCAGCTCGGCCAGTTCCAGCAGCAGGTCCTTGATGTGCAGCAGGCCGGTGAATTCTTCGCGCTCGGCGTCATACACCGGGTAGCGGCTGAACTTGTGGCGGCGCACCAGGGCCAGGATCTGCTTCAGCGGCGCATGGGCGTCGATGCTGATCATGTCTTCACGCGAGTTGGCCCAGTCGACCACCTCCAACTCGCCCATTTCCACGGCCGAGGCCAGCACGCGCATGCCTTGGTCGCTTGGGTCCTGGCCACGGCTGGAGTGCAGGATCAACTTGAGTTCTTCGCGGCTGTAGTGGTGCTCGTGGTGTGGGCCAGGCTCGCCCTGGCCGGCTATGCGCAGGATGGTGTTGGCACTGGCATTGAGCAGGTAGATGGCCGGGTACATGGCCCAGTAGAACAGGTACAGCGGCACGGCCGTCCACAGCGACAGCAGCTCTGGCTTGCGAATTGCCCAGGACTTGGGTGCCAGCTCGCCGACCACGATGTGCAGGTACGAGATGACGAAGAAGGCGACGAAGAACGAGATGGCCTTGACCAGCTCGGCGCTGTCTACGCCAAAGTACGCCAGCAGCGGCTCCAGCAGGTGGGCGAAGGCGGGCTCACCCACCCATCCCAGGCCCAGCGAGGCGAGGGTGATACCCAACTGGCAGGCCGACAGGTAGGCGTCGAGCTGGTTGTGTACCTTGCGCAGAATGCTGCCGCGCCAGCCGTGCTGCTCGGCGATGGCCTCCACGCGGGTGGCGCGCAGCTTGACCATGGCGAACTCGGCGGCAACGAAGAAGCCGTTGAGCAGCACCAGCAGGAAGGCAAAGATGATCATGCCGAAGTCGGCGAATAACGAGGTGAGGCTGATACCAGGGGAAGGGTCCATGATGGAGTTTTTACGGGGTCCGTCTTTGAGATAGAGAAAAAAAGTGCCAGCTTTTGCTGGCACAGGGGATCCAATGTAGCGGCTGGGGCCGCAAAAGCAAAGGGTGGTGGATTTATTAGGGCCGCTTCGCCGCCCATTCGCGGCACAAGGCCGCTCCTACAGAACACCGCGATCCCTTGTAGGAGCAGCCTTGTGCCGCGAATAGGCGGCGAAGCGGCCCCGAGGCCCTCAGCCCTTGTCGTTGGCCAATTGTGCCGGCGCAAAGTGACAGGTAAAGGTGCTGCCATGCCCAGGCACGCTGCTGATTTCCAACTTGCCGCGATGGCGCATCAGCACATGCTTGACGATTGCCAACCCCAGCCCGGTACCGCCGGTGTTCGATGCACGGCTGGAATCTACCCGGTAGAAGCGCTCGGTCAGGCGCGGCAGGTGCTTGGCATCG
The DNA here is from genome assembly GCF_048068035.1 of Pseudomonas sp. NY11955. Lineage (NCBI taxonomy): Bacteria > Pseudomonadati > Pseudomonadota > Gammaproteobacteria > Pseudomonadales > Pseudomonadaceae > Pseudomonas > Pseudomonas sp. NY11955. The sequence continues at coordinate 198,464 of NZ_JBLUPS010000009.1, forward strand.
ATGCCCACCCCCGAGTCCTGCACCGACAGGTGCGCGCCCTGGGCATCGGCCCACCAGCGGATGCGGATGTTGCCTTCGTCCTGGGTGTACTTGACCGCGTTGAACACCAGGTTGGAAAAGGCGCTGCGCAGCTCCGACTCGCTGCCCTTGAGCTTCACGCCGGGTGCAGCCTCCAGGCTGATGCGCTGGTTGCGCGGCCCGGACAGGGCCTGGGCGTCGTTCTTGATCGCGGCGAGCAGGGCATCGACCGCCACCGGCTGGTTGTCCGACGGGTAATCGGTGGCTTCCAGCTTGGCCAGCAGCAACAGGTCGTTGAGCAGGGTCTGCATGCGCGAGCCTTGCTGGCTCATCTGCTGCAGGGCACGGCTCCAGCGTGGGTTAACGTCTTCGACGTTGTCCAGCAGGGTTTCCAGGTAACCGGTGATCACCGTCAGCGGCGTGCGCAGCTCGTGCGACACGTTGGCGACAAAGTCCTTGCGCATCTGTTCCAACTGATGGATGCGGGTAACATCGCGCACCAGCATCAAGTGCTCGTTATTGCCGTAGCGGGTGATGTGCAGCTGCACACGCATGCGGTCGTTGATCGGCGAAGGGATTTCCAGCGGTTCGAGGTAGTTTTCTGCCTCGAAGTACTCCTTGAAGCGCGGGTGGCGCACCAGGTTGGTCACTTGCTGGCCGCCGTCCTGCGGGGTCTTGAAGCCCAGCAGGGTCTCGGCGGCGCGGTTCCACCATTCCAGGTTGCCGTCGCTGTCGAGCATGATCACCGCGTCACGCAGCGCGGCGGTGGACTCCTGCACCCGGTCGATCACCGCCTGTAGGCGGCCTCGCACGCGCTGGTCACGGCGTTGCAGGTGGTAGATGCTGTCGAACACCTCGCCCCACAGGCCATAGCCATCGGGCGGTGCTTCGTCGGGCTGGTGGTTGCGCAACCAGTCATGCAGGCGCAGCAGTTGCTTGAGGGTCCAGCCCAGGTAGAGCGCCAGGCCAATGGCCAGGCTCCAGCCATAGTAGCCGCTGACCAGCCCGCCGATCAGGCAGACGGTAATCAGCAACAGCAGATGGCGAATCAGGGTTGCATGCCAGTTCTGGTTCAATTGACGGTCCTTGTACAACGACGTGCAGCTTGGCGCTTTGGAACTCGATCAGCTCTTGGTCGAGAAGCGGTAGCCAGTGCCCCGGACGGTTTGTACCAGATTTTCATAAGCTTCACCCAGCGCCTTGCGCAGGCGACGGATGTGCACGTCGACCGTGCGCTCCTCGACGTAGACGTTGCCGCCCCACACCTGGTCCAGCAGCTGGCCACGGGTGTAGGCGCGCTCCTGGTGGGTCATGAAGAATTGCAGCAGGCGGTACTCGGTTGGGCCCATCTCGGCCGGCTTGCCGTCGATGGTCACGCGGTGGCTGATTGGGTCTAGCAGCAGGCCGCCGACTTCGATCGGTGCCTCGCTGTCGCTCGGGCCGGTGCGGCGCAGCACGGCTTTCAGGCGCGCTACCAGCTCACGTGGCGAGAACGGCTTGGTGATGTAGTCATCGGCGCCCACTTCCAGGCCCTGGATCTTGTTGTCCTCTTCACCTTTGGCGGTAAGCATGATGATCGGGATGTCGCCGGTCAGCTCGTCGCGTTTCAGGCGGCGGGCCAGCTCGATGCCGGAGGTGCCCGGCAGCATCCAGTCGAGCAGGATCAGGTCCGGTTTGCGGTCGACGATGATCGCATGGGCCTGTTGGGAGTTTTCCGCTTCCAGGCAGTCATAGCCGGCCATTTCCAGGGCAACGGCGATCATCTCGCGAATGGGCGCTTCGTCGTCGACGATCAGAATGTTCCTGCCAACCATGCTCAAAACCTCTCCTGGATTCGGTGTCTTGGCCCGCATTAGATAACGGAATTATTGCAGCTGTGTGACAGGGTGTTGGCCGTTCTGGCGACATTCCATGACTGAACTAGGCTAGAAAGGGCTGCCATTATGGCAACCCGAACTCAATTCCCCCGAAACAATGGTGAATCCAATGACACGACAAACGCTGAGCTGGATGGCCCTTTTCACTGCACTGGCGCTCCCGGGGGTGGCCTCGGCCCACCATGCCATGGAGAAGGACGGCATGTGGGTCGATCATGCCGGCATGACCCTGTACACCTTTGACAAGGATGCAGGCGGCAAGTCGATGTGCAATGGCGAGTGTGCCAAGAACTGGCCACCGTTGATGGTCAAGAAAGACGACGAAGCACCGAAGGATAAATGGACCCACGTAACGCGTGACGATGGTTCGATGCAGTGGGCCTACGACGGCAAGCCGCTGTATACCTTCGTCAAGGACAAGAAGGCCGGTGACATGACCGGTGACGGTATGAAGGATGTCTGGCACGTCGCCAAGCCTTGAGATAGCTGGGGCCGCTTTGCGGCCCATTCGCGGCACAAGGCCGCTCCTACAGGAGTATGCGATCCCCTGTAGGAGCGGCCTTGTGCCGCGAATGGGCTGCGAAGCAGCCCCAGAATAGTCAGCGCAACGCGTAATCCAGCACCACCCCGATGAACACCAGCATCCCCGCCCAGTGATTGTGCAGAAACGCCTTGAAGCACGATTCCCGGTCCAGCTTGCGCGTCGACCAGTATTCCCATGCAAAGCACGCCGCAGCGCCCAGCAGCCCCAGGTGGAACCAGCCACCCAGGTCAAAGCGGCTGCCTGCCAGCAACAAGCAACCCAGTGACAGCATCTGCAAGGTCAGGATGATGGTGCGGTCCGCTTCACCGAACAGGATCGCAGTGGACTTCACACCAATCTTCAAGTCGTCATCGCGGTCGACCATGGCGTAGTAGGTGTCATAACCCACCGTCCACAGCAGGTTGGCGATGTACAGCAGCCAGGCACTGGCCGGCAGTTCGCCGCCAGCGGCGGTGAAAGCCATGGGAATACCCCAGGAGTACGCGGCCCCCAGCACCACCTGCGGGTAGTAGGTGTAGCGCTTCATGAACGGGTAGCAGAACGCCAACGCCACCGCGCCGAACGACAGCCAGACCGTGCGGCTGTTGGTGCACAGCACCAGCAGGAAGCTGACCCCGACCAGAATCGCGAACAGTGCCAGCGCTTCGCGTGGCCGCACGCGGCCGCTGGCCAGGGGGCGATCGGCGGTGCGCTTGACGTGGCCGTCCACCTTGCGGTCGGCGAAGTCGTTGATGCAGCAGCCGGCGGCGCGCATCAGCACCACGCCAAGGCCGAAGATCAATACGTTGGCCAGGGTGGGGGAACCATTGCCGGCAATCCACACCGCTGACAGCGTTGGCCACAGCAGCAGGTATATGCCGATCGGCCGGTCCATGCGGCTGAGCTGGACAAAGTCCCAGGCCCGCGGGTGCAGGCGGTTGAGCGACTTGAGCAATTGCAGGTACATCAGCGGTTTTCCTCCTTGGCCGCTTGCCACAATGCCGGCAGGAACACTTCTGCCACCAACAGGTCCAGGCCGTCACGCTCGAAGCGCGAGCGGCGGCCCCAAAGCGCCGCATGGGCGGCTTCGGGTGGCAGCCAGGCCTGTGGGTAACTGCACACTTCGAGCGGGTGGCGGATGAAGGCCTGGTCGCAGAACAGCAACTCGCCCAGCGAGCGGCTGCCCAGTGTTTCCAGGTCCAGCCCACCACGTTCCAGGGCGCTGCGGCTGGCCACGCTGCGGGCGAATACCCAAGGCTGGCCATGGCCGCGCAAGTAGACTTCGCGCACCCAGCCTTCGGCGCCGGCAGCGATGCCTAGCGCTCGGCATTCGTCATCGCGCAGCGGCTGCCAGCCCTCGAACAGCGGGGTGACGGAGAAGTGATCAACGGACAGGCGGGTCAGGCGGCGGGTCAGCGAGCCCTCGTCGAACAGCCAGTCAAGGATAGGCTGGTCGATGTCGGTCGCCAGCTGTGAATACGGCAGCCACGCGACAGCGGCTGCTTGCGGGGATTCGTACGACACGTCGGTCTGCTTGTTACAACCAGAGAGGTGGCGAGCTTAGCATGATTGCGCCGACTGCTTGCATACTGCGGGCAGGGCCGATAAAAAGCCCCCATGAATTGCGCGCTGGCCTCTTCGCGGGCATGCCCGCTCCCACAGGTTATGCAGAACTCCTGTTGGAGCGGGCGTGCCCGCGAAGAGGCCATCAGCAGCAACACAAAGCCCCAGCCTGACCGAGGAAAATGACCTGATGAAAAAGTGGCAATGTATTGTCTGTGGCCTGATCTACGACGAAGCCGAAGGCTGGCCCGACGACGGCATCGCCCCCGGCACCCGTTGGGAAGATGTGCCTGAAGACTGGCTGTGCCCCGACTGTGGCGTCGGCAAAAGCGATTTTGAAATGATCTCCATCGGTTAATCGAGGCAAGCACGACATGACGTCCCCTGTGGTAATCATCGGTACCGGCCTTGCGGGCTACAACCTGGCCCGTGAATTTCGCAAGCTCGACGCGCAGACGCCGCTGCTGCTGATCACCGCCGACGATGGTCGTTCGTACTCCAAGCCCATGCTGTCCATGGGCTTTGCCAAGCAGAAGGACGCCGACGGCCTGTGCATGGCCGAGCCGGGCGTCATGGCCGAGCAACTGAACGCCGAGATCCGCACCCATACCCGTATCAGCGGCATCGACCCGGGCCACAAGCGCCTGTGGATCGGCGAAGAGGCCGTGGAATACCGCGACCTGGTGCTGGCCTGGGGCGCGCAAACCGTGCAGGTGCCGATCGAAGGTGACGGCAGCCATCTGGTGTTCCCGATCAACGACCTGGAAGACTATGCACGCTTCCGTGTCGCCGCCGCTGGCAAGCAGCGTGTGCTGATCCTCGGTGCTGGCCTGATCGGCTGCGAGTTCGCCAACGACATGAGCCTGGGTGGCTTTCAGGTCGACGTGGTGGCGCCGTGCGAACAGGTCATGCCGACCCTGCTGCACCCGGCCGCTGCGGCGGCGGTACAGAGCGGGCTTGAAGGCCTGGGCGTGCGCTTCCACCTGGGGCCGGTACTGACCCGCCTGCAGCAAGTGGCCCAAGGCCTGGAGGCGCACCTGTCGGATGGCAGCGTGATCGCCTGCGACCTGGTGGTGTCGGCCATCGGCCTGCGCCCACGCACCGACCTGGCTGCAGCGGCCGGCTTGCAGACCAATCGTGGTGTCAGGGTTGACCGTGAATTACGTACATCCCACGCCAATATCTTTGCCCTTGGCGATTGCGCCGAGGTCGATGGCATCAACCTGCTCTACGTGATGCCGCTGATGAGCTGTGCCCGGGCGCTGGCGCAAACCCTGGCTGGCAAACCGACGGCGGTTGCCTACGGGCCGATGCCGATCACGGTGAAAACCCCGGCCTGCCCGCTGGTCGTCTCGCCGCCGCCACAGGGCTGCGAAGGCACCTGGCATGTAGACGGGCAAGGCAGTGATCTCAAGGTGCTCTGCCTGGATGCCGACGGCAAACTGCTGGGCTACGCCCTGACGGGAGCAGCGGTGATGGACAAGCTGGCGCTGAATCGTCAGTTGCCAGCGGTTATGGCGTAAATAGCGGGCGTTCTGTCGGATTTATCCTGTTGTTGCCTGCACAATGGCCGCCCAGATACTGGCGCGGCCCCTGAGCACGTGCCATTCTCACTCCCGTCTGCCGCAGATTAGAGCCTGCGGTGCCTTGAGCGCTGCTCCCAAAGGCAGCACGGCATAACAACAAGAATTCCGTCAAAGAGGCTTCACTATGCGCAAACCAGAACTCGCCGCCGTCATCGCCGATAAGGCCGATCTGACCAAGGAAAAGGCCAATCAGGTTTTGAACGCGATTCTCGACAGCATCACCGGTGCCCTGGACAAGGACACCGTGACCCTGGTCGGTTTCGGCACCTTCGAAAAACGTCATCGCGGCGCGCGTACCGGCAAGAACCCGCAAACCGGCGAGCCGGTCAAGATCAAGGCCAGCAACACCGTGGCCTTCAAGCCAGGCAAGAACCTGCGCGACAGCGTCAACGCCCCCGTCAAGCCGGCCAAGAAAGGCAAGTGATCGCTCCCTGACAACCCCAGTGTCAGCCAAGCGGGCGCCCCAGGGCGCCCGTTGTGCTTTCTGCAGGCAAAATGTTTCGAACTTGCATAAATAGTTCAGGAAAAGGATAAACTGCGCGCCATAGTCACTTTTTATTCGAGGCGCGTTGATGAAGTTCCGCTTTCTTCTCTGGGCCATGGGGCTGTTGATGGCCAGGGCCAGCCGTAACAACCCGGCATTCCAGCAGCAGCTCAAGGGCAAGGACCTGGTGTTCCAGATGCAGACCCTGGACGGCAAGGTCGCCCGGCATTTCATCGTCAGCAACGAACGCATCAGCAGCAAGGGCGGCGCGCATTCGCAGCCGGCCTTTGCCATTGCCTTCAAGGACGCTGCCTATGGCTTTGCCACGATGCAGGCGGGCAACAAGCAGTTGGCGTTCATGCAGGGCATTCAGGACAAGCACATCCAGATCAAGGGCAATCCGGCGCTGGTGATGTGGTTCCAGGGGCTGATGAAGTACCTGAAACCGAAGAAGAAAGGCTGAAAATCAGCAGGCCTGCGACGCTTTACCTGTGGGAGCAACTATCTTGTGCTGCTTGTGCCGGCCTCTTCGCGGGCATGCCCGCTCCCACAGGTTTCTCGTCGATGCTCAGTGAGGTGCGTGGAACTGCGACGCCAGTTCGCGCAGCAGGTTCTCGGCCTCGAGCACCTTGCTCACCACATCTTCGGCCTTGTCCCGGGTAATCCCCAGGCGCTCCAGCAACTCGTCTGGAATCTCCTCCAGCGGCCCCGAACCAATCCCCCGCGAGCGCAGCAGCCGGGTAGCCAGGCACACCAGGTTGGGAAACGCTGAATACTCGCCGTCGTAGGCCGGGTCGTGCTGGAAGCGCAGCGCGGTCGACAGTTCCTCCGGCATGTCCCACAACTTCATCAGCCAGGCACCAATCTGTTCGCGGCTGATGCCCAGCAGGTGCTGCTCCACGTAGGTGTGGTTCAGGTGCGGGTTGACCTCCAGGTGGCGGCAGATCAGCGAGAAGTGCGGCGGGAACACATGCGCCAGCAGCAGGTAGCCAAAGTTGTGCAGCAGCCCGGCCAGGTAGGTCAGCCCGGCTTCGGGGCGCTCTGCCCGAGGCATGGCGCGGGTCAGGCCTTCGATGATCGCAGCGGTGTAGATCGACTGTTGCCAGTAAGGCGTGGCCTGCTGCGGGTGGTCCTTCGGCAGGCTCAAGGTCTTGCCCAGTGCCAGGCCCAAGGCCAGGTTGATCACCAGGTCGAAGCCCAGCACACGCACGATGGCGTCTTCCACCGAACGGATCTTGCCCGGTGAGGCGTAGTAGGGCGATGCGGCCCAGCTCACCACTTGCGCCGCCAGCGCCGGGTCGGTTTCGACCACGCCGGTGATGTCATCGATGCTGGCGTTGGGGTCTACCCGCAGTTTGATGATTTTTTGCGCGGTGTCGGCCAAGGGTGGAATTTCGATGGTTTCTTCCAGACGCTTCTGGATGCGTCGGGCAGTGAAGGCCTGGACGGCATTGGTGATTTCCCGGGTGTCGTCATCGGGGCGGTCGAGGTTGGGGCTGATCGCCTCGACTTCCTGGCCAAAGCTGCTGGCACTGGCCTTAGCCAGCATGCGCTTGAAGTGCGCGCGTTCGATTTCCAGCAGTAAACCCGCTTCGCCCGACTGGATGTACACGGTTTCGGCGTCGAGCAGGCTCTTTTCGTACTGGCATGGCGAGCTGGTCAGCGCCGGGATACCCGGCAAGGCCTTGAGCTGGTGCTTGTCGAGCATCTGCTTCAGGCGCGGCACTGACACGGCAGTGAGCTTGCGCCCGGTTAGCTCGGCCAGGCGGTTGAGGTCCAGCAGTTGGCTCTGCGGGAACAGCACCATGAGGGCGCCGACCTCGTCGTCGAGAAGCACTGCCTGAACCCGCGAAGCCGCAGGCAGGTGCGGGTGTTCGACCACCTCGCGATAGGCCACGCCGAGCTTGTCGAGCAGCAGCCTGATGACAGAGGGGGCGTGTGGGGTTGCGGTGTCCAGGGCAACTTCAGTCATGGTCCGTATCCACTGATTCTTTTAAACGCGAAGTATAACCAGCCTGCGAGCAAATCTGGATCCATTCTGGGACTGGCGTCACACTTGGCCATATTGCTGGCCATGGCGTAGCCAGCGATCAAGCAGCGGGCTGACGTGTTGCGGCCAGCGTGCCACCAGGGCTTGGGCGGCGTCGCGCACGGCCGGCAGCAGGTCGGCGTCGCGCATCAGGTCGGCGACCTTGAACTGCAGCAGGCCGGTTTGGCGGGTGCCCAGCATCTCGCCCGGGCCACGCAGTTCGAGGTCCTTTTCGGCGATGATGAAGCCATCGTTGGTTTCACGCATGATCCCCAAGCGCTCGCGGCCGATCTGCGACAGCGGCGGGTGGTACAACAGCACGCAATGGCTGACGGCGCTGCCCCGGCCAACCCGGCCGCGCAACTGGTGCAGCTGGGCCAGGCCCAGGCGCTCGGGGTTCTCGATGATCATCAGGCTGGCGTTGGGGACGTCCACGCCCACCTCGATGACCGTGGTGGCGACCAGCAGTTGCAGGTTGCCCGCTTTGAATTCGGCCATGATTTCGGCTTTTTCCGCCGGCTTCATGCGCCCGTGGATCAACCCCACCCGCAGTTCGCCCAGCGCGCTGCCAAGCTCCTCGTAGGTGCTTTCGGCGGCTTGGCAGGTCAGTTCCTCGGATTCCTCGATCAGCGTGCACACCCAGTAGGCCTGACGCCCTTCGGCGCAGGCGGCGCGAACCCGCTCGACCACTTCGAAGCGGCGGCTGTCGGCGACCAGCACGGTGTTCACCGGCGTACGCCCGGGCGGCAGTTCGTCGAGTACCGAGGTGTCCAGGTCGGCGTAGGCGCTCATGGCCAAGGTGCGCGGAATCGGCGTGGCGGTCATGATCAGCTGGTGGGGGCACAGCTCGCCGGCCACGCCTTTCTTGCGCAGGGCCAGGCGTTGCTGCACGCCAAACCGGTGCTGTTCGTCGATGATCGCCAGGGCCAGGTGCTTGAACTTCACCTCTTCCTGGAACAGCGCGTGGGTGCCGACCACCATTGGCGCACCGTTGGCGATTTGCTCCAGGGAGGCGGCCCGGGCCTTGCCCTTGAGCTTGCCGGCCAGCCAGGCCACTTCGATGCCCAGCGGCTCCAGCCAGCGTTTGAAGGTAATGTAGTGCTGTTCGGCGAGGATCTCGGTGGGGGCCATCAACGCCACCTGATAGCCAGCCTCCAGGGCCTGCAACGCTGCCAGCGCGGCCACCACGGTCTTGCCGGCGCCCACGTCGCCCTGCACCAGGCGCATCATCGGTGCGTGCTGGCTGAGGTCGTAGGCAATTTCGTTGGCCACCCGCTGTTGCGCGCCGGTCGGCTGGAAGCCCAGGTTGGCCAGGTATTGCGCCTGCAGGCGCGTGGCCTTGGGCAGTACCGGGGCGCGCAGGCTGCGCAGGCTTTCGCGCAGGCGTTGCTGCGACAGCTGGTGGGTCAACAGCTCCTCGAAGGCCAGGCGGTGCTGGGCCCAGTGATGGCCTTCGGCAAGCTCGTCGAGGTCGGCGTCGGCCGGTGGGTTGTGCAGGTAACGGATGGCATCGTCCAGCGGTGCCAGCTGGTAGTCCCGGGCCAGTTCGTCAGGCAGCCAGTCGGGCAGGCTGCGCGGGCCGAGCAGGCCTAGGCTCTGCTGGCACAACAGGCGCAGGCGTTGCTGGGTAAGGCCTTCGGTGGACGGGTAGATGGGCGTCAGGGTCTGCTCGACCGGTGGCGGCGGCTCGTCGCCGTTCAGCGCGCGGTACTCCGGGTGGTAGATTTCCAGGCCCGAAGCGCCAGGGCGGGCTTCGCCGTAGCAGCGCAGGTGGGTGCCGCGCTTCAGGCCCTCTTTCTGCGCGTTGCTGAAGTGGTAGAAGCGCAGGCTCAGCACGCCACTGCCATCACCCAGGCGTACCACCAGGCTGCGCCGTTTGCCCATGGTCACGTCGGCACCGCTGACCACACCCTCGATCACGGCATCCTGGCCCGGGCGCAGTTGGCCAATAGGCACCACGCGGGTGCGGTCCTGGTAGCGCAGGGGCAGGTGGAACAGCACGTCCTGCAGGTTCTCCAGGCCGACCTTGGCGAGTTTTTCCGCCATGGCCTCGCCAACGCCCTTGAGTACCGTGACCGGGACCTTCGACAGCTCACTCATGGCTCAGGCCGGCTGTTCCGTGGGGGCCTTGGCGACCGAGCACAGGCGGATCGAGTCTGCGAGGATCTCGATGGCTTTCGGCCGTGGGAAGCTGGCACGCCAGGCGATGGCCACCGTGCGGAACGGTGCAGGTGCGGTCAGCGGTCGAACTTCGATCACGCCGGGTGCGTAATGGTGGCTGTGCACGGCCGACAGCGGCAGGATCGACACGCCAAGGCCCGAGGCCACCATGTGGCGAATGGTTTCCAGCGAGCTGGACTCGACCGTGGTGTGCCTGGAGCCTTCACCGCCCTTGTTCAGGGTTGGGCAGGCTTCCAGTACCTGGTCACGGAAGCAGTGGCCCTCACCGAGCAGCAACAGGCTCTTGTCGTTGAGCATGGCGGTGTCGATGGTCTTCTTCGCCGTCCAAGGGTGGTCGGCAGGCATCAGGGCGCAGAACGGTTCGTCGTACAGCGGCAAGGTCAGCACGTCGGCTTCGTTGAACGGCAGGGCGATGATCACCGCGTCCAGTTCGCCGTTGCGCAGCTTTTCGCGCAGTACGTGGGTGAAGTTCTCTTCGATGTACAGCGGCATCTGCGGCGCTACGCGGTGTAGCTGCGGGATCAGGTGCGGGAACAGGTAGGGGCCGACGGTGTAGATGGCGCCGACTTTCAGCGGGGCGGTCAGCTGGTTCTTGCCTGCCTGGGCCAGTTCGCGAATGCCTTGGGCCTGCTCCAGCACCTTCTGCGCCTGGGCGACGATGCTTTCGCCGACGGGGGTCAGGCGTACCGCGCTTTTACTGCGCTCGAAGATCAGAACGCCAAGCTCATCCTCGAGCTTTTTCACACCGACCGACAGGGTCGGCTGGCTCACGTGGCAGCGCTCGGCGGCATGGCCGAAGTGCTGTTCCTGGGCGAGTGTGACGATGTAGCGTAATTCTGTGAGGGTCATAACGTGCGTCCATGAAGTTGCGGGCCCAGCATAGCGGCTGCAATCGATAGACGCACGTTATCAGACTTGCCGATTTGTGACAGAAACAAAAGTCTCAGCGGCGGTCCAGTGAGTAGACGAACGGTGCCACGACTTCGATCGTGCCATTGTTCAGCAACTCGGGTGGTGGTTTGGGTACCGTGCCGGCCCGACGGATCATTTCAAGCGTCGCCCGGTCCAGTGCGGCACTGCCCGAACCACCGGCCATGGAGTACGACACGACCTTGCCTTCGGCGTCGACCACGAAGCGCAGGCGGTTGATGCCTTGCAGGCCGCGACGGCGCGCGTCTTCCGGGTAACGCTTGTATTTGGCCAGGTGGCGCAGCAGGTCGCTCTGCCAGGTTGGCAGGGCGTTGCTGTTGGACGCAATGCTCGGTGCCGGTGCCGCGGACTTCTGCACAGGCGCGTTGCTGGGCGGTGCGTCTACCGTTTGCTCGGTGGGTGGTGCTTCCTTCGGCGGCTCAGGCTTTTTCTCGGGCTTCGGCGGCTGGGGCTTGGCCTTGGGCTTGGGCGGCTTGGGGATGGCGATCTTCGGCTTCGGCGCTTCCGCCAGCTTCGGCAGCGGCGGTTCCTCGACCGGTGCCGGTGGCTGCGGAGCCGCCTTTGGGGGTGGTGGTGGCGCAGGCTCCGGCAACGGCGCCAGCTCGACCATCATCGCTGCCGGAGGCAGCTCGATGGCCTGGGGCACCGACCAGTTGAGCGTCAGCAGCACGGCGACCACGTGCACACCCAGCACGATCGCCAGGCTGCCACCGTAGCGCGCCATGTTAGAGCGCGTTTTTGTCATTTCTTGGCTGCCGTCTCGAGACCTACCAGACCGACTTTCAGGTAGCCGGCCGCGCGCATGTTGTTCATCACTTCCATCAGGTCACCGTAATCCACGCCCTTGTCGGCCTGGAAGAAGATGGTGGTTTCCTTGTCACCCTTGGTCTTGGCGTCGAGCATCGGGCCAAGCTGGTCGGGCGCAGCGACCTGATCGTCGCCGACGTACAGCTTCTGGTCGGCCTTGACGCTGACGAACACTGGTTTTTCCGGCCTCGGCGCCGGTTTGGCGGTCGAGGCCGGCAGGTCGACCTTGATGTCGACCGTGGCCAGGGGGGCGGCGACCATGAAGATGATCAGCAGCACCAGCATTACGTCGATGAACGGCGTAACGTTGATTTCGTGGTTTTCGGCGAGGTCGTCGCCACCTTCGTTGAGATGCAGGCCCATGGTTTACCCCACTTTCACCATGTGCGGGGCGGCGCGGTCGCTGCCCTGGTGGTCCAGGTCACGGCTGACCAGCAGCAGCACCTGGGCGGAGGCGTCGGACACCTGGGCCTTGTAGCCAGCGATGGAGCGGGCGAAGACGTTGTAGATGACCACAGCCGGAATTGCCGCGACCAGGCCCAGGGCGGTGGCTAGCAGGGCTTCGGCGATACCGGGGGCAACCACGGCCAGGTTGGTGGTCTGGGTCTTGGCGATGCCGATGAAGCTGTTCATGATGCCCCATACGGTACCGAACAGGCCGACGAACGGCGCGGTGGAACCGATGGTGGCAAGCACGCCGGTGCCGCTGCTCATGGTACGGCCGCTGGCATGCACCAGGCGCTCCAGGCGGAAGCTGACGCGCTCCTTGATACCCTCTTTTTCACGAGCGTTGGCCGACAAGCGCATCTCTTCGAGGGCGTCGTGGACCAGGGTGTGGGCCAGGGTACCTTCCTTGTTGGAGACTTCGCTGGCTTCTTTCAGGGTGGTGGATTTCTTCAGCTGGGCGATTTCACCACGCAGGCGACGTTTGGCGCCCATCAGCTCGAAGCCTTTGGCAATCCAGATGGTCCAGGTGATGATGGAGGCGATGGCCAGGCCGATCATGACGATCTTCACCACGATGTCGGCGTTCTTGTACATGCCCCATGGGGACAGGTCGTGGGCCATGCCGAGGGAGGTGTCTTCAACCAAGGTGTCGGTGGCAGGGTCGACCACTACCTGCGAATCTGCCGGCGCGGCAGCCTGTGCTTCGCCCACCGGGGCCTGGCCTTCCGCGGCCGGTGCTGCAGGTGCAGCCGGAACGGTTGCCGGAGCGCTGGCAGCGGCAGGTGTGGCGGCATTGGCGGTTGGCTCATCGGCCATGGCCACCGGGGCCAGCACCAGGCTGAGTGTCAGCGCGGCGATGGCGCGCCAGGCGCGCGACGGGGTTGGCGAAGCGGAAGGTTGAGTGCGTGTCATGCTGGCCGGACCTGATGAAGAAAAAAGTGAGCGTTCTCCAAGGCCTCGAGGTAGGCCGAGAACAAATTGGCGGCCATTATTGCAAGTAATTCTTGTTAACAAAAGTAATCTTGTTGCTTTTTTCGCCTATGGTCTAGCCGCCCATCGTGTAGCGTGGCCGGGCTGATCAATTGGTCTAGGGAGTTCAGAGATGTCAGACCTTTCCGTGATGGTGGTGGGTTGTGGTGATGTGGGTGGGCGTCTGGCCCTGCAGATGCTGGCTAAAGGCTGGCAAGTGAGCGGCCTGCGCCGTTCTGTCGGGCAGCTGCCTGCGGGCGTTCGAGCGGTTGCCGCAGACTTGGCCGAACCGTCGATCCCGCACGCCTGGCCACAGGGTCCGCTGGATTACCTGGTGTACTGCGTGGCGGCCAGCCAGCACGACGAGGCGGGCTACCAGGCGGCTTATGTCGAGGGCTTGCGCCATGTGCTGGCCTGGCTGGCCGAGCGAGGCCAGCGCCCGCGTCGCCTGCTGTTCGTCTCTAGCAGCAGCGTGTATGCACAGAAGGACGGCGAGTGGATCGAGGAGGGTGCGGCCACCGAGCCTGAGGGTTATTCCGGGCGGGTGATGCTGGAGGCGGAACGGCTGGCGCTGGCCAGCGGCATCCCGGCGAGCGTGGTGCGCTTGACCGGCATCTATGGCCCAGGTCGCGAGTGGCTGTTGAGCCAGGTGCGCCAGGGTTACCGTGTGGCCGAGGAGCCGCCGCTGTATGGCAACCGCATTCATGCCGAGGATGCTGCCAGCCTGCTGGCGTTTCTGCTGCAGGCCGATGCCGACGGCAAGGCGCTGGACGCATGCTACATCGGCGTCGACGATGACCCGGCGCCGCTGGCCGACGTGGTGGCCTGGCTGCGAGCGTACATGGGGGTTACCGAGTGGTCCGATGAGCAGCGGGTGCGGCGCACCGGCAGCAAGCGCTGCAGCAATGCCCGGGCGCGGGCGCTGGGCTGGGCGCCGGTGTACCCCAGTTACAAGGAAGGCTATGCCGCGATCCTTGAGGGCAGCGCTTAAACCTCCAGCTTGATGCGATTGTAGGAGCAGCCTTGTGCTGCGAGGGGGCCGATGGGGCTAAAGATCATCTTCGGCTGTGAGGCCTCTTCGCAGCACAAGGCTGCTCCTACCGGGTGGCGCGGTAGCCTGGGTGACGGTGCAATGTGGGTCAGCTGCGCTCCAGCACCCACTGGCGCTTGCCCGCGGCCAGCTCCGGCATGTCGTCCGGCTGAGCACGGTTCACCGCCTGGAAGATCTCCAGCTTGTCGCCATCACGCTTGATGATGAATGGTGCGCCACGCTGGTTGCGCTCCAGCCACAGGCTGTCATTGCTACCGCCCATGGTCGCGCAATCGCCCGCCAGGCACAGGGCGAAGCGATCCGGGCCGGGCAGGCCGGTGACGTTGCCGGTGTCGCTGAAACGTACGTTGGCACCTTTGCCCTGGCCTTCGACGATCTTCCAGTCGCCGCCCAGGTAAGCCTGGTACAGCGCCTTCTCGAAGCTGCTGCCCAGCGGCGCATTGGCGGCTGCCGGTGCCTTGGCGCGCACGAAGGTTTGCTTGGCGCCACGCTGGTCGACAGCCAGCAGCTCGTCGCCATCGAGCGACAGCTGCTCGGTCTGGCCGCCCTCGAAGCTGGCCTGCCATTGCTTGTCGTTGGCGCTCAGCTGGCCGTCAGCGGCCTCGAAACCATTGCTGTAGCTGGCCTGCTGGCTGGCGACGTCGAGCTTCCATTCGAACACTGGGCCGTGTTCATTCAGCGCCTGGCGCAAGCTGCCGCCTTTGACCGCCGCAGTGATGGCGTCCTGGTTGATCCAGGTGCCGTTGAAATCTTCGGGTTTGTGGCTGGCGCAGCCGCCCAGTAGCAGGGCTGCCAGCGCGAGGGGCAGTGCTTGACGCATGACGGGGTAACCTTGCAGAGGAGAGAGGGTGACGGGCAGGGCGCCCGTCACCAGGGGCATCATTCGATGACCAGGATGGCGTCCATTTCGACCTGGGAGCCTTTCGGCAGCGCGGCAACGCCAATGGCGGCGCGGGCCGGGTAGGGCTGTTCGAAGTAGCGGCCCATCACCTCGTTGACCTTGGCGAAGTGGCTCAGGTCGGTGAGGAAGATGTTCAGCTTGACGATGTCCTTGAACGAACCGCCAGCGGCTTCAGCCACGGCCTTGAGGTTCTCGAACACCTGCACGGTCTGGGCTTCGAAGCCTTCGACCAGTTCCATGGTCTTCGGGTCCAGCGGGATCTGGCCCGACATGTACACGGTGTTGCCGGCCTTGATCGCTTGCGAGTAGGTACCGATGGCGGCGGGGGCCTTGTCGCTGTTGATGACGGTCTTGCTCATGATGACTCCTTGCGGTTGGCGGACTACGTACGCATGCGGGTGATGCGGACCACACCGGTCAGGGTACGCAGCTTCTTGATCACACGCGCCAGGTGCACACGGTCGTGCACGCTGACCACCAGTTGGACCACGCTGATACGGCCGTCGCGTTCGTCCATGCTGATCTTCTCGATGTTGCCGTCGGCGGCGTTGACGCTGCTGGCCAGCAGGGCGATAAGGCCACGCTGGTGCTCCAGTTCGACACGCAGTTCTACATTGAACTCGCCAGTGATGTCCTTGGCCCAGGAGAGCTGTACGCACTTTTCCGGGTTGTGGCGGATTTCACTGATGTTGCGGCAGTTTTCCAGGTGCACGACCATGCCCTTGCCAGCCGACAGGTGGCCGACGATCGGGTCGCCCGGGATCGGCGTACAGCACTTGGCGTAGCTCAGCACCAGGCCTTCGGTACCACGGATCGCCAGTGGGCCTTCCGGCGCCGGCAGCTGTTCGCCTTCGGCCGATAGCAGGCGACGTGCGACCACATAAGCCATGCGGTTGCCCAGGCCAATGTCTTCGAGCAGGTCTTCGATCAGTTCCAGGCGGTACTCGGCGAGAATCGCCTGGATGCGTTCCTGGGGGATTTTCTCCAGGCTGCTGTCGAAGCCGGTGAGTACCTTGTTCAGCAGGCGCTCGCCCAGGCTGATGGACTCGGAGCGGCGCTGCTGCTTGAGCGCGTGGCGGATATGCGTACGCGCCTTGCCGGTGACCACGAAGTTGAGCCAGGCCGGGTTGGGTCGGGCGCCTGGGGCGCTGACGATTTCCACTGTCGAGCCGCTTTGCAGTGGTTCGGACAGCGGTGCCAGGCGACGGTTGATGCGGCAAGCGATGCAACTGTTGCCGACGTCGGTGTGCACCGCGTAGGCGAAGTCGACGGCCGTGGAGCCTTTGGGCAGCTCCATGATGCGGCCTTTGGGCGTGAACACGTAGACCTCGTCCGGGAACAGGTCGATCTTCACGCTCTCGATGAATTCCAGCGAGTTGCCGGCACGTTGCTGCAGTTCGAGAATACCCTTGACCCACTGACGCGCGCGGGCGTGGCTGCCCTTGGGCTGCTCGTCGTCGTTGGACTTGTACAGCCAGTGCGCGGCAATGCCGTTGTTGGCCATCTCTTCCATCTCGCGGGTGCGGATCTGGATTTCGATGGGCACGCCGTGCATGCCGAACAGCGTGGTGTGCAACGACTGGTAGCCGTTGGCCTTGGGGATCGCGATGTAATCCTTGAAGCGACCGGGCAGTGGCTTGTACAGGTTGTGCACGGCGCCAAGCACGCGGTAGCAGGTGTCGACCTTGTCGACGATGATGCGGAAGGCATACACGTCCATGATCTCGTTGAAGGCACGGCGCTTGCCGCGCATCTTCTTGTAGATGCCATAGAGGTGTTTCTGCCGGCCGCTGACCTCGCCCTGGATGCCGTCGGCGGCCAGGCAGTTGGCCAGCGAGTGCTCGATCTTGGCGACGATCTCTTTGCGGTTGCCGCGTGCGCTTTTCACCGCGCGGTGAATCAGCGACGAGCGCATCGGGTGCATGGCCTTGAAGCCGAGGTCTTCGAACTCCACGCGCACGGTGTGCATCCCCAGGCGATTGGCGATGGGGGCGTAGATTTCGAGGGTTTCCTTGGCAATGCGCCGGCGTTTTTCGCCAGACAGCACTTCCAGGGTGCGCATGTTGTGCAGGCGGTCGGCCAGCTTGACCAGGATCACGCGGATATCGCGGGCCATGGCCATGGCCATTTTCTGGAAGTTTTCGGCTTGCGCCTCGGCCTTGGTCTCGAAGTTCATCTGGGTCAGTTTGCTGACCCCATCGACCAGCTCGGCCACGGTCTCGCCAAACTGCTGGCTGAGGGCTTCCTTGGCGATGCCGGTGTCTTCGATCACATCGTGCAGCATGGCCGCCATCAGGCTCTGATGGTCCATGTGCATGTCGGCGAGGATGCTGGCCACGGCCAGCGGGTGGGTCACGTAGGGCTCGCCGCTGCGGCGGCGCTGCCCATCGTGGGCCTGTTCGGCGTAGAAATAGGCACGCCGGACCAGGTTGACCTGTTCGGGGCCAAGGTAGGTCGACAGCCGTTCGGCCAAGGCTTCTATACCCGGCATGGGTTCACCTCCTGCCGAGGAAGAGGGCCTTGCGCCGTGCGACGTCGACCTGGCATCAATCAGACAGCCTCGTTGTTCTCGTCCTCGAACGCGGCGAACACCGGATCCTCGGTGACGATCTCTTCAGCGGCGATGAACTCGTTGGTGACGATGCCTTCGGCGATTTCACGCAGGGCAACGACGGTTGGCTTGTCGTTTTCCCACGCAACGCGTGGCTCTTTGCCGCCGGTCGCCAGCTGGCGAGCGCGCTTGGTCGAGAGCATGACCAGCTCGAAGCGGTTATCCACGTGTTCCAGGCAGTCTTCAACAGTTACGCGGGCCATGGTCTTCCTCAGTAGCAATTGCGGTGGGCGTGCAGCCCAATAGTGGGCAGGCGGACTCGATAGTATAAAAATTCACCAGCCAATAGGGAAGCGCTGTTTTGTCGGGTGAGTCGGCGTGGGCTGCTTCGCCGGCATGCCCGCTCCCACAAGTGCTACACAGGCCTCACTGCCGCCGCTTGGCCTGTGGGAGCGGGCAAGCCCGCGAAAGGGCCGCAACAGACACCCTGGATACATGGATCTGACGATAACCTCAGAGCATCGCGTCACGCAACCGCGGGGTCAGCTCTTCGAACAAGGTCTGCACCGAACGCAAAGCCCGGCAATCCGGCCGGGTCAGCAGCCACAACTGGGTGTCGCAACCGGGCAGCGGGCCGCTCAGTGCGTCCACCCCAGGCAGCGCATGCACCATGTAGTCCGGCAGCGCCGCCACGCCCAGGCCCGCGGTGACCAGCTGGGCGATGGTCGACATGCTGCTGCACTGGTAGCGCGGGCTCAACCCTGGGTGCTGCTGATTGCGCCAGACCACCGTGGGGTGGTCCTGCATCGAGTCGTCGGGGGCGATCCACGGCACGCTGCCGGCCGACTCGGTCAGGCGTTCGCGCCATTGCGGTTGGCCGCAGACGACATAAGAAGTAGAGCCCAGGTTGCGGCCCACCAAATGCTCCGGTGGCGTGTTGGTCAGGCGCAAGGCAATGTCGGCGTCGCGCCGGCTGAGGTTGGCGAAGGTGTTGGAGGTGCCCATCTCCAGCGACAAGGCTGGGTAGTTGGGCATGAACTCGGCCAGCGCCGGCAGCAACAGGCTGTGCATCACCGCTTCGGTGCAGGTCACGCGCACCGTGCCGCTGACCACTTGCTCGCCGCTGGTCATGGCAATGCGCGCCGCCTCCAGCGCCTGCTCGGCACGCTCGGCCTGCTCGGCCAGGGCCTGGGCGGTGTCAGTTGGCAGGTAGCCCTTGCGGCTCTTGACGAACAAGGCGGTGCCCAGCGCCGACTCCAGTCGGCGGATCGAACGGAATACCGTCGAAACGTCGACTTTGAGCAGCTCGGCGGCTTTGGCCAGCGAGCGACCACGTTCCAGTGCCAGGACCAGAGAAAGGTCGGCGTGGGTAATCTGATATTGCATTGGTGCACGCTCTGCTTGCCGAATTGCCAATGTCTGTTGCATCAGGGCCATTTTATAGTGAAACGGCCCCCCGGAATCAATGCGCCCGGTCGGGTAACCAATCCCCACGATGGGAAAGTGAAAAGAACAACAGCTGCAACCATCGTCGCCCGTGAGGCGCCAGCCGTATCCCCACATCGCCGCAGCACATCAAAGGATGTACACCATGACGTCGGTAACCCCGTGCGCCAGTTCTTCCAGCGAGATGAATGACTTCCTCCAGGCCCATCCGGACACGCAGTACGTCGACCTGCTGATCTCCGACATGAACGGCGTGGTACGTGGCAAGCGCATCGAGCGGGCCAGCCTGCACAAGGTGTACGAGAAGGGTATCAACCTGCCCGCATCGCTGTTCGCCCTGGACATCAACGGTTCCACGGTCGAAAGCACCGGCCTTGGCCTGGACATCGGCGATGCCGACCGTATCTGCTTCCCCATCCCCGGCACGCTGTCGGACGAGCCGTGGCAGAAGCGCCCCACCGCCCAGTTGCTGATGACCATGCACGAGCTGGATGGTCAGCCGTTCTTCGCCGACCCGCGTGAAGTGCTGCGCCAGGTGGTGAGCAAGTTCGACGACCTGGGCCTGGATATCTGCGCCGCGTTCGAGCTGGAGTTCTACCTGATCGACCAGGACAACCTCAACGGCCGCCCGCAGCCACCTCGCTCGCCGATTTCCGGCAAGCGCCCGCAGTCGACCCAGGTGTACCTGATCGACGACCTCGACGAATACGCCGACTGCCTGCAAGACATGCTTGAAGCGGCCAAGGAACAAGGCCTGCCCGCCGATGCCATCGTCAAGGAAAGCGCCCCGGCGCAGTTCGAAGTCAACCTGCACCACGTGGCTGATCCGCTGAAGGCTTGCGACTACGCGATCCTGCTCAAGCGCCTGATCAAGAACGTGGCCTATGACCATGAAATGGACACCACCTTCATGGCCAAGCCTTACCCGGGCCAGGCAGGCAACGGTCTGCACGTGCACATTTCGCTGCTGGACAAGAAAACCGGCAAGAACATCTTCGCCAGTGACGATCCGCTGCAAAGCGACACGCTGCGCCATGCCATTGGTGGCGTCCTGGAAACCATGCCAGCGTCCATGGCCTTCCTCTGCCCGAACATCAACTCCTACCGCCGCTTCGGTGCGCAGTTCTACGTGCCCAATGCGCCGAGCTGGGGCCTGGACAACCGCACCGTGGCCGTGCGCGTGCCTACCGACAGCAGCGACAACGTGCGCTTGGAGCACCGCGTGGCCGGTGCCGACGCCAACCCGTACCTGATGCTTGCGGCCATCCTGGCCGGCGTGCATCACGGGCTGACCAACAAGGTCGAGCCGGATGCGCCGATCGAAGGCAACTCCTACGAGCAGCTGGAGCAAAGCCTGCCGAACAACCTGCGCGATGCCCTGCGCGCGCTGGATGACAGCGAAGTCCTCAACCAATACATCAGCCCGGACTACATCGATATCTTCGTGGCCTGCAAGGAAAGCGAACTGGCCGAGTTCGAAGTGTCTATTTCCGACCTTGAGTACAACTGGTACCTGCACACGGTGTAAGCCCATGAGCGCAAATGCGGTCCCCTTGATCGGTGTCAGCGCCTGCCGTCAGCAGGTGGGGAAGAACTCGTCGCACACGGTGGGCGACAAGTATGTCGAGGCGGCCGGCTTTGCCGGCTTGCCGCTGATCTTGCCGGCCCGCGATGGCGGCAGCGACACGCAAACGCTGCTGGCTCGCCTGCATGGCATTGTTTTTACCGGCTCGCCTTCAAATATCGAACCGCATCATTACAATGGCGCCCCCAGCGTGGAGGGTACCCGGCACGACCTGGCGCGTGATCGGCTGACCTTGCCACTGCTGCAGGCAGCGATTGCCGCGGGTGTGCCGGTGTTCTGCATTTGTCGTGGTTATCAGGAGCTGAACGTAGCCCTTGGTGGCAGCCTGCACCAACGCGTACAGGAGCTGCCTGGTTACCTTGACCACCGCGAACCTGAGGACGCACCCCTGGAGGTGCAGTACGGCCCTCGTCACCTGGTCGGCATCGAGCCTGGCGGGTTGTTCGAGCGCCTGGGCCTGGCGGCGCAGTTCGAGGTCAACTCGCTGCACAGCCAGGGCATCGACCGCCTGGCCCCGGGCCTGCGCGTCGAGGCACGGGCCCCGGATGGCCTGATCGAGGCGGTGTCCATGCCTGACGCGCCGGGCTTTGTGCTTGGCGTGCAGTGGCACCCGGAGTGGCGCTTCAACGAAAACCCGGTCTCGCTGCGTCTGTTTCAGGCGTTTCGCGAGGCCTGCATTGCCTATGCAGCACGGGAGGGCGCACGGCAGGCGTGATGCTGACGTCAGCCGAAGGTCTCGGATGACTTGTCCCCGACAGCGAGCTTTCAATGAGTGAAAGCGGGCCTTGTTCGCAAGGCCTGTGAAAACAATTCCAAAATTTACGGCAAATACTCATGAGCAATTACACAGAAGCCGGCCGCCCACCCGACGTGGCGGCCGACGCGGGCAACACTCAGCGCAGCAAGGGCCTGGCCAAGGGCCGTTTGGGCTTGCTGGCCAGCGTGGTGCTGGGCATTTCCACCATCGCGCCGGTCTACACCCTGACCGGTGCACTTGGTCCTACCGTGCGCGAGGTGGGTGCCCACCTGCCAGCCGTGTTCATCGTCGGCTTCCTGCCGATGTTGCTGGTGGCCCTGGGCTACCGCGAACTGAACTCGGCAGAACCGGACAGCGGTACGTCGTTCACCTGGTCAGCGCGTGCCTTCGGCCCGATGATCGGCTGGATTGGCGGCTGGGGGTTGGTGGTGGCTACCACCATCGTGCTTTCGAACCTGGCGGGGGTGGCGGTCGACTTCTTCTACCTGTTCCTTGGCCAGATCACCGGCAAGCATGAGCTGGCGGCATTGGCCGACAACCTGTTGATCAATATCACCACCTGTTGCGTGTTCATCGCCCTGGCGGTGTGGATCTGCTGTCGCGGCATCGCCACCACCATGACCGTGCAGTACGGCCTGGTGGCCTTGCAGTTGGTGGTGTTGATCGGCTTTGCCGTCGCCGCCTTCGGCGGTACCACCGCGCCGCCACCGCTGGAGTTCGACTTCGCCTGGTTCAACCCGTTCGGTGTCGAGTCGTTCTCGGCCTTTGCCGCCGGCTTGTCGCTGTCGATCTTCATTTTCTGGGGCTGGGACACCTGCCTGACCGTCAGCGAAGAGTCGGTGGGCAGCGAAGAGGTGCCGGGCAAGGCCGCTACCTGGACCGTGATGCTGATCCTCGGCCTGTACCTGTTCACCGCCATCGCCACCCTGCAGTTTGCCGGCATCAGCGAAACAGGCCTGGGCCTGAACAACCCGCGCATCCAGGAGAACGTCTTCGCCCACCTGGCCGGCCCGGTCATGGGGCCGCTGGCGATCCTGATGTCCATCGCTGTGCTGGCCAGCACGGCGGCGTCGCTGCAGTCCACCTTCGTGGCGCCGGCGCGCACCCTGTTGGCCATGGGTTACTACGGTGCGGTGCCGCCGAAGTTCGCCAGCGTATGCCCGCGTTCGCAGACCCCGCGTTATGCCACCATCTGTGCCGGTGTGGCCGCGGGCCTGTTCTACGTGACCATGCGCAGCCTGAGCGAGAACGTGCTGGCGGACACCATTACCGCGCTGGGCATGATGATCTGCTTCTACTATTCGCTGACAGCGTTCGCCTGCGTCTGGTATTTCCGCGACAGCCTGTTCGACAGCCTGCGCCACTTCATCATGCGCGGTCTGTGCCCGCTGGTGGGTGGGGTGATCTTGTCGGTGATCTTCGTGCGCACCGCCATCGACAGCGCTTCGCCAGACTTCGGCAGCGGCTCGCATGTGGGCGGGTTGGGCTTGGTGTTCGTGATCGCCGCGATCATCTCGGTGCTGGGCATCGGGTTGATGATGCTGTCGCGCATGCGCGCGCCGGCGTACTTCCTGGGGGCTACCTTGCGTCAGCAGGCTACCCTGCCTTTGCAGGAATAAAGCGGGGGCGCTTGGCGCCCCATTCGCAGCACAAGGCTGCTCCTACAAAAGGCACGGCGTACACCGTCAACTGTAGGAGCAGCCTTGTGCTGCGAACGGGCTGCGAAGCAGCCCCATCGATCTTCAGCCGATCATTTGCTTCAGCAGCGCCGCATGACGCTGTTGCTGTTTCTGCAATAGCAGGCGATTCGAGCGGAACACCGCCTTCAAATCCTCCAGCGCCACGTCGAAATCATCATTGATGATCACGTAGTCATACTCGTCGTAGTGCACCATCTCACTGACTGCTTCTTTCATGCGCCCGGCGATGATTTCTTCGCTGTCCTGCCCGCGGCCGTCCAGACGCTGACGAAGCGCTTCCTGGCTTGGCGGCAGGATGAACACCGACAACGCCTGCGGCATCAGCTCGCGAACCTGCTGGGCACCTTGCCAGTCGATTTCCAGGATCAAGTCGTAGCCCTGGTCCAGGGTCTGCTGCAGCGCACTGCGCGAGGTGCCGTAGAAGTTGCCGAACACTTCGGCATGCTCAAGGAAATCACCTTGCGCGATCAGCGCCTTGAACTCTTCGTGGACAACGAAGTGGTAGTTCACACCGTGCTGCTCGCCCGGGCGCATGGCGCGGGTGGTGTGCGAGACCGAGACGCGGATTTGCTGGTCGTCCTTGGTCAGGGCGGTGACCAGGCTGGTCTTGCCGGCGCCGGAAGGGGCCGAAACGATGTAGAGGGTGCCGCTGCTGTGGTTCATGGTCGGGGTGGCCTTACTCGATGTTCTGTACTTGTTCACGCATCTGTTCGATCAATACCTTCAGGTTGACCGCCGCTTGCGTGCTGCGTGGGTCGAAGGCCTTGGAGCCGAGGGTGTTGGCCTCGCGGTTGAGTTCCTGCATCAGGAAGTCCAGGCGCCGGCCGGCGGCGCCGCCACCCTTGAGCACCCGGCGCACTTCGGTGACGTGGGTGCTGAGGCGGTCGAGTTCCTCGGCCACGTCGCTTTTCTGGGCCAGCAGCACCATTTCCTGCTCCAGGCGCTGCGGATCGAGCTCGGCCTGCATATCGCCGAAGCGGTCGAGAATCTTCTGCCGCTGCGCCGCCAGCATCTGCGGAACCAGGGCACGCAGGGTGGTGACTTCGCTGGCCATGTTGTCCAGGCGTTCGTTGATCAGCCGGGCCAGCTCCTGGCCTTCGCGCTGGCGCCCGGCCTTGAGTTCGGCCAGCGCTTCGTCGAACAGCGCCATGGCTTCGGCGTTCAGGGCCTGCGGGTCGCTGGTGTCGGCCACCAGCACGCCCGGCCATGACAGCACTTCCAGCGGGTTCAGGGGGGCCGGTTGCTTGATCAGGCCGGCCACTTCCTCGGCGGCGGCAACCAGTTGCGCAGCGCGCTCGTGGTCCACTTTCAGCGGTTTGCCGTTGCTGTCTTCGTTGAGGCGCAAGGTGCATTCTACCTTGCCTCGCGACAGGCCCTGGCGCAGGCCTTCACGCACGCCGCCTTCGAGGTCGCGCAGGGCCTCGGGCAGGCGCAGGTGCGGCTCCAGGTAACGGTGGTTGACCGAACGCAGCTCCCAGACCAGGGTGCCCTGGCTGCCGGCGCGCTCGACACGAGCAAAAGCGGTCATGCTGTGCACCATGGGGAGTACCTCGCGTAGTTGAATGAACGGTGGGAGCCTCTCGGCTGCAAGGCGCAGGATTGTAGCGCAGTGGGGCCGTGGCGCCCAATCCGCCTATGTTACCGACGGGTGGCCAGGCCAGTAGGAAAAGGCGACGGGCTGTGCCGGGCGCGACAATAGGCATGTCTTCGCCGGGCTGCCGGCTCTATAATGCTCGGCAGATTCAAAGTCCCAGTACAGGTATCCCAGATGAAACGTCCAAGTGGTCGCGCCGCCGATCAGCTCCGCTCGATCCGCATCACCCGCAACTACACCAAGCACGCCGAAGGGTCGGTACTGGTCGAGTTCGGTGACACCAAGGTCATCTGCACGGTCAGTGTGGAAAACGGTGTACCGCGCTTCCTCAAAGGCCAGGGCCAAGGTTGGCTGACCGCCGAATATGGCATGCTGCCGCGTTCCACCGGCGAACGTAACCAGCGCGAAGCCAGCCGTGGCAAGCAGGGTGGCCGCACCCTGGAAATCCAGCGCCTGATCGGTCGTTCGCTGCGCGCAGCGCTCGACATGAGCAAGCTCGGTGATATCACCCTGTACGTCGACTGCGACGTGATCCAGGCCGATGGCGGTACCCGTACCGCGTCCATCACCGGTGCCATGGTCGCCCTGTGCGACGCCCTGGCGATCATCAAGAAGCGCGGGGGCCTGAAGGCGGGTAACCCTCTCAAGCACATGATCGCTGCCGTGTCGGTAGGCATGTACCAGGGCGAAGCGGTGCTCGACCTGGACTACCTGGAAGACTCCGCCGCCGAAACCGACCTGAACGTGGTCATGACCAGCGCCGGTGGTTTCATCGAAGTGCAGGGCACTGCCGAAGGCGCGCCGTTCCAGCCTGAAGACTTCAACGCCATGCTTGGCCTGGCGCAGAAGGGCATGACCGAAATCTTCGAGCTGCAGCAGGCCGCACTGGCCGACTGACTGTTTCTGTGGATACGAAAAAGCCGACATTGATGTCGGCTTTTTCGTATCTGAACAGTACTCAGATGGTCAACGTCCAGTCATAGTCGACGATCAGCGGCGCATGCTGGGAGAAGCGCGGCTGACGCGGCAGGCGGGCGTTGCGCACGAAGCGGCGCAGGCCCGGCGTGAGGATCTGGTAGTCGAACCGGTAGCCCAGGTTGAGCATCTCGGCCTGCTCGTTGTCCGGCCACCAGCTGTACTGATCGCCTTCACGGCTGACTTCGCGCAGGGCATCGACATACCCCATCTCGCCAGTGATCGCATCCATCCAGGCGCGCTCCGGCGCCAGGAAGCCTGGCGACTGCTGGCTGTCACGCCAGTTCTTGATGTCGAGCTTCTGCTGCGCCACGTAGAACGAGCCGCAATAGATGTATTCGCGGCGCTTGCGGCGCTGCTTGTCCAGGTACTTGGCGAAGTCGTCCATCAACTTGAACTTCTGGTTCAAGTCTTCGTCGCCGTTCATGCCCGAAGGCAACAGCAGGCTGGCAATACTGACTTTGTCGAAATCTGCTTGCAGGTAACGCCCGTAGCGGTCGGCTGTCTCGAAGCCCAGGCCGGTGATGACTGCCTTGGGCTGCATGCGCGAATAAAGGGCCACACCACCTTGGGCAGGCACCTCCGCGTCGCAGGCATAAAGGAAATAGCCATCGAGCTGGAAAGCTGGGTCGTCGAGTTCAAAGGCCGAGGCGCGGGTATCCTGAAGGCAGATGACGTCGGCATTCTGGGCTTGCAGCCAGCTGAGCAAACCACGCTCGGCCGCAGCCTGAATGCCATTTACGTTCACACTGATGATCCGCATAAATGGCCCCAAAAATCTCGTGCGTGTATGATACCCGAGCTCAACCCATTTAGCTAAATCCATGGTGTCCGGGACTATCCATGCAGCCGTATCAGCGCGACTTTATCCGTTTTGCCATCGATCGCGGGGTACTGCGTTTCGGTGAATTCACCCTGAAATCGGGGCGTACCAGCCCGTATTTCTTCAATGCCGGCCTGTTCAACACAGGTTCCGCACTGGCCGAGCTGGGGCGTTGCTACGCCGCCGCCATCGTCGACAGCAAGATCCCGTTCGATGTGCTGTTCGGCCCGGCCTACAAGGGTATCCCTTTGGCGGCGACCACGGCCGTGGCCCTGGCGGACCAGCATCAGCTCGACGTGCCATGGTGCTTCAACCGCAAGGAAGCCAAGGACCACGGCGAAGGTGGCAGCCTGGTCGGCGCGCCGCTGGCCGGTGACGTGCTGATCATCGACGACGTGATCACCGCCGGTACCGCTATCCGTGAGGTCATGCAGATCATCAACGCCCAGCAGGCCAAGGCCGCGGGTGTGCTGATCGCGCTGAACCGCGAAGAGCGTGGCAATGGCGAACTGTCGGCAATCCAGGAAGTGGAGCGCGACTTCGGTATCCCGGTGGTCAGCATCGTTTCGCTGACCCAGGTGCTGGAGTTCCTGGCCGATGACCCGCAGCTCAAGCAACACCTGCCGGCTGTCGAAGCTTACCGGGCGCAGTACGGGATCTGATCCTGGCCTGGAAATGAAAAAGGCGACCTTCCTGTGAAGGTCGCCTTTTTTGTGTCGCCTGTACTGGCCTCTTCGCGGGCAAGCCCGCTCCCACAGGTACAGCACCGCCTTAGAGGGCTGCGACAAACCTGTGGGAGCGGGCTTGCCCGCGAAGAGGCCGGTTCAGGCTAATCCATCACTCAGCGCGGCTTGCGGTTGGTGATCAAGGTACCCACACCGCTGTCGGTGAAGATCTCCAGCAGCACCGCGTTCGGCACGCGGCCATCGATGATGTGCGAGCTGTTCACACCGCCCTGCACCGCATCCAGTGCGCACTTGATCTTCGGCAGCATGCCGCCGTAGATGGTGCCGTCGGCGATCAGTTCGTTGACCTGCTCGGTGGTCAGGCCGGTCAGCACCTGGCCCTGCTTGTCCATCAGGCCGGCGATGTTGGTCAGCAGCATCAGCTTCTCGGCCTTCAGCGCCTCGGCCACCTTGCCTGCCACCAGGTCGGCGTTGATGTTGTACGACTCACCGTTGGCGCCCACGCCGATTGGCGCGATCACCGGAATGAAGTCGCCTTTCACCAGCATGTTCAGCAGGTCGGTGTTCACGCTCACCACTTCGCCTACGTGGCCGATGTCGATGATTTCCGGGGTGGTCATCTCGGGCGTCTGGCGGCTGACGGTCAACTTGCGGGCGCGGATCAGCTCCGCGTCCTTGCCGGTCAGGCCGATGGCGCTGCCGCCGTGGCGGTTGATCAGGTTGACGATGTCCTTGTTGACCTGGCCACCCAACACCATCTCCACCACGTCCATGGTCGCCGAGTCGGTGACGCGCATGCCGTCGATGAAGTGGCTTTCGATCGACAGGCGCTTGAGCAGGTCGCCGATCTGCGGGCCGCCACCGTGGACCACCACCGGGTTGATGCCCACAGCCTTCATCAGCACGATGTCACGGGCGAAGCCGGTCTTGAGCTCCTCGCTCTCCATCGCGTTGCCGCCGTACTTGATCACCAGGGTCTTGCCGACAAAGCGGCGGATGTAAGGCAGTGCTTCGGACAAAACCTCGGCTACATGGGAAGCGGCATCGCGATCGAGGGTCATGCAGGGCTCCTGTAAGGAACAGATAGTCGGTCAGAACGGCAGTTGCAGCTCAGGCTCAACCCGCAGCAACTGGGTACGGAATACATCCTTGATACGTTGCAATTCGGCGTCGCTGTCGGCCTCGAAACGCAGCACCAGCACCGGGGTGGTGTTGGAGGCGCGAACCAGGCCCCAGCCGTGGGCATAGTCGACCCGCACACCGTCGATGGTGGTCAGGTTGGCTTCGCCCCAATCGGCGTCGCGTTGCAGTGCATCAATGATGCTGAATTTACCCTCGTCGGTCACATCAATATTGATTTCCGGCGTGGAAATATCGTTCGGGAAGGCGGCAAACAGGTTTTCGGCGCTTTGCCCGGCCTTGCTGAGGATCTCCAGCAGGCGTGCGGCGCTGTAGATACCGTCGTCGAAACCGTACCAGCGTTCCTTGATGAAGATATGACCGCTCATCTCGCCGGCCAGCAGCGAACCGGTCTGTTTCATCTTCTTCTTGATCAGCGAATGGCCGGTCTTCCACATCAGCGCGCGGCCGCCTAGCTGCTCGATCAGCGGGGTCAGGCGGCGGGTGCATTTGACGTCGAAGATGATTTCGGCACCCGGGTTGCGCGCCAGCACGTCCTGGGCAAACAGCATCAGCAGGCGGTCGGGGTAGACGATGCTGCCCGTGTTGGTCACCACGCCGACGCGGTCGCCGTCACCGTCGAAGGCCAGGCCGATGTCGGCACCGGTTTCCTTGACCTTGGCAATCAGGTCTTCGAGGTTTTCCGGCTTGCCCGGGTCCGGGTGGTGGTTGGGGAAGTTGCCGTCGACCTCGCAGAACAGCGGGATCACTTCGCAGCCCAGGGCCTCGATCAGTTGCGGTGCGATCACGCCGGCGGCGCCGTTGCCGCAGTCCACCACCACCTTGAGCTTTTTCGCCAGCTTCACGTCGCCGACGATCTGCTGGAAGTAGCGGTCGAGGATCTCGACCTTTTCCACGCGACCTTCGGCCAGGGTCAGGTCGTTGGTTTTAAGGCGGGTCAGCAGGGCCTGAATCTGTTCGTTGGCCAGCGTATCGCCAGCAATGACGATCTTGAAGCCGTTGTAGTCCGATGGGTTGTGGCTGCCGGTCAGCATCACGCCGGACTTGCCGGCCAGCACGTTGGCTGCGTAGTACAGCGCCGGGGTGGGCACCAGGCCGACGTCGCTGACCTGGCAGCCGGCATCGACCAGGCCTTTGATCAGCTGTTCGACCAGCATCGGGCCCGACAGGCGGCCATCGCGGCCTACCGAAACCTGCGGTTCACCCTGGGCAAGGCTCTGCGCGCCGATGGCGCGACCGATCCAGTAGGCGGTTTCGGCATGCAAGGTTTTGCCGACCACGCCGCGAATGTCATAGGCGCGGAAAATGCTGTCAGGTAGTGCGGCGGGGACCAGGTGGGCCATGTCGTTCATCTCTGGGAGCTCCAATAGTCAAGGCTTTCTGGGCAGGCGCAAACTGAACGCTTGGACGGTGCATTCGCCAGAGAGTTCGCCATCCTTGGCCTGAACGGTCACTTGCCGGCTCAGTGGCTGCCGGAGTGGCCGAAGCCGCCAGCGCCTCGCTGGCTTTGGTCAAATGCTTCGACGATGTCGAAATGGGCTTGTACCACCGGTACCAGCACCAGCTGGGCGATGCGCTCGCCAACTGCGATGGTGAACGGCGTGTTGCCGCGGTTCCAGCACGACACCATCAGCTCGCCCTGGTAGTCCGAGTCGATCAGGCCGACCAGGTTGCCCAGCACGATGCCGTGCTTATGGCCCAGGCCCGAGCGCGGCAGGATGACTGCCGCCAGCCCCGGGTCGCCGATGTAGATCGACAGGCCGGTCGGAATCAGCAAGGTCTGGCCTGGCTCGAGGACAGTGTCTTCCTTGAGCAGGGCGCGCAGGTCGAGGCCGGCGGAGCCGGGGGTGGCGTACGTCGGCAGCGGGAATTCGCTGCCCAGGCGTGGGTCGAGGATCTTGGCTTGAAGAGCGTGCATGTAACTTATTGAACCTGGTTGAGCCGTTCGGCGATGAAGGCGACCAGCTGCCGGGCGATCTTGCCCTTGCTGGTCTGCGCGAAGAGGGTCTGGTGCTGCTGGCGGTCGATCACGGTCAAGGCGTTTTCTTCGCTGTTGAAGCCGATGCTGGGGTTGGCCACATCATTGGCGACGATCAGGTCGAGGTTCTTGTCCTTGAGCTTGCGCGTGGCGTAATCGAGCAGGTGCTCGGTTTCGGCGGCGAAGCCGACGCTGAACGGGCGGTCGGCGCGGCCAGCCAGGGTGGCAAGGATATCGGGATTGCGCACCATCTGCAGCAGCATGCCGTCGCCGGTCGTAGGATCTTTCTTCAGTTTCTGTGTGGCAACCACTTCCGGGCGGTAGTCCGCAACCGCTGCCGAGGCGATGAACAGGTCGCACGGCATGGCCGCTTCGCAGGCCGCGAGCATGTCTCGCGCGCTGACCACGTCGATGCGGCTGACCCGGTCGGGGGTTGGCAGATGCACAGGGCCGGTGACGAGGGTGACCCGAGCCCCGGCTTCGGCAGCCGCTTCGGCCAGGGCGAAGCCCATCTTGCCGGAGCTATGATTGGTGATGTAGCGCACCGGGTCGATGTTTTCCTGGGTCGGGCCGGCGGTGATCAGCACATGTTTGCCGGTCAGCGCCTGGCGTTTGAAGCTTTCCGCGGCGCACCAGGCCAGGTCGGTGGCTTCGAGTATGCGCCCCAGGCCGACGTCGCCACAGGCCTGGCTGCCGGAGGCCGGGCCAAACACCTGAATACCCCGGCTTTTGAGCAGTTCGAGGTTGGCCTGGGTGGCCGGGTCGCGCCACATGGCCTGGTTCATCGCCGGGGCAACGGCGACGGTGGCGTCGGTGGCCAGCACCAGGGTGGTCAGCAGGTCGTCGGCCATGCCCTGGGCCATGCGCGCCATGAGGTCGGCGGTGGCTGGGGCGATCAGCACCAGGTCGGCCCATTTGGCCAGTTCGATGTGGCCCATGGCCGCTTCGGCGGCCGGGTCGAGCAGGTCCATGTGCACCGGGTGGCCCGACAGCGCCTGCAGGGTCAGCGGGGTGATGAACTCGGCACCACCACGGGTCATGACGACGCGCACCTGCGCGCCGTGCTCCAGGAGACGGCGAATCAGCTCGGCGCTTTTGTAGGCGGCAATGCCGCCACCTACGCCGAGAACGATGCGCTTGCGATACAGCCGCTGCATAGGCTTGCCTTTTTCCAGTGAGAGCGGGCGGCGACGTTTGAAAATGCCTGCGGCAGAACGTCGCATGTACGAGGCGAAATAGATTAACACAGGGCCGAAATGGGCCGCAGCATAGGCAGAGGGGCGGGATGAATATCAGGGAGTGGCCGGCTGAAGAACGGCCTAGGGAGAAGTTGCTGCAGCGAGGGGCGGCGGTGCTGACGGATGCTGAACTGCTTGCCGTGCTGCTGGGCTCTGGCGTTGCCGGGCGCAATGTGCTGGACCTTGCACGCGGGCTGCTGCTGCGTTTTGGCGGGCTTAGGCAGTTTCTGGAGGCTGATCGCGAAGCCGTATTGCGCGAACCGGGTATCGGGGTTGTGAAGTACGCACAGTTACAGGCGCTACTGGAGATCGGCAGGCGCTATCTGGATGAGAATATCAAGCGCCCAGGGGCTCTGGAGGGGCCTGTGGCCGTGCGGCGTTATCTCAAGGCCATGTTGCGGCATGAGGCCAGTGAAGTGTTCGGGTGCCTGTTTCTCGACAGCAAACACAGGCCGTTGGCTTTCGAAATCCTGTTCAGGGGCACGATAGACCGGGCGAGTGTCTACCCTCGGGAGGTGGTGCGACGCGCGTTGCTGCATAACGCGGCGGCTTTGATCCTGTGCCACAACCACCCTTCGGGCAACAGTGAGCCGAGCCAGGACGATGTGCATTTGACCCTGTCGTTGAAGCGCGGGCTGGGGTTGATCGATGTGCGGGTGCTGGACCACATCATCATCGGCGACGGGGAGCCGTTGTCGATGGTCGAGCATGGGTGGATCGTGGCTTAGGCAGGTCAATGCTGTCAGGGCTGCCAGGTGCCTGCATTGAGAGTTGTGGCGCCTGGGAGATCGAGCGCCGCCCGCGCGGCGCATCGCGAGCGAAGCTCGCTCCTACGTTTGTTTCGGGCCAGTGACGCCTGCGCCAACGCGCGCGACCGCCTTGTTTGTACGGCACGATATCGCGCCATGCGCCAAGGCGTTCGCGCACAAATCCAACAGGAATGATTGGCCCGAAACAAACGTAGGAGCGAGCTTCGCTCGCGATGCGCCGCGCGGGCGGCGCTCGATCTCCCAGGCGCCACCCCTTTCAAGGCAGGCACCTCCAGGGCTTACCTGGTCACTGACACCTTGCTGAAATCCAGTCGCCCGAACGGGCTCACTTGGTACCCCTCGACCTCTTGGCGCAGCAGGGTCGCTGCTGTCGGGTGCGCCAACGGCACCCACAGCGCCTGCTGCTGAATCAGCGTTTGCGCCTGCTGATACAGCCGGCTACGCACGCTCTGGTCGTTGGTGGTGCGCCCGGCGCTGATCAACTGGTCCAGACGGCTGTCGCAGAAGCGTGCAAAGTTGGTCCCCGACTCGACCGCCGCACAGGAAAACTGCGGGCTGAGGAAGTTGTCCGGGTCGCCGTTGTCGCCCGCCCAGCCCATGAACAGCAGGTCATGCTCGCCCGCCTTGGCACGGCGGATCAGCTCGCCCCACTCGATTACGCGGATCTCGGCCTTGATGCCGATCTTGGCCAGGTCGGCCTGCAGCATCTGGGCGCCAAGGCTTGGGTTGGGGTTGAGCAGGCTGCCCGAAGGGCGGGTCCAGATCGTGGTGCTGAAGCCCTCGGCCAGGCCGGCCTTGGCCAGCAGCGCTTTGGCTTTCTTCAGGTCCAGCGGGTAGCCAGGCAGGTCTTTGGCATAGCTCCAGGTATTGGGCGGGTAGGGACCGTTGGCGGCCACCGCCGAGTCTTCGAACACGGCCTTGAGGTAGGCCTGCTTGTCGAAGGCCAGGTTGATGGCCTGGCGAACTTCCGGCTTGTCCAGCGGCGGGTGCTGGCTGTTGATGGCAACGAAGGCCGTCATGAACGCTGGAGTAGTGGCCACCTTTAGGTTGCCATCCTTGCCTGCTTCGGCAATGTCCAACGGCTTGGGCGACAAAGCCACCTGGCACTCGCCACGCTTGAGCTTCTGCAGGCGCACATTGGCATCGGTGGTGATGGCGAAGATCAGCGGGTCGACCGCCGGCTTGCCGGCAAAGTAGTCCGGGTTGGCGCGGTAACGCACCACGGCGTCCTTCTGGAAGCGCTGGAACACGAACGGCCCGGTGCCGATGGGCTGGCTGTTGAGCTTCTCCGGCGTACCGGCCTTGAGCAGTTTGTCGGCGTATTCGGCGGAGTAGATCGAAGCGAAGCCCATGCTCAGGGTGGCCAGGAAGGTGGCGTCCGGGTGGCTGAGGGTGAAGCGCACCGTGTTCGGCGCAGGTGCTTCAATCGCCTTGATCAGGCTGCCCAACTGCAGTGACTGGGCGTGCGGGTAGCCACCCGGTGCGGTCTTGTGCCAGGCATGGGCCGGGTAGAGCATGCGCTGGAAGCTGAACAGCACATCGTCGGCGTTCAGTTCACGGCTTGGCTTGAAGTAGGCGGTGCTGTGGAACTTCACGTCATCGCGCAGGGTGAAGTCATACACCAGGCCGTCGGCCGACACCGTCCAGCTGGCCGCCAGGCTCGGTACCACTTTGCCTTGCGCCGCGTCGAATTCCACCAAACGGTTCATCAGCACGTCTGCGGTGGCGTTGGTGGTGGTCAGCGAGTTGTACTGCACCACGTCGAAGCCTTCGGGGCTGGCCTCGCTGCAAACGCTCAGCGGAGCGGCCTGGGCAGCGCCGGCTGTGAACAGAGCGCCGGCGGCGAACAGCGAGTTGAACAATAAGGAAAGGGCGGCGGCACGCATGGTGGCTCCTTGGCTGTCAGTGGCCCATCTGCCAGTGCAGTCTGGAAAAGGCCTACCCTAGTGCGCCTGCCGGCAAATGACCACACCCTTTTTTACAAAACTGGCGACGAGCGGTCGACGGCTGGCGGAGCCTGCCGCTATGCTGGCCCGGCGCGTTCTGGCTTGCGGCAATGTGCATCTACTGTTGTTGCAGCCAAGTCTTTCTGGTAT
Source organism: Pseudomonas sp. NY11955 (assembly GCF_048068035.1). Classification (NCBI taxonomy): domain Bacteria; kingdom Pseudomonadati; phylum Pseudomonadota; class Gammaproteobacteria; order Pseudomonadales; family Pseudomonadaceae; genus Pseudomonas; species Pseudomonas sp. NY11955. The sequence goes on from NZ_JBLUPS010000009.1 coordinate 233,169, forward strand.
AAAGCAGCGCTCTTTTCTAGGGGCTCGGCCTGTCGCATCAGCGGATCCGGTCGATAAGACCTCCAGAATCACGGCGCCCAGGCGCCAAAGACTGAGAGATTAAGCGGCCAACCCATGCCGGGTTGGGCATGTGGTTTTAGAGGGCTGAGTCATGTCGAGAGTCTGTCAAGTTACTGGTAAGGGTCCAGTAACCGGGAACAACATTTCCCACGCAAACAACAAAACCCGTCGTCGTTTCCTGCCGAACCTGCAGCACCACCGTTTCTGGGTTGAATCCGAGAAGCGTTTCGTGCGTCTGCGCGTTTCCGCCAAAGGCATGCGTATCATCGACAAGCGCGGCATCGACGCCGTTCTGGTTGACATCCGTAAAGCTGGCGCCAAGGTTTAAGGGAGAACATCATGCGTGAATTGATCCGTCTGGTTTCGAGTGCCGGTACCGGCCACTTCTACACCACCGACAAGAACAAGCGCACCACCCCGGACAAAATCGAGATCAAGAAATATGATCCGGTTGTTCGCAAGCACGTGGTGTACAAGGAAGCCAAGATCAAGTAATTGATCGGCGACCTGAAAAAAACCCGCATCCGAAAGGACGCGGGTTTTTTTATGCCTGCGCGGGCCTCAGGTCATTTCTGCTCGAACATCACATAGATCTTGCGGCAAGGCTCCAGCACCTCCCAGGTGCCTTTGAACCCGGCCGGGATGACAAACCGATCGCCGGCACGCAGGGTTTTTGCACCGCCGTCCTGGTCGCGCAGCACCGAAACGCCCTGGACGATCTCGCAGTATTCGTGCTCGGTGTAGTTCACCGTCCACTGGCCCACCTCACCTTCCCACACGCCAGCGGCAAACTGCCCGCATGGGCTGGAATAATGGTTGTAGACCGCCTGGTCGGGCTCGCCCTTGAGGATTTTTTCCGCCGCTGGGCGGTAGCGTTCGGCCTCGGTGATGGCCTGGGCGAAGTCGATGATGCTTTCTATGCGCATGGTGCGGCTCCTGTTGTTGTTTAATAAAATGAACATCAGTAGGCTTTTGAGCCGTCCGTGTCAAATATATTGATAGTTTACAGCGGCTGGTTTAGGGTATCGCTTGCCCGTGTGCGCTCGTCGCCCGGCCAGAATTCTGACAACGCCTGTGAGTCCTCAGTGCGGCGTTGCACCTAAACAAGAGGAGGAGTTTCGTATGACCACCCTGACCCGTGCGGACTGGGAACAACGTGCCCAGCAACTGAAGATCGAAGGCCGTGCCTTCATCAACGGCGAATACACCGATGCCGCATCCGGTGAAACCTTCGAGTGCCTGAGCCCGGTCGACGGACGCTTCCTGGCCAAGGTTGCCAGCTGCGACCTGGCCGATGCCAACCGCGCTGTGGAAAACGCCCGTGCCACCTTCAACTCCGGCGTCTGGTCGCAACTGGCCCCGGCCAAGCGCAAGGCCAAGCTGATCCGCTTCGCCGACCTGCTGCGCAAGCACGTCGAAGAGCTGGCGCTGCTGGAAACCCTGGACATGGGCAAGCCGATCGGCGACTCCTCCAGCATCGACATCCCGGGTGCGGCCCAAGCCATTCATTGGACTGCCGAAGCCATCGACAAGGTCTACGACGAAGTCGCCCCGACCCCGCACGACCAGCTCGGCCTGGTTACCCGTGAGCCAGTGGGTGTAGTCGGTGCCATCGTACCGTGGAACTTCCCGCTGCTGATGGCCTGCTGGAAGCTCGGCCCGGCGCTGGCCACCGGTAACTCGGTGGTGCTCAAGCCGTCCGAAAAATCGCCGCTGACCGCTATCCGCATCGCCCAGTTGGCCATCGAAGCCGGTATCCCGGCTGGCGTGCTGAACGTGCTGCCAGGCTACGGCCACACCGTGGGCAAGGCCCTGGCCCTGCACATGGACGTCGACACCCTGGTGTTCACCGGTTCCACCAAGATCGCCAAGCAGCTGATGGTGTACGCGGGCGAATCGAACATGAAGCGCATCTGGCTGGAAGCCGGCGGCAAGAGCCCGAACATCGTCTTTGCCGACGCCCCGGACCTGCAAGCTGCCGCCGAGGCAGCGGCCAGCGCCATCGCCTTCAACCAGGGCGAAGTGTGCACCGCAGGCTCGCGCCTGTTGGTCGAGCGTTCGATCAAGGACAAGTTCCTGCCAATGGTGGTCGAGGCCCTGAAAGGCTGGAAGCCAGGCAACCCACTGGACCCACAGACCACTGTCGGTGCCTTGGTCGACACCCAGCAAATGAACACCGTGCTGTCGTACATCGAGGCTGGCCACAAGGACGGCGCCAAGCTGCTGGCCGGCGGCAAGCGCACCCTGGAAGAGACCGGCGGCACCTACGTCGAGCCGACCATCTTCGACGGCGTGACCAATGCCATGCGTATTGCCCAGGAAGAAATCTTCGGCCCAGTGCTGTCGGTGATCGCCTTCGATACCGCCGAAGAAGCCATCGCCATTGCCAACGACACGCCGTATGGCCTGGCGGCTGGCATCTGGACTTCGGACATTTCCAAGGCCCACAAGACCGCCCGTGCCGTGCGTGCAGGCAGCGTCTGGGTCAACCAGTACGACGGCGGCGACATGACCGCACCATTCGGTGGCTTCAAGCAGTCGGGCAACGGCCGTGACAAGTCGCTGCATGCGCTGGAGAAGTACACCGAGCTGAAGGCGACCTGGATCAAGCTGTAATCGTAAGGGCCGCTTTGCGGCCCATTCGCGGCACAAGGCCGCTCCTACAGGGATATGCGTTGCCCCTGTAGGAGCGGCCTTGTGCCGCGAATGGGCTGCCAAGCAGCCCCAAGAACTCAAGAGGTCAAGGATGCGTTGGGGTACCTACTTCGCCGTACTGGCATCGGTGCTGAGCGTCGGTCTGGCGCTCGGCGTGAGCATGCCGCTGGTATCCCTGCGCCTGGAGGCCTGGGGCTACGGCAGCTTTGCCATTGGCGTAATGGCCGCGATGCCGGCGCTGGGCGTACTGGCAGGTGCCAGCCTGGCCAGCCGCCTGGCAGGTTGGGTTGGCGTGCCCTCTGCCATGCGCCTGTGCCTGTGGGGTGGGGCGCTGTCGATCGGCCTGCTCGCACTGCTGCCCAGCTACCCGCTGTGGCTGCTGCTGCGGCTGATAATCGGCATGTCCCTGACCGTGGTGTTCATCCTCGGCGAAAGCTGGATCAACCAACTGGTGGTCGAACAGTGGCGTGGCCGATTGGTGGCGCTGTATGGCAGCAGCTACGCCTTGAGCCAGCTGGCCGGGCCATTGGTGCTGGGCTTCCTCGGCTCTGATGACGACTTCGGTTTCTGGGCCGCGACCGGCCTGCTGCTGGCCGCGCCGCTGGTGCTGCTAGGGCGTGGCGGTGCGCCGAGCACAGAGGCCTGCAGTGTCACCTTCGGCGACCTGTTTGCCTTCTGCCGGCGTTTGCCGGTGATTGCCTGGGCCATTGCGCTGTTTGCCTCGTTCGAGGCGATGATTCTCACCTTGCTGCCGGTGTATTGCCTGCAGCAGGGCTTCAGCACCGAAATCGCCCTGTTCATGGTCAGTACCGTGGTGGTGGGTGATGCGGTGTTGCAGTTGCCCATCGGCGCGCTGGCCGACCATATGTCGCGACGTACCCTGTTCACCGGCTGTGCGGTGACCTTGCTGGTGTCCAGCCTGGCGATTCCGTTGCTGTTGCACACACCGGTGATCTGGCCATTGTGGGTGTTGTTCGGCGCCAGTGCCGGCGGCTTGTTCACCCTGTCGCTGGTGCTGATCGGTGAGCGCTACCGGGATGACGAACTGGTGCGGGCCAATGCTCATGTGGCGCAACTCTGGGGTATCGGTTGCTTGCTCGGGCCGTTGCTGGCGGGGGCGGGGAGCCAGTGGATCAGCGGGCATGCATTGCTGTTCCTGATGGCGGCCGGGGCGGCGGGGTTGGTGGTGTTGACCCGGCGCCCCGGGGCGTTTGAGGCCGTTTCCGCCTGAATGGCGGCTACAACATTTTCTCCAAGCCAACCGCCTTGCTGATCCAGGCATTGAACCGCCGCCAGATCCCGCCTGGCTCAGCGGTCAGCATATGCCGCTGGCCATTGTCCTCGGTCGCCCACACCAGCTTGTCCCCCACCAGTTTCACCTGGTAGCTCAACGCAGGCGCCATACCCTGCTGGGCCAGCTCGCGGGTGTATTCGGCCAGCTCCGGGCTGTCCACCAGTACCCCGACCTCGGTGTTCCACAGCACTGAACGCGGGTCGAAGTTGAACGAGCCGATGAAGGTCTTGCGCCGGTCGAACACGATCGCCTTGGTGTGCAAGCTCGAATCCGAACTGCTGCCGTGCAGGCTGAGGCGTGTGTGCACTGGCGCGCCCGGTTGGCGGCGCAACTCGAACAGCTGCACGCCATGCTCGAGCAAGGCCCGTCGATAGGGCGCGTAGCCGCCATGCACCGCTGGCACGTCGGTCGCTTCCAGCGAGTTGGTCAGCAGTTTCACCGAAGCGCCAGCGTCGGCGCGGCCGGTCAGGTAAAGCAAGCCCGGTTCGCCTGGGACAAAGTAGGCCGACATCAGGATCAACTCGCGGTGCACGCTGGCCAGGTCCGGTGCCAGTTGTTGGCTCAGCAGCAGTTGCGGGTCGGGTTCGTCGTCGGCCAGCACCTTGCTCGGCGCGTCCCACAACGCTTGCGCGTGTGCCCAGATCAGCTCGTTGCGCCATACATCCAGCCGAGGTTGCGACTGATAGGCCATCAAGCGGTCGTACAGCGCCTTGCGCTGGGTCCTGGCTTCGGCCAGCGACACTTCCAGGCGATGGCGGCTGGCGTGCAGGTCATTGGCATCCGGAGCACGCCAGAGGAAGTCGGTAATCGGCCGGCTCAGGACGCTGTTCCAGTATTGGTCGAAGCTGTGCCCCAACTGTTCGGCCACCGGGCCCACACCCAGCAGGTCGATGTCGGTGAAGTTGAGGTTGGGCTCGGCATCGAAATATTCGTCACCCAGGTTGCGACCACCCACGATGGCCATGCTGTTGTCCACCAGGAACAGCTTGTTGTGCATGCGCCGGTGCTGGCGGGACAGGTTGAACAGCCGGCCCACGGCGCGCGTCGCGCCGGTGCTGCGGCCCAAATGCAGCGGGTTGAACACGCGGATCTGGATGTTCGGGTGGGCATCGAGGGTGCCCATGATGGTATCCAGGCCATCGCTGGTGGTGTCGTCCAGCAGGATACGCACGCGCACGCCACGGTCGGCGGCGCGCAGCAGTTCGTGCACCAGGGCGCGGGTGCTGAGGCCATCGTGGACGATGTAGTACTGCAGGTCGATGCTTGCCTGGGCGTTGCGGATCAGTTCGGCGCGGGCGCGGAACGCCTCGTTGCTGTTGGGCAGCAGGCGAAAGCCTGAGCGCCCCCCATACGGCGCGGCCTGGCGCAGTATCGAGCGGCCGAAGGCCGAGTCGTTGGCGGGCAGCGCCTGGCTGGTTTCACGGGGCGTGTCGACGCTGGCACAGCCGGCAAGGCCAAGCAGCACCAGCAGCAAGGGCAAGGCTCGCTGGAGTCTCAAAGGTGGATCGTCCTGTGCAGCAAAGGCTTCAAGGGGTTGGACCGTGGTGGGCGGCGCAAAGTTACGCGTCGGCGCTTTCTTCATCCAGTAGACGAAGGGCGGTTTCACCTACCCTGCGCACGGCGGCTTCGATCTGCGGCGTCGGCCGCGCGGCGAAGTTCATGCGCAGGCAATGGCGGAACTTGCCCGAGGCCGAAAAGATGCTGCCTACGGCAACCTGTACGCCCTGCTCCAGTAAAGCCCGGTTCAGACGCAGCGTGTCGAAATGTTCCGGTAATTCCACCCACAGCATGAAGCCACCCTGGGGCCGGCTGACCCGCGTGCCTGTCGGGAAGTAGCGGGTTACCCAGTCGCTCATCAGGTCGCGGCTTCGCTGGTACTGGCTGCGCATGCGTCGCACGTGGGGCTGGTAGTGCCCGGCGGCGATGAAGTCGGCGATGGCCAGCTGCGGCTGGCAGGCGGTGCTGCCGGTGCTGATGTACTTCATGTGCAGCACCCGCTCCAGATAGCGTCCAGGCGCCACCCATCCGACCCGCAGGCCAGGGGCGAGGGTTTTGGAGAACGAACTGCACAGCAGTACGCGGCCATCGTCGTCGAACGACTTGAGGGTACGCGGGCGCGGGTAGGTGTAGGCCAGGTCGCCGTACACATCGTCCTCCAGAATCGCCACGTCGTAGCGCTGGGCCAGGCTCAGCAAGGCCTTCTTGCGTGCCTCGGGCATGATGTAGCCGAGTGGGTTGTTGCAGCTGGGGGTGATCTGGATGAGCTTGATCGGCCACTGCTCCAGGGCCAGCTCCAGCGCTTCCAGGCTGATGCCGGTCACCGGATCCGTGGGGATTTCCAGGGCCTTCATGCCCAGGCCTTTGAGGGTTTGCATGGCGCCGTGGAAGCTGGGCGAGTCCACCGCGACGATGTCGCCAGGTTCGCATACTGCACGGATGCTGCACGACAGCGCCTCGTGGCAGCCGGTGGTGATCACCAGGTCGGCCGGGCCCAGGCGGCAACCCGAGTCGAGCACCAGCCGGGCAACCTGCTCACGCAGGGCCAGGTTGCCGTGGATGTTGTCGTAGTACAGGCCAGGCATGTCCTGGCGCCGGCTCAGCTGGGCGAGGCTGCGCAGCAGCGGCTTGAGGGTAGGGCTGTCGATGTCGGGCATGCCGCGGCCGAGCTGCACCACATCCTGGCGCGGGGTGCTGCGCACCAGCTCCAGCACCTGTTCCCACTGCGAGATATCCACCGGGCGCTGGGCCGGGCGGCTGACCGCAGGCAGGGCCGGCAGGTGGCGGTGGTCACTGACGAAGTAGCCGGACTTGGGCCGTGGCGAGACCATGCCGCTGTCTTCGAGCATGCGATAGGCCTGCTGTACGGTACTCAGGCTGACCCCGTGTTCCACGCTCAGTGCGCGCACCGACGGCAGGCGCTGGCCGGGGCGGTAGAGGCCTTGCTCGATACGGGCACCGAGCATTTCGGCGAGGTTCAGGTAGAGGGTCACGGCATACTCCTGCGCTGCATTGGCATAGCGACCGGTACAGTTGGCCTGAAAATACAGCATTCAGTCGGTCGACGGCCAATTCTGTATGGGAATAATAAGGCTGTATTGGATCTGTATTGTCGACAGTGCCGACGCGCATCCTTTCTCCACGGTATCAACTGAACGGGAGGGTGCGGTGATGGGTGGCATGAGCGATGTGCGCTTGCAACTGTTGGCCAAGGAAATGGAAGCCGGGCAGCAGGCCAAGGTGTTCAACGCGCCGGAGGGTTTGGGGCGTTGGGGGCTGATGCTGCATCGCTGGCATACCCGCAGGGCGCTGCTGCAGCTGAGCGATGACGAGTTGCGTGATGTCGGGCTGAGCTGGGAGCAAGCCAGGACCGAAGGACGCAAGCCCTTCTGGAAGGGCTGACGCGGCCCTGTGGGGGCGGGTAAACCCGCTCCCACAGCGTTTCAGACCAGCTCTTTGAGCCGGTGCCACAGCATCCCCAGGGCCAGCAGCGGCGAGCGCAGGTGCTTGCCGCCCGGGAAGGTGATGTGGGGCACCTTGGCGAACAGGTCGAAACGCCCGCTTTCCTGACCGCTGATGGCCTCGCCCAGCAGGCGTGCAGCGAGGTGGGTGGCGTTGAGCCCATGACCCGAGTAGGCCTGGGCGTAATACACGTTCGGTTGGCTGGCCAGGCGGCCAACCTGCGGCAGGCGGTTGGCGCCGATGCCGATCATGCCGCCCCACTGGTAGTCGATGCGCACATCAGCAAGCTGCGGGAACACCTTGAGCATCTTCGGCCGCATGTAGGCGGCGATGTCCTTCGGATCACGGCCTGAATAGTGGCAGGCACCGCCGAACAACAGGCGGCGGTCGGCGGACAGGCGGTAGTAGTCCAGCGCCACGCGCTGGTCACACACCGCCATGTTCTGCGGCAGCAAGGCGCGGGCACGCTCTTCGCCCAGCGGTTCGGTGGCGATGATGTAGCTGCCGGCCGGCAGCACCTTGCCGCCCAGCTCGCGGTTGAGGCCGTTGAGGTAGGCGTTGCAGCACAGCACCAAGGTCTTGGCGCGTACCCGGCCCTGGGCGGTATGCACCTGCACTTGCGGGCCGTAGTCGATGCGGGTGACCTCGGACTGCTCGAACAGCTTCACGCCAAGGCGGCTGGCCACGGCGGCTTCGCCCAGGGCCAGGTTGAGCGGGTGCAGGTGGCCCGAACCCATGTCGACCAGCCCGCCCACATAGCAGTCGGCACCGACCACGTTGTGGATATCGTCCTTGCCGACCAGGCGCAGCTCATGTACGTAGCCCAGGCTACGCAGGTCTTCGGCGTCTTCGGCAAAACCCAGCAGCTCGGCGGGTTTGTTGGCCAGGTCGCAGTAGCCCCAAGTCAGGTCGCAGGCGATGGCATGCCGTTCTACCCGCTCGCGAACAATCTGCACGGCCTCCAGGCCCATCCGCTTCATGCTGCGCACGCCGTCCTCGCCAATGACCGGGAGGAACTGCTCAAGGCCATGTCCGACGCCGCGGATCAACTGCCCGCCATTGCGCCCACTGGCGCCCCAGCCAAGCTTGCGCGCTTCCAGCAGGATGACCGAAAAGCCGCGCTCGGCCAGTTCGATGGCGGTGTTCAGGCCCGAGTAGCCGCCACCGACGATGCAAACGTCGGCACTGTGTTCGCCTTGCAGGAAGGAATGGTCAGGGTGTGGCGCGCTGCTGGCGGCGTAATAGGAGGCGGCGTGCTGCGCGCTGTGGATCATTGGCGAGGTCCTGAGGGCTGGTGGGCAAGGGAAGGAGGATAAGCCGGGGTAGGGTGGTGGGCAACCTGGCGAGGGCTCGCCCGCTCCCACAGGTACTCTACAATTCTGTGGGAGCGGGCAAGCCCGCGAATGGGCCTATAATTCGCCCAAGTTCCTAGCTTTGTATTCAGCCATGTCCTGCAACCGCCACAAGATCCACTTCCTACGCGAACTCATCCCCTCGTTCGAGTGCGAACCCGGCTGCCACGATTGCTGCGGCCCGGTCACCACCTCGGCGGAAGAAATGGCCCGCCTGCCGCGCAAGTCCCAGGCCGACCAAGCCGCCGCCTTGGAACGCCTGGACTGCGTGCACCTGGGCCCCAACGGTTGCACGGTGTACGAAGAGCGGCCGATGATCTGCCGCCTGTTCGGCACCACCCCGCGCATGGCCTGCCCGCGTGGCCGTGGCCCTGAGCCGATGATCGACCCCGCCGCCGAGCAGCTGGTCCACCAGTTCATAGCCACCACCCGCCAGGTGCTGGTCTAGCCTCAGTCCGGGATCGGCAGGCAGAGGCTCTCCTTTACCTCCTCCATCACGATGTAGCTCTTCGATTCGCGCACGTGCGGCAGTTTCAGCAGGATGTCGCCAAGCAGCTTGCGGTACGAGGCCATTTCCGAGATGCGCGCTTTTACCAGGTAGTCGAAGTCGCCCGACACCAAGTGGCATTCCAGCACGTGGGGCAGCTTCAACACCGCACGGCGGAACTCCTCGAAGGTGTCCCCCGACTTGTAGTCCAGGCTGATTTCCACGAACACCAACAGGCTGCCCTTGAGGTGTTGCGGGTTCAGACGGGCGTTGTAGCCCATGATGATGCCCTCGCGCTCCAGGCGGCGAACCCGCTCGGTGCAAGGGGTGGTGGACAGCCCAACTTTCTCGCCCAGTTCGGTGAAGGAAATACGCCCGTCATTCTGCAGGATGCGCAGGATGTTACGGTCGATCTTGTCCAGTTCACGCTTGCTCTGGTGCTGGGTTCTCATAGGGGATGCCCCTCCGTGAAAGGCGATTTTGCCGAGAATTCTCGCCAATAATAGGCTTTTATATAGTGAATTGCACTGGTCTCAAGTTCCTATACTGCGCCCATTCATGCCATTTCAATAAAAGTCTGCGGCGTGCCGCGTGTGAGGGATAGAACGATGCGAGTTTTGGTACTTGGTAGCGGTGTAATCGGAACCGCCAGTGCCTATTACCTGGCCCGGCAAGGTTTCGAAGTCACGGTGGTCGACCGCCAGCCGGCGGTGGCCATGGAAACCAGCTTTGCCAACGCCGGCCAGATCTCGCCCGGCTATGCCTCGCCTTGGGCCGCCCCGGGTGTGCCACTGAAAGCCATCAAGTGGCTGCTCGAGCGCCACGCGCCCCTGGCCATCAAGCTCACCGGCGACGTCGACCAGTACCTGTGGATGGCACAGATGCTGCGCAACTGCACCGCCAGCCGTTACGCGGTGAACAAGGAGCGCATGGTGCGCCTGTCCGAGTACAGCCGTGACTGCCTCGACGAGTTGCGCGCCGAAACTGGCATCAATTACGAAAACCGCAGCCTGGGCACTACCCAGCTGTTCCGTACCCAGGCCCAGGTAGATGCCGCGGCCAAGGACATTGCCGTGCTTGAACAGTCTGGCGTGCCCTACGAGCTGCTCGACCGCGATGGCATCGCCCGCGTCGAACCGGCCTTGGCCGGCGTGAAAGACATCCTGGCCGGCGCCCTGCGCCTGCCGAACGACCAGACCGGCGACTGCCAGCTGTTCACCACCAAGCTCGCCGACATGGCTGTAAAGCTGGGTGTGGAATTCCGCTTCGGCCAGGACATCCAGCGCCTGGACTTCGCCGGCGACCGCATCAACGGTGTGTGGATCGACGGCAAGCTGGAAACCGCCGACCGCTACGTGCTGGCGCTCGGCAGCTACTCGCCGCAGATGCTCAAGCCGCTGGGTATCAAGGCGCCGGTGTACCCGCTGAAAGGCTACTCGCTGACCGTGCCGATCACCAACGGCGACATGGCCCCGACGTCGACCATTCTCGACGAGACCTACAAGGTCGCCATCACCCGTTTCGACAACCGCATCCGCGTCGGCGGCATGGCTGAAATTGCCGGTTTTGACCTGTCGCTGAATCCGCGTCGGCGCGAAACGCTGGAGATGATCGTCAACGACCTTTATCCTCGCGGCGGTGATTTGAGCCAGGCCAGCTTCTGGACCGGCCTGCGCCCGGCGACCCCGGACGGCGCGCCGATCGTCGGCGCCACGGCGTTCCGTAACCTGTTCCTGAACACCGGTCACGGTACCCTGGGCTGGACCATGGCGTGTGGCTCCGGTCGCCTGCTGGCCGACCTGATTGCGCGCAAGAAGCCGCAGATCAGTGCCGAAGGCCTGGACATTTCCCGTTATGGCAACAGCCGGGAAGTGGCCAAGCACGGGCAGACCGCGCCGGCTCACCAGCAGTAAGTTTGCCTGTGCCGGCCCCTTCGCGGGCTTGCCCGCTCCCGCAGGAACAACGCATGTACTGATAACTGTGCGGTTCCTGTGGGAGCGGGCGAGCCCGCGAAGCGTCCAACACCGATTTCAACCCGAACCACCATAAGGCAGCCGCCATGCGTCCCGCCCGCGCCCTGATCGACCTCCAGGCCCTGCGCCACAACTACCGTCTGGCCCGTGAACTGACCGGTGCCAAAGCCCTCGCCGTGATCAAGGCCGACGCCTATGGCCACGGCGCCGTGCGCTGCGCCCTGGCCCTGGAGGCCGAAGCCGACGGCTTTGCCGTGGCCTGCATCGAAGAGGCGCTGGAACTGCGCGCCGCCGGTATCAAGGCCCCCGTGCTGCTGCTCGAAGGCTTTTTCGAAGCCAGCGAGCTGACCCTGATCGGCGAACACGACCTGTGGTGCGTGGTGCATTCTCTGTGGCAGTTGGAAGCCATCGAGAAAGCCCAACTGCACAAGCCACTCACCGTCTGGCTGAAGCTGGACAGTGGCATGCACCGTGTCGGCCTGCACCCCAAGGACTACCACGCCGCCTACCAGCGCCTGCTGGCCAGCGGCAAGGTTTCGCGCATCGTGCTGATGAGCCACTTCGCCCGCGCCGACGAGCTGGACGCCGACGCCACTGCGCAGCAGATCGCCGTGTTCGAAGCCGCCCGCCAGGGCCTGGCCGCCGAATGCAGCCTGCGCAACTCGCCCGGCGTGCTGGGCTGGCCGCAAGCGCCCAGCGACTGGGTGCGCCCGGGCCTGATGCTGTACGGCGCCACGCCGTTCGAAGTGGCCCAGGCGCAAGCGCAGCGCCTGCAACCGGTCATGACCCTGCAATCGCGGGTGATCAGCGTGCGCGAGCTGCCTGCCGGCGAGCCGGTGGGCTATGGCGCCAAGTTCATCAGCCCACGGCCAACCCGGGTTGGCGTGGTCGCCATGGGTTATGCCGATGGCTACCCGCGCCAGGCGCCCAACGGCACCCCGGTAATGGTCGCCGGCCAGCGTACCCAGCTGATTGGCCGGGTGTCGATGGACATGCTCAGCATCGACCTGACCGACGTGCCTCAAGCCACCGTCGGCAGCCCGGTCGAACTGTGGGGCAAGCAGGTGCTGGCCAGCGAAGTGGCCGCGCACGCGGGCACCATTCCGTACCAGATCTTCTGCAACCTGAAACGGGTGCCGCGGGACTACATCGGCGAATGACACGCTGAAGCGGACAGCTTGAGGGGCGGTGTGTTGTAAATACTGAACGGCATTGCCATGATATCGTTCACATTCACCCCCCTTTCCACCGTTTCAGGAGGCTCCAGCTTTGGACGTCGGCGAACGACTGCAAGCCATCCGCAAGCTCAAGGGCCTGTCCCAGCGCGAACTCGCCAAGCGTGCCGGCGTGACCAACAGCACCATCTCGATGATCGAGAAGAACAGCGTAAGCCCCTCCATCAGCTCGCTGCGCAAGGTGCTGAGCGGCATTCCCATGTCCATGGTCGAGTTCTTTTCGGTCGAGCTGGAACCTGAAAGCCCCACGCAGATCGTGTACAAGGCCCATGAGCTGATCGATATCTCGGACGGTGCGGTGACCATGAAGCTGGTCGGCAAGTCGCACCCCAACCGTGCCATCGCCTTTCTCACCGAGGTGTACCCACCAGGTGCCGACACCGGTGCCGAAATGCTCACCCACGATGGCGAAGAAACCGGCATCCTGCTTGAAGGGCGCCTGGAACTGGTGGTCGGCAACGAGATTTTCATCCTCGAAGAAGGTGACAGCTACTACTTCGAGAGCACCCGCCCGCACCGCTTTCGCAACCCGTTCGACCAGCCAGCGCGGTTGATCAGTGCGGCGACGCCTTCAAACTTTTGATCCAGCGCAGTGCATTGATTCGGCAATACCCCTTTCCCATGTAGGGTCGTTTCACGGCCTCTGGGTTCCCGCTATACTTTTCAACGCTCGCCGATCCGTGGCCGCGAGCGTGATTAGCCACCATGAGGGTGTTCGCGTGAACCAAATCAAGAAGATGCTGGCCGTACCAGCAGCCGTATTCGCCCTCTGGGCAATGAGCGCAACCGCTGCGACCAATGACGACATCGCCAAACGCCTGGAGCCGGTTGGCCAGGTGTGCGTCCAGGGCCAGGAATGCAAAGGCATGGAAGTGGCTGCCGCAGCGGGGGGTGGGGGCGCCAAGACGCCGGATGACATCATCGCCAAGCATTGCAATGCCTGCCATGGCACCGGCCTGCTCGGCGCGCCGAAAATTGGCGACACCGCCGCGTGGAAAGAACGCGCCGACCACCAGGGCGGGCTGGATGGCATCCTGGCCAAGGCCATTACCGGCATCAACGCCATGCCGCCTAAGGGCACCTGCGCGGATTGTTCGGATGACGACCTGAAAGGGGCGATCAAGAAAATGTCCGGGCTGTGAGAAACAGCTGAATTGCACGAGGCCCGCCATAGATGGCGGGTTTTGTTTTTGTGGTGCCCGCACGGGCCCTTTCGCGGGCTCGCCCGCTCCCACAGGTACCCCACAGAGCCTGAGAGTTGTGGTTATCCTGTGGGAGCGGGCGTGCCCGCGAAAGGGCCGGTACAAGCAACCAATTACTCCTGGCCCATGTCCAACCCCTGAACCCATGGATGTCTCAGGAGGCCCTGATGCACCTCTGCTCCATCGAACAGGCTGTCGAGCAGGCCTTGTCCCAGCTACCAGCCCATATCCATATGGGCCTGCCTTTGGGCCTGGGCAAACCCAATGCCTTCGTCAACGCGCTCTACGCCCGGGTACGCGAGCTGCCTGAGCGACGGTTGACCATCTACACCGCGCTTTCCCTAGGCCGCCCGCCACTGGGCGATGGCCTGCAACGGCGCTTTCTCGAACCCTTCGTCGAGCGCGTCTTCGATGACTACGAAGAACTCACCTACCTCGCCGACCTGCGCAATAACAGCCTGCCGCCGAACATCCGGGTCGAGCAGTTCTTCATGCAGCCTGGCAGCCTGCTGCACAGCGAGGCTGCCCAGCAGGACTACATCAGCAGCAACTACAGCCACGCCGCGCGTGACATCAATGCCAAGGGCCTTAACCTGATCGCGCAACTGGTGGCGGCCACCCCCGAGAGGCCTGTCCACCTGAGCCTGGCTTGCAACCCCGACATCACCCTCGACCTGCTACCGATGATCGCCAAGCGCCGTGCGGCCGGCGAAACCATCCTCATGCTCGGCCAGGTGCACGCCGAGCTGCCTTACATGCCCGGCGATTCGGAGCTGCCCATCGATGCCTTCGACCTGTTGATCGACGCAGCCGAGCAGCGCCGGCTGTTCTCCACGCCGAACATGCCGGTCGGCACCCAGGACCACTGTATCGGCTTGCACGCCAGCAGCCTGGTGCGCGACGGCGGCACGTTGCAGATCGGCATCGGTGCCATGGGTGATGCAGTCGCCGCCGCGCTGCTGGCGCGCCAGGGTGATAACGCAGGCTACCGAGACTTGCTCGAAGCGCTGGATGTAGGCCCTTGGCAGACACTGATCGAGCGGGAAGGGGGGCTGGATACCTTTGCCCAAGGCCTGTACGGCTGCAGCGAAATGTTCGTCAACGGCCTGCTGGTGCTGGCCGAGGCAGGCCTGCTGCGGCGCCCGGCGGATGAGCAGGGGCCAGTGGTACATGGCGGGTTCTTCCTAGGCCCGCAGGCGTTCTATCAGTGCTTGAGGGAGATGTCACTGGAACAGCGCGCGCGGTTTGCCATGACCCGCATCAGCTTCATCAACGAGCTGTACGGGCAGGAAGAACTCAAGCGCCGCCAGCGCCGCGATGCGCGTTTTATCAACACGGCGTTCGGCATGACCCTGCTCGGCGCCGGGGTGGCCGATCAGCTGGAGGACGGCCGCGTGCTCAGCGGCGTGGGCGGGCAGTACAACTTCGTCGCCCAGGCCCATGCACTGGAAGGCGGGCGCTCGATCCTGCTGTTGCGTAGCTGGCGCGAGGCGGGTGGGGAAGTGACCTCGAACCTGTTCTGGACCTATGGCCACTGCACCATCCCCCGACACCTGCGCGATATCGTAGTGACCGAGTACGGCATTGCCGACTTACGTGGACAGACTGACAGCGAGGTGATTGCGCGGTTGCTGGCGGTGTGTGATTCGCGGTTCCAGCAGGGGCTCATCGAGCAGGCCAAAGAGGCCGGCAAGCTGCCCAAGGGCTTTCAGCTGGACGCTCGCTTTACCGACAATACGCCGCAACGGCTGGAGGCGATCAGGTCGCGGCATGCGCGGCTGTTCCCGGAGTATCCAATGGGGACGGACTTTACGGCTGAAGAGCGGGACTTGTTGCGGGCGCTGAACTGGTTGAAGAGCAAGTTCAAGCTGAGCGAGGCACTGGAGCTGGGCAAGGCAGCGCTGGATGCGCCGGGGCCGGAGGGGTATGAGGGGCACCTGAAGCGGATGCAACTGGATCAGCCGCATGGGCTAAAGGAGGAGCTTTATCAGCGGCTGCTGCTGGCGGGACTGGCGGCGACCTGAAGATTGCCGGGGCTGCTTTGCAGCCCTTTCGCGGCACAAGGCCGCTCCTACAGTGAGAATGCGATCGCCTGTAGGAGCGGCCTTGTGCCGCGAAAGGGCCGCAAAGCGGCCCCAATGGTGCTTACTCGATGAAGCTGACCACACCACCTTCCAGCGACTTCACCCGGGCCAGCGATTCAACGCGGTAACCCTGGCTGTCCAGCTCGGCGCGGCCGCCCTGGAACGACTTCTCGATCACGATACCCAGGCCTGCCACGGTAGCACCGGCTTGCTTGATGATCGAGATCAGCGCCTGCGACGCCTTGCCGTTGGCCAGGAAATCGTCGATCACCAGCACACGGTCGCTGCTGTTGAGGTGGCGCGGCGAGATGGCCACGGTGTTCTCGGTCTGCTTGGTGAAGGAATACACCGAGGCAGTCAGCAGGTTCTCGGTCAGGGTCAGCGACTGGTGCTTACGCGCAAAGATCACCGGTACGCCCAGCTTCAGGCCAGTCATCACCGCCGGGGCAATGCCCGAGGCTTCGATGGTGACGATCTTGGTCACGCCGGCATCGGCGAACAGGCGGGCGAATTCGTCACCGATCAACTGCATCAGCGCCGGATCGATCTGGTGGTTGAGAAACGCGTCGACTTTGAGAACCTGGTCGGAAAGCACGATGCCTTCTTCGCGAATCTTCTGATGCAGTGCTTCCACTGTGGTATTCCTCGATGTAACAAAGGTGGCCGCAAAATGCGGCAGAGTTAAAGAGTAATGGTTGATCAGCGTTTGAGCATTGCCCGGATATCGGCCAGGGCGTTGTTGCCGCGTGCGGCCTTTACCTCGACCGGAGCGTCGTCCAGGCCTTCCCAGGCCAGGTCGTCCGGTGGCAGTTCGTCGAGGAACCGGCTGGGCGTGCAGTCGATGATTTCACCGTACTGCTTGCGCTTGGCTGCGAAGGTGAAGGCCAGGGTCTGGCGCGCGCGGGTGATGCCCACGTAAGCCAGGCGGCGTTCCTCTTCGATGGTGTCGGCCTCGATGCTGGAGCGGTGCGGGAGGATTTCCTCTTCCATGCCCATGATGAACACGTAGGGGAATTCCAGGCCCTTGGAGGCATGCAGGGTCATCATCTGCACACCTTCGGCGTTCTCTTCCTCTTCCTGCTGGCGCTCGAGCATGTCGCGCAGCACCAGCTTGCCGATGGCGTCCTCGATGGTCATTTCACCCTCTTCGTCTTTTTCGAGGGTGTTCTTCAGCGCTTCGACCAGGAACCAGACGTTGCTGATACGGAACTCCGCAGCCTTGTCGCTGGCGGTCTGCTGGCGGATCCAGTTCTCGTAGTCGATGTCGCGGATCATCTCGTGCAGCGCGGCAATCGGGTCTTCCAGGGCAACCTTCTGGCGCACCCCGTCCAGCCAGTGCTTGAAGCGCTGCAAACGCTCGGTGTAGCGGGCGTCCAGGTGCTCGCCAAGACCCAGCTCCTCACTGGCGGCGTACATCGAGATGCCGCGCTCGGTGGAGTAGTTGCCGAGCTTTTCCAGGGTCGTGGAGCCGATTTCCCGGCGTGGGACGTTGATGACGCGCAGGTAGGCGTTGTCGTCGTCCGGGTTCACCAGCAGGCGCAGGTAGGCCATCAGGTCCTTGACTTCCTGGCGGCCGAAGAAGCTGTTGCCGCCCGACAGGCGATACGGCACCTGGTGGTGCTGCAGCTTCAGTTCGATCAGCTTGGCCTGGTAGTTGCCCCGGTAGAGGATGGCGAAGTCGCTGTACGGGCGGTTGGTGCGCAGGTGCAAGGTGAGGATTTCCATGGCCACGCGTTCGGCCTCGGCTTCCTCGTTCTTGCAGCGGATCACGCGGATCTCGTCGCCCACGCCCATTTCGCTCCACAGTTGCTTCTCGAACGCGTGCGGGTTGTTGGCGATCAGTACGTTGGCGCAGCGCAGGATGCGGCTGGTGGAGCGGTAGTTCTGTTCGAGCATGACGATCTTCAGGGAGGGGTAGTCCTCCTTGAGCAGCATCAGGTTCTCGGGGCGGGCACCACGCCAGGCATAGATCGACTGGTCGTCGTCGCCCACCACGGTGAACTGGTTGCGCATGCCGATCAGCATCTTCACCAGCAGGTACTGGCTGGCGTTGGTGTCCTGGTATTCGTCCACCAGCAGGTAGCGCACGCGGTTCTGCCAGCGCTCCAGCACCTCGGGGTGTTCCTGGAACAGCTTGACCGGTTGCAGGATCAGGTCGTCGAAGTCCACCGCGTTGAACGCCTTGAGCGTGCGCTGGTAGTGGGTGTAGACGATGGCGGCGGTCTGCTCGCGCGGGTTGCGCGCCTTTTCCAGAGCTTCGGGCGGCAGGATCAGGTCGTTCTTCCAGGCACCGATCATGTTCTTGATCTCGTCGATGCCGTCGTCGCCGGAGTATTCCTTCTGCATGATGTCCGACAGCAACGCCTTGATGTCGGACTCATCGAAGATCGAGAAACCCGGCTTGTAGCCCAGGCGCTCGTGCTCCTTGCGGATGATGTTCAGGCCCAGGTTGTGGAAGGTACACACCGTAAGCCCTCGGCCTTCCCCCGGACGCAGCAGGGTGCCGACCCGTTCCTTCATCTCGCGCGCGGCCTTGTTGGTAAAGGTCATCGCCACGATGTACTGGGCACGGATGCCGCAGTTCTGGATCAGGTGGGCAATCTTGCGCGTGATTACGCTGGTCTTGCCCGAGCCAGCACCGGCGAGCACCAAAAGAGGGCCGCCGACGTAGTCACGGGCTTCCTGCTGCCTGGGATTGAGTCGGGACATGCTAGAAACCGGGGTCGCCAGAAAATAGCCGCGCATTCTAACAGGCATGGGGCGGTTGTGGCGCGACCGTCTGACGTCTGAGTCAGACTTTTCTCCGGCCTACTATTAGCGCCACTAATTCTAGTAGCTGAAAAAATCATATTTGCTGGTTCGGCTCGTTTCGAGCAGGATGCACGACAAAATACGTCGGGATGCTACGCCCGTAAAAACATGTATAAAAGTGAAAATCATTTTCATTAAATGCAGTAGCATACCCGCCAGTTACCGTTGCACCGTGAAGCCCTAAGGAGTCCGCTTGTCCACGCCTGTCGAACCTTTGCGTTTGCTGCTGTTGGCTGATGAGCCGGAATGGGCCGCCTTGTTGCACGCATGCATGCCTGCCCTGAGCGGCAGTGCGGTGCTGCTGACCGCCCCGAACTGGGAGGCGGTCGACAGCCTGTTCAGCCATGACCGCCAGGCCGTGGTGCTGGCAACCCCGGCCCTGCAGCCGGTGCCCGGGCGCTGCGACCTGCCGACCATCCTGCTGCTCGACCACGAGCCCGAGGTAGCGCCCAGCGCTGTCAGCGACTGGCTGGTGCGTGGCCAACTCAATGCCGACACTTTGCGCCGCTCGCTGCGCCATGTGCGTGAGCGGGGCGTGCTGGTGGCCACCTTGCAGCGCCTGGCCGAGCAGGACCCATTGACCGGCATCGCCAACCGTCAAGGTTTCCAAGCCTTGCTGACGGCGCGCCTGGCCGAAAACGACGGCCGTGGTGTTGCCCTGGGCCACCTGGACCTGGACAACTTCCGCCACGTCAACGATGCCCTCGGCCACCAGAGCGGCGACCGCCTGATCTTGCAGGTGGTGGCTCGGCTGCAGAACCAGCTGGAGGCGGGCGACCAACTGGCGCGTCTGGGCAGCGACGAATTCGCCCTGCTGATCGACACCCGGCGTGACGCCAACCGCGCCGAATGGATTGCCGAACGCATCGTCGAGGCCTTGGCCGAACCCTACTGGATCGACGGCGAAAGCCTGCTGCTGGGTTGCAGCCTGGGGCTGGCCCACGCCCGCGCGCAGGGTGGTGCCGACCCGTTGATGTGGCACGCCCACATTGCCATGCGTCAGGCCAAGGGCAGCCAGGGCTGCACCTTCCATGTGTTCAACGAACGCATCAACCGCAATGCCCGCAGCCTTGCCGACCTGGAAAGCGAACTGCGCCGCGCCCTGCGCCGTGACGAGCTGGAGCTGCACTATCAGCCGCGGCTGAACCTGGCAGACGGGCGCATCGTCGGCCTGGAGGCGCTGGTGCGCTGGCGGCATGCCGAGCGCGGGCTGTTGCCGCCCAGCGAGTTCGTGCCCCTGGCCGAGCAGAGCGGCCTGATCGTGCCCTTGGGCTACTGGGTGATTTCCCGCGCCCTGCGCGACATGCAGGCACTGTGCGAGCGCGGCCTGGAGCCGTTGCACATGGCGGTAAACCTCAGCTTCCGCCAGTTCCAGGACAGCCAGTTGCTGGCCACCTTGAGCCGGTTGATCCTTGAGCATGGCGTAGACGCCCGTTGGCTGGAGTTTGAACTGACCGAAACGGCGGTGATGCGCCGCAACGAGCTGGTGCGCCAGACCATGGACGCTCTCGGCCGCCTGGGCGTGCGCTTCTCCCTCGACGATTTCGGCACCGGCTTTTCTTCGTTCGTGCACCTCAACAGCCTGCCGATCGCCTTGCTCAAGGTGGACCGCAGCTTTGTGGCTGAAATGGAAATGCGCGAGGAAAACCGCAAGCTGGTGCACGCCATGATCAACCTGGCGCACAACCTCAACCTGGAGGTGGTGGCCGAGGGGGTGGAGAGTGAAGAGCAACTGGCGTTGTTGCGCGGGTTTGGTTGTGACCAGGTGCAGGGCTTCTTGGTCAGCAAGCCACTGCCGGTAGGTGAATTGATCGATTTCTTGCTAAATGTGCCCGGCCGTCAGCTGGATGCTGTCCTTTAGGGCCTCTTCGCGGGCGCGCCCGCTCCCACAGGTACACCACAGGTATTGAACACTGTGCAGTCCCTGTGGGAGCGGGCGTGCCCGCGAAGAGGCCCTGAAGTCAGGCCGAAGCAGTAGCCTCAGCACGACCCCCTGCCTTGCCTAGCAACCGCTTCATCCGCCACTCAAAGCCAAACGTCAGCGCCACCGCCGCGCACGCCAACCCCAGCGCAAGCCCCCACCAGATCCCCACTGCGCCACCGCCCAGGGTAAAGGTGAACAACCAGGCACTCGGCGCCCCCACCAGCCAGTAGCACACCAGCCCGATCAGGAAGGTGGTCTTGGCATCCTTCAGCCCGCGGATCGAGCCCATGGCAATCGTCTGCATGCCATCGAACAGCTCGAACCACGCCGCCACCATCAACAACTGCACGGCCACCTGGAAGATCGCGGCGAAGGCTGGGTCATTACGGTCGATGAACAGCCCCACCAGCGCCTCGGGCAGCAGCAGGAACAGCGCGGCAAAGGCAAACATGATCATTGCCCCGAAGCCGATACCCACGCGCCCGGCGCTGCGCGCCGCCAGCAAGTTGCCCGCGCCGTAGTACAGGCCCACGCGCATGGTGACCGCATAGGACAAGCCCGTCGGCACCATGAACGCCGTGGAAACGATTTGCAGGGCGATCTGGTGCGCTGCCAGCTCGGTGCTGCCCAGCACGCCCATGCACAGCGCGGCGAAGGCGAACAGGCCCACTTCCACCATGTAGGTGCCGCCAATCGGCAGGCCCAGCCGCCACAGCTCGCGCAGGGCCGGCAGCGATGGGCGCGACAGGCCCTTGCGCAGCGGGTAGTCGGCATAGGCCGAGTGCCAACGGATATACAGTGCCAGGGCAATGGCCATGCCCATCGACACCACGGCGGTAACCAGGCCGATGCCCATCAAGCCCAGCTTGGGCAGGCCGAACATGCCTTCGATCAGCGCCACGTTGAACAGGTAGTTGAGCACGGTGCCGACCAGGCTGATGACCATCACCGGGGTCGAGCGGCCCAGTGCGCTGGTGAAGCCGCGCAAGGCCATGAAGGTCAGGTAGCCGGGCAGGGCCAGCGGCAGCAGGGTGAGGAACTCGGCGGCCGAGGCTACGTTTTCGGGCTTTTGCCCGAACAGCAGCAGCACCGGCTCAAGGTTCCACAGCACCAGTGCGGCGAACAGCGCCAGGCCCCAGGCCAGCCACAAGCCGTTCTGCGCCAGGCGGGTGGCACCTTCGATGTCGTTGGCACCCTTGCGAATCGCCACCAGGGTGCCGACCGCGGCGATAACGCCCAGGCAGAAGATCGACACGAACGAGTAGCTGGCCGCCCCCAGGCCGCCACCGGCCAAGGCCTGTGGGCTGATGCGGGCCATCATCAGGGTGTCGGTCAGCACCATCAGCATGTGCGCCAACTGCGAGGCGATCAGCGGCCCGGCCAGGCGCAGCAAAGCCTTGAGTTCTGTGGTGGGCGCGACGTGCATGGAGGCGGTCCTTCTTCCTGAGGTGATGAACGAACGGCGATTCTGAGGCTTTGGTCAACTTTGCACAAAAGGATAAATCCGATGGTTGGCATGAGTCTGACTCATGCATATATGCTTCTCGGTAATTTGCTCCACAGCCCCGTATGGCAGGTGCCTCATGTCCCGTCAGCTCCCTCCGCTGTATGCTCTGCGCGCATTCGAAGCCGCCGCGCGGCTCAGCTCCTTCACCCGTGCCGGTAAAGAACTGTCGATTACCCAGAGCGCAATCAGCCGCCATATCCGTACCCTGGAAGATCACTTCGCCTGCCGGCTGTTCGTGCGCAGTGGTCGCAGCCTGCAACTGACCGAGGCGGCGCGGGTGCTGCTGCCAGGTGTGCGCGAAGGTTTCGCGGCGCTGGAGCGGGCCTGCGAGACCTTGCGTGGCGAGGACGACATCCTGCGCATGAAGGCGCCCTCGACCCTGACCATGCGCTGGTTGCTGGCGCGCCTTAGCCGCTTTCGCCACCTGCAGCCGGGTAATGAAGTGCAGCTGACCAGCGCCTGGATGGATGTTGACCATGTGGACTTCAACCAGGAACCGTTCGACTGCGCGGTGCTGCTCAGCGACGGCGCATTCCCGCCGGACTGGGAGGTGCGCAAGCTGTTTGCGGAGTTGCTGATCCCCGTGGGGGCGCCAGACCTGCTCGACGACGGGCCGTGGGACGAGCGCCGGCTGGCCTCGATCGAACTGCTGCACCCCACGGTGGACAAGCGCGACTGGCGGGAATGGCTGGAGCGTATGGGGCTGAGCGACAGGGTTTCGCTCAAGGGCGGGCAGGTGTTCGACACCCTGGAGCTGGGCATGATTGCCGCGGCGCGTGGCTATGGCATTTCCATGGGCGATTTGCTGATGGTGGCCGAGGACGTGGCGCAGGGAAGGTTGAGCCTGCCCTGGCCGACAGCCGTGCCCAGCGGGATGGACTACTACCTGGTGTGGCCGCGTACGCGGCCGGGTGGCGAGCGGCTGCGGCGCTTGAGTGATTTCTTGGAGGACGAGGTGGCGGCGATGGATTTGCCGGATGTGGAAATCCTGCCGCCTCTCTGATCACCTGGCCAGCGCCGATATCAAGGCGAACACAAGCCCTGTAGGAGCAGCCTTGTGCTGCGAAGAGGCCATTGCCGGCGAAGATGATCTTTAGCCTCACCGGCCTCTTCGCAGCACAAGGCTGCTCCTACAGGTGATGCGATTCACCCGCGAAAAGGTCGCAAAGCCTTACATCGAGCCCAGGTTCAACGCCTGTGCACAAGCCTGCAGCGAGCGCCGCTCGCTTTGCGCATACAGCGCCAGCTCATCCTGCACCTGCAGCCCCAACGCCGCTTCGAAGGCATCGCGGTTGGCGTTGCTGCCGTACTCGGCTTGCGCATCGTCACCCAGGTTGGACTGGAAGATGCCGGCCGCACTCACCGGCAGGAAGTCCTCGTACACCAGCGCCTCGAAGTGCACATGGCCAGCGTCGATCAGCCCTTGCAGGGTAGTAGGGCGGCCTTCCTGGTCACGCGCGGCCAGGCCTTTCTCGGTGGCGAAGTAGCGGAAATACGCCAGGCCCTGTTCACGCATCTGTGCCAGGTCGTCCGGGAATTCGGCAAAGGTTGCCTTCAGCAGCGCCATGTAGCGCTCGGCATTGGCCTCGGCCGGAGCACCACCCAGCGCAGCGCGGGTAGCGTCCAGCAGCGTGTCGTACAGCTGGCGACCTTTCGGCGTCAGGGCCGCGCCGCGTTGCTCGATCTCGCCAAAGCGCGCGGTGTGGCTGCCTTCGCTGCCTTGCTGGTCACTGAACGCGACTTTTTCCTGCAGGGCCTTGAAGCTGGTCTGGCGCAGCAGGATCGGGTGGCGGCGGGTGGGCGGGCCTTCGACCACGGCCTTCGGTGGGATGCCCTTGGCCGGCATGCCGACTTGGATTGCATCGATGTCCAGGGTACGCGGCGTCAGGTGGTTGATGTGCGGGCCCTTGAAGGCCACTACATCGGCGATCAGGCGATGTTGGTCGTGCAGTTGCTGGTATTGCTCGGCAGTCACGGTGGCGTCATGGTGCCAGCGGAAAGTGTGCAGCGCTTCCTGCACGAACGCCTCGGCATCCGCGGCGTTCAGGCCGCCATCGCGCTCGCACTGGGCGATCAGTTCGAGGGCGCGGGTGGTGAAGATCTGGCGCTTGGCCAGGATGCTCTGGGCCAGCTCGCGCAATTGTGGGTTGTCGATCAGTTCCAGGCGCAGCAGCGAGGTGAACACGCGGAACGGGCTGACGTGCAGCGACTGCTCGTGCACCGCGCGGAAGGCCGTGGAATGCACTGGCACGCCGGCGGAGCTGAGGTCGTAGTAGCCGACTGGCTGCATGCCCATGACGGCGAACAGGCGGGCGATGGTGGCCAGTTCTTCGGCGGTGCCCACGCGGATGGCGCCGTGGCGTTCGTGGTCCAGGCGCTCGATTTCGCCGGTCCAGCGCAGGGCCTCGGCAACTTCGGGTTGCTGGGCCATGACCTGCTGGTTGATTTCGCTCACCAGCTCCAGCAGCGTGCCGTACAGCGGCACTTCCTGTTTGTACATGAGCGACATGGCGGCAGAGAACTGCGCGCGGATGCTGTCTGGGCTGACGAAATCGTGGGCGGGCATCGCTAGCTTCCTGGTTGGGTTCGGACGCTTACATGAAAGCTGGGAATGCACTTTGCTCACAAGCGAAAAAAAGTGAGTGTGTCATTCCTTTTATGATCGACCTCAAGGGCCTATTCGCGGGCACGCCCGCTCCCACAAGGTAGTGCACTGGGTTCAGACCTTGCACGGTCCCGGTGGGAGCGGCTTTAGCCGCGAAGAGGCCCTCAAGCCTGAAGCTGCTCGCGAATCCATTCCACCAACGCCCTTACCTTGGGCACCTCCGCCGCATGCTCGGCATACGCCAAATAATGCGCCCCCGCACTGCGCATCGCATGGTTCCACGGCACCACCAGGCTTCCTTCAGCCAGCTCCTTCGCCGCCAGGTAACGCGGCACCAACGCCACCCCGCACCCGGCCTGCGCCGCGCTCAACGCCATATAGAACGTATCGAAGCGTGGCCCGTGATAGGCGCTGACGCTCTGCAGGTCTTGCTCCAGGAACCACTCATGCCAGGCCTCCGGTCGCGACGTGCTCTGCAACAGCACCAGGTCGGCCAGCTCTGCGGCATTGCCCAGCGTTCGCCCGGCCAGCAGCTCCGGCGCGCACACCGGCACCACCTCTTCACGGAACAGCTCCACGCACGTGGCCCCCGGCCAGGTGCCTTGGCCATAGAAGAACACCACGTCCGCCGACCCTTGCAGCAAGGCGAACGGCTCCATCTCGTTGCGGATGTCCAGGTGGATATTGCTGTGCCGTTTGCCAAAACCCTTCAGGTGCGGGATCAGCCAGCGCACGCCAAAACTTGGTTGAGTGGCTACTTTAAGTATTTCGGTCTGCTCGCCGTAGGTGAGCACGTAGCGGCTGGACATATCCACCTGGGTGAGGATCTTGTTGACCTCGGCCAGGTACAGGCTGCCGGCCGGGGTCAGCTGCAAGCGCCGGCGGATGCGCAGGAACAGATGGTGGCGCAGCATGTCCTCAAGTTGCGCCACCTGCTTGCTGACCGCGCTCTGGGTCAGGTGCAGTTCTTCGGCGGCACGGGTAAAGCTCAAATGGCGGGCTGCAGCCTCGAAGCACTGCAGGGCGGTCATGGAAGGCACCAAGCGTTTGGACATAGCGATCTCTACGGCTCAAATCATTACCTGACGGAATGATATGCGGAATAAAGGTCGTTTGTTGTCCCTATGTGATCGGATTAATACTGATCCACATCATTTTTCCACCCCATCACCCGATGTAGGAGAAGCACAAATGGTTGCTGGATTGCTCGAGCGCCTTGGCGTTGCCGCCGAGGCTTACACCCAGGGCGACTACCCTGTTCACACGCCGATCGACGGCAGCCAGATCGCCTCGGTGAAACTGCTCGGCAAAGCCGAGACCATCGCCCGCATCGATCAGGCCCAGAGCGCCTTCGAAGCCTGGCGCAGCGTGCCGGCCCCGCGCCGTGGTGAACTGGTGCGCCTGTTCGGTGAAGTGCTGCGCGAGCACAAGGCCGACCTCGGCGAGCTGGTCTCGATCGAAGCCGGCAAGATCACCCAGGAAGGCCTGGGCGAAGTGCAGGAAATGATCGATATCTGCGATTTCGCCGTTGGCCTGTCGCGCCAGTTGTACGGCCTGACCATCGCTTCCGAGCGCCCTGGCCACCACATGCGTGAAACCTGGCACCCGCTGGGCGTGGTCGGCGTGATCAGCGCCTTCAACTTCCCGGTCGCGGTATGGGCCTGGAACACCGCCCTGGCCCTGGTGGCCGGTAACTCGGTGGTGTGGAAACCGTCCGAGAAAACCCCGCTGACCGCCCTGGCCTGCCAGGCGCTGTTCGAAAAAGCCCTGAAAGCCTTCGGCGATGCCCCGGCTGGCCTGGCACAGCTGGTGATCGGCGGCCGTGAAGCTGGCGAAGCCATGGTCGATGACCCACGCGTACCACTGGTCAGCGCTACCGGCAGCACCCGCATGGGGCGTGAAGTCGGCCCACGCGTGGCAGCCCGCTTTGGCCGCAGCATCCTCGAACTGGGTGGCAACAACGCCATGATCCTGGCCCCGAGTGCAGACCTGGACCTGGCCGTGCGCGGCATCCTGTTCTCGGCTGTCGGCACCGCCGGCCAACGTTGCACCACCCTGCGTCGCCTGATCGTGCACCGCTCGATCAAGGACGAAGTGGTTGCCCGCGTCAAAGCCGCCTACGGCAAAGTGCGCATCGGCGACCCACGCAAGGAAAACCTGGTTGGCCCTCTGATCGACAAGCTGTCGTTCGACGCCATGCAGGGCGCGCTGGCCAAGGCCCGCGACGAAGGTGGCCAGGTGTTTGGTGGCGAGCGTCAGCTGGCCGACCAGTACCCGAACGCCTACTACGTATCGCCTGCCATTGCCGAAATGCCGGCGCAGAGCGACGTAGTGCGCCACGAAACCTTCGCCCCGATCCTGTACGTGCTGGCCTACGATGACTTCGAAGAGGCCCTGCGCCTGAACAACGAAGTGCCACAAGGCCTGTCGTCGTGCATCTTCACCACCGACATTCGTGAAGCCGAGCGCTTCCAGAGCGCCTCGGGCAGCGACTGCGGCATCGCCAACGTCAACATCGGTACCAGCGGCGCCGAGATCGGTGGTGCGTTCGGTGGCGAGAAGGAAACCGGCGGTGGCCGTGAGTCGGGTTCGGATGCCTGGAAAGGCTACATGCGTCGCCAGACCAACACCGTGAACTACTCGCGCGAGCTGCCGCTGGCACAGGGTATCGTGTTCGACTGATGGTTTGATGCTGCATGGCCGGGGGCCTGGCCCCCGGTTCGCGGGCAAGCCCGCTCCTACAGGGATTGATGGCGCTTACGCGATCCCTGTAGGAGCGGGCTTGCCCGCGATGGGCCGCACAGCGGCCCCAAACAAGAACAAATAGCTGGAGCCGGGCCATGTCCGAACTGCGTCAAGAATGCTTGTGGGAATTCGTCAGCAAACCGAGCGTTGCCGCCCAGGCCCTGGCCGGTGAGCACAAGGCCGATGTCTGCGTGATCGGTGGCGGTATTACCGGCCTGTCGGCGGCCATCCACCTGCTCGAACAGGGCAAGTCGGTGATCCTGCTGGAAGCCTGGAAGATCGGCCATGGTGGCTCCGGGCGCAACGTCGGCCTGGTCAACGCCGGCACCTGGATCCGTCCCGATGACGTCGAGGCCACCCTCGGCCAGAAGCAAGGCAGCCGCCTGAACAAGGTGCTCGGCGAAGCCCCGGCGGAAGTGTTCGCCATGATCGAGCGCCTTGGTATCGACTGCCAGGCCCAGCACAAAGGCACGCTCCACATGGCGCACAACGCCACCGGCATCGCCGACCTCGAAGCCCGCCATGAACAATGGCGCCGCCGGGGTGCCGACGTCGAGCTGCTGACCGGCGCCCAGTGCCAGGAATACTGCGGTACCGACAAGATTTCCGCCGCGCTGCTGGACCGCCGTGCCGGCACCATCAACCCGATGGGCTACACCCAGGGCCTGGCCGCCGCTGTGGCACGCCTGGGCGGTAAGCTGTTCCAGCAGTCTTCGGTCGAAGGCCTGGAGCGTGATGGCGACGCTTGGCGGGTGAAGACAGCACGCGGTTCCGTGCGCGCCGACAAGGTGGTGATTTCCACTGGTGCCTACACCGAAGGCGACTGGAGCAACCTGCAGAAGCAGTTTTTCCGCGGTTATTACTACCAGGTCGCTTCCAAGCCTTTGCAGGGCGCGGCGGCCGACAAGGTGCTGCCGCATGGCCAGGGCTCGTGGGACACCCGCACCGTGCTCAGCAGCATTCGCCGGGACGACCAAGGCCGTCTGTTGCTCGGCAGCCTGGGCCGTGTCGACAACAAACCCGCGTGGTTTGTGCGCAGCTGGGCCGACCGTATCCAGAGCCACTACTACCCCGAGCTGGGCAAGGTGGAGTGGGAAATGCACTGGACCGGCTGCATCGACTTCACCCCTGACCACCTGATGCGCCTGTTCGAGCCGGCGCCGGGGTTGGTGGCGGTGACGGGCTATAACGGGCGGGGTAATACCACGGGCACCGTGATTGGCCGGGCGTTTGCCGAGTTCTTGCTGAAGGGGGAGGCGGACAGCCTGCCGATTCCGTTCTCGCCGATGAGCGGCGTGAGTGCGCCTTCGCTGCGCACCGCGTTCTACGAGTCCGGCTTCTCGCTGTACCACGCGGGGCAATGCTTGAGAGTTGTGTTGTAAGTACTGGCTTTTCGCGGGCATGCCCGCGAAGAGGCCGGCACAGGCTTACTTGTGCAGCCAGCTGAGGAAGCCGCCTTTCTTGATCGAAACCGGCTTCTGCAGCAACAACGACTCCCGGTTCTGCCGCCGAAACCGCTGCAACTTGCTTAACGCCGTCTGCACTTCACCACGCTGCTGCAGGCAGCTCTTCACCTGTTCCTTGTCGATCCGGTAAAGCACGCAACTGGTCAGTGTGCGGAACTCGGCCAGCGAATCGTCTTCGTCGATGATGCCCTCTATCCCCAGCACTTCACCCGGCCCCATACGTCCGGCCTCCAGCAGCTTGTCGCCATCGCGCACCGATGCCGACACCACTCCGCTGCCAATCACCAGCAAATGATCAGAGTGCTCGCCCACGCCCAGGATTACCTGGTCTGCCAGGTATTCCACGGCGGTCATGCGCTGGCTTAGCGCATCGCGCTCTTCATCACTCAGCGAGCGGAACACGCGCACCTCGTCCAGCACTTCGCGCTGCCGACTGCGCGGCGCCATGGCCAGGTCGACATTCCACATCACCCCGCTAGCCTCCAAGTGCCGGTGCGCCAGGTCGAACAGCTGGTTGCGCGCGTCGCCCTTGGCGTCTGCGTCGGCGACGAAACCGCTGGCCTCGTACTCCACGGACTCCAGCGTCGAGGCCTTCACCGTCACCTTCGGTTTTGGCGTAACAAGAATGGCACTGACGCCTTGCAGGGCCTTTTCCAGTGCATCGAATACCCGCCTGGGCCGCACCTTGGCCGGCACCACCACGCTGATGGACACCCCGTGCACGTCAGCCGGGCGGCTGTGGTTGAGAAGCCGCGCCTTGGCCGCCACCGAGTTGGGGATCACCGCCAGGCTGCCGCTGCCGGTGAGCAGGCGGGTGGCGCGCCAGTCGATGTCCAGCACCTTGCCTTCGGTGCCATCGATGGAGATGGCGTCGCCGATTTGGTAGGGCCGCGTGGTGTTCAGCACGATGCCGCTGAACACGTCGGCCAGGGTGCTCTGCAGCGCCAGGCCGATGACGATGGCCATTACCCCGGAGGTGGCCAGCAGGCCCTTCACCGGCAGCTGCATCACATAGCCTGCGGCAGCCACCACGGCGGCCAGGAAGATCAACGCCCCCAGCACATCCTGCAGCAAGCGCCCGCCATGGCTGCCACGGGCCACCAGGAGCAGGCCGAACACCACCGTTACCGTGCGTGCGCCGAACAGCCACCAGCCGATCGCCAGCACCGTGGCCATCAGGTTGCGCGAGACATCGTCGGGCCAGGGCGGTGGTTGCAACGGGCTCATGCCGGCGGCCACCAGCACTGAGCTGAACAGCAGGAAGATCATCAGGCGCGTGCCGATGCGCCAGGCCCTGCGCTGCATGGGGATGACTTGCCAGAGCACCAGGTCGAGCAGGATCAGGGCGGTACCGAGCAACAACGGGGACGACTGGATGAACGCCAGCATGGTGGTCTCGGGTGAGGGGAGGGCTGTGGGTAGTAATAGAGCAGGTTGGCCGGGCAGGCAATGGCAGCCTGTGCTGGCCTCTTCGCGGGCACGCCCGCTCCCACAGGTAATGCGCTGGTTCTGAATCTTGTGCGATCCCTGTGGGAGCGGGCGTGCCCGCGAAGAGGCCAGCAAAACCAACGCCAATCTATCGTTCCTTAAACAGAACGCTAAAGCCAAAAACCGCTATCTACCGCTCCAAAGGTCCCGGTTTTAATCTTCACCCATCAACGCGAAACACCCCCACTTACTGAAAAACAAAACACCAAGGAGCACGACCATGACCCAGTTCAAATACAACCGCCTGAACAAAGACGACGCCGCCGTACTGCTGGTCGACCACCAGGCTGGCTTGCTGTCCCTGGTCCGCGATATCGAACCCGACGCGTTCAAGAACAACGTGCTGGCCCTGGCTGACCTGGCCAAGTTCTTCAACCTGCCGACCATCCTCACCACCAGCTTCGAACAGGGCCCCAACGGCCCGCTGGTACCGGAACTGAAAGCGCTGTTCCCGGATGCCCCGTACATCGCCCGCCCAGGCCAGATCAACGCCTGGGACAACGAAGACTTCGTCAAAGCGGTGAAGGCCACCGGCAAGAAACAGCTGATCATCGCCGGCGTGGTGACTGAAGTGTGCGTTGCCTTCCCGGCGCTGGCGGCCCTGGAAGAAGAATTCGACGTTTTCGTGGTGACCGATGCCTCCGGCACCTTCAACGCCATGACCCGCGACGCCGCCCACGACCGCATGAGCCAGGCCGGTGCGCAGCTGATGACCTGGTTCGGCGTGGCCTGCGAGCTGCACCGTGACTGGCGCAACGACATCGAAGGCCTGGCCGCGCTGTGCTCCAACCACATCCCGGACTATCGCAACCTAATGACCAGCTACAACGCCTTCAACGCCGGCAAGTAAGCCAACCTTCCGGGGCACCGCCAGTCGGTGCCCGGCCAGGTCGGCATACCCCTCCAATCCACTGCCCGTCCGCCGTTGCACAGGGGATACGGGCTAGCTCATCCCAAGGAACGCCGATGAACACTGCACGCCAAGACAACCGCGAAGTGGTGACCGTATGCCTGCAACACAAAGTGCTCGCTAGCCCAACGGGCGCCACGGTGGCCCAACCGCCGCGCTGGAAGCAGGCGCTGCTGACCTACTTGGTGATTTGCCCGATGACCATGGTCATTCCGCAACTGCTGGCGCCGCTGTTTGCACGCTTCCCGCAGCTGGGCGGCCCGATCGCCGGCAACTTGGTGGTGAACCTGTTCGTCATCCTGCCCGTGGTGTTCTACATCATGCCTTGGGTAACCCGCCGCTGCGCCAACTGGCTGCGCGGTTGAGCCACGCCGTCGCGGGCTTGACTCCGAAGGGTACAGCCTTGGCGGCACGAAACCTGATCAGGGCTAACCTTCTACAACCCTGCATCAACCGGCATGCCCCGCAGTTGCGCCTGCCGCCGCACCCAGAGACGGAGAACAGCATGTCCCAGGACCGCAACGACAAGACCCGTCGCCAGTTCCTCGCCACCAGCACCGTGCTCGGTGCTGCCGGCGCGCTCTGGTCCGCACTGCCCTTCACCGGCCAAGCCGGTTCCGCCCACGCATCCACGCAAGGAGCTTCCATGACCGCCGACCTGATTCTGTTCAACGGTAAACTGCACACCGTTGACCGCGAAAAGCCCACCGCGACCGCTGTCGCCATCAAGGACGGCCGCTTCGTCGCCGTGGGCAACGACGCCGAGGCCATGGCCCACAAGGGCGCCGCTACGCAAATCATCGACCTCAAGCAGCGCACGGTGATCCCGGGCCTCAACGACTCGCACCTGCACCTGATTCGCGGTGGCCTGAACTACAACCTGGAGCTGCGTTGGGAAGGCGTGCCGTCGGTGGCCGATGCCCTGCGCATGCTCAAGGACCAGGCTGCACGTACGCCAACCCCGCAGTGGGTGCGCGTGGTCGGTGGCTGGAACGAATTCCAGTTCGCCGAAAAGCGCATGCCGACCCTTGAAGAAATCAACCAGGCAGCCCCCGATATCCCGGTGTTCCTGCTGCACCTGTACGACCGTGCGCTGCTCAACCGCGCCGCGCTCAAGGCTGTCGGCTACACCAAGGACACGCCGAACCCGGCAGGTGGCGAGATCCAGCGTGACAAGTTCGGCAACCCGACCGGCATGCTGATCGCCCGCCCGAATGCGATGATCCTCTACGCCACCCTGGCCAAGGGGCCGAAGCTGCCGCTGGAGTACCAGGTCAACTCCACCCGCCAGTTCATGCGTGAACTCAACCGCCTGGGCCTGACCAGTGCCATCGACGCCGGCGGCGGCTACCAGAACTTCCCCGACGACTACTCGGTGATCCAGGAACTGGCCGACAACAACCAACTGACCGTGCGTATCGCTTACAACCTGTTCACCCAGAAGCCCAAGGAAGAACTGGACGACTTCAAGAAGTGGACCTCCAGCGTCAAGCTGCACAGCGGCACCGATTTCCTGCGCCACAACGGCGCCGGCGAAATGCTGGTGTTCTCTGCCGCCGACTTCGAGGACTTCCTCGAACCGCGCCCGGACCTGCCGCAAACCATGGAACAAGAGCTGGAACCGGTGGTGCGCCACCTGGTCGAGCAGCGCTGGCCGTTCCGCCTGCACGCCACCTACAACGAGTCGATCACGCGCATGCTCGACGTGTTCGAGAAGGTCAACCGCGACATCCCGTTCAACGGCCTGCCATGGTTCTTCGACCACGCCGAAACCATCACCCCGCAGAATATCGAGCGCGTGCGCGCCTTGGGCGGTGGTATTGCCGTCCAGGACCGCATGGCCTTCCAGGGTGAGTACTTCGTTGACCGCTACGGCGCCAAGGCCGCCGAGCAGACCCCGCCTATCCAGCGCATGCTCGACATGGGCGTGCCGGTGGGCGCTGGTACCGACGCTACCCGCGTGTCCAGCTACAACCCGTGGACCTCGCTGTACTGGCTGGTCAGCGGCAAGACCGTGGGCGGCATGGCGCTGTACCCCGAAGGCCTGAGCCGCGACACCGCGCTGCAGCTGTTTACCCAAGGCAGCGCCTGGTTCTCCAGCGAGCAGGGCAAGAAGGGCCAGATCAAAGTGGGCCAGCTGGCCGACCTGGCGGCGTTGTCGCTGGACTTCTTCAGCGTTGATGAAGAGGCGATCAAGGGCATCGAGTCGGTGCTGACCATCGTAGATGGCAAGGTGGTGTATGGCGCGGCGGAATTCGACCGGCTCGGTCCGCCGCAGGTGCCAGTGTTGCCTGAGTGGTCGCCAGTGGCCAAGGTACCGGGGCACTGGCGGGTTGGTGCGCCATCGCTGGCCGCCGCCGTGCACCAGTGCAGCGGGCCATGCGGGGTGCATGCGCACAGCCACGAAAAGGCGCGGCAGTCGAGCGTGCCGGTGAATGATTTCCAGGGCTTCTGGGGGACGCTGGGTTGTTCGTGCTTTGCTTTCTAAGCTGAACTGATGTGAAGAAGGGGGCCAGTTTTTGGCCCCCTTTTCTGTTCTTTCACTGCTGGCGCTTTCGCCGGTGCTCAAGCCATGTCGCTGATGGCAAATTCCTCAGCCAGATGATCGATCAGCGCTCGCACCGACGGCAGCAACCCACGCCGCGACGGGAAGATCGCATGGACGATCCCGCAACGCGGGTGCCACTCAGGCAGCAGCTCTACCAGCCGCCCTGCCGCCAAGTCCTCACGTACCGCGACGCGTGGCAGGTGCGCAATACCCACCCCGGCCACCACGAAGTGGCGCAAGGCAAACAGGTCATCAGTCACCATGCGCGGTGTATGCGGGATGACGATACTGCGGCCGCTGCCCTCACCCTCGAACAGCTCCCACTGGTATTCGCGCTGGGCACTGCCCCAATGCACGCTGGGCAGCGTGCCCAGCAGCTGTGGGTCGAAGCCTTTGGGCAGTTGCGCCAGGTATTGGGGATGTCCGACCAGGCACTGGGTGCTGTTGCTCAGCACCTTCATGACCATGTCGGTGTTCTCCAGCGGTGGAAAGCGCACCCGCAAGGCAATGTCGAAGCCCTCGTGCAGCAGGTCGACACGGCGGTTGGTACTTTCGATGAACAGCTCCACCTGTGGGTACTTGAGCATGTAGCGGGTCAGCATCGGCCCGACCCAGGCGTTTAGCAGGGTGGTCGGGCAGCTGATGCGTACCAGCCCGCGCGGTTCGCTGCGGTTGCGCTCGATGATCTCCGCCGCGCCCTCGGCCTCCACGCGCATGGCCAGGCAGCGGTTGTAGTAGGCCTGGCCGATCTCGGTCAGCGAGCAGTGCCGGCTGGTGCGGTGTAGCAGGCGCACGCCCAGGCGGTCTTCAAGGTCGGCGATGCGCCGGCTGAGCTTTGACTTGGGCATGTCCAGCGCCCGGCCGGCCGGGGCGAAGCCGCCGTGCTCTACAACTTGGGTGAAGTAATAGAGGGAGTTGAGGTCTTCCAATGATCGTTCTCCAAATGGAACGCTAAAGGCATTTTTCGCAGTCTACCGCCGTGATAGTGATGATTTTAATCTGTGTCCATCAACGCGAAACACCCCGGACTGCTGAAAAATTCATAACCCTTAGGAGCACAGACCATGAGCAAATTTACCTACAACCGCCTGAACAAAGACGACGCCGCCGTGCTGCTGGTGGACCATCAGGCTGGCCTGCTGTCGCTGGTGCGCGACATCGAGCCGGACAAGTTCAAGAACAACGTGCTGGCCCTGGCTGACCTGGCCAAGTTCTTCAACCTGCCGACCATTCTCACCACCAGCTTCGAGCAAGGCCCCAACGGCCCGCTGGTGCCGGAACTGAAAGCCCAGTTCCCGGATGCGCCATACATCGCCCGACCTGGCCAGATCAATGCCTGGGACAACGAAGATTTCGTCAAAGCGGTGAAGGCCACTGGCAAGAAACAGCTGATCATTGCCGGTGTGGTGACCGAGGTCTGCGTAGCCTTCCCGGCGCTGTCGGCCCTGGAAGAAGAGTTCGATGTGTTCGTGGTGACTGATGCTTCGGGTACTTTCAACGAGATGACCCGCGATGCTGCCCATGACCGCATGAGCCGGGCGGGCGCCCAGCTGATGACCTGGTTCGGCGTGGCTTGCGAACTGCACCGCGACTGGCGCAACGATGTAGAAGGGCTGGCGGCGCTGTGCTCCAACCACATTCCGGATTATCGGAACCTGATGACCAGCTACAACGCGCTGACTGCGGGTAAGTAATACCAAGTAACCAGCCGGATGGCTGCCACTGGAAACCTCCGTTGACTTGAACACAGAGTGTTGTTAGCGTTTGGACTGAGCGCGAAACCAGCTGCCATTCAGCGGCAATAGCTGGCGTAGGAACCCCGTCGATGGCTGGATCATCAGCGTCGGGTGAGACCTCCACACCCCGGCTTGAGGGTGTGTATATGAATATCAAGCGTGATTACAGGGCCACTGTTTACAGTGGCCCTTTTCTTTGATCGGCAGAAAAGCGTACCGCGTGTAGAGCAGCTTCCCATGCCGATGCTTGTTCAGCGCCTTTGCATCGCACTGCATGAAATTCCACAGACTCTTGCCGTGATCGAGTGTTACGACCACCAGCATCTGCCGCCTGGTTTCGTATACACCAATAAAGGCCAACCTGTAGGTGCCATTGGTGTAGGCAACCTCCCACACCTCAAATGGTCCGATTAGCGTATCCAGCGCTACTTTTACATAGCGTTCCCGGGCGTCTTGCCGTTTCTCGACGATGTGACGGATACAACTGCGCTGAATGCGGATGTCGCCCATTGGGGTTCTGATGCTTACCAGGCTGGCCTTTTCATCGTTCAAACCTAGATGTTTCGCAGTGAGCCCAATTGCGCTGTCATGTGAGTCGGCAGCAGCTAGTTCTTCGATAGCCTGTATTGATATAGAGCAGGCTGGTTACCGCAACCTGCTCAGCGTTGATGCAATGAGCTTCAACTTACTGGCTGCGACTCAATCCCATCCAGCAATGCCTCGACCAACCCTTCCGCCATTTCGAGTGCATTCAGGTTGCTCCAGAACAGGCTCTTGCCTGTGTCATCCAGATGCTCCAAGGCTTTGTAGCCACAGTCGTAGGCGCCGCATAGGTACTGCGCGACATGCACCAGGGCGTCCTGGGCCGGAACGCCTGGGTTTACTGTGAACAATGGGGGATGGCCGGCATCGCAGCGGCTGAAAGGGCGTTGTGTGGTGTTGGGGAGAGGTGGATCGGGGACGATTTTTTTCATTGCAGTAAGCTCTCTAGGTTGTACTGCAACCATCCGTTTCCACGCGAAGGGTGGCAGTTGTACGCGGGGTGGAAAACCGGTGAGAGGCAACCCGGTAGGCCATACGGCCTCCCGCGCACAACTGCCATTGAAGACAGACCTCTGACCGATACGGGTTTCCACACCCGATCGCTGAACCGACAGCGACCCGGTCAGCCTAGAGAGCAGGCCTTCCCCGGACAATCAGACGGGTGTCGACACGGTGTGTAGGATAAATCCTTGGGTTATGCATTCGTGTAAGGAATGGCTCAGAAAGAAGTAGGACGATGCTGAGAACAGGGTGGTTTAGCTGAATTGTTCTAGCTACCGCATCGGCGCTGAGAGTGGCGCGTCGGGAGACCACAGAATGGCCTCGAAGTGCCTGGCGATAGGTTTCTGGCGCCTATGAGATCGAGCGCCGCCCGCGCGGCGCATCGCGAGCGAAGCTCGCTCCTACATTTGTTTCGGGCCAATTTTTCCTGTGGGATTTGCGCGCGAACGCCTTGGCGCTTGGCTCTATATCGCGTCGTACAAACAGGGCGGTCGCGCGCGCCTGTCACAGGCAATACTGGCCAGAAACAAATGTAGGAGCGAGCTTCGCTCGCGATGCGCCGCGCGGGCGGCGCTCGATCTCCCAGGCGCCACAACACCCAAGGCGTACGCCAAAGGCCCTCAATCCGCATCTGAATCAAACAATCGCTCCAGCTCCACCCGTGCCTCCTTGGCCGTCTGCATCACCTTGGCCCGGTCGTCGCGTACCTGCCCCTGGGCCACCAGCACCTCTTCGTCATGCTGGGTAAACCGCGCAATACGGTCCGCCGCTTGATCATCGCTCAAGCCCAGCCCCACCAGCGCTCGGCGGGTCATCTCCAGGCTGGAGTAGAACGTCTCGCGAATCGGCTCGGCACCCACATCCGCCAGCTTGTGCACATGCTGGCGGTTACGTGCGCGGGCCAGCACTTTCAGGTGTGGGTACAGGCGTTTCACCCGTTCAGCGGTATGAATGGCGGCTTCGGGGTCGTCGATGGTGATGATGAAGTACTCCGCCTCACCCACCTTGGCCGCATGCAGCACCTCGGGGCGCAGCGGGTCGCCGTAGAACACCGGTACCTGTTCGAACATGCGCGTCATTTCGATGGTGTCCACCGAGGTTTCCAGGGCAATGAACGGGATCTTCTGCGCCCGCAGGATACGCGCGACGATCTGGCCCATGCGGCCCATGCCGACGATCACCACCCGTGGTGTATCAGCCTGGATCTGCTTGTACTGCTCGGGCACTTCACGCACCGGCTGCGGGCGTTTGAGGGCGCGGGCGCAGCCAATCATCAGCAGCGGGGTGATGGCCATCGACAGGGTAATGGTCATCAGCAGCAGGTCGTAGGTCTGGGTGTCGAACAGGCCCTGGTCCTTGCCCAGCTTGAACACCACGAAAGCGAACTCGCCACCGGCCGCCAGCACCATGCCCAAGCGCAGCGCGCTGGCGCCGCTCAGGCCGCCGGCCAGGCGACCGACACCGACCAGCAGCACCAGTTTCACCGCCACCAGCAACAGGGTCAGGCCCAGCACCACCAGCGGCATTTCCAGCAGCAGGCGCAGGTTGGCGCCCATGCCGACGCTGATGAAGAACAGCCCCAGCAGCAGGCCCTTGAACGGTTCGATCTGCGACTCCAGCTCGTGGCGGTATTCCGAGTCGGCCAGCAGCAGGCCGGCGAGGAACGCGCCCAGGGCCATGGAAATGCCGGCTTCTTCCATCAGCCAGGCGGTGCCGATCACCACCAGCAGCGCGGTGGCGGTAGAAACCTCCGGCAGGCCCGTGCGGGCCACGGTGCGGAACACCGGGCGCAGCAGGTAGCGGCCGCCGATGATCACCACGGCGATGCTGGCGAACACCTTAAGGCCGTGTTGCAGGCTGTCGCCGTGGCCGGTGTCCGGCCCGCTGGCGGCCAGCAGGGGGACCAGGGCGATCAGCGGGATGGCGGCGATGTCTTGAAACAGCAGAATGGCGAACGCCAGCCGGCCGTGCGGGGCGTTCAGTTGCTTGCTCTCGGCCAGGCTCTGCAGGCCAAGGGCGGTGGACGACAGCGCCAGGCCCAGGCCGAGCACGATGGCTGCCGGCAGTGTCTGGCTGAAGCCGAACAGGGCGATGGCACCGATCAGCGCACCGGTCAGCAGCACCTGCGCGGTACCGACACCGAACACCGACTTGCGCATCAGCCACAGGCGCTTGGGCGACAGTTCCAGGCCGATGATGAACAGCAGCAGTACCACGCCCAGCTCGGAAATATGCGCCACGCTTTCGGTGTCGCGGATCAAGCCCAGCGCTTGCGGGCCGATGACCACGCCGGCGAGCAGGTAGCCGAGCACAGCACCCAGTTGCAGGCGCTTGGCCAGGGGGACGGCGAGGACGGCGGCAAGCAGGAAGATCACCGCGGTTTGCAGAAGGCTGCCTTCGTGTGGCATTGGCTCGTACTCCATGAGCTGCCGGGGCAGCGGTTGAACAGTTTGGCGGACAATTCTGGGGGTTGGCGAGGGGGCAGACAATCTGCTGCCAGGGAGAAACATTGTCCTGCAAGAAGAGACGATAGCGGTGGGCCACGATCCATTGGGGAGCAGCCATGGGTCGCGAAACGCTGATCTAACTGCTCCCAGGCCGGTATTGCAGGGCCTCGGCCAGATGCGCCCGGCCAATCGCCTCACAACCCTCCAGGTCCGCCAGTGTGCGCGCCACCTTCAACAACCGGTGCGCCGCCCGCAACGACAAGCTCAGCCGCTCACAGGCCCCCTCAAGCCAGGCCTGGTCCACCGCCGCCAACCTGCAGTGGTGGCGTAACCCCTCAAGGTCGAGAAAAGCATTCGCACACCCTTGCCGGCTGTGCTGCACCGCCCGCGCCTGAGCCACTATGGCCGCTACATCGGCACTGGTTTCACCACAGGGCTGGTTGTTCAACGTGGTGCTCTCGCGGGCCACGGTCAGGTGCAGGTCGATGCGGTCCAGCAGTGGCCCGGACAGCTTGTTGCGGTACCGCGCGATCTGCTCGGTGCTGCAGCGGCAGCGGCCAGTGGGGTCGCCCAGGTAGCCGCAAGGGCATG
Source organism: Pseudomonas sp. NY11955 (assembly GCF_048068035.1). Classification (NCBI taxonomy): domain Bacteria; kingdom Pseudomonadati; phylum Pseudomonadota; class Gammaproteobacteria; order Pseudomonadales; family Pseudomonadaceae; genus Pseudomonas; species Pseudomonas sp. NY11955. The sequence continues at coordinate 272,792 of NZ_JBLUPS010000009.1, forward strand.
GGTTCATTGCCGCTACCAGTTGGAAGCGTGCAGGGAAACGCACCTTGTCGCGGGCGCGGGCAATCACGATCTCGCCCGATTCCAACGGTTCGCGCAACACTTCCAGCACGCGCCGCTCGAACTCCGGCAGCTCATCGAGAAACAGCACACCGTGGTGGGCGAGGGTAATTTCGCCGGGTTGTGGCCGGCTACCACCACCCACTAGCGCCGGCCCGGACGCGGAGTGGTGAGGGTGGCGAAACGGTCGTTGCGGCCAGTTGCTCAAGGGGGCATGCCCGCTGACCGACTGGATTGCCGCCACTTCCAGCGCCTCGTGCTCATCCAACGGTGGCAGCAGCCCAGGCAGACGGCTGGCGAGCAACGTCTTGCCAGTGCCGGGGGGCCGGTGAACAGCAGGTTGTGTGTTAATCCACCAAAAATATTTGTGAGAGTTACGATTGTCTGGACAGGCCCGCTGCGGAGGTAGTAGCTTTTGGCCATCCATGGAATTCCCGTCATTCAACAGGAGTTAGAGCTTGTCAAACACCTCGGTTGTAATTAATGACTGCCGTACTTGTTATAGAAGTACCCGCCATGAAATTTCTGCGGAAGTTACTGATAGGGTTCAAGAAGAGTGGAATGACGAACTGCATAGTTGGCGTATTGTGAGATGCCTTGGGTGTCACACTTACTCTTTCCAGAAAAAATTCGAAGATTTTGATGAGATTGAAGAAAGTCCTGATGGGGATTTAAGGCATGCGGTTTCTTTTGATGTATATCCGAGTGTGATCAAAAACCACAGAGGGTTATCTTATACTTACTTTCTGCCGCCATTGATCAGGACGGTTTATATTCAAAGCGTAACCGCCCTTAGCCAAAATGCTAATGTTCTGGCAAGTATTGGCTTGCGGGCTTGCATTGAAGCAGTTTGCAACAGCTTAGATATATCTGGTAGCAATCTACAACGGCGGATTGATCAGTTATTTAAAGCTGGCTATGTCTCCAATGGAGATAAGAAGCGGTTGCACGCCATTCGATTTTTAGGCAATGACGCTGCTCACGAAATTAAGCAGCCTAAGTCCGTTGATATCAGAATCGCCCTTGAAATTGTCGAGCATCTTCTGAATACCGTTTTTATTTTGGAGAAAAGAGCTTCAGGCTTGGAAACAATTGCCGAAAGTTACGAGGATTTTATCAAGCTGCTGAAAAACTGTGCATCGGAACACAAATCTGGAACGTCAATCAACTTGCTGGGCCTATTGGGGCCACGTCGCAGACTTATCGCTGCGAGTCTTGACGCGTTTGAAGCGCAACTTGTAGCCCAGATTGAGTCGGGTGAGCTGACGTTTTTAAAGAAGGCTAATACAGCGGAAGAAATACAAGTTCAACTGTACGATGTTGATCAGTCCGAACTATGGGATGATGATCTGCCATTTTAAAAAATTTTTCTAATATTTGTCCCTCGGCTCATAGGTCGGGGGCACTAAAATCGTTTTCGATTTAAATCTTAGCGTTAATTATTTTTTTGAAATAAAACAATTTTTCCTCTTGACGAATTGGAAAAGTGTCGTAGCATTATCACTCCCCCGGCTCGTCCTGAGCCACCAGCTTCACCTACCCCAGCCAATCATCCCGCCAATCGAGCCAATTAGGCTGCTGATTCCATCGGGCTTCTGCTGTCCGCAGAACGGCGAAAAGGTCGAACGGGGTAGGTACGGATTTGTCGCGATTCTTGGCTGTACCCCTAGTGCCACGCGGCTTTGCCCATTTTAAAACTCAACATTCCGGAAGATTTCACATGCGAATTTCACTCAACGAAACCGCCAGTGCACGCCTGCTCGCCTTCATGGCCTCGCGTGGCATTTCCAACCCCACCCACGGCCTGAACGTGCTTATCACGCTGGCCACCTTTAACAACTCGATCCCAGCAAGAGCGGACGCCGATGGCAACAGCCAAGAACAGCAACAACCAACTTGAGTACCCCTGCACCCATTGCGGGGCGATGTTCAAACGCAGACCCGGTGGTCGGGCTACATGTAGCAGTGCCTGTGCCAAGGCAGCGGAGCGAAAGCAAAAAGCGCCAACCCTGACCGCCAAGGAAAAGAAGATTGAACGGCGTAAGCAGCGCCTGCTGGAATGTCCTTTCGGTTATTGGTTACTTGACCAGGCCAAGCGGGCGGGAACAGTACAGACATACCAGGGTAACGATGCGGATGGACTTCGCAGACTCTACGACCAGTACGTGTATCGCAAGCAACGTTACGGCTGGGCAAGTGGTGGCCACGGCCAGGACCTGTTCCAACTATGCCACGTCCAACCCCTGGTAGGTCGTGATGGCAGCACAGGGCTAACTACATGGCAAAACACATTCACCGGTATTGCGTGGCTGAACCAGAAGCAGGGCAACAAACCGGTATGCGCCTGGGCTGGCGCCTCGATTCCTGCAACTGCTCGCAAACGTAAGTGGAACATCACAGACGATATGACACGGGATCAGGTGCTGCAGAAACTTGCTGACTTTCTTGGCCCCGAGTTGGATACCTTCCTTGATGAACTGGAACATATCCCGCAACGCACAATGCGGCTACGTATGGCCAGGAAAGTATTCAAGAATCAGGACGACGACCTGTCCGAGCCGCTAGACCGCCGCTACACGCTGGCCGAGCTTGAGTCGCTAGACTTGGAAGCGCTGCAAGCCTTGGACGCCACCCAGCAAGGGCGGACCAGTGTCAAAGCCGCTGATTACAGCAGGTGCCCGGTGGATTCAGAACTAGGGGTACTCCACGACGAACTTGCCCGTTTCTCCGACCTACTGCCGGATGGGCAACACCGGGACAACTGCAAGGAAATGTTGAAGCTGGTGCGCTTGCTGGGTATCTACCTTGTCCAGGCCAACCATAATCAGGGCACGGCCCGGAGTCGCTTCCTCAAGACGGGCAACGCTACATGGTCGCCCCTGTTGCACCTGCACCATGATCGTCCTTGGCGTGCTCCCGCTCAGGTTCTGACTGATGACCTGGAAACGCTGATTAACGGGGTATACGACTCTAAGGGTAGGGAGTTGAAGCCCGGAATCATCGCGACGGGTCAGATGGCGTTACAGGGGCTGGATATCGACCTTGACCATATCCGGAATCGGCTGATGAAACGGCTTGTTGTGCAAAACCTGGCGCCGGTAGTCGCAGCCCCGGATCAGTGGAACTGGGAAGCCAGTGGCTCAACTTGGCTAGGCTACATCGACAACTTGTACGCCACGTTTGAACCAACCTGGCAGGCCCTGCTTGAAGCCGGTATGTGCACCGAGACGCAAGTTCTCGATGCTCAGGATGCACTACTGGTAAACCTTGATAAGGCTGTCGAAAGCGCCCGCCAGAAGTATCGGAATCAACCGCTATACACGACCCAGAACGTAGGCTTTACCCGATTCCCTCAATGGTTAGAGTTCTCGCCAGTTGTCATTTTCAGAAGACGACTGCACCAATCAACGAGACATGAAGCCTGCTGTGCATACGGCTCCTGACAGCCCGATATCAGGACTCCTCTGCACGAAACTCGTCTATGCTCAATACTCGTGTGCACCAAAGCGAGGCGAGCATGGCGACCGATACCGTACCGATTGCCGAGCGCGGCGTAGCCACCCTGTCAGAACAGGCATGGGAGCGTGCTCGCTGCCGCGCGGAGATCATTGGGCCGTTGGCGCAGTCGGAGACGGTCGGGCATGAAGCGGCCGACGCAGCAGCCCAGGCGCTGGGTCTGTCCCGGCGGCAGGTCTACGTCCTGATCCGCCGTGCCCGGCAAGGTTCGGGGCTGGTCACTGATTTGGCTCTTGGACAGTCGAGCGGTGGCAAAGGTAAAGGCCGCTTGCCGGAGTCGGTCGAACGAATCATCCGCGAGCTACTGCAAAAGCGCTTCCTGACCAAGCAGAAGCGCAGCTTGGCGGCGTTCCACCGTGAAGTTGCGCGGGTGTGCAAGCTGCAAAAGCTGCGGATGCCGGCGCGCAACACGGTCGCGTTGCGGATCGCCAGCCTTGATCCACTCAAGACCACTCGACTTCGGGAAGGCCAGGATGCGTCCCGCATCCTGCAAGGTGTTGGCGGTGTTCCTCCGCCAGTCTCCGCACCGCTGGAGCAGGTACAGATCGACCACACAGTCATCGACCTGATCGTGGTGGACGAGCGCGACCGGCAACCGATTGGCCGTCCGTACCTGACCCTCGCCATCGACGTGTTCACCCGCTGCGTGGTTGGCATGGTGGTCACGTTAGAAGCGCCATCTGCCGTCTCGGTCGGCCTGTGCCTCGCACACGCCGGTTGCGACAAGCGCCCTTGGTTGGAAAGGTTGGACGTGGAAATGGACTGGCCGATGAGCGGCAAGCCCGCGCTGCTCTACCTGGACAACGCGGCCGAATTCAAGAGCGAGGCGCTACGCCGTGGCTGCGAGCAGCATGGCATCCGGTTGGACTATCGGCCTCTCGGGCAGCCGCACTATGGCGGCATCGTGGAACGGATCATCGGCACGGCGATGCAAATGATCCACGACGAATTGCCGGGGACGACCTTCTCCAACCCTGACCAGCGCGGGGAATACGCCTCCGAGAAGATGGCCGCCCTGACACTGCGCGAGCTGGAACGCTGGCTCGCATTGGCGGTTGGCACCTATCACGGCTCCGTGCACAACGGCCTGCTCCAACCGCCGGCCGCACGCTGGGCCGAAGCTGTCGCGCGTACCGGCGTTCCAACCGTCATCACTCGCACCACGGCTTTTCTGGTCGATTTCCTGCCCGTCCTCCGCCGCACCCTGACCCGCACTGGCTTCGTCATCGACCACATCCACTACTACGCCGATGCGCTCAAGCCGTGGATAGCTCGGCGCGACCGCCTGCCTGCGTTCCTGATCCGGCGCGACCCACGCGACATCAGCCGCATTTGGGTGCTGGAGCCGGAGGGGCAGCACTATCTGGAAATTCCATACCGTACCTTGTCGCACCCGGCTGTCACCCTCTGGGAACAACGGCAGGCGCTGGCGAAATTGCGGCAGCAAGGGCGCGAACAGGTGGATGAGTCGGCGCTGTTCCGCATGATCGGGCAGATGCGCGAAATCGTGACCACTGCGCAGAAAGCCACGCGCAAGGCGCGGCGCGACGCGGATCGACGCCAGCATCTCAAGTCAACGGAACAACCTGTCAAAACCACGCCACCAGCGGACACGGACATGGCAGACCCGCAGGCGGACAACCAGCCACCTGCCAAACCGTTCGACCAGATTGAGGAGTGGTAGCCGTGGACGAATATCCCATCATCGACCTGTCCCACCTGCTGCCGGCGGCCCAGGGCTTGGCCCGTCTCCCGGCGGACGAGCGCATCCATCGCCTTCGCGCCGACCGCTGGATCGGCTATCCGCGAGCAGTCGAGGCGTTGAACCGGCTGGAAGCCCTGTATACGTGGCCAAACAAACAACGCATGCCCAACCTGCTGTTGGTCGGTCCAACCAACAACGGCAAGTCGATGATCGTCGAGAAGTTCCGCCGCGCCCACCCGGCCAGCTCCGACGCCGACCAGGAGCACATCCCGGTATTGGTCGTGCAGATGCCGTCCGAGCCATCGGTGATCCGCTTCTACGTCGCGCTGCTCGCGGCGATGGGAGCACCATTGCGACCGCGCCCACGGCTGCCGGAAATAGAGCAACTGGCGCTGACACTGCTGCGCAAGCTCGGTGTGCGTTTGCTGGTGATCGACGAGCTGCACAACGTCCTGGCCGGCAACAGCGTCAACCGCCGGGAATTCCTCAACCTGCTGCGCTTCCTCGGCAACGAATTGCGCATCCCGCTGGTCGGTGTGGGCACACGCGACGCCTACCTGGCCATCCGCTCGGATGACCAGTTGGAAAATCGCTTCGAGCCGATGATGCTGCCGGTGTGGGAGGCCAACGACGATTGCTGTTCACTGCTGGCCAGCTTCGCGGCTTCGCTCCCGCTGCGGCGACCTTCGTCGATTGCCACGCTGGACATGGCTCGCTACCTGCTCACGCGCAGCGAGGGCACTATTGGCGAGCTGGCGCACCTTTTGATGGCGGCGGCCGTGGCCGCCGTGGAGAGTGGTGAGGAAGCGATCAACCACCGCACGCTCAGCATGGCCGATTACACCGGTCCCAGCGAGCGGCGGCGGCAATTCGAGCGGGAACTGATGTGAAGCCAGCGCCACGCTGGCCACTGCATCCGGCACCCAGGGAAGCCGAAGCCCTGTCTTCGTGGCTCAACCGCGTGGCCCTTTGCTATCACATGGAAGTGTCCGAGCTGCTGGAGCACGATCTTGGTCACGGCCAGGTTGATGACCTGGACACCGCGCCACCACTGGCGCTGCTGGCGATGCTCTCCCAGCGGAGCGGTATCGAGCTGGATCGGCTGCGCTGCATGAGTTTCGCCGGCTGGGTGCCTTGGCTACTGGACAGCCTTGATGATCAGATTCCAGCCGCATTGGAAACCTATGCGTTCCAGCTCTCGGTACTGCTGCCGAGACTCCGCCGTAAGACGCGATCCATCACGAGCTGGCGTGCCTGGCTGCCCACCCAACCGATACACCGCGCCTGTCCGCTCTGCCTGAACGATCCGGAGAACCAAGCCGTACTGCTCGCGTGGAAGCTGCCCCTGATGCTGAGCTGCCCACTGCATGGCTGCTGGCTGGAATCCTATTGGGGCGTGCCAGGGCGGTTTCTCGGCTGGGAGAACGCCGACGCCGAACCGCGCACTGCCAGCGACGCGATTGCGGCGATGGACCAGCGTACCTGGCAGGCACTGACGACCGGCCACGTGGAGTTGCCGCGCCGACGCATCCACGCCGGATTGTGGTTTAGGCTGCTACGCACGCTGCTCGATGAGCTGAACACCCCGCTTTCGACGTGCGGCACCTACGCGGGGTATCTCCGCCAAATCTGGGAATGCTGCGGGCATCCGCTGCGTGCTGGGCAAAGTCTGTGGCGACCGTATGAAACCCTGAACCCGGCAGTACGGTTGCAGATGCTGGAGGCGGCGGCAACGGCAATCAGCTTGATTGAGGTGAGGGATATAAGCCCGCCAGGCGAGCACGCAAAGCTATTCTGGTCCGAGCCCCAAACCGGGTTCACCAGTGGCCTGCCGGCGAAAGCGCCGAAGCCCGAACCCGTCGATCACTGGCAGCGTGCAATCCAGGCCATTGATGAGGCCATCATTGAAGCACGACACAACCCCGAGACGGCACGCTCGCTGTTCGCGTTGGCTTCCTATGGTCGGCGCGACCCCGCTTCCTTGGAACAGTTGCGCGCCACCTTCGCGAAGGAAGGCATCCCCCCGGAATTTCTGTCACATTATGAGCCTAGCCTACCCTTTGCATGCCTTAGACAGAATGACGGGTTAAGTGACAAATTTTGACGTGCAGAGCTTCCCGATGCAAACTGTCACATAATCGAACGTATATGTGACAGGTACGACATGCTGATAGGCTACATGCGGGTATCGAAGGCGGACGGCTCCCAGGCTACCGATTTGCAGCGCGACGCGCTGATTGCCGCCGGGGTCGATCCAGTACATCTTTACGAGGACCAGGCATCCGGCATGCGCGAGGATCGGCCCGGCTTGACGAGCTGCCTGAAGGCGTTGCGAACTGGCGACACACTGGTCGTGTGGAAACTGGATCGGCTCGGACGCGACCTGCGACATCTCATCAACACCGTGCACGACCTGACTGGGCGCGGCATCGGCTTGAAGGTATTAACCGGGCACGGCGCGGCCATCGACACCACGACCGCCGCCGGCAAGCTGGTCTTTGGCATCTTCGCCGCCCTGGCCGAGTTCGAGCGCGAGTTGATCGCGGAGCGCACGATTGCCGGCCTAGCCTCGGCCCGCGCGCGCGGGCGGAAAGGCGGCCGGCCGTTCAAGATGACCGCCGCCAAGCTGCGGCTGGCGATGGCGGCAATGGGTCAGCCAGAGACCAAGGTCGGCGACCTGTGCCAGGAACTTGGCGTCACGCGGCAGACCCTGTATCGGCATGTTTCACCCAAGGGTGAGCTACGTCCAGATGGCGAGAAGCTACTCAGCCGAATTTGATGCCGGCATGAGGCAACGTAGCGACAGCGTGGTTTGTCTCAATGGGAAGCGCTCATGATCGATCTTTGAAGGCCCGCAGCAGTCGTGTCACAGACAGGACGAACAAACCGGTCAGCGTGAGGGCTGCGATACCCCAGTACTCTCCGATGAACGCGCCGGCCGTCGTGCCGGCCAGCACAATGGCGAGAATCGGCAAATGGCAGGGACAGGTGAGCACGGCCAGCGCGCCCCACAGGTAGCCGGTGATCGGTTTGTGCGTCTCGGACGGCAAGCGCTCGGGGCTGTTCATGGCAGACTCTCCGCGTGCTGTGCCGGCTCGGTCGGCATGGTGGCCAACTGCACCTCCAGATCGGCCAACGCTTCGCGCCGACGCTCGACGAACTGACGCAGAACGGCAAGCTGCGCGGCCGCTTCATCGCCGTCCGCAGCATCCAGCGCCCGGCACAGCCGCGCCAGCGCGTCCAGGCCGATGCCCGCCTCGAAGGCCGCCCGCACGAAGCACAGCCGTTGCAAGGCGGCATCATCGAACAGGCCATAGCCGCCCGGGGTGCACGCCACCGGACGCAGCAATCCGCGCAGCAGGTAGTCGCGCACGATATGCACGCTCACCCCGGCATCAAGGGCCAGCCGGGACACGGTGTAGGCGCTCATTGAAAACCTCCTTTTTTTATCCAGCGCAGCAGGAAAGCTGCTTCACGTCCTTGTTGAAGGTCTGCGCCGCAAGCTTCAACCCCTCGACCATTGTCAGGTAGGGGAACAACTGGTCGGCCAGTTCCTGCACCGTCATGCGGTTGCGGATGGCGAGCACCGCCGTCTGGATCAGTTCGCCCGCTTCCGGGGCCACCGCCTGCACGCCGATGAGCCGTCCGCTACCTTCCTCGATGACCAGCTTGATGAAGCCGCGTGTGTCGAAGTTGGCAAGCGCTCGCGGAACGTTGTCGAGTGTCAGCGTGCGACTGTCGGTCTCGATGCCATCGTGGTGCGCTTCCGCCTCGCTGTAGCCCACGGTGGCGACTTGCGGGTCGGTGAACACCACTGCCGGCATCGCGGTCAGATTGAGGGCTGCGTCGCCGCCGGTCATGTTGATCGCGGCACGGGTGCCGGCGGCCGCTGCCACGTAGACGAACTGCGGCTGGTCGGTGCAGTCGCCGGCCGCGTAGATGTTCGGGTTGCTCGTGCGCATGCCTTGGTCGATAACGATGGCCCCTTGCGCATTGACAGTGACCCCCGCCGCGTCCAGCGCGAGGCTGCGCGTATTCGGTGCCCGACCGGTGGCAACCAGCAACTTGTCAGCGCGCAATTCACCGTGTCCGGTGGTCAGCACGAATTCGCCGTTCACATGGGCGACCTGGCTGGCTTGCGTGTGCTCCAGCACCTCGATGCCCTCGGCGCGGAAAGCGGCTGTCACGGCCTCGCCGATGGCCGGGTCTTCCCGGAAGAACAAGGTGCTGCGTGCCAGGATCGTGACCTGGCTGCCGAGCCGGGCAAAGGCTTGCGCCAGTTCCAACGCCACCACCGACGAACCGATCACGGCCAGGCGTGCGGGAATGGTGTCGCTGACAAGCGCTTCGGTGGAAGTCCAGTAGGGTGACTCTTTCAGGCCCGGAATCGGCGGCACGGCCGGACTGGCACCGGTGGCGACCAGGCAGCGGTCGAACGTTACCTCGCGCTCGCCACCCTCGTTCAAACGGACGACCAGGCTCTGGTCGTCCTTGAAACGCGCTTCACCGTGCAAAACGGTGATGGCTGGATTGCCGTCCAGGATGCCTTCGTATTTGGCGTGCCGCAGTTCATCGACACGGGCCTGCTGCTGGGCCAGCAGTTTGCTGCGGTCAATCGCAGGCACAGTTGCCGCAATACCGCCGTCGAACGGACTTTCCCGGCGCAGATGGGCAATATGGGCAGCGCGGATCATGATCTTGGACGGCACACAGCCGATATTGACGCAGGTGCCGCCGATGGTGCCGCGTTCGATCAGCGTGACCGTCGCGCCTTGCTCGACGGCCTTCAGCGCCGCCGCCATCGCGGCCCCGCCGCTGCCAATGATGGCGATATGCAAACCGGCGCCCTCAAGTGCATCACGGATTTTTGGTTCATCTTTGAAATCACCAACCCGGATCGAGCCTTGATAACCCAATGCGGCGATGGCGGCCAGCAGTTGGTTGTGGCTCACGGCGGTGTCTGCCATGACTTGCGCGCGGCTTTCTGGATAGGACACCACAGCGGCATTCACGCCGGGAATCTTTTCCAAAGCATCTTTGACATGGGTGGCGCAGGATGTGCAGGTCATGCCATTCACGGTGATTTCGGTCATTTTTTTACTCCATTGAATTTCGGGGTGCAGCAGGCATCGGCTTGGCGTTTTCGTTGGATGGCGTAGATGGTCAAGCCGATGAAAATCGCCAGCGCAGGCAGCAGCACATAGTCCAGATAGCCGGTCAGCGCGGACAAGCCGACCACACCGAGCAAAATGACCAGAACAGGGGTGAAGCAACACAGCGCCACGAGGGTTGTGCCAATGATGCTGACCCGCAGCAGTGTCTTCGGGTCTTTCATGATCAGTTCTTGACTGATGATGGGTAGCCCGCATCCTCGGTAGCCTTGGTCAGTTTCTGCACGCTGGTCTTGGCATCATCGAAGGTGACCACCGCTTCGCGCGTCTCGAAGGTCACGTCAACTTTACTGACGCCATCGACCTTGGAAATCGCCTTCTTGACAGTGATCGGACAGGCCGAGCAGGTCATGCCCGGTACGGACAGCGTAACGGTCTGGGTGGCGGCCCACACGGGGGCAACAACGGCAGCGAGGGCAAGGGCGGAAAGCAGCTTTTTCATGGTGAACTCCTGTGATCAATAGAAAAATGGCACGACGTAGGGAAATCCGAGCGCGACCAAAACCAGCACGGCCACGCCCCAGAAAATGAGCTTGTAAGTAGCTCGCACTTGGGGAATCGCGCAAACCTCACCCGGTTTGCAGGCGGCTGACGGCCGGTAGATGCGCCGCCAGGCGAAGAACAACGCCACCAGCGCCACGCCGATAAAGATGGGGCGATAGGGTTCCAACACCGTCAAGTTGCCGATCCAAGCGCCGCTGAACCCCAAGGCGATCAGAACCAGCGGCCCGAGGCAGCAAGCCGAGGCGAGGATGGCGGCCAGCCCGCCAGTGAAGAGCGCGCCGCGCCCGTTTTGAGGTTCAGACATACGTTTGTCCTTTCGAATCTGAATTGGATAGCTTAAGCTTACTTCCGTAGTTATGTACGGAGTCAAGCGATATGGAAAACAATTTGGAGAACCTGACCATTGGCGTTTTCGCCAGGACGGCCGGGGTCAATGTGGAGACCATCCGGTTCTATCAGCGCAAGGGCTTGCTCCCGGAACCGGACAAGCCTTACGGCAGCATTCGCCGCTATGGCGAGACGGATGTAACGCGGGTGCGCTTCGTGAAATCAGCCCAGCGGTTGGGCTTCAGCCTGGATGAGATCGCCGAGCTGCTGCGGCTGGAGGATGGCACCCATTGCGAGGAAGCCAGCAGCCTGGCCGAGCACAAGCTCAAGGACGTGCGCGAGAGGATGGCTGACCTGGCGCGCATGGAGGCCGTGCTGTCTGATTTGGTGTGCGCCTGCCATGCGCGGAAGGGGAACGTTTCCTGCCCGCTGATTGCGTCACTGCAAGGGAAGAAAGAACCGCGCAGTGCGGACGCGGTGTAGCCCGAGGGAACTACGCCTTAGCGTGCTTTATTTTCCGTTTTCTGAGGCGACTCCTTCATCGACCTATGTAAAACGACTCCTTTATCGAAATAGTGCACTCATCGCTCTCCACGGCGATCCCTTCATCGCGAATTGCACCGCCCAAGACGATCTGCACTGAAATCAATACTTTCTGATGCCTCTTGATTAGAGATGCCAGCCATAATAATCTCATCGCCAACGCATACGGCGTTCGGCAGCCAACACACTCTCACTCACTACTGGAAGCTCAGACATGAAAACCATAGGCATTGAAAACTCGAAGTCCAGCGTACAGGCCCACTTAACGCTTGGAACCAAAACTATGGGGCTAGGTATCTATGGCGCGTACTTGGCTCTCGCTATTATTTACTTCTGGTTCGGCGGCATGAAATTTACCCACTACGAGGCCGAGGGCCTGGTTCCACTGGTGAGCAACAGCCCGCTTTTGGGATGGGTGTATAGCATTTTTTCGGTCGACATGTTCTCCAGCCTGCTCGGCATACTAGAGATTTCGATCGGCACTCTGATCGCAGGCCGCATGCTGTCGCCCAAACTATCCGTGGTAGGAGGCGCTCTGTCTGCAGGCCTGTTCTTCACAACCCTTAGCTTTATGTTTTCCACTCCGGGCGTCATTGAGCCTAGTTTAGGGTTTCCGGCGATTTCCGTTGCGCCAGGTCAGTTTCTGCTTAAAGACTTAGGGTTGCTTGCTGTTTCGATATTTGTGGCAGGCCATTCGCTGGTTGAACTGGAAAAACGTAAAATTAATGCATAATTTTTTCAATGGCTTAAGGCAGTAATGCCTTAGGCCTTTTTGCCATCATTTTCCCCCGCCAGATCTTTCAACCAGTCACGAGGGCTCAACCCCGTCTTGCGTCTAAATGCGCGAGACAGCGCCGAAGGACTTTCGTAGCCGACTTGAGCTGCAATCAGCGTAATCGAGCGCCCTTCTCGCATCAGCTTCTGAGCCAGGCTAACTCGCCAACTCAACAAATAATCAGCAGGCGTCTGTCCGATGACACTCTTGAAATGCACGGCATACGCAGCGCGTGACATATTTGACTCACTGGCCAGCTCTGCTATTGACCAGGCATGTTCCGGGGAGTTGTGCATCTGTAAAAGCGATCGGGCAAGCCGCATGTCGGCCAGTCCAGCCATCATTCCGGTGCGCAACTGGTGATGATCGAGCAGGTAACGGAGCAACAGAATGATTAGGAGCTCAAATAAGCGCTCAAGCGCGGCTTCCCTTCCACAATGCACATTTGCCGCCTCGGCAAACATCCACTCCAACGTGTCTGCCAGCATGGGCAGATCATCGAGTGCGAGCACCAAACAGTCCGGTAATGAAGCCGACAAAGGATTATCAATTCCGCCCTCAAACTCCATGGAAGCACACAACAACTTTGCGCCATCGGACTCACCCGCAAACAATTGATGCTTGGCGGGGCGTGGCATAAAAATCAAGCTAGGGCGAGTGAGCTGCAAATCCTTGCGATCGGGACCAAGCAACGTCACGCTGCCGGCCTGAAGCAGATGGATATAACCTCGCCGCTCGGCGCCATCGTAAGATGCAGAGCCGCATAGGTCGCCGTCATAGAACAGATTGGCCCGCACGCCGAACCGCGAGAGCAAATTAGACAAACGATCCATTGGCCGATCCTTGACGAGTCAGAACGCACAGACCATACCATCTGCGTTGTCGTTCAGTGCCTGTAGCGAACATGCCGGCGTAAATCAGCCAACGGATAAAGTGATCACTGAGCAGCTCAGCCTCCCTTTCCAGTTCGGCTGTTAAAAAAACAACACCGTTGTTTGAAAGCACCAGCAAATCAAGTGCTCACTCTTCTATTTTACGGGGTTGTACGCCGGAATCCCAGAAATTTCCGTCAGCCCAGCTCCAGTCCCGCCACGAGCGCATCCAGGTCGATGAACTTGCCGTCAGTCTGGAAGGTGTAATGCCCGTTC
>NZ_JBLUPS010000010.1:0-219534 GCF_048068035.1 Pseudomonas sp. NY11955
AGGCCCGGCGCCAGCAACTGGACAGCCCGTTGCAGCTGGAACAACGGTTGCGTGGGTGGCGGCGGCGCATCGTGCAAAGTCACGGTTTGTAGGGGTTGAGTGCTGCGGCGCTCGATCTCACAGGCGCTAAAACACTCAAGCCAATCCCATCAACCTTCTCCATGATGGCAATCCGATAAGCGTCCATTGCACCCACCCCCTCCCCTCTGCAACAATCGCGAATAATTATCGTTAGTTAATGCATACGTTCCGGGGGGACGCTGCTTGTCTTCTGCACAGAGCCCACACGCCGATCTGGTCGGTACGCTGTACCGCGACCACCGCGGCTGGCTGCTCGCCTGGCTGCAACGCAGCATGGCCTGCCGCCAACGTGCCGAAGACCTGAGCCAGGACACCTTCGTGCGCCTGCTCGGTCGCGAGCAACTGGACACGCCCCGCGAACCACGTGCCTTCCTCGCCGCCGTGGCCAAGGGCCTGATGTTCGACCATTTCCGCCGCGCCGCGCTGGAGCAGGCCTACCTGGCCGAGTTGGCGCTGATACCGGAAGCCGAACAGCCCTCGCCGGAAGTGCAGCACCTGATCCTCGAAGACCTCAAGGCCATCGACCGCCTGCTCGGCAAGCTGTCGAGCAAGGCCCGCGCGGCGTTCCTGCATAACCGCCTGGACGGCATGGGCCATGCCGAGATCGCCGAGCGCCTGGGCGTTTCGGTATCGCGGGTGCGCCAGTACATCGCCCAGGGCCTGCGCCAGTGCTACGTGGCCTTGTACGGGGAGCCGACGTGAGCAACGCACCGGTTTCGTCCCGGGTACTGGAAGCCGCCATCGCCTGGAAACTCAGCCTCGGCGATGCCAGCGACACGCCTGATGAACGCAACGAATTCATGCGCTGGCACGCCGCCAGCGAAGAGCACGCACGCGCCTGGCGTCAGCTCGGCGCCATGGACCAACGCGTCAGCGCAGCGGCCGGCCCGGCACGCCAGGCCTTGCTGCAATCGCGCGTCAGCCTGCGACGACGCATCGGCAAGGTGGGCGGCGGGCTGGCCGGCATGTTCCTGCTCGGTTCGCTGCTGGCCTGGGTTGGCGCCCCGTCGCTGGCGCCCAGCTACTGGTTAGCCGACCAGCGCACTGCCACGGGTGAGCTGCGAACCTTGCGCCTGGAAGACGGCACACTGCTGAGCCTCAACACCCACACCGCCGTGGATATCGACTACGCAGGCGAGCAACGGGTGATCGTGCTGCACCAGGGCGAAATCTCGGTCGAAACCGGCCATCAGGACCCGCGCCCGCTGCTGGTACGCACCGACGACGGTCGCCTGCGGCCATTGGGCACGCGCTTCCTGGTCCGTCGTGAAAGCGGCGGTACACGCCTGGAAGTGCTGCAAGCCTCGGTTGCCGCCATGCCGCATAACAGCGGCGACGAACAGGTGCTGCGTGAAGGCCAGCAGGTGCTGATGAACGCCAACGGCCTCGGCCAGGTCGGCTCGGTGCCAGCCGGTGCCGATGCCTGGACCCGTGGCATGCTGGTGGTCGACAACGTGCGCCTGGGCGATCTGCTGGCCGCGTTGGGCCAGTACCGCAGCGGCTACCTCGGGGTGGATGCCAAGGTCGCCGACCTGCGCGTGACCGGCAGTTTCCCACTGACCGACACCGACCTGGCACTGGCATCGCTGGTGCCGGTACTGCCGGTGAAGATCGAGCGGCATACCCAGTGGTGGGTCAACGTCGTTCCCAAGTAGACCTGCACCTCCCTCTTCGCGGGCTCGCCCGCTCCCACAGGCACTCCACAGGTTTCAAGCACTGTGAAGTACCTGTGGGAGCGGGCAAGCCCGCGAAGAAGCCAGCACAGGCAAAAGCCAGTTCAAAATAATTCTCAGTATTTTTCAGATTCGCCCTGTCACTTTTCAAATCTCGCTCGGCAAGGAAGCAGCAAGCACTTACCCGTCGAGGAACCGCCGCATGTCCCGTGCCGTTGATCGTATCCTGCGTCCCAGCCTGATGGCCCTGGCCATCGCCGTGGCCGCACCGCTGGCCAGCCCTGCCTTGTTCGCCGCCGAGCAGTCCGCTCCACGCGCCTACAACCTGCCAAGTGCGCCGCTGGCCACCACCCTCAACCAGATCGCCAGCCAGACCGGCATTGCCCTGGCCATCGACCCGGCACTGGTCAGCGGCCGCACCTCAGCCCCCGTAAGCGGCCAATACGACGGCCTTGGCGCGCTGCAAGCCGCCCTGCGTGGCACCGGCCTGCAATTGCAACAGAGCAGCGCGGGCAGCTACAGCCTGGTGGCCGTCCCGGATGGCACCCTGGCGCTGCCGGAGACCACGGTGAACGCAGCCAGCGCTTCTGAGAATGCCTGGGGCCCGGTAGAGGGGTATCTGGCCAAGCGCACCGCTGCTGGCACCAAGACCGACACCGCGTTGGTCGAAGTCCCCCGCTCCATCTCCGTCGCTACCCGCGAGCAGATGAAAGACCGGGGCGTGCACAGCCTGGATGACGCCGTGCGCTACATGCCGGGCATCGTTTCCGCCAGCTTCGGCAGCGATACGCGCTACGACTGGATGCGCGTGCGCGGCTTCGAGCCGACCCAGTTCCTCGACGGCCTGCCACTGCCACGCGGCGTCTACGCCAACCCGAAAGCCGAAACCTGGAACCTCGACCGCCTCGCCCTGCTACGCGGCCCAGCGTCCTCGCTGTATGGCCAGACCCCACCAGGCGGCCTGCTGGACATGGTCAGCCGCCGCCCGCAGGCCGAAAGCGCCCATGAGATCGAGCTGCAATACGGTAGCGACAACCATCGCCAGATCAACTTCGCCAGCACCGGCAAGATCGACGATGAAGGCCGCTTTTTGTACGGCGTCAGTGGTGTGATCCGCGACGGCGGCACGCAGATCGATCATATCGACGACAAGCGCTACAACATCGCCCCGAGCCTGACCTGGAACATCGACGAGGACACTACCCTCACCCTGCTGACCCAGTTCACCCGTGACGATACCGGCGCCACCAGCCAGTTCCGCCCCATCCAGGGCACCAAGATCGACATGCCGTTCGGCAAGATTTCGCACCACAAGAACCTCGGTGACCCGGATTACGAGTTCTACGACCGCACTTACTACGCGCTGGGCTACGCCTTCGAGCACCGTATCAACGACGTGTGGCAGTTCCGTCAGAACTTGCGTTACACCAAGACAGACTTGTCGTTCCAGACCATCACGCCTGGCAGCTACTACCAGCCCGGTGGCCCGGTGAAAGACGATGGCACGGTCAGCCGCATGTCCACCAACACTGACGAAGACATCAGCCAGTTCGCCGTGGACAACAACTTCCAGGCCGACTTCACCACCGGCGACATCAGCCATACCCTGCTGCTTGGCCTGGACCACCAGCGGATCAACACCAACTACCTGTCGATCTTCGGCTTCAACGTGCCGGACAGCAATGTCAACAACCCGGTCTACGGTGTGCCGATCGTCCGCCCGGACCGCTCCACGGCGTTCTACGACTACAACCAGAAATCCCATCAGACCGGCCTGTATGTCCAGGACCAGATGGCGCTCGGTAACTGGCGCCTGACCTTGGGCGGCCGTGAGGACTGGGTGCATACCGGTACCAAGTACTTCAACCAGGGTGATGCCACCAATACCCAGCGCGACAAGAAATTCAGCGGCAACGCGGCCATCAGCTACGTGTTCGATTCGGGCTTCGTGCCGTACCTTTCGTATGCCGAATCCTTCCAGCCGGCTAGCAATGCCGACGCCTCGGCAACGGGGTCCTTCAAGCCAACCGAAGGTAAACAGTGGGAGCTGGGCATCAAGTACCAGCCACCGGGTTCCAACACCCTGCTGTCGGCAGCCGTATATGACTTGACCCAGAAAAACGTCTCGGTCACCAACAACGTGGGTGGTGTACCCATCACCAGCCAGACCGGCGAAGTGAAAGTCCACGGCCTGGAGCTTGAAGCGGTTTCCGACGTGACCGAAAACCTGAAAGTGATTGCCGCTTACACCTTGGCCAAATCTGAAGTGCAGGACGGCCTGTACAAGGGCAACCGCCTGCAACTGATACCTAACCAGCAGGCCTCGGTATGGAGTGACTACACTTGGCACTCCGGCGTGCTCGACGGCTTCGGCATTGGCCTGGGCGCGCGTTACACCGGCAATACCTATGGCGACCAAGCCAATACCTACCTGGGCAAAGCCAAGGCCTACACGGTGTTCGATGCGTCGGTGCATTACGACCTCGGCCGCCTGAGCGGTAGCCTGAAAGGCGCATCGGTGGCAGTCAATGCTACCAACCTGCTGAACAAGGATTACCTGTCTACCTGTGACTCTTACTACTGCTATTACGGCGATGAGCGCAGCGTTGTGGCCAGTGCCACTTACAAGTTCTGAGTGAGCTGGGGCCGCTTTGCGGCCCATTCGCAGCACAAGGCTGCTCCTACAGGGGAAATGCGTACCCCTGTAGGAGCAGCCTTGTGCTGCGAATGGGCTGCAAAGCAGCCCCCGGCGCCAACAGACAACAATCGGTACCGTGATGAAAAGCCCAACCATCCGCCGCTGGTCCGTGATCCACACCTGGAGCAGCCTGGTCTGTACCCTGTTCCTGCTGTTGCTGGCCGTCACCGGCCTGCCGCTGATCTTCCACCACGAACTCGAACACCTGCTCGGCGACGCGCCCGAACTGCGAGAAATGCCGGCAGACACCCCACACCTCGACCTGCAGCAGCTTGTACTAAAAGCGCAGCAGCACCGCCCCGGCGAGGTCATGCAGTACTTCGGCTACGATGAAGACGAACCCAACGGCGTGGTCGCCATCACCGCCGCCACCGCTGGCACCGACCCCAACCTCTCGCACACCTTCATGCTCGATGCCCGTACCGGCGACGCGGTGGCCATGCCTGCCGCCAATGGCGGGTTCATGATGCTGATGCTGCGCCTGCACGTGGACATGTTCGCCGGCCTGCCCGGCAAGCTGCTGCTGGCCTTCATGGGTGTGCTGTTCATCGTCGCGATCGTCTCCGGCACCGTGCTCTACGCACCGTTCATGCGCCGCCTGGAATTCGGCACCGTGCGCCACGAAAAGTCGCGCCGCCTGCGCTGGCTGGACCTGCACAACCTGATCGGCGTAGTCACCCTGGCCTGGGCACTGACAGTAGGCGTAACCGGTGTAATCAGCGCCCTGTCCGACCTGGTCATCGCGGCCTGGCGCAACGACAGCCTGGCCACCATGGTCGCCCCCTACCGCAACGCCCCGCCGCTCACCGAGCGTGCGCCAGCCACACGCCTGCTGGAAATTGCCGAACAGGCCGCCCCCGGCATGCGCCCGGACTTCATCGCGTTCCCCGGCACGCGTTTCTCCAGCGAGCACCACTATGCGGTGTTCATGAACGGCGCCACGCACCTGAGCTCGCACCTGTTCACGCCGGTCCTGATCGATGCCCGCACCCTAGCGGTTACAGCGGTCGGCGAACGCCCCTGGTACATGGACGCCATGGGCCTGTCGCAACCCTTGCATTTCGGCGACTACGGCGGGCGGCCGATGCAAATCCTCTGGGCTGTACTCGACGTGCTGACCATCATCGTGCTCTGCAGCGGCCTGTACCTGTGGTGGGGCAAGCAGCGCAAACCCAGGGAGGCGCGTGCATGAGCCACAAGTCGCAAACCACTGCGCGCATCTTCGCCTGGCCGGCACTGATCGCCTTGCTGGGAGCCCTGGGGCTGTTCGCCGCCTTGCTCGGCGATGGCGGCTGGGACGGGTTGTCCTGGCTAGGCCTTGGGCTACCTGCGTGGTTCTCGATACGCGGCCTGTGGCGCCGCTGAGGTAGCCCGCTGACACCGGGTATTGCCGAACGACTACCCGCGGATCATTCGGCCAGCTTGGGCAGCAGCCGGTCCAGCCGCTGATGCAAGGCACTGCCGCTCGGCCAGTTACGCAGCAGCCGCGCCCGATCACGGGCGTAGGCCGGAGCGAAGCTGAGCTGGGTAGCGTGCTGGCACATGGCATCAAGGTCGATCAACGACCATTGGCCTTTGTCCCAGAACAGGTTATGGCCCTTGAAGTCGCCATGGCTGATGCGTTCGCGGATCAGCTGCTGCATCACATGCACCAGCGCGTCCACTTGCTCCTCCGGTGCATCGCCATTCTCTACGAACGGTGCGAAACACGCGGTGAGGTCCGGGCCATCGACATACTCGGTCACCAGGTAAGCGCGACTGCGCAGCCCCATGACCCGTTGCTCCAGCACCGCCAACGGCTTGGGCGTGGCAATGTCGAGGAACTCCAGACGATGGCCTTCGATCCACGAATGCCAGGCACGGCTCGGCCGCCAGAAGCGCTTGAACCAGTGGGCGGTGTTCTTGATGTTGTAGCGCTTGAGCACCAACTGACGGCCGTTCACCTCGATGCGCGCCACGCTGGCGGCACCACCGGTCTTGTACAGATGGCCCTTGTCGATCAGCGCATCGGCCTGCGCCAGCACCGGCTGCATCGCCTCCACCTCACTGCGGCGGATCGCCTGCAACCCCGAGAGGCTGCGCTGCACGCTGAACAAACTGCACTCGCGGCCGGCCTTTTCCAGGTAGTCCTTCTGGCGCCAGTTGCGCACCTTGTCCACCTGCTTCTGCAGGGCTTCCAGCGGCAGCGCATGCTCGGCATTGGCCAGCAGGTAGTGCACCAGCAGCTCTTCGATGAACGGTTCCAGGCGCTTGGGCAACTGGGCGAAGAACACGCCGAGGTTTTCCAGCACACGTGGGCGCGACAATTGTTGGCCAGGCGTTTCGGCCTTGATGCCAGCGCCGTCGATCAAGTACAGCTTGCCGCCATGGCGCAGCAAGTTGTCCAGGTGCAGGTCCTCCTGCCACAGGCCTTGGGCATGCATGTGCGCAACGGCGGTGAGCGCTTCGCCCAGCACCAGGTGCTGCTCGTCGGCCAGCACGGGCAGGTTTTCCACTGCGGCCCAGGCATCGGCCAGGCTTTGGGCACCGTCGAGGAACTCGAACAGCAGCCAGCCGCCTTCGCCTTCCTTGAGGCCATCGGCCAACAGCTTTGGCGTGGTCAGGCCCTGCTCGGCCAGCAACTTCACACCTTGCAGTTCGCGCTGGAAATGCCGGGCAGCGTTGCCGCCTACCAGCAACTTGGCCAGCACCGGGGTACCGCGCCACACACCAGCGCCCACATAACGCTGACCTGGCAACACCCGCAGCAAGCTGAGCAGTTGCAGTTCGGCGCTGCCAGCGGCATCGGCCAGGGTGATACTCAGCGGCAGCGATGGGCTGCGGCCGGCATCCTTCAGTTCAGACAAACGCATCAGCGGGCCTCTTTTTCACGACGGCGTTGCGTCAGCCGTTGCAGCCAGGTATCGACCAGCGTGCTGTCGGCCGGCTGCGCCAGGTAGGACGCCAGCAGCGTGCGTACATCGGCCTCGCTCCAAGCCTGGGCGCGGCGCAGCAGCGGCTCCAGGTCCTTGAGGCGGTCGCGCATGCCGAACAGCAATGGCCGGGTCTTTTCCAGGTCGATCAATTGCGCGTCCCAGCCATCACGGCGTTGACGCAGGAAGATGTGCTTGGGGTAGAAGCAGCCATGCACCTGGCCGGCACTGTGCAGGGTGCGCGCCAGTTGGCCGCAGGCCTGCAGGATACCGCTGCGTTCGGCATCGCCAAGCTGTGGCCACTGGGCCAGCAGGCTGTCGAGGTCGGCCCATTCGTCCAGGGCGCGGGTCATCAGGATCGCCCGGTGCTTGCCGCCCTGCTTGCGCTCGCCATAGAACACCGCCTGCAACGCTGGAATGTGCAGCTTCTGATAGCGGCTGATGTTGCGAAACTCACGGGCAAAGGTCGGCTCGCCGAACGGCCGGTGCAGGGTGCGGGTCAGGTAGTCGCTCTGGCGCTTGAGGTAGTAGCCCTTGCCTTCGAGCTCCAGGCGGAACACGCTGCTCCAGCCACCACGGCCGGTGTTGGGTTCGTCCACGGCCTCCAGTTGCAGCGCCCACAGCGCCTCGAAGTCGTCCAGGCCATGGCGTTTGAGCAGCGCGAGGTCCGCGCTGGCCAGGTAATCGGTCATTCCCTTCCCTCGAAAAAGCCCAGTACCTGGCGAATGCGTTTCTTGTCACGCACATTCAGCCGGTCGCGGCCACGGTATTGCAGGTAGAAGCGCAGGCGCTGGGTGGCGGACAGGTGGTATTTGGCCACTTTGTCCAGGCATGCCAGGTCTTTGATCATCCGGTGCCGCCACATGAAGCCGCGCCAGAAGTCGCCGGTGGGGCAGTCGATGAAGAATAGCGTGCCCTGGTCATCGACCAGCAGGTTGCGCCACTTCAGGTCGTTATGGGCGAAGCGGTGCTCGTGCATCACCCGGGTATGGCGCGCCAGTTGACGGCTGACGTGGTCGACCCAGGCGCGATCGGCCAGGCGCGCATCGTGGCGCTCGGCCAGTGCCGACAGGTCTTCGGTGCGCGGCAGCTCGCGGGTGATCATCGCGCCACGGCCAAAGGCCAGGCCGTTGCGCTCCAGGCCCCAGGCCACCACTTCAGCGGTGGGGATGCCCCATTTGGCGAACTGCTTGAGGTTCTGCCATTCGGCCTTGATACGTGGCCGGCCCAGGTAACGGCGCATGTGCTTGCCGGCCCCGGTGTAGCGTTTGACGTAGTAATTGACCCCGTCACGCTCGATACGTACCACCTCGCTGAGCGGGTCGCGGGTCAGGCGTTCGCCCTGAATGGCAAAAACCGCATCGAGGCTGCCGAAGTCCGCCGCCAGGTCTTCGTAACCCGGCGCCAGTGTCCAACTCGCCATCAGAGAGCATCCCCATAGCGTTGCTTGCGATCGTAGAGTTTCTGCGCCTTGCGCTCCAGCCAGGCGAGCAGCGCGGCTTCGTCCTTCAGCACCTGCCGCAGCGGGCGCTGGAAGTAACCGCGCAAGAAGCGCAGCTTGTCGCGTTCGGTCAAGCCGATGTCCAGCGCCGAGAAGTACAGCGCGGCCAGGTCTTTGTCGCGCCAGCGGCGGCTGATCTTCGCCCGGGTTTGCGCACGGTGCAGGTCGATCACCGACAGTTTGAAGTCATCCGCCGTCACCGGGCGGTCGGTGTGCAGCAGGAAGTGGCAGATGTAGCAGTCGCGGTGGTTGACCCCGGCGCGGTGCATACCGCCAGTCATCTTCGCCACTTCGGCGATCAGCGCGCGTTTCAGGCGCGGCTCGGGTGGCTGCTTGACCCAGTCGATGCTGTAGTCTTCCAGGCTGATGGTTGGCGCCAGCTCTTCGGTGATGATGAACGAGTGCTGCGCGGCCGGGTTGCCGCCGCGCTCGCCATAGGCGACGGCGGTCATGGTCGGCACACCCACTTCATGCAGGCGCTGGATAGCCTGCCATTCCTGGCCGGCACCGAGCACGGGCAGCTTGGCGGTCAGCAGGTTCTTGAAAATTTCGCCCCAGCCAATGCCGCGATGGATCTTGACGAAGAACCCCTCGCCCTCCACCTCGGTACGCAGCGTGCGGCGCCCTTCCAGTTCGCGATAGACCTCGCCTTGCAGCGCCTCTACGGCATCGAAGGCATCACGCCCGGCCCACAGGCGTTTGAAGGGTTCGGCCAAAATCAGCTTCATGCGGTTTTCTGCCCCAGGATCACGTCGGCAGCATGCTGCGGCATGCTGTACAGATCAGCGGTTTCAGCAAATGCCAGGCCGTTGCGCGACCAATTGGCACGGGCCTGCGAGTCTTCGAGCATGCGTTGCAGGTAGCCGTTGAGCTGCTCCTGTTCGAATGGCTCGTCCAGCACCAGGCCGCTGTCGGCCTCGGCAATGTAGTGGGCGTAGCCGCACACCTTGGACACCAGCACCGGCAGGCCGGCCACCAGCGCTTCGAGCAGCACGGTACCGGTGTTCTCGTTGTACGCCGGGTGAATCAGCAGGTCGGCGCCCAGCAGGAAGCGCGGGATGTCGCTGCGGCCCTTGAGGAACTGCACCTGGTCGCCCAGACCCAAGGTAGCGCTTTGCAGTTGGAACACCTTGGGGTCGTCCTGGCCGATCACCATCAGCTTCGTGCGTTTGCGCAGGGCCGACGGCAGCGCGGCCAGGGCCTTGAGGCTGCGGTCCACGCCCTTGGTCTTGAAGCCCGAGCCAATCTGCACCAGCAGCAGGTCGTCGTCGCCCAGGTTGAATTCCTTGCGGAACTCGGCGCGGATCTCGGCGGCATTGGCCGGCGCCCGGCGGTCCTGGGAAATGCCTGGCGGCAGCAAGTGGAAGCGCTCGACCGGGGTGCCGTAGTGCTTGATGAACAGCGGCTGCTGCACTTCGGAAATCATCAGCACTTCGGTGTGGGCGTCCTTGGCGAACACCGCGCGCTCGTACTCGGCAAAGTGCCGGTAGCGGCCCCAGCGACGGTACAGGCCACCGCGCAGGGTCTGCGCCTTGTCTTCGAAGCAGCCGTCGGCGGCGTAGTACACGTCCAGCCCCGGCATCTTGTTGAAGCCGATCAAGCGGTCGACCGGGCGCTTGGCCAGGTCGGCGGCCATCCAGGCACTGAGCTTCTCGTTGCGGCGGTGGTTGAAAATCGCCTTCACCGGCGCCACCAGCACTTCGAAGCCCGGCGGAATGTCACCCTCCCAGATCAGCGTGTACACGCGGATCTGGTGGCCCCGCTTCTGGCATTCCAGGGCAATGCGCATGAAGTCGCGCTGCAGCCCGCCGAAGGGGAAGTATTTGTAAAGTACGAAAGCCAGTTGCATCAACGGACATCCTCAGCCAGCAGCAACGCGCTCAAGCGGCCCGCCACATGCTCGGGATTCAGGCGAGTGAAGCACAGCGGCCACTCGCGTTTCAGATCGAACCGGCGCAGGTCGTCGGCGCTCGGTTTGTAGGTGCACTTCTTCTGCAGGCAGGGAGCGCAAGGCCAGTCACTGGCCTGGTGAATCTGGGTCCGTCCGTAGGCGCCAGTCAGGCCCGGGTTAGTCGGGCCGAACAGCGAAATGGTGGGCACATCGAGTGCCGCCGCCAGGTGGCCAAGGCCAGTGTCGACCGCCACGCAGGCTTTTGCCGCCGCCAGTACGCGAGCGACGCCGGCAAGGTTCAATTTGGGGAGCACCTGGCAGTTGTTCAAGCCTTGGGCGATACGCTCGGCCCGCGCCTTCTCGGCAGGGTTGCCCCAGGGCAGGCGCACTTCCAGCTTGCGCCGGCCCATGCGCTCGGCCAGTTCGCGCCAGTAGGCTTCGGGCCAGTGCTTGGTCGCCCAGGTGGTGCCATGCAGGAACACCACGTAGGGCGCGGCGGGCGGCAACTGCAAGCGGTCGAGATCCAGGCCGTATTGACCAATGCCTTCGGGCAGGTCGTAGGCCAGGGCCATGGCGAACAATTGGCGTACCCGCTCCACCGCGTGCTGGCCGGTGGCAACCGACAACGGCCGGTCGTAGAAACGGCTGGCCCAGCCTTCGCGGGCCGAGTAGCGGTCCAGGCCGGCAACCGGCGCCTTGACGTAACGGGTCAGCCAAGCCGACTTGACCAAGCCCTGAGCGTCGATCACCAGGTCGTACTTGCGCGCGCGCACCCGCTGTTTGAACGCCTTCCACTCGCCACTCTTGATGGTTTGCCACAGGTTCTTGCGCCAGCGGCGGATCGCCACCGGGATAACCTGGTCGACCGCCGGGTGCCAGCTGGGGATTTCGGCGAAGCCTTCTTCCACGACCCAGTCGAAACGGATGCCGGGAATGGCGTGGGCGGCATCGGTAAGCGCCGGCAGGGTGTGGATCACATCACCCAGCGACGAGGTCTTGATGATCAGTACCCGCACTTAGTCGACCTCGGCCACGGTATCGATCAGGTCCGGCCCGCTGAGGCTGTGCAGGGCGGCGATGACTTTGCCCGGTTCCAGCAGGCGCAGGCAGTTGTAGTGGCCGAAGCGGCAGGTGCGGTCAAAGCACGGGCTGCACTCGATACCGGTACGCACCACCTCCACCTGCTCGGCCAGCGGCGGGGTAAAGCCGGGCGACGTCGAGCCGTACACAGCCACCAGCGGGCGGTTCAGCGCGGCGGCCACATGCATCAGCCCGGAGTCGTTGGACACCACGGCATGGGCGCAAGACATCAGGTCGATGGCCTCGGCCAGCGACGTTTCGCCGGCCAGGTTGGACGACTCCTCACGGAAGCCCGGGATCAACCGGTCGCGGATCTGTTCACCGACCGGGTGATCGTTCTTCGAGCCGAACAGCCACACCTGCCAGCCCTGGCGAATCATCGCGTCGGCCACGGCGGCATAGTGCTCGGCAGGCCAGCGCTTGGCTTCGCCAAACTCGGCGCCGGGGCACAGCGCCAGCACCGGGCGGTCCAGCTCCAGGCCGAACTTGGCCAGGGCGGCGTCACGGCTTTGCGCCTCGATCTGCAGGTTGGGGCGCGGATAGGGCTGCGGCAGCTCGGTGCCGGGTGCGTAGGCCAGGGCCATGAAGCGCTCGATCATCAGCGGGTAGCGAGCCTTGTCCAGCTTGCGCACATCGTTCAACAGACCGAAGCGCATTTCGCCGCGCCAGCCGGTGCGTTTGGGGATGCCAGCGAAGAACGGCACCAATGCCGACTTCAGCGAGTTGGGCAGCAAAATGGCCTGGTCGTACTGCCCGGCCAGCGACTTGCCGATGCGCCGGCGCGTGGCCAGCTCCAGCGCGCCGTGGCCGAGCGGGAAGCTCAAGGCCTGGCGCACTTCAGGCATGCGTTCGAGGATCGGCCGGCTCCACTCGGGGGCCAGCACGTCGATCACGCAGTCGGGGTGCTGCTGTTTCAGGCGCTGGAACAGGGTCTGCGCCATCACCATGTCGCCGACCCAGCTGGGGCCAATGATCAGTATTCTCATGCTTAGTCCAGAAACGCTCGGGGAGGCTACAGACTGCGGTACAGCCTGGCCTCCCCTCTTTATATTCAGGCTATGTGGCGGACAGTGTACCACCGGTGGTGAGGCATGAGCCTTTGGGGCTGCTTTGCAGCCCATTCGCGGCACAAGGCCGCTCCTACAGGAGATCGCATTCCCCTGTAGGAGCGGCCTTGTGCCGCGAATGGGCCGCAAAGCGGCCCCAAAATCTCAAGTCAGCCCCAATTCACCCCATATCCGCCGCACTTCGCGGCGTTCATCGGCAAATTGCGCCGCGTCGATCACCCCAGCCTGCTTCTGCAGAGCCTGGCGGTGCGAAGCCGAGCGGAACGCCTTGTACACTTCACGCAACAGCACCGCGTCACTGGCCGGCATCAAGTTCGCCTGCTCCAGCTCTTCCAGAATGCGGATGTTATCGGTCCATCGGAGTATGGCCGGGTGGTCGTGGGACCAAGCCAAAGCGGCGTATTGCACCATAAATTCGATATCGACGATACCGCCCGCATCCTGCTTGATATCGAAGGGCACGCCGGCCTCGAAGGCGTTCGCCGCCGTACCGGCAGCCGTTGTCTTGGTCCCGAGGTTGTCACGCATCTTGGCGCGCATTTCACTCACTTCGCCGCGCAGTTTTTCCAAGTCGCGGGCCTGGCCCAGCACCTTGGCGCGCACACCTTCGAACGCCGTGCCGACCTGCTTGCAACCTACCAGCACCCGTGCCCGCACCAGGGCCTGGTGCTCCCAGGTCCAGGCTTCGTTCTGCTGGTAGCGCTCGAACGCGCCCAGCGAGCTCACCAGCAGGCCCGAAGCCCCGGACGGGCGCAGGCGCATGTCCACGTCGTACAGTTGGCCCGAGTTGGTCTGGGTGGTCAGCAAGTGGATGATGCGCTGGCCCAGGCGCGTAAAGAACTGCGCACTGTCGATGGGCTTGGCGCCGTCGGTTTCCGCCTGCGGGTCACCGTCGTGGATGAACACCAGGTCCAGGTCCGAACCGTGGCCCAGTTCCAGGCCGCCGACCTTGCCATAACCAATGATGATGAAGCCCGGGTCGCACAGGCTGCCATCGCTGCGCTTGGGCTGGCCGTGGCGGGCCACGGTCTGGCGCCAGGCCAGCGCCAGCACCTGATCGAGGATGGCCTCCGCCAGCCAGGTCAGGTAGTCGCTGACTTTCATCAACGGCAGGTTGCCGCTGATTTCCGAGGCGGCCACGCGCAGGCTGTGGGCCAGTTTGAAGTGACGCAGCGCTTCCATCTGCTGCTCCAAGTCGTCCTCGGGGATCCGCGTCAGGCGTTCGCGCAGCTCGCTGGCCAGCTCTGGCGCCAAGGGCGGGCTGAACAAGCGGCCTTCGTTGAGCAACTCGTCGAGCAGCAGTGGGTAGAGCGCGATCTGCTCGGCAATCCATGGGCTGGCGGCGCACAGGGTGAGCAGACGGCGCAAGGCACCCGGGTTTTCCGTCAGCAGTACCAGGTAGGCCGAACGCCGCGCCACGGCCTCGACCAGCGGCAGCACCCGCTCCAGCACCAGGTCGGGGTTGTCATGCTCCACCGCCTGGGCCAGCAACCGTGGGATGAATGCGTCCAGGCGCTCACGGCCAATGCGCTGCATCGAGCGCAGCTGCGGGCTGGAGCGCAGACCGGCCAGGCGCCGCAAGGCTTCGGCGGGTTGCTTGAAGCCGGCCTCTTGCAGTTGCCGGCCAGCGGCTTCTTCATCCTGCGCCTGCTCCCACAGCGGCGACCACTCGCCACCGACCACCAGCTCGCCTTCACCGTCTTCATCATCCGGGTCGGCGATGACCTGGCGGAAGTGCCAGTCGATACGGCCACACCAGTACATCAGCTGGTCGTGGAAGCTCTGCCAGTCGGCAAAGCCGAGTATGTAGGCCACCCGCGCCTGGTCAGTCTCGCCTTCGGGCAGCATTTGCGTCTGGCGGTCGGCAATAGCCTGGATGGCGTGCTCGGTATAGCGCAGAAACTCATACCCCTCGCGCAGCTCGGCGACCACCGCCGGCGGCAGGTAACCCTGGCCTTCCAGGGTCGCCAGCACCTTGAGCAACGGCCGTTGCTGCAGGCTCAGGTCGCGCCCGCCGTGGATCAGCTGGAAGGCCTGGGCGATGAACTCCACCTCGCGGATGCCACCGGCACCCAGCTTGATGTTGTCGGCCATGCCCTTGCGCCGCACTTCCTGCTGGATCAGCTGCTTCATGGTGCGCAGCGCTTCGATCGCGGAAAAGTCCAGGTAACGGCGGTACACGAACGGGCGCAGCATCTCCTGCAATTGCGCGCCGGCTGCCTGGTCGCCCGCCACTACCCGCGCCTTGATCATCGCGTAGCGTTCCCAGTCGCGGCCCTGGTCCTGGTAATACTGCTCCAGCGCATTGAAGCTGAGCACCAGTGCGCCGGCCGAGCCATACGGGCGCAGGCGCATGTCGACGCGGAACACGAAGCCGTCGACGGTAACCGGGTCCAGCGCCTTGATCAGCCGCTGGCCCAGGCGGGTGAAGAACTCCTGGTTGTCCAGCGAGCGCTTCACCCCTTCGGTTTCACCGCCTTCGGGGAAGCCGAAGATAAGGTCGATGTCCGACGACAGGTTCAGCTCCACCGCCCCCAGCTTGCCCATGCCCAGCACCACCATGTGCTGCGGCTGGCCACTGCGGTTGCCGATGGGCGTGCCGAACTGCTGGCAATGACGCGGGTACAGCCATTGGTAGGCTTCGTCGATGGCGGCATCGGCCAGGTCCGACAGGTCGCGGCAGGTTTCGCCCAGCTCGGCTTGGCGGGTGATGTCGCGCCAGATGATGCGTAGCTGCTGACGGTTGCGTGCCCGGCGCAGATTGCGCGCCAGTTCGTCCTCGCTCTGCGCCGCCTGGGCAGCCTCGGCAATTTGCCCACGCAGCTCGCCCGGAGCGTAACGCCGGTCCAGCTCGCCACTGGCCAGCAAGGCGAACAGCATGGCCGGGTCACGCTGGGCCACACCCAGGACGAAATCACTGGCGGCGGCAACCTGATCGAACTGTTGGCGATGGGCTGGGCTCCAGGCGTTCAGGTCAAGCTCGGGGTGGGCAGCCACCGCATCGCTGATGAACTGCTGGTTGCGAGTGACCAGCGGCTGCAAGCTGGCGGGCAGATCGGAGGGCAAAGGTAGGCGCATGGTCTATCCTTGATCGGCGTGAAATAGAGGGGAAAAAGCGGCCAAGGGGAAGCCGGACCACGGTTGGACTGTCGTACAAAAGTTGGAAATAGCTGAAAAAAACGGAAAATTGGCAACAAACATCAAGAACCACCCGTTCGCGACACAATGCCAACCAACATGAACGTTTTTCCTCACAAGCCAAGGTGCGACCAAACGTCGCACAAATGTAGTTTTACTACTACTCGTGTCGTGCAAAAGCATGAAATGCGAACGCAAATGTAGTAAAACTACAACGCGCCGGAAGACACCCCGGTAATCCAAGAATTCACGACGTCTGCCCATAAGGCCAGTCGCAATCTCAGGCAATCGATTCTGGTTGCCTTTCCGCCCTGGAGCAAGCCATGCAAGACCTCGATCCAATCGAAACCCAGGAATGGCTGGATGCCCTGGAGTCGGTCCTCGACAAAGAAGGCGAAGACCGCGCTCATTACCTGATGACCCGTATGGGCGAGCTGGCCACCCGTAGTGGCTCCCAGCTGCCGTATGCGATCACCACGCCATACCGCAACACCATCCCTGTCACCCACGAAGCACGCATGCCTGGCGACCTGTTCATGGAACGCCGCATTCGCTCGATGGTGCGTTGGAACGCCTTGGCCATGGTCATGCGCACCAACCTGAAAGACTCGGACCTGGGCGGACACATCTCCAGCTTCGCCTCCAGTGCCACCCTGTACGACATCGGCTTCAACTACTTCTTCCAGGCCCCGACCGAAGAACACGGCGGCGACCTGATCTTCTTCCAGGGCCACGCTTCGCCAGGCGTTTACGCCCGTGCCTTCATGGAAGGCCGCATCAACGAAGACCAGATGAACAACTTCCGTCAGGAAGTGGACGGCAACGGCCTGTCTTCGTACCCGCACCCATGGCTGATGCCTGACTTCTGGCAGTTCCCGACCGTATCGATGGGTCTGGGCCCGATCCAGGCCATCTACCAGGCACGCTTCATGAAGTACCTGGAAGCCCGTGGCTTCATCCCGGCCGGCAAGCAGAAGGTCTGGTGCTTCATGGGCGACGGCGAGTGCGACGAGCCGGAATCCCTGGGCGCAATCGCCCTGGCCGGCCGCGAGAAGCTGGACAACCTGATCTTCGTCATCAACTGCAACCTGCAGCGCCTCGACGGCCCGGTTCGCGGCAACGGCAAGATCATCCAGGAACTCGAAGGCGTGTTCCGTGGCGGTGGCTGGAACGTCAACAAAGTCGTCTGGGGCCGTTTCTGGGACCCACTGCTGGCCAAGGACACCAACGGTGCCCTGCAGCGCCGCATGGACGAAGTCATCGACGGCGAGTACCAGAACTACAAAGCCAAAGACGGCGCGTACGTTCGTGAGAACTTCTTCAACACCCCAGAGCTCAAGGCCATGGTCGAAGACCTGTCCGACGAAGAGATCTGGAAGCTCAACCGTGGCGGCCACGACCCGTACAAGGTCTACGCGGCCTACCACCAGGCTGTGAACCACAAAGAGCAGCCAACCGTCATCCTGGCCAAGACCATCAAGGGTTACGGCACCGGTGCTGGCGAAGCCAAGAACACCGCGCACAACACCAAGAAGGTCGACGTCGACAGCCTGCGTCACTTCCGTGACCGCTTCGACATCCCGGTCAAGGATGCCGACCTCGAAAACCTGCCGTTCTTCAAGCCGGAAGAAGGTTCTGCCGAAGCCAAATACCTGGCCGAGCGCCGCGCCGCCCTGGGTGGCTTCGTGCCACAGCGCCGTGCCAAGAGCTTCAGCGTGCCGACCCCGCCTCTGGAAACGCTGAAAGCGATCCTGGACGGCTCGGGCGACCGCGAAATCTCCACCACCATGGCCTTCGTGCGCATCCTGGCGCAGCTGGTCAAGGACAAGGACATCGGCCAGCGCATCGTTCCGATCATCCCGGACGAAGCTCGTACCTTCGGTATGGAAGGCATGTTCCGCCAGCTGGGCATCTACTCGTCGGTCGGCCAGCTCTACGAGCCAGTCGATAAAGACCAGGTGATGTTCTACCGCGAAGACAAGAAGGGCCAGATCCTCGAGGAAGGCATCAACGAAGCCGGCGCCATGTCGTCGTTCATCGCTGCCGGTACCTCGTACAGCTGCCACAACCAGCCGATGCTGCCGTTCTACATCTTCTACTCGATGTTCGGCTTCCAGCGTATCGGCGACCTGGCCTGGGCCGCTGGCGACAGCCGTACCCGTGGCTTCCTGATCGGCGGTACCGCCGGCCGCACCACCCTCAACGGTGAAGGCCTGCAGCACGAAGACGGCCACAGCCACATGATGGCGGGCACCATCCCGAACTGCCGCACCTACGATCCAACCTACGGCTACGAGCTGGCGGTGATCATCCAGGACGGCATGAAGAAGATGACCGAAGAGCAACAGGACATCTTCTACTACATCACCGTGATGAACGAATCCTACCAGCAGCCAGCCATGCCGGCCGGTGTCGAGGAAGGCATCATCAAGGGTATGTACCTGCTCGAAGAAGACACCCGCGAAGCCGCGCACCACGTACAGCTGATGGGCTCCGGCACCATCCTGCGCGAAGTCCGCGAAGCGGCGAAGATCCTGCGTGAAGAGTTCAACGTCGGTGCCGACGTGTGGAGCGTCACCAGCTTCAACGAACTGCGTCGCGACGGCCTGGCCGTGGAACGCGCCAACCGCCTGAAGCCTGGCCAGAAGCCACAGCAGACTTACGTCGAAGAATGCCTGGCCGGCCGCAAAGGCCCAGTCATTGCCTCTACCGACTACATGAAGCTGTTCGCCGAGCAGATTCGCCAGTGGGTACCAAGCAAAGAGTTCAAAGTCCTGGGTACCGACGGTTACGGTCGCAGCGACAGCCGCAAGAAGCTGCGTCACTTCTTCGAAGTCGACCGCCACTTCGTGGTGCTGGCTGCCCTGGAAGCCCTGGCTGACCGTGGCGAGATCGAACCAAAGGTTGTTGCAGACGCTATCGTCAAGTTCGGCATCGACCCGGACAAGCGCAACCCACTGGACTGCTGAGGAGTATTTTTAAGTGAGCGAACTCATTCGCGTACCTGACATCGGCAGCGGTGAAGGTGAAATCATCGAGCTGTTCGTCAAGGTCGGTGACCGTATCGAGGCTGACCAGAGCCTGCTGACCCTGGAGTCCGACAAGGCCTCCATGGAAATCCCGGCCCCCAAGGCCGGCGTCATCAAGGAACTGAAGGTCAAGCTGGGCGACCGCCTGAAAGAAGGCGACGAACTGCTGGTCCTGGAAGCCGAGGGCGCCGCTGCTGCGGCCCCTGAGGCTCCGGCCGCTGCCGCTGCGCCAGCTGCGGCTGCTGCTCCAGCGCCTGCCGCCGAAGCCGCCCCTGCTCCCGCCGCAGCCCCGGCTGCCGCCAGCATGCAGGACATCCACGTGCCGGATATCGGCTCGTCGGGCAAAGCCAAGATCATCGAAGTGCTGGTCAAGGTCGGCGACACCGTCGAAGCCGACCAGTCGCTGATTACCCTGGAGTCCGACAAGGCCTCCATGGAAATCCCATCGCCGGCTGCCGGCGTGGTCGAAGAAGTCCTGTGCAAGCTGGAAGACGAAGTCGGCACTGGCGACCTGATCTTCAAGCTCAAGGTCGCTGGCGCAGCCCCTGCTGCCGCTCCGGCACCTGCCGCTGCTGCTGCCCCAGCCAAGGCTGAGGCGGCTCCGGCCGCCGCCCCTGCCGCTGCGGCCCCGGCTGCTGCCCCTGCACCGGTTGCTACCGCACCGGCCGCAGGCAGCAACGCCAAGGTTCACGCAGGCCCGGCTGTTCGTCAGCTGGCCCGTGAATTCGGTGTCGACCTGGGCGCTGTCGCGGCAACCGGCCCGCACGGTCGCATCCTGAAAGAAGACGTGCAGGTCTACGTCAAGGCGATGATGCAGAAAGCATCGGCCGCCCCGGCAGCCGCCGGTGCGACCGGTGGTGCCGGCATCCCGCCGATCCCTGCCGTGGACTTCAGCAAGTTCGGTGAAGTGGAAGAAGTGGCCCTGACCCGCCTGATGCAGGTCGGTGCCGCCAACCTGCACCGCAGCTGGCTGAACGTGCCGCACGTGACCCAGTTCGACTCCGCCGACATCACCGAGCTGGAAGCCTTCCGCGTTGCGCAGAAGGCCGTGGCCGAGAAAGCTGGCGTGAAGCTGACCGTGCTGCCGCTGCTGCTCAAGGCCTGCGCCTTCCTGCTCAAGGAACTGCCAGACTTCAACAGCTCGCTGGCACCAAGCGGCAAGGCCATCATCCGCAAGAAGTACGTGCACATCGGCTTCGCCGTGGACACCCCGGATGGCCTGCTGGTCCCTGTGATCAAGAACGTCGACCAGAAGAGCCTGCTGCAACTGGCTGCCGAAGCCGCTGCGCTGGCTGAAAAAGCCCGCACCAAGAAGCTGTCGGCCGACGAGATGCAAGGCGCTTGCTTCACCATCTCCAGCCTCGGCCACATTGGCGGCACCGGCTTCACGCCGATCGTCAACGCGCCGGAAGTGGCTATCCTGGGCGTCTCCAAGGCGACCATGCAGCCGGTCTGGGATGGCAAGGCCTTCCAGCCGAAGCTGATGCTGCCGCTGTCGCTGTCCTACGATCACCGTGTGATCAACGGCGCTGCCGCCGCGCGCTTCACCAAGCGCCTGGGCGACGTGCTGGGCGATATCCGCACCATGCTGCTGTAAAGCTGCACACTGCCCCTCCTGGCGAGGGGCAGTACCCTTTTCGAGCTGCCACGCTCGTACCTCAACCCCGTCGATTGGCGGGGCTTTTTTTTGTCCGCCGATTGGGTTGTGGCGCCTGCGGGATCGAGCGCCGCCCGCGCGGCGCATCGCGAGCGAAGCTCGCTCCTACATTTGTTTCGGGCCAATTATTCCTGTGAAGGTCGCGCGCGCCCCCTTTGCGCATGGCGCGATATCGCGTCGTACAAACAAGGCGGTCGCGCGCGCCTGCCACAGGCGATACTGGCCCGAAACAAATGTAGGAGCGAGCTTCGCTCGCGATGCGCCGCGCGGGCGGCGCTCGATCTCCCAGACGCCAAAAATCTCAAGGCGAACTAATATTCCCGACCAAACAGCCGATAACCCGTCCACAGCATCGCACATGGCCGCTTGCCAGCCCTCGGGACATGATGCAACCTTGCCAGATCCGCCGCCGCCACAAGGCCGCGTTCCCTCTTCAAGCGAGTCTTCGATGAAAAGCCAACCCGATGCCGCCAGCCGTGTGGCGGCCGAGGTCGTGACGCAGTTACCCGTGCCCTCGCGGCTCGGCATGCTGCGTTTCGAAAGGCTCAACGAAGCCACCTGGGCCATGCTCTACCTGGACCCGGCCTGCGAGCGCCAGTTCGGCCTGCAAGCCGGCGACCTGTGCGCCCTGGTAGACGCACCCTACGCCAGCTTGATGGAGCCCGAAGCACGCTATCGGCTGCACGACGAGATCCAACTGCAACTGGCCCAGCGCGGTTACTACCGTGTGCGCTATACCCTGCACACGCCAAGCGCCTCGCTGCGCCTGTTGGAAGCGGGCGAGGCCTACAAGCAGCACAACCGCCAGCTATTGCGCGGCTACCTGAGCGTGCTCGACGACCAGCAGGACGACAGCGGCGAACCCGGCGCCAGCGACCTGGAATCGCGCAATAACCGCCTACAACTGGCCCTGCAACTGAACCAGCGCGCCCAGCAAGAGCAGCTGGAGCACCTTGAACGCGTGCGCGGCCAGCAGGACCTTATCCTGCGCCTGGCCCGCCAGCGCTACAGCGCGGGCAACTCGCTGCTGGAAGCGGCTCAGCTGATTACCCAGAGCGCCTGCGAAATCTACAAGGTCGACAGCGCCAGTATCTGGCACCTGGAAGACCAACGCCTGGAACCGATCATCGCCTGGTACCGCGATGCGCAGGAGCACCGCCAGCCCGAAGCCATCGATGCCAGCCGCTTCCCCGACTACCTCGACGCACTGCACGCCAGCCGCGCCATCGACGCTCACAACGCCGGCCACGACCCGCGCACCCGCGCCCTGGCGCAAAGCATGCGCCCGGAGAACAAGGCCATGCTCGACGCCAGTATCCGCGTCGATGGCCAGGTAATCGGCGTGCTGTGCCTGGAGCAGACCGGCCAGCCACGGGCCTGGCAGTCGGACGAAATTGCCTTTGCCGGCGAGCTGGCCGACCAGTTCGCCCAGGTCATCACCAACCACAACCGTCGCGCTGCCGCCAACGCCTTGCACCTGTTCCAGCGTGCGGTCGAGCAGAGCGCCAGCGCCTTCCTGCTGGTCAACCGCGATGGCCGGGTGGAGTACGTCAACCCAAGCTTCACCGCCATCACCCAGTACAGCACCGAGGAAGTGCAGGGCCGCCATCTGGGTGAACTACCGGCGTTGGAGAACCTCAGCGAACTGCTGTTCGACTCGCCGTCGAGCCTGGCCATGGGCAACAGCTGGCAGGGCGAATTCAAGAGCCGGCGCAAAAACCTGGAGCCTTACTGGGGGCAGTTGTCGATCTCCAAGGTGTACGGTGACAACCGTGAGCTGACCCATTACATCGGCATCTACGAAGACGTCACCCAGACCAAGCTGGCCCAGCAGCGCATCGAACGCCTGGCCTACACCGACAACCTGACCAACCTGGGCAACCGCCCGGCGTTCATCCGCAGCCTGGACGAACGCTTTGCCCGCGATGGCGAAAGCGCGATGTGCCTGCTGCTGGTGGACATCGACAACTTCAAGCGCATCAACGACAGCCTTGGCCACCAGACTGGCGACAAGCTGCTGATCAGCCTGGCCCGTCGCCTGCGCAACAGCCTGCACGCCGGTGGCATCCTGGCGCGCTTTGCCAGTAACGAGTTCGCCGTGCTGCTCGACGTCACCAGCCTGGAAGATGGCCAGGGCGTTGCCCAGCAGTTGCTGGGCACCCTCGACAAGCCGATGTTCGTCGACAACCAGCTGATCAACGTCACCGCCTCGGTAGGCCTGGCCTGCGCACCGCTGCACGGCGCTGACCCGGCCAGCCTGATGAAGAACGCCGGCCTGGCCCTGCACAAGGCCAAGGCCAACGGCAAACACCAGGTGCAAGTGTTCACCGAAGTGCTCAATGCCGAAGCCAGCTACAAGCTGTTCGTCGAGAACAACTTGCGCCGCGCCCTGACCCAGAACGAGCTGGAGGTGTTCTACCAGCCCAAGCTGTGCCTGCGCAGTGGTCGCCTGCTGGGCCTGGAGGCGCTGCTGCGTTGGAACCACCCCGAACGCGGCATGATTCGCCCGGACCAGTTCATCAGCGTGGCGGAAGAAACCGGCCTGATCATCCCCATCGGCAAATGGGTGGTGCGCCAGTCGTGCCGCATGAGCCAGCAACTGCGCGAGGCCGGCATGGGCAACCTGCATGTGGCCATCAACCTGTCGCCCAAACAGTTCTCCGACCCGGACCTGGTGGCGTCGATCAACACCATCCTCAAGGAAGAAGCGCTGCCCCCGCACCTGCTGGAACTGGAGCTGACCGAAGGCCTGCTGCTGGAAGCCAGCGAAGACACCCATCGCCAGCTGGACGAGTTGAAAGCCCTTGGCCTGACCCTGGCCATGGACGATTTCGGTACCGGTTATTCGTCGCTGAGCTACCTGAAGAAGTTTCCGATCGACATCCTCAAGATCGACCGCAGCTTCATCAACGAAATCCCCGACAACCAGGACGACATGGAAATCACCTCGGCGGTGGTGGCCATGGCCCACAACCTGAAGCTGAAGGTGGTGGCCGAAGGGATCGAGACGCCGGAGCAGTTGGCGTTTCTGCGTCGGCATCGCTGCGACGTGGGCCAGGGTTACCTGTTCGACCGGCCAATTCCCGGGCGCGAGCTGGCTGAGCGGCTGAAGCGCTATCCGCGTGGCCCGGTGGCCTGACAGCAGCTTAAACCTCGGGCACTATAGAGGCCATTCGGGCCCTTTCGCAGCACAAGGCTGCTCCTACACCTGTAGGAGCAGCCTTGTGCTGCGAATGCCCCAACACCTATCCAACTGACAAACACAGAGGAACGGCCATGGTCCTGCGTTCGGAAATCCTGGTGAACAAAAACGTCATGCCAACTGCGGAACAGGCCCTGCCTGGCCGCGAAACGCCAATGAGCCTGCCCGAGTTCCACTACGTGTTCGAAGGCACCCCACTGCTCGGCCCGTTCTTCGAAGGCGCCATCGATTTCGCCATCTTCGGCCTGGGTTGCTTCTGGGGCGCCGAACGCCGCTTCTGGCAGCGCGAAGGCGTGGTCAGCACCGTGGTCGGCTACGCCGGCGGCTTCACCCCGCACCCTACCTACGAAGAAGTCTGCTCGGGCCTGACCGGCCACACCGAAGTGGTACTGGTGGTGTTCGACAAGGACAAGGTCAGCTACCGTGAGCTGCTGGCGATGTTCTGGGAGCTGCACAACCCGACCCAGGGCATGCGTCAGGGCAACGACATCGGCACTCAGTACCGCTCGGCCATCTACTGCACCAGCCCGGAACAGCTGGAGCAGGCCAAGGCCAGCCGCGATGCTTTCCAGGCCGAACTGAGCAAGGCCGGCTTCGGCGAGATCACCACCGAAATCGACCAGGCGCCCACCGTGTACTTCGCCGAGGCTTACCACCAGCAGTACCTGGCCAAGAATCCGCAAGGCTACTGCGGCATTGGCGGCACCGGCGTGTGCCTGCCACCCAGCCTGCAGGGCAACTGACGCATGAGTACGATGACCCTGTTCCACTCGCCGTTGTCGCCCTTCGTGCGCAAGGTCATGGTGGTATTGCACGAAACCGGGCAGCTCGAACGGGTGCAACTGCAGCCGGTGAACATCAGCCCGGTGAGCGGCGACCCGCAGCTCAACCAGGACAACCCGATCGGCAAGATCCCGGCCCTGCGCCTGGACGACGGCACCGTGCTGCACGACAGCCGGGTGATCTGCGAGTACCTCGACCTGCAGCACGTCGGCCTGCCGCTGCTGCCACGCGAAGGTTCGGCGCGCTGGCGGCGCATGACGCTGGTGTCGCAGGCCGATGCAATCATGGATGCGGCGGTGTCGTCGCGCTATGAAAGCTTCCTGCGGCCCGAGGAAAAACGCTGGGATGGCTGGCTGCAGGCCCAGGGCGACAAGATCCGCCGTAGCCTGGCCAACCTGGAGCAGGAGCACTTGCCCGAGCTGATGTCCGGGTTCGACCTGGCGGCGATTGGCGTGGCCTGTGCGCTGGGGTATCTGGATTTGCGCCAGCCCGAGTTCGGCTGGCGTGAGCGCCAGCCTGGGTTGGCGGCCTGGTATGCCGAGGTGGCCAAGCGGCCGTCGATGGTGGCGACTGCACCGGCAGCCTGAAGGGCCTCTTCGCGGGCACGCCCGCTCCCACCGGTTCGCTGAATGCTCTGTGGGAGCGGGCGTGCCCGCGAAAGGGCCAGAACAGGCGGTTTGAATCAGCAGTCAGGCTTGCCAGCCGTAAACTTCTTCGCCGGGTTGACCGCGGCCTTGAACTCGCGCAATGCCTTGGAACCCACCAGCAGCGGGTAGTTGAAGCTGCTGCGGTCCACCAGATTCACTTCCACGGTGCGCTTCACATCACCCAGGCACAGCTCCAGGTCCACCACCGGGCGCTTGGAGATTTCCGGCGCATCGCCCTCTTCCTCTTCATCGGCACGGCCCTTGATCTTGCTGATGCGCGAGACCTTGTGCTCGTACACCTTGCCGTCCGAATCCTTGGTCGCCAGGCGGAAGCGTACCCATTCCTCGCCATCACGGGTGAACAGCTCGATATCCTTGGCCGACAGCGAAGCGGTGAAGGCACCGGTATCCATTTTGGCTTTCAGGGTTTCGCCCAGCTCAGGCAGGGTGATGTTTTCGTAACGGCCGTAGATCGTGGGCTCGGCGGCCATTACCGGCAGCGCCAACAACGACAACAGGGCAAGCAGAGGTTTCACAGGTAGGCTTCCTTGAGAAGTGTCAGTGCTTAGACTGCACTGGCAGGATAGGTTCGCTGTAACAAGCCTAACCAACATAATGTGAAACATTTGTCCCCGCCGCTGGGCATTGGACATTTGGCGTAGGCCACGGCGCTGCTTATCATTGCCAACCGTTTATTTCCCACAACAAGAGTCTCTTTATGCGTCGCCTGCTGACCGGCATTCTCACTACCACCCTGCTGCTACTCAATACTGTGGTGTTGATCTGCCCGCTGCTGGTCTTCGCCCTGCTCAAACTGATACTGCCGGGCCGCGGGCGCGACTACGCCTCTTGGGCGGTAATGTGGGTGGCCGAAACCTGGTCGGAAATCGACAAGGCCATTTTCGCCCTGTGCATCCCTACGCAATGGGACATTCGCGGCGTCGAGAACCTGCGCAAAGACACTTCCTACCTGGCTGTAAGCAACCACCAGACCTGGGTCGACATCCCGGCGCTGATCGAAAGCCTCAACCGCCGTACACCGTTCTTCAAGTTCTTCCTCAAGAAGGAACTGATCTGGGTACCGCTGCTGGGCCTGGCCTGGTGGGGGCTGGATTACCCGTTCATGAAGCGCTACAGCAAGGCGTTTCTGGAAAAGCACCCCGAGCTCAAGGGTAAGGACCTGGAGATCACCAAAGCCGCTTGTGAGCTATTCAAGCGCCAGCCGGTGACGGTGGTGAACTACCTGGAAGGCACGCGCTTTACCGAGGCCAAGCGCCAGGAACAGCAGTCGCCGTATCGCTACCTGCTCAAGCCTAAGGCCGGTGGCGTGGCGTTCGTGCTGGCGGCACTGGGCGAACAGTTGGATGCCTTGCTCGACGTGACCATCGTGTACCCCGGCAACCAGGCACCGGGGTTCTGGGCGTTGCTCAACGGCAGCATTAGCCGGGTGATTATCGACATTCAGGTGCGTGAGCTGGACCCGGCGTTGTGGGCGGGTGATTACGAGAACGATCCCGAGTTTCGCCAGACCGTGCAGGCCTGGGTGAACCAATTGTGGGTGGAGAAGGACCAGCGGATTGAGCAACTGCGGACTGAAATGAGCTGAGATTCTCAGCACCTGCCCGGGCCTCTTCGCGGGCACGCCCGCTCCCACAGGCCCGCGAAGCGGCCGTAACAGGCAGTGACGAGGCTCGATTAAAACCCTGGCTAATAATCAGCATTAGGATTACTTCTTTGTCACACCCCACCTAAGTGGATAAAAATCGATCAAAGCACAACTACAAAAAAGCTTGGATCGATCAATGGCCAACTCACCCAGCTCCGCCCCCGCCCAGCTTCGCCGTGTCCTCGGCCTCCCCGCCCTGGTGTTTTTCGGCCTGGTCTACATGGTCCCGCTGACCATCTTCACCACCTACGGCATCGTCACCGAACTCACGGGGGGCCGCACCGCCGGTGCCTACCTGGTCACCCTGGTGGCCATGCTGTTCACCGCCGCGTCCTATAGCTTCATGGTCAAGCGCTTCCCGGTCGCGGGCTCGGCGTACTCCTATACCAACATGGCGTTCGGGCCCAACGTCGGCTTCCTCGCCGGTTGGTCGCTGCTGCTCGACTACCTGTTCCTGCCGATGATCAACTACCTGCTGATCGGCCTGTTCCTCAACATCGCCTTCCCCGCCGTGCCCGCCTGGGCCTTCGTGCTCGCCTGCATCACCCTGGTGACAGTGCTGAACGTGGTCGGCATCAACTCGGTGGCCAAGACCAGCAACCTGATCGTCGGCGCGCAAATCGTGTTCATCGGTGTGTTCGTCGCGCTGTCCTGCCAGACATTGGCTGGTCAGCCGCTCGACCTGTTGTCGCCGCTGTTGGGCGATAGCAGCAAACCGGGCTTTGGCCACTTGATGGCCGGCGCTGCGGTGCTGTGCTTGTCGTTCCTGGGCTTCGACGCCGTCTCGACCCTTGCCGAAGAATGCCGCGACGCACGCCGCGACGTGCCACGGGCGATCATCCTCACTACCCTGTTCGCCGGTTTGCTGTTCACCGTGCTGGCCTACGTCAGCCAGCTGGTGCTGCCAGGCAGCAGCTTCGCCAATGCCGATGCGGCGGCCAACGAAGTGATGTTCAAGGCTGGCGGGCAGTTCCTCACCAACTTCTTCACTGCCGCTTATGTGGCGGGCAGCCTGGGTTCGGCGCTGGCTTCGCAGGCGGCGGTGTCGCGCATCCTGTTCACCATGGGCCGTGACAACGTGCTGCCACGCCGCAGCTTCGGTTACCTGTCGCCGCGTTTTGGCACACCGGTGTTCGCCATTGCGCTGGTGTCGGCGTTTTCGCTACTGGCCTTGGTGATCGACCTGGCTACCCTCGCTTCGCTGATCAGCTTTGGTGCGCTGGTGGCGTTCTCGGCGGTGAACCTGGCGGTGGTGAAGACCCACCTGATGGACGACAGCGCTCACCGCAACCGCAAAGGCCTGCTGTGCTATGGCGCGGTGCCGCTTGTGGGGTTGGGACTGACCTTGTGGCTGTGGACCAGCCTGTCGGCGCTGACGCTGGTGATTGGCCTGTGCTGGTTTGCGCTGGGCCTTGCGTACCTGGCAGTGCTGACCGCCGGCTTCCGCCGCCCGGTGCGCCTGGTGGACTTCACCGAAGCGGCCTGATCTGTCGAGCTGATGCAGCTCTACGCTACCCTGTGGGAGCGGGCGTGCCCGCGAAGAATGCAACGCGATCCGATGGCACCGGCTTCGCCGGTGTTCGCGGGCATGCCCGCTCCCACAGGTACAGCGCCAGGCTTGAGGGCCGGTAAAAGGGCCCGCACCGGCGCTGCAAAACCTTCAGACGGACGGCTGAACCAGCGGCGCCGGCGTCGTCCACAAGCTACCCAAATTCTGCAACAACGACCCAGCAATCCCCTGCTGCCCCAGGTACTGCAGAATCAACGGCGCAAACTGCCCAATCATCCCGGTATCCATCCCCAGCGCCTTGAACGCATTGTCCAGGTCGCTGCGGTTCTCCACATTGTTGCCCAGCGCATTGCTCAACGCCGACTGGCTCTCGCTGTTCTTGCCCAGCAAATCGCCCAACCCACTCAACCCACCCAGCGCATTGGCCCCGGCCAGCAGGTCCAGCCCCGGCACGGCCTTGGTCAGTTGCCCATAGTCATCGCTGCTCAGGTTGTTGCGCGCCAACCCCAGCATTGCACCCGCCCCACCTACGGCCTGTTCGGGGGTGATCTTCAATTCGCTG
This sequence comes from Pseudomonas sp. NY11955, assembly GCF_048068035.1. NCBI lineage: Bacteria > Pseudomonadati > Pseudomonadota > Gammaproteobacteria > Pseudomonadales > Pseudomonadaceae > Pseudomonas > Pseudomonas sp. NY11955. The sequence continues at coordinate 29,098 of NZ_JBLUPS010000010.1, forward strand.
CCCAAGGTATTGAGCAGATTGGCCTGTGCCTCGGGTGCCTGCACCTGGGCTTGCTGGCTCTGCTTCTGGTTTTGCATGGCCGACACGGCGTTGGCGGCATCGCTGAGGTTGAAGGCGAACACCGGGCTTGCGGCCAGGGTCATCAGGGTTGCCAGGGTGAATGCTTTCATCGGGAGGGACCTCGTGGGCCGGGATGGCCGGGGAAACAAAGGTTGGACTCAGGAATTTGGGCATTGTTCCGAACCAATTGTCGAGGACGAGGCAGTGCTTGACCAACTATGACAACGTTGTGAGCTCGAAAGCCCCCAGCGAACAGCCGATATTCAAATTTCGTCTTCCTAGCATTTTTGCCAGTAGTCGTCAGCTGCACTTTCTTCCATCATCGTTGCACCTAGGAAAAAATTATGTAAGCGAGATTGCATATGCCAGCCGACAACCATATCAAATTTTTCTATCAGAACAAAAAACTGCATACCTTGGTGGCGCAAGAGGTCAAGACAGCTCTCTTTCACGACGGGAAAATGCCGCTGGCAGAGCAAGTTTCCTCAGACCCCTCAAGACTGCTAGCTACTGACGGAAACGGCTCGGTGCTGAGCGATAATTCCAGCAGGACCCAGGCATACTCGCCATACGGGTACAACTCAGTGTCTATTTCGGGGTTTGGCCTGACAGCCTTTAATGGTGAACGGCTTGATCCGACTTCACAGGGCTATATACTGGGTAATGGTTATAGACTGTTCAGCAACGTATTGATGCGTTTCGTCTCTGCTGACGAACTCAGCCCCTTCGACATCGGGGGACTGCACAGTTACATGTACTGCGGGGGTGACCCTATCAACCGTGCCGATCCGTCCGGCCACGCCTTCAAGTGGATAGGCAACAAGTTCTTTAACCGACAGGTGAAAAAATTTGCGCGAATTGAGGCCTACAACAAAGGCGTAAGGGAGCGTAATAATCAGCGAAGTCGAATACTTTATGATCACAATTACGAAAAAATCGGACCTGCCTATACTTCGCCAAATGCACGAGGGCGGACCATCTCTGAGTTGGTAGATATAAAAACGAGAAGCGAACGCAAAGAAAATCAGTTCAACACAATAAAGCCGCTCCCCCAAAAAGATCGAGACTACGCTATAAAACATGGCATTGAAATCCAGCGACTGGATCAAGATCTTCGGTCGCAATTGAGCTCGGTACAGCAGCGGTTAAAGTCCCTAAGCGAACCATTCACAACGACTCACTCGGGAGCGAGAAACACGCAACAGCCCGTCCAGACAGCCGTTACGAGAGTAAGGGGCATTAGAGATCGGTTCGCCTTCAATCCCGAAGTTTGACAATGTTTACTGCTCTGCTAGCGTAAAGCTGTGGTGGCTACAAAGGTTGCAACAATGCCAAAGATACCAGAGATGAACTTTCGGCTGGCCGGCACATTCGCAGCACAAGGCTGCTCCTACAGGGCCCAATACAGGCCTAGGGATCAGTGAAGCAGCCATGGAAAAAGCCCCTCGATATGAGGGGCTTTCTGTTAGATCACACGATCAAGCCGCGCCCCACATCTTGTGCGGGTCGATCACAAACTTCTTCGGCACGCCCGCATCAAACTCGCCATACCCTTCCGGCGCCTGATCCAGGTTGATCACCTGCACGCCCACTACTTCAGCAATATTGATCCGATCCCACATGATCGCCTGCATCAGCTGGCGGTTGTACTTCATGGTCGGGGTCTGGCCGGTGTGGAAACTGTGCGACTTCGCCCAGCCCAGGCCGAAGCGGATGCTCAGCGCGCCGATCTTGGCGGCAGCATCCACCGCGCCCGGGTCTTCGGTCACGTACAGGCCAGGGATACCGATGCTGCCGGCAACACGGGTCACTTGCATCAGCGAGTTCAGCACGGTAGCAGGGGCTTCGTGCTTGGCACCTTCGTGACCATGGCCACGGGCCTCGAAGCCAACGGCGTCGACGGCGCAGTCCACTTCCGGCTCGCCGAGAATATCGACGATTTGCTCGTGCAGCGGGGTGTCCTTGGACAGGTCAACGACCTCGAAGCCCTGGGACTTGGCATGCGCCAGGCGGGCCGGGTTGAGGTCGCCGACGATGACGCAGGCAGCGCCCAGCAGGCGCGCCGAGGCAGCAGCGGCCAGGCCTACCGGGCCAGCGCCCGCGACGTAAACGGTGCTGCCTGGGCCAACGCCAGCAGTCACGGCGCCGTGGTAACCGGTTGGCAGAATGTCGGACAAGCAGGTCAAGTCACGGATCTTTTCCATGGCCTTGTCGCGCTCGGGCAGTTTCAGCAGGTTGAAGTCGGCGTAGGGCACCAGCACGTACTCGGCTTGGCCACCGGTCCAGTCGCCCATATCGACGTAACCGTAGGCGCCACCCGCGCGAGCCGGGTTGACGGTGAGGCAGACACCGGTGTGCATTTCTTTACAGGAGCGGCAGCGGCCGCAGGCGACGTTGAACGGCACCGACACCAGGTCGCCGATCTGCATGCGCTCGACGTCGCTGCCCTTCTCGACGATTTCACCGGTGATTTCGTGGCCCAGGACCAGGCCGACCTGGGCAGTGGTGCGGCCTCGGACCATGTGCTGGTCGGAACCGCAGATGTTGGTGGAGACCACCTTGAGGATCACGCCGTGCTCGATCTTCTTGCCGCGCGGGTCCTGCATTTTCGGGTAGTCGATCTTCTGCACCTCGACCTTGCCGGCGCCGAGATATACCACTCCACGATTGCCAGACATGCTCTTACCTCGCTTGATTTGTATTTATGCAGCGGTGGTTGAACGCGCCGCCATCCGTGGGCGGCATGTGTTTCTGGAATGCAGGGAATTGTGGGCCTGATGGGCCGAGGTGCGCTGACTGGAAGCGACAGGGAGATGCCTTTTAGCGGCAGGAAAAAAAGTGTCGGGCCCTTCGCGGGCACGCCCGCGAAGCGGCCGGAACAGATGTTAGAGAACGACCGTCCGGTTGGCGTTGAGGAACACCCGCCGCTCAATGTGATAACCGACGGCCCGCGCCAGGGTCAGGCATTCGATATCGCGCCCTTTGGCAATGAGGTCTTCCGGGTAATGGCTGTGGTCCACCACCTCCACGCCCTGGGCAATGATCGGCCCTTCGTCCAGGTCGTTGTTGATGTAGTGCGCCGTGGCCCCGACCATCTTCACCCCCTTGTTGTACGCCTGGTGATAAGGCTTGGCGCCTTTGAACCCTGGCAACAACGAGTGGTGAATATTGATCGCCCAGCCATCCAGGCGCCGGCACAGCTCGGGCGACAACACCTGCATGTAGCGAGCAAGGATAACCAGCTCGGCACCGGTCTCCTCGATCACCTGCAGCACTTTGCGCTCTTGCCCAGGCTTGTCCTTGGGGTCGAGGGCAAAGTGGTAGTAGGGAATCTTGTGCCACTGCGCCAGCGGTTCGAGGTCGGGGTGGTTGGACACCACCGCGACCACGTCCATGCCCAACTGGCCGATGCGCTGGCGATACAGCAGGTCGTTCAGGCAGTGGTCGGCCTTGGACACCATGATCACCACCTTCGGGCGGTGATTCGGGGCGGTCAGCTCGAAGGCCATGCCGAACGCTTCGCTGCGCTCGGCGAGGCCGGCGCGAAAGCCGTCCTCGTCGAAGCCATCAGGGGCGCGGAACTCCACGCGAATGAAGAAGCGCCCTGACTGCCGGTCATCGAAGGAGTGATGCTCCGTCACGTAGCAGCGCTGCTCGAAGAGGTAACGCGTCACCACGTCGACGGTGCCGAGCATGCTCGGGCAGTCGGCGGTGAGAATCCAGGTATCCGGTGCCCGACTCATGTTCAGCTCTCCTTAGGCCTCGATGCTCAGGCCGTACTCGGCCGAAGCGTCCTGCAGCCACAGCCACCAGTAGTCGGCGAAGCTGCGGCGAATCACCAGCTCCCAGGTGTCTTCGGCGGTACGGCGGATCACCAGTTGCGACTTGGCGAACACGGTGCCGACAGCCTTGCCCACCGGGAAGTTGTTCGGGTGAACATCATAGCTGGTGGACTTCATCAGCACTTCGCGCACGTTGGGGCCGCGCAGTTCCAGCAGGCTTTGCCCACCGCTGACATTGACCACCTGGATGTGCTGGCCCTCAAGGGCCGCGCGCAGCTTTTGCTCGACCGCCAGTTCCTGGCCGCCGGGCACGATCAGCAGCCACTCGTCGGGGCCAACCCACTGCAGCGACATGTCGTCGTTGGCGACCACGGTCAGCGCCACGGGCAGCTCCAGGCCCAGGGCCTTGTGCACGCCGGCGGCGAATTCCGGGTTGTGGCCGTCACCACGCAGGGTGAGGTGGCCGAGGAACTTGCGTTCACGCAGGGTCACGCCTGCGTTCTTGCGGCCTTTGCCAACCAGGCTGGCCAGGTCGGCGTGGTGCAGTGGCGACTGGGCCTTGGCCTCGGCGCCGGGGTTTTGCTGGAAGACGTTGATAGCGCTCATTTCTTACCTGCCTTGAATTCTGGGTTCGACCACGATGCCTGCCGGAGACGCTAATCCTGTGGGAGCGGGCTTGCCCGCGAATGCGATGGTGGATTCACCGCCCTCTTCGCGGGCAAGCCCGCTCCCACAGAGACCTCACCCCTTTCAGGCACCGGTTGCTACCGGGGGCCTTTAGACGTTCTGCCGCTCACCCTTCGGATCGAAGAACACCGAAGACACGATCTCCGCCTCGATCACGCTGCCATCGGCCTGCGGCGAGAACACGCGCTCGCCCATGCGCTTGAGGCCGCCTTTGACCACACCCATGGCAAACGAGTAGCCCAGGGAGTTGGAGGCATAGCTGGAGGTAACGTGGCCAACCATGTCCATCGGGATCGGCTGTTTCGGGTCGAACACCAGCTGGGCGCCTTCCGGCAGCCACTTGGTCGGGTCGACCGGCTTCAGGCCTACCAGCTGCTTGCGGTTTTCGCGCACGCAGTCTTCGCGGTTCATGCCACGCAGGCCGATCCACGAGAACGGCTTGTTGCGGCCCACGCACCAGCTCATGTTCAGGTCGTCCGGGTTCATCGAACCATCGGTGTCCTGGCCCACGATGATGAAGCCCTTCTCGGCACGCAGGACGTGCATGGTTTCGGTGCCGTACGGGGTCAGGTTGTACTTCTTGCCGGCCTCGATGATCTGTTCCAGCACGCCCATGGCGTAGTTGGCCTGCACGTTGACTTCGTACGACAGCTCGCCGGTGAACGAGATACGGAACACCCGGGCCGGCACGCCGCCCACGTTGCCTTCCTTCCAGGTCATGAACGGGAAGGCTTCCTTGTCCATGTCGATGTCGGTCAGCTCGCTCAGCAGCTTGCGGCTGTTGGGGCCGGACAGGGTCATGGTGGCCCAGTGGTCGGTGACCGAGGTGAAGTACACTTTCAGTTCCGGCCACTCGGTCTGGTGGTACAGCTCCATCCACTGCAGCACGCGCGCGGCGCCGCCGGTGGTGGTGGTCATGATGAAGTGGTTGTCGCCGACGCAGGCGGTTACGCCGTCGTCGAAGACCATACCGTCTTCCTTGCACATCAGGCCGTAGCGGGCCTTGCCCACATCGAGCTTGGTCCAGGCGTTGGTGTAGATGCGGTTGAGGAATTCACGGGCGTCCGGGCCCTGGATGTCGATCTTGCCCAGGGTCGAGGCGTCCAGCAGGCCTACGCTGTCGCGCACGGCCTTGCATTCACGGGCCACGGCGGCATGGATGTCTTCACCGGCTTTCGGGAAGTACCACGGGCGCTTCCACTGGCCGACGTCTTCGAACTCGGCACCGTTCTTCACGTGCCAGGCATGCAGGGCAGTGAAGCGCACGGGCTCGAACAGGTGACCACAGTGACGGCCCGCTACCGCGCCGAAGGTGACCGGCGTGTAGTTGGGGCGGAACATGGTGGTGCCCATTTCCGGAATGGTGATACCGATCGAACGGGCGGCGATGGCCAGGCCGTTGATGTTGCCCAGTTTGCCCTGGTCGGTACCAAAGCCCAGCGCGGTGTAGCGCTTGACGTGCTCGACCGACTCGAAGCCTTCACGGGTGGCCAGTTCGATACCGGCGGCGGTTACGTCGTTCTGTTGGTCGACGAACTGCTTCGGCCCTTTGGTACCTTTGTCGTGCGGCACCTGGAACAGTGCCACGGTGGCCTCTTCCTTGCGCGCCACGGTTTTTGGCAGGGTGCCAACGGTTGCCTTGAAGCCCGCTTCGGTAGCTGCGCGCACACCGCCTTCGAAGCCATCGGCAATCACGTCGCCAAGGGCGTAGACGCCGTTGATACCGCCCACGCATTCGCGCTTCTGCGGCGCATCGCCCGGCACGAAGCCGAGGATGTCGTCACGCCATACCGGGCGGCCGCCCAAGTGCGAGGCCAGGTGGACGATCGGGCTGTAACCGCCCGAGGACGCGATCAGGTCGCACTCAAGGGTTTCGCCTGGGCTGGTGACTTTGTGCGCCTGCACATCGATGGCCGCCACACGGGCGCCGGTGACGTGCTTGCTGCCTTTGGCTTCGACCACGGCACTGGAAGTGAGGATGCGAATGCCTTTGGCACGGGCTTCTTCAACCAGTGAACCACGTGGGTTGTGGCGAGCATCGGCGATGGCCACCACTTGCAGGCCGGCGTCGTGCCAGTCCAGCGCAGCGCGGTAAGCATGGTCGTTGTTGGTCGACAGCACCAGCTTGCGACCTGGGGCCACGCCGTAGCGGCGCACGTAGGTGGACACGGCACCGGCCAGCATGTTGCCCGGCACGTCGTTGTTGCCGTACACCAGCGGGCGCTCGTGGGCGCCGGGCGCCAGTACCACGCGCTTGGCGCGCACGCGGTGCACGCGGTGGCGAACCTGGCCGATCGGGGCGCGATCGCCGAGGTGATCGGTGAGGCGCTCGTGGATGGTCAGGAAGTTATGGTCGTGGTAGCCGTTGACCGTGGCGCGTGGCAGCAGGGTCACTTCCGGCAGGCCTTCCAGCTCTTTGACCACGGCGTTGACCCAGTCGGCGGCAGGCTTGCCGTCGAGGGTTTCGCGGGTGTCGAGCAGGCTACCGCCGAACTCTTCCTGCTCGTCGGCCAGGATCACCCGGGCCCCGCTGCGCGCTGCGGCCAGTGCGGCGGCCAGGCCAGCAGGGCCGGCACCGACGATCAGCACGTCGCAGTGCTGGTTCATGTAGTCGTAGCTGTCCGGGTCGTTCTGCAGCGGTGCACGGCCAAGGCCAGCCGCTTTACGGATGTACTTCTCGTAAGTCATCCAGAACGATTTCGGGTACATGAAGGTTTTGTAGTAGAAGCCCGGCGGCATCATGCTGCCGCCCACCTTGCCGAGGATGCCCATGACGTCGTTGTTGACGTTCGGCCAGCCGTTGGTGCTGGTGGCAACCAGGCCCGCGTACAGCGCCTGCTGGGTAGCACGCACGTTAGGGATCTGGGTGGCTTCGCTGGAGCCGATCTGCAGGATGGCGTTCGGCTCTTCGGTGCCGGCGGCGATGATGCCGCGTGGGCGCGAGTACTTGAAGCTGCGGCCGACGATGTCGACGCCATTGGCCAGCAACGCGGCGGCCAGGCTGTCACCGGCATAACCCTGGTAGGTCTTGCCGTTGAAGGTGAAGTTCAGGACCTTGCTGCGGTCGATACGGCCGCCGCTGGCGAGGCGATAGGTCTGGCTCATACTTTTTCCCCTTGGCCTTTGACGGTCGACGGTGCGTTCGCCGCTTTACCGTTGGCGGTCACTTGCGGCTTCTCGCCAATCTTGTAGGTTTCCAGAATTTCGTAGGTCACGGTGTCGCGGGTGACGTTGAAATACTGGCGGCAGCCGGCAACGTGGTCCCACAGTTCATGGTGAATACCGCGCGGGTTGTCACGGTAGAACATGTAGGTACCCCACTCCTCGTCGGAGCAGGCGTTGGGGTCCAGCGGGCGGGCGATGTGCGCCTGGCCAGAGGCGTGGAACTCTTCTTCGGAGCGCAGCTCGCCGCAGTGGGGACAGAAAATATGCAACATGATGGTGTCTCCGGTTAGTGGGCGACGGCGGCGGCGCCGTGTTCGTCGATCAGTGCGCCGTTGTAGAAACGGTCCATGGAGAACGGCGCGGCCAACGGGTGCATTTCGCCCTTGGCCAGGCTCGCGGCGAAGACGTTGCCCGAACCCGGGGTCGCCTTGAAGCCGCCAGTACCCCAACCGCAGTTGAAGAACATGTTCTTGACCGGGGTCTTGGTGATGATCGGGCAGGCGTCCGGCGAGGTGTCGACGATGCCGCCCCACTGGCGGTTCATGCGCACGCGCGAGAGGTTGGGGAACATCTCGACGATGGCCTGCAGGGTGTGCTCGATCACCGGGTACGAACCGCGCTGGCCGTAGCCGACCCAGCCGTCGATACCGGCGCCGATCACCAGGTCGCCCTTGTCGGACTGGCTGATGTAGCCGTGTACGGCGTTGGACATGATCACGCTGTCGATGATCGGCTTGATCGGCTCGGATACCAGCGCTTGCAGCGGGTGCGATTCCAGCGGCAGGCGGAAGCCGGCCAGTTTGGCCATGTGCCCGGAGTTACCGGCGGTGACCACGCCGACGCGCTTGGCGCCGATGAAACCTTTGTTGGTTTCCACACCGATGACCGCGCCGTTTTCCTTGCGGAAACCGATCACTTCGGTTTGCTGGATCAGGTCCACGCCCAGGGCGTCGGCGGCACGGGCGAAGCCCCAGGCCACGGCGTCGTGACGGGCCACGCCGCCACGGCGTTGTACGGTGGCGCCGAGGATCGGGTAGCGGGTGTTCTTCGAGCAGTCCAGGTACGGGATTTCGGCCGCGACCTGGGCGGTGTTCAGCAGTTCGCCATCCACGCCGTTGAGGCGGTTGGCGCTGACGCGGCGCTCGGAATCACGCATGTCCTGCAGGGTGTGGCACAGGTTGTAGACGCCGCGCTGGGAGAACATCACGTTGTAGTTGAGGTCCTGGGACAGGCCCTCCCACAGCTTCATGGCGTGCTCGTACAGGTGCGCCGACTCGTCCCACAGGTAGTTGGAACGCACGATGGTGGTGTTACGGGCGGTGTTGCCGCCGCCCAGGTAGCCTTTCTCGATCACGGCGACGTTGGTGATGCCGTGCTCCTTGGCCAGGTAGTAAGCCGTGGCCAGGCCATGGCCGCCACCGCCGACGATGACCACGTCGTAGACCTTTTTCGGGGTTGGCGTGCGCCACATGCGCTGCCAGTTCTCGTGGTGGCTGAGGGAGTGCTTGAAAAGGCCGAAGCCCGAGTAACGTTGCATGGTGTGTGACTCCACTCAGCGGTAAACAGGGAAATCTGCGCACAGCGCCGCGACGTTCTTCGCCACATCGGCTTCGACGTCTGCGTCACCGAGGTTGTCGAGGATGTCGCAGATCCAGCCGGCCAAGGCCACGCACTGGGCGACCTTGAAGCCGCGCGTGGTGACGGCCGGGGTGCCGATGCGCAGGCCCGAGGTGACGAACGGCGACTGCGGGTCGTTCGGCACGGCGTTCTTGTTGACGGTGATGTGCGCGCGGCCCAGGGCGGCGTCGGCGTCTTTACCGGTGAGGCCCTGGCGAATCAGGCTGACCAGGAAGAGGTGGTTGTCGGTGCCACCGGAAACCACGTCGTAGCCACGCTCGATGAACACCTGGGCCATGGCCTGGGCGTTTTCGATCACTTGTTGCTGGTAGGCCTTGAAGCCCGGCTCCAGCGCTTCCTTGAAGCACACGGCCTTGGCGGCGATGACGTGCATCAGCGGGCCGCCCTGGGCGCCTGGGAATACGGCGGCGTTGAGCTTCTTCTCGATCTCTTCGTTGGACTTGGCCAGGATCAGGCCACCACGCGGACCGCGCAGGGTCTTGTGAGTGGTGGTGGTGACCACGTCGGCGAACGGGATCGGGTTCGGGTACAGGCCAGCGGCAACCAGGCCAGCGACGTGGGCCATGTCGACGAACAGCAGCGCACCGACTTTGTCGGCGATGGCGCGGAAACGTGGGAAGTCGAGGGTCTTGGAGTAAGCCGAGAAACCGGCAACGATCATTTTCGGCTTGTGCTCGACCGCCAGGCGCTCGACTTCGTCGTAGTCGATCAGGCCGGTGTTGGTGTCGATGCCGTACTGCACCGCGTTGTACAGCTTGCCCGAGGACGACACTTTGGCACCGTGGGTCAGGTGGCCACCGTGGGCCAGGCTCATGCCCAGGATGGTGTCGCCGGCCTGCAGCAGGGCCAGGTAGACGGCGCCGTTGGCCGACGAGCCGGAGTGCGGCTGGACGTTGGCGTAGTCGGCGCCGAACAGCTGCTTGGCGCGCTCGATGGCCAGGGCTTCTACCTTGTCCACATGCTCGCAGCCGCCGTAGTAGCGCTTGCCTGGGTAGCCTTCGGCGTACTTGTTGGTCAGGCCGCTGCCTTGGGCCTGCATCACGCGCTTGGAGGTGTAGTTCTCCGAAGCGATCAGCTCGATGTGGTCTTCCTGGCGCTGTTCTTCGGCATTCATCGCCGCCAGCAGTGCATCGTCGTAACCCTGGATCTGGTCTTGCTTGCTGAACATCGTGTATCTCCCGGCAGCGATCGTTTTTGTCGTGGGGCACTGCGGCCCTTTGTGGCGATGTTATGACTGGTCGGGGCGGGTCAGATGCCTGCGCACGCCTTGCAATGGCGCGTTTACGACATTCGTTGCAGTGTTGGCTTCTTCGCGGGCACGCCAGCTCCCACAGCGCCCCCGCAGGTCTGGGCCAACACCTTGCAAGGCCCTGGTACAAACCCTGTGGGAGCGGGCGTGCCCGCGAAGAGGCCAGCACAAACGCCACAGCAACCCGATGATGCACAGCTTGTATAGGCAACTGCTGAATCGATGGTTTAGAGTGCTGTTCTGCGTCGTTCACAGGACAGTGTCATGACAGATAAGAGCCAACAATTCGCCAGCGACAACTATTCCGGTATCTGCCCCGAAGCCTGGGCGGCGATGGAAAAAGCCAACCATGGCCACGACCGCGCCTACGGCGACGACCAGTGGACCGAACGTGCGTCGGAGTACTTCCGCAACTTGTTCGAAACCGACTGCGAAGTGTTCTTCGCCTTCAACGGCACCGCGGCCAACTCCCTGGCCCTGGCCTCGCTGTGCCAGAGCTACCACAGCGTGATCTGCTCCGAGACCGCCCACGTCGAAACCGACGAATGCGGCGCGCCGGAGTTCTTCTCCAACGGCTCCAAGCTGCTGACGGCGGCCAGCGTCAACGGCAAGCTGACGCCGCAGTCGATCCGCGACGTGGCGCTCAAGCGCCAGGATATCCACTACCCCAAGCCCCGCGTGGTGACCATTACCCAGGCCACTGAAGTGGGCACGGTGTACCGCCCCGACGAGCTGAAGGCGATCAGCGCCACCTGCAAGGAGCTGGGCCTGAACCTGCACATGGACGGCGCACGCTTTACCAATGCCTGCGCGTTCCTGGGCTGCAGCCCAGCCGAGCTGACCTGGAAGGCCGGCGTGGATGTGTTGTGCTTTGGCGGCACCAAGAACGGCATGGCGGTGGGCGAGGCGATCCTGTTCTTCAACCGCCAACTGGCCGAAGACTTCGACTACCGCTGCAAGCAGGCCGGGCAACTGGCGTCGAAAATGCGCTTCTTGTCGGCGCCATGGGTCGGGCTGCTGGAAGATGGCGCCTGGCTGCGCCATGGCAACCACGCCAACCATTGCGCGCAGCTGCTGGCCTCGCTGGTGAGTGACTTGCCAGGTGTGGAGCTGATGTTCCCGGTGGAAGCCAACGGGGTGTTCCTGCAGATGCCGGAGCATGCGATCGAAGCACTGCGGGGCAAGGGATGGCGGTTCTATACCTTCATTGGTAGCGGCGGCGCGCGGTTCATGTGCTCGTGGGATACCGAGGAAGAGCGGGTGCGTGAGCTAGCAGCGGATATCCGTAGCATCATCAGCGCCTGACAGGGCCTCTTCGCGGGCTTGCCCGCGAAGAAACCAACCTCGCTCTAAAGCCTGAACCCACCCATCTGCCGCGCCAGATCATCAGCCAGCCCACGCAACGCCTGGCACTCCTCGCGGCACCCTTGCACCTCCGCCGCCGTCTCCCGCGCCAAGTCGGAAATCCCCTGCACCGTCCGGTTGATTTCCTCGGTCACCGCCGACTGCTCTTCCGTCGCCGTGGCCACCTGATGGTTCATATCGCTGATGTGCTCCACCTGGTCGGTAATCGCCCCCAGCGATGCCCCGGTGCGCTGGCTCGATTCCACACCACTGCCGGTCGCCTGCTGCCCCGCCTGCATCGAACTCACAGCCGACCCCGCGCCCTGCTTCAGACGCTGGATCATCTGCTGCACTTCGTCGGTGGACAGCTGTGTGCGCCGGGCCAGCGTGCGCACCTCATCGGCCACCACAGCAAAACCGCGCCCCATTTCCCCTGCCCGCGCGGCTTCGATGGCAGCGTTCAGCGCCACCAAATTGGTCTGCTCGGAAATGCTGCGGATAACCGCGAGCACTTCATCGATCGAGGCCACTTCATCGGCCAACTGAGTGACTGCATCGGCGGCCTTGCCGATGTCGCCCGACATGCCCTCGATGCCACGAATAGAGCGCTGCACGACTTCTCGCGCCTGCAACGCCTCATCCCGTGCCGACTGCGAGGCTTGCGCCGCATCGCCGGCATTGCGGGCGATGTCCTGCACGGTCAGGCCCATCTCGTGCACGGCGGTGGCGACCATTTCGGTCATTTCCTGCTGCCGCCCGGAACGCTCGGCCGTGTTGTCCACCACCTGGGTCACCTGCTCCACAGCCCGGTGCAGCCGCTCGGAGGTGCTCAATACCTCACCGATCAGGCTGCGCTGGCTGTCGAGGAAGCGGTTGAAACCCCGGGCCAGGTCGCCCAGCTCATCCTGGCGCGAATCATCCAGACGGTGGCTGAGGTCACCCGCGCCGCTGCCAATCTGCACCAATGCGGCAGTCACGCGGCGGATCGGCCGCACCAGACCGCGCGCCATCAGCACTACCAGCAGCAAGGACAGCAGGGCCACGGCGCCACCGATCACGCTGGTCAACCAGACGGCCTGGTGCATTTGTGCATAGATTTCCGACTCTGGCACTTCGGCCACCAGGGTCCAGTTGAGGTCGCGCAGTGGCAAACCAAGTGCCAGGTAGCTTTCGCCGTCACGGCTGAAGCGGCTACTGCGCAGCCCCTCGCCTGCGCTCATGACGCCCTTGGCGGCGTCCGCGCCAAGCTGCTCGGTGAGTTGGCGTTTGCCACTGAAAGCCGCGTCAGGATGCACCTGGATCAGGCCATCGTTACGCACCAGAAACACTTTGCCGTGCTCGCCGAAACTGAAGTCGTGGATCAACTTCGACAGCTCGGTCATGCGCAGGCCCATGCCGGCCACACCGACCAACTGGCCATCTTTTTCCACGCGGTAGTCGATGAACAGCGCCAGCTCGCCGGTGGCACCATCGATGTCGATGTTGATCAACCGCTCGGCGCCGCTGTCGATGTAGCCGTAGAACCACTTGTCCTTGGGATTGCTGCGGCTGAGGGTGCGGTCCAAGCCGTTCTCGTTGTAGTAGTGGCCAGTTTCGGTCGAGGCGAACAGGGCAGTGAAGGCCTGGTTGCGCTGTTTGGCGGCGGTCAGGTACTCGCTGAATTGCGCTGCCTGGGCGGGATCTTCACCGGCAGCCAGCCAGTCGCGCAGCAGTGTGTTGCCGGCGATGTCCGCCGCTGCCACCAACGGCTGGCCGAGCATGCGCTCGATGTCGTTGCGGATGGCTTCGATGCTGGCTGGCAGGGCAGTGTCGACCAGGTAGCGCTCGGTGAGGCGGTTGAGCGCCACGGTGAAGATGATGACCACGACCAGGATGCTGGCCAGCAAGGCGGCGCCCATGCTGGTGATCAATTGCCACTGGATGCTTCTACGCCAGATACGCATGCCCCTACTCCCCGCACATTATTGTTTTGCGGGAAGTGTATACACTTGCGTATCCAGTTAATCCAGTGACCTGGAACAATGAGTTGGGCCTTTGGGGCTGCTGTGCAGCCCATTCGCAGCACAAGGCTGCTCCTACAAGAGCGGCTTGTGTCGCGAAAGGGGCGCGAAGCGCCCCAAGCTATCGATCAGGACTCTGCAATGGTCCGGACGATGGCGTCCACGGTGGCGTCGATCTGCGCCTGGGTACGCGCAAGGGTCTGCTGATGCTCTTTCTGCAGTTCGACCTGCTTGGAGCACAGGTTGAGGGCAGCCAGCACCAGCAGCTTGTCACCGATCAAGGTCGGGTACTGACGCTTGGTCTCGTTCAGGGCAGTGTTGAGCATCCGTACCGCCTGGGCCAAGGTTTCTTCCTGGCCTTCGGGCGCCTTGATCGAATAGTCGATGCCGAGAATCGACACCACATTGATCGGCTGCTCTTGCAGTCTCATGCGTCGACAACGCCCGCGCTGGCGCGCTCGACCAGGGCCTGGATGCGTGCTGCGGTAGCACCGTTCTTCTCTTCCTGCTCCATCAGCGACAGCTGCAGGGTTTCGTTCTCTTCCTTGGCCTGGGCCAGTTCCTGGCCGAGGGCGGTGTTCTGCTCGGTGAGTTGAGCGTTTTTCTGCATCAGGTCGCTGACCAGTTGCTCGATTTGATTCAGGGATGCTTCCAGCATGGGTCTATCTCAGGTTGTTGCGAGGGGCGCACACGATAAAGAAAAGTGCCGCCCATCGCCATTAAATATCGGGTTCATAAGGTGTCGAACCCGCAGATTGACAGGGTAACCGCCCCCTTGTTCCGACATGGGTCAACCGCCGGTCAGGAAAAGGTTAGCTACCTCACAATTTTTGCCGGTCGCACTCAAGACTGGCCGGTCACGACCGATAGCCCGGCAAGTCACGTTTTGTCGCACTTTCCCCTTGCCTGGATCCTCCTCGCCATGTCCCTACGCAACATGAATATCGCCCCGCGCGCGCTGCTCGGCTTCGCGCTCATCGGCCTGCTGATGCTCGGCCTTGGTATCTTCTCCCTGGTGCAGATGGGCAACATCCGCCAGGCTGGCGTTGCCATCGAGCAAGTCAGCGTGCCCAGCATCAAAATCCTCGACGAAATCACCGCGCTGAACCTGCGCATGCGCACCCTTTCCTACCGCCTGTTGCTCAACCGCGAGCCAGAAACCCAACGCGATACCCTCAACCTGCTGGACCAGCGCAACAGCCAGATCGACCGCGCACGCCAGGCTTACCTGCCGATGATCGGCGCCGCCGACGAACAGGCCGCGTTCGACGAGTACGGCCAGTTGCTCAACCAGTACCGCCAGCTGGAGTCGCGCATGCGCACGCTGAGCCAGGCCGACCGCCTGGATGAGCTGCGCGACCTGCTGAACCGCGACCTGCTGGCCAACTCCGAGCAGATCAACAAGGTCATGGATACCTTGGTGCGTATCAACACCGACCAGACCCGCGCCACCAACGACAAAGCCGCCAGCCAGTACGCGGCCGCCTTCGCCCTGGTGATCGGCCTGCTGGTTGCCGCCACCGTGCTGACGTTCGCCTGCGCCTTCCTGCTGACCCGCAGCATCGTCAAGCCGATCGAAGAAGCGCTCAAAAGCGCCGAACAGGTCGCCGACGGTGACCTGACCCACATCATCCGCGCCGAAGGCACCGACGAAGCCGCCCGCCTGCTACGCGCCATGGCCCGCATGCAGGACAAGCTGCGTGACACCCTGCAGCAAATTGCCGGCTCCGCCACCCAGTTGGCCTCGGCGGCCGAAGAGCTCAATGCCGTCACCGACGAAAGCGCCCGTGGCCTGCAACAACAGAACAACGAGATCGAACAGGCCGCCACCGCCGTTACCGAAATGACCAGCGCGGTGGAAGAAGTGGCGCGCAATGCCGTGAGCACCTCGGAAGCCTCCAGTGAAGCCAGCCGCTCCACCGGCGACGGTCGTGACCTGGTGATGGAGACCGTGGGGGCCATCGAGCGCATGAGCGGCGATGTGCAAGCCACTGCCAAATTGATTTCTCACCTGGCCGAACAGTCGCGCGACATTGGCAAGGTTCTCGACGTGATCCGTGGCCTGGCCGACCAGACCAACCTGCTGGCGTTGAACGCCGCCATCGAGGCCGCACGCGCGGGTGAGGCAGGCCGTGGTTTTGCCGTGGTGGCGGACGAAGTGCGGGCATTGGCACATCGCACCCAGCAATCGACCAGCGAAATCGAACGAATGATCGGCAGCATTCAAGGGGGTACGGAGGAAGCTGTCGAGTCGATGCGCACCAGCACCGAACGTGCTGAATCGACTCTCAACATTGCCCGTGGCGCCGGTATGGCGCTGGATACCATCGCGGGAGCCGTGGCGCAGATCAACGAGCGTAACCTGGTGATTGCCAGCGCGGCGGAAGAACAGGCGCAGGTGGCGCGGGAAGTAGACCGCAACCTGGTGAACATCAATGACCTGTCGGTACAGAGTGCTACCGGGGCACATCAGACCAGCGCGGCGAGTGCCGAGTTGTCTCGCCTGGCGGTGGATTTGAATGGGTTGGTGGCACGCTTCCGTACTTGACCTGAAGCACTTAGGGCCGCGTTGCGGCCCTGATCTTTACAGCGGCTTCAACGGGATTTGAAGACCTGCTGGCCACAGGGCCAACAAAGGGCGAAAACTTAGCCTTGGATAAATCCATCAAAAAAGGCCCTGGGCCTTTTTCAACCTGCTTCTTCAGGGCCTTGCTAACCGAGGCCGCTTTCAACCCGACGCTTACAATACTTCCAGCAGTAACCAACGCCTGACTACCAGGTATTTCATAAGCAGCCATGGCGCCGCCGACACCGGCAGTCCATTTCGCTATTTCAGCCATCCGCTTTAGCTTGCTAGGCCCCGAAAAGGCAACTTTGAGCCGCGCGCCTAGCCATACAACTCTTTTGAGCAGTGAGAGGATGCTGAACGCGCCACTTGGATCACACCTGTTGACTGGATCGCACAGGCAGTAGACGTAAGCATTGATGCCGCCCTTGGAAAAAGGGCTCAGTTGGTCGGCTGACAAGAATCGCCTTAAAGCCGGGCTGTATGCTCTTCTGCTGCCGAGCAGATAATTTCCAGTGAAACGATCTTGGCGCTCACCATTGAATGCAAGTGATGAAGTAGAACTGCAGGACTGTACGCCGTAAGGGGCATACGACACCGCACGGCATATATTCACGGCCATCGAAGCGTGTTGCATCATATAAATCGTCCAGACGGTTAGTAACCTTACTTAACCATCCGGTATTCTGAAACTGATAGATTTGCTAGTTCTGCAATAAAGCAGGAGCCGCTCTGCAGCTCCTGCAATCTCGGATCAGTAATCGATTCGTACATCCCCTTTCGGCACGCTGCAGCACGACAGGATGTAGCCTTCGGCTTCGTCCTCTTCGGTGATGCCGCCGTTGTGCTCCATCTCCACTTCGCCGCCCAGCTTGAGCACCTTGCAGGTGCCGCAAATGCCCATCCCGCAGGCTTTCGGGATCATCAGGCCAACCTTGGCCGCCGCCGCATGCACGGTCTCGCCAGGTGCAACGCGGATGCTCTTCTCGCTGCCGATGAACTCCACCAGGTTGAGGTCGGAAACATCCAGCTCCGGTGCATCGGCCGCCTGCTCGGCGTGCTCCACCGCATCGGCCTTGGCCTCGGCCGGTGTCGCGCCGAACGATTCCTCGTGGTAGTTCTTCATGTCGAAGCCGACCGCTTCGAGCATGCGCTTGACCGCCGTCATGTAGGGTGTAGGGCCGCAGCAGAACACCACGCGCTCCATGTAGTCCGGCGCGATCAGCTCCATCAGCCGCTGGTTCAGGTAGCCGCGATACCCCGCCCACGGCTCGCCCAGGCCGTGCTTCTCGCAAATGATGTGCAGGCTGAAGTTGGGGATGCGCGAGGCCATCTGCTCCAGCTCGCGGTGGTAGATGATGTCCTTCGGCGAACGGGCGCTATGCACGAACACCATGTCGACATTGGCATTGGTGTCGTAGAACCAGCGCGCCATGGACATCACCGGGGTAATGCCCACGCCGCCTGAAAGGTACAGGATCTTGCCCGCCGGGAAGTCGATGGCGTTGAACAGCCCCACCGGGCCATGCACCGGCAGCTCGGCGCCTTCGTGCATGGTGTCGTGCAGGAAGTTCGATACCAGGCCACCCGGCACACGCTTGACGGTAATCGAGAAGCTGTAGGGCACCGACGGCGAACTGGAAATGGTGTAGGAACGCATCACCGGCTTGCCTTCGATCTCCAGCTCCAGGGTGACGAACTGCCCTGGCTTGAAGAAGAACATGATCGGCTGGTCGGCCATGAAGCAGAAGGTGCGCACGTCCCAGGTCTCCTGAATGACCTTGACGCAGCGCACGATGTGGCGGCCGTTGGCCCAGGTCTGGGTGGTGACCGGATTAAGGAAGGTATCGGACATGTTCATCTCCAGCAGCCGACTATCGGGCTTTTTATGGCTTGGATAATGCGCAAGCTGGCGACGGCGTACATTCCTGCCAGCGACATCGGCGTGCTTATCGCGACCAGCCCCGCGCTACAAGGGCTGGCGCGTCGTAATTCAAATCGGCCATGTCGCCCATGGATACGGTTCGCGGCGCCTTCGGACGCACACTCCACGGCAAAACAACACGCTGTTTCTTGATAAGCAGCCTTGCGGCACCACAACAACGATTAGCCACCTTTTGCCGGCCGCACACGGCCCCGAGGAATACACGATGGACGTCACCGCAACCCTGAGCCTGGGCGATCCACTGGAACCTGCACGCAAGGCCACCGCCGAGATGCTGCAGACCCGCGAGCGCACCTACTCGCTGCCCCAGCCTTTCTACACCGACGAGCGTCTGTTCCAGATCGACATGCAGGAGATCTTCCAGAAGGAATGGCTGATCGCCGGCATGACTTGCGAAATCCCGGCGAAAGGCAACTACATCACCCTGCAGATCGGCAACAACCCGATCCTGGTAGTGCGTGGTGCCGAAGGCAAGGTGCACGCCTTCCACAACGTGTGCCGCCATCGCGGTTCGCGTCTGTGCGTCAGCGACAAAGGCAAAGTGGCCAAGCTGGTGTGCCATTACCACCAGTGGACCTATGAACTGGATGGCCGCCTGCTGTTCGCCGGCACTGAAATGGGCGCCGACTTCGACATGAAGCAGTACGGCCTCAAGCCTGTGAACGTGAAGGTCGCCGGTGGCTACATCTTCATCAGCCTGGCGGAAAACCCGCCCGCCATCGACGAGTTCCTGGCCACCCTGGAACACTACATGGAACCCTACGACATGGAGAACACCAAGGTGGCGGTGCAAACCACCTTGATGGAAAAGGCCAACTGGAAGCTGGTACTGGAAAACAACCGCGAGTGCTACCACTGCAGCGGTTCGCACCCGGAGCTGCTGCAAACCCTGCTGGAGTGGGACGACACCAACGACCCGCGCGCCAGCCAGGAATTCAAGGACCATGTGGCCGCCTCCGCTGCTGCATGGGAAGCCGAGAAGATCCCGTACCTGCACAAGAGCCACGGCCTGCGTAACCGCATCGTGCGCATGCCGCTGCTCAAGGGAACGGTGTCGATGACCATGGACGGCAAGCAGGCCTGCCAGAAGCTGATGGGCCGCATCAAGAACCCGGACCTGGGCTCGATGCGCATCCTGCACCTGCCGCACTCGTGGAACCACTGCATGGGCGACCACATGATCGTGTTCACGGTGTGGCCGATCAGCGCCCAGGAGACCATGGTCACCACCAAGTGGCTGGTGCACAAGGATGCAGTAGAGGGTGTGGACTACGACCCTGAGCGCATGCGCAAAGTGTGGGACGCCACCAACGACCAGGATCGTCGCCTGGCGGAAGAGAACCAGCGTGGGATCAACTCCACGGCTTACCAGCCAGGGCCTTACTCGAAGACTTACGAGTTTGGTGTGGTGAACTTCATCGATTGGTACAGCCAACGCGTGCTGGAGAACCTGGGGGCGGAACCGGCGCCATATCTGAAGGAAGTGAAGGCGCAGTAAATGACTACCGTGCCTCGCCCTACAGGGCGAGGCACGGTAGTGATGGGTTCACGGGCGGCTAACTTCGACCCCATTACGCAGCACGACCACCACGCTCGTTAGCTCCTCCCCTTGGCCAAGAGCGTACCCGCCTGCAAGCGATCTCCCGGACTCTCCATATAGATGGGTGATTCCGCTAACCACCCTCTCTGCGGTCCGCACCAACCACCGTTCTGCGAACCTTCTCACAAAGGGCGGCACAAGCACCTGCCCAGCGCCTTCAAACGCCACGCCCACAGGGTTCATGCCATTGGCTCTGGCAGTTTTGGTCCAAGAACGGAACACCGGATAAGCATTCAGGTTTGTAGCAACTGCAACTCCGGTGCTCCCAGCAGCCCCTATCCATACAAGCTGCCCTGCGAGTGTGTTGGCTACAGCGGCTGGAGAGGCAACGACGTTTCGCGCGACATTGGCACCAGTGCCCATAATGCCAGACGCATATCCAAACAACATGTCCGCTGCCTCAGCTTGCGCAAGTTCATGAGCGACCGGCAGTCCCGCGAACCTTCGAATACGCTGCTCGACTACAGCCGAAGCTCTGCGATTTATTGCTCCGAGTGCCGTCGAAATACTCGAAGCCGCCTGAGCTATTACAGGCAGCCAACCGACATGACCCGTGGAGTCAGACTTGTTGATCGGATCACCCGTGCAATAAACATAGGCATTGATACCGCCATCACCGAACGGGCTCCACCCATCCGGACCGTGGAAACGCATGATCGCCGGATTGAACTGTCGATACCCATTCCCCAGGTGGTAATAGCCCGTCAAGGCATCTCTGTATTCACCACAGAAGGCACTCATCGGCCCACCTTGGATGTTTGCCAGGCCATAAGCCGTATAGGCCCGTCGCACATCAGTCGAGTCATTCATTACAGAACGCAGGCTATCGGTCGCCAGCAGGTGCACGAAGTTCATACGCGCCACTCCCAAGCCATTTGCATCAACGCTAATCGCCTGGAGCGCCATTGGAAACTGGCAAAAATAACAGGTGGACGGCATTGGTTATCCACAGAAGTGATCGCTGCGTCTGTGCAAAAAGGTTGAGCCATCAAGAATGCCGATCCGCGCTGCATTGGTTGTTTTTTAACCAACCTTCTAAAGGCCTCATGTTTAAAGGCTCCCAGCCCTCTGCAAACACATTGTCCACAGAGGCACCAACAAATAATGTGGGAAAGACAATCGGGGTGTATGAAAGGCTGTGGAAAAGTCCAGAAGGCCCATGGAATCAGCAGCTTTAGCGCTCTTTAAGGGAAATTGATCGAAAATCAATCAACTCACTGCAAGCCAGTAAACTTGCGGCCTGCAGTGATGGGCGAACATGTTATCCACAAACCGGCCAACAGCGATTGTGGGCAATTGCCACGCCTGAGAGCTGCAAGCGGGACAGAATGGATGATCAAAAAATGATCAAGTCATTGAAGGCATTGATTTTAAAGGGCTACAGCATTGCGCAAACACTTTGTCCACAGCTTGGCAAACAGATTTGGTGGGCAAAACCGCTCGCTAGATGCTGGGTATTGAATGAAGCGGTCTTGTGTCACGATGGGCCGCAGCGCGACCCAAAATCTCGAACCTGGCTCAAGATTGCCGGGGCTGCTGCGCAGCCCATCGCGACACAAGGCCGCTCCTATACGGAGGCCGCGTAAGATTTCAACGCAGGACGCCCTCTTCCACCAGCAGCTTGAGGATGGCCTCGGCGCCTTCCTGTGGCGAAACATCCTTCAATACCTTACCGCCACCGCCACTGGCCTTGGCCGTTGCCGCCTTCATCCGGTCGGCACCGCTCTTGGCCTTGATCACCTTCAATCGTTTGGGCCGCGGGCGCGCCGGCTGCAACTCCGCTTCGCCCAGTAGCTCATCTTCGACGATGGCCACATTACGCGCCGCCAGAACACCACGGCGCGCCGGCCCGAAGGCACTCTGGCGCGGCTTGGGCGCAGCGTTATCCACAGTCGCCAGCAACGGCAGGCGTACTTTCAGCCGACGCCGCTGACCACGCGGTAGTGCCTGCAATACCTGGGCGGTGCCGTTGTCGATCGACTCCACCTCGGCCAGCCCCACGATCAACGGCCAGCCGAGTTTTTCCGCCAGCAGGAACGGCAACATGCCCGAGCCCTCGCCCGTTTCGGCCTGGCTGCCGGTCAGCACCAATTGCGCTCCGGCGTCGCGCAAGTATTCACCCAGCACGCCCAGCACATCGGCGCCGGCCGGCTGCTCCAGCACATCCAGATGGTCCAGGCCCATGCCCAGGTAGGCGCGCAGTGCTTCTTCCTGTGGGTCGCCGGCATGTACCACCTGCAAGTTATCCCCAGCAAGCTGCAAACCCAGTTCCACAGCGCGGGCATCCTGCTCGGCGCGGCGGGCGCGGCCGGAGCTTGGGTGAGCACCGATGGAAACCAGGCTGATCACTTTCGTACTCATGCTCGTGCCCTTATGCCGCGTCGCGCTGGCCGCCGCTGCGGTAGTTGTCCACAGCCTCGATCAGTGCCTTGAGAATTGCCGAACTGTCGCCAATCACCGACAGGTCGGCCCGTTTGATCATGTCGCAGCCCGGGTCCATGTTGATCGCCACGACCTTGTCGCAAGCGCCGATACCCTGCAGGTGCTGGATCGCCCCGGAGATACCCACAGCCACGTACACGCGCGCGGTGACCCAGGTACCGGTAGCCCCCACCTGGCGGTTGCGCGGCATGAATCCGTCGTCCACCGCCACCCGCGAGGCGCCTTCGGTCGCGCCGAGGGCAGCGGTGGCCTGATGGTACAGGTCCCAGTCCTTGACGCCGTTACCGCCCGAGACGATGAACTCGGCCTCGGCCATGGCAATGGTGGCCGGGTCGACGGCCACCGAGCCGAGGTCTTCGATGCGCGGCAGGCTGCGTGCCACGCTTGTGGATAACTCCACGGGTAACGCTTCGTGGCGGGTTTCGCTGACCGGTTCGGCGCACTCGGCCGCTGCCAGAATCAGGCGCGGCACGGCACGCTGCAGATCTTGCTGGCCGGCACCGGCGCGACCGATGCACTGACCGTCCTTGACCTGCCATACCCGCGTTGCCGGGCGCTCACCCAGCGCTGCGCCCAAGCGCCGGCCCAGCTCACCACCACCGGTGCGGCTGTCGGGCAGCAGCCAGTGGCGTGGAGCGAACTGGTTATCCACAGCCCGCAGGCCCTGCACCAGCTGCTCGGGTGCATAACCCTCGAAGGCCTCGCCTTCGATAACCAGCAAGCGGTCGACACCGGCTGTGGAAAAGTTGCTTTCCTTGTGTTCGTTGAACACCACCGCCAGCACTGCGCCGTCGCTGCCGGCCAGGCTGTGGGCCAGGCCGAGCAGGTCGCGGTCGTGGCTGCTCAGGCGGCCACCGACCATGTCCGGTACCACGGCAATGTAGAACGCCGGCGCCGGCACCTGGTGCAATGGCAGCTTGACCTCGGCCGCCGCCGTGCGTCGCCCGCCCACACCCGTGCCCTGCTGGGCGCCGCTGCGGTCGATACGCTTGATGCCGGCCGGGCCGATAAAGCCTGCGGCAAGCGCATGGGGGTTCTTGCGCAGGATGCCGTTCGGCCCCATCCAGCGGGTTTGCTGCGTCTGCATCGCCGCATGCAGCGGGTGCAGGCGGTTACGGGCGATCCACTCGGCGCGTGGGTCGCGGCGGATAATGTCGCTCATCAGTGCACCTCCGCAGGTTCACGTTTAGCCGTTTGCGGCTTTGGGGCAGCAGGCGCGTCCTCTTCGATCAGCACGTCGGCCACCAGCTCGGCCAGGTCCTTGATCTGCGGACGCGGTTCGACCACGCCTTCGAGCATGGCGGTGCACTGCGGGCAACCCACGGCTACCAGCTCGGCCTCGGTCTCGCGGATGTCGTCCATGCGCATATCGGGGATACGTTGCTTGCCAGGGATGTCAGTGATCGGCGCACCGCCACCACCGCCGCAGCAACGGGAACGGAAGCCCGAGCGCTGCATCTCGCGCACTTCGATACCCAGCGCCTTGAGCACTTCGCGCGGGGCTTCGTATTCGCCGTTGTAGCGGCCCAGGTAGCACGGGTCGTGATAGGTGACGCTGCCACCCTTGTGCTGGCCAAGGTTGAGTTTCTTGGCCGCAATCAGTTCGGCGATGTAGGTGCTGTGGTGCTGCACCTGATAGTCGCCGCCCAAGGCGCCGTACTCATTCTTCAGCACATGGAAGCTGTGCGGGTCGCAAGTGACGATGCGCTGGAACTTGTATTTGGCCAGGGTCTGGATATTACGCTTGGCCAGTTGCTGGAAGGTCGCTTCGTCACCCAGGCGGCGGGCTACGTCGCCACTGTCGCGTTCTTCCAGGCCGAGCACGGCAAAGTCCACGCCCGAGGCCTTCAATACTTTGACGAATGAACGCAGCGTGCGCTGGTTACGCATGTCGAAGGCACCATCGCCCACCCAGAACAGTACCTCGGTGGCTTTCACCTCCGACAGCAGTTGCAGGTTGAGGTCAGCGGCCCAGTTCATGCGCCCACCGGGTGCGAAGCCGCCAGGGTTGTCGGTGGCAATCAGGTTGTCCAGCACCTCGGCGCCCTTGTTCGGGGTGGCGCCCTTTTCCAGGGTGAGGTGGCGGCGCATATCGACGATGGCGTCGACGTGCTCGATCATCATCGGGCACTCCTCGACGCAGGCACGACAGGTGGTGCACGACCACAGTGTTTCGGCATCGACCAGGCCATTGACGATCGGCTGGTGTGGGTGGCCGCCGTGTTCGCCGATCGGCTTGCCCGGGTACGGGCTGCCGGCGAACTGAGCGTCGGTGCCACCGGCCAGGCCGATAACCATGTCCTGGATGAGTTTTTTCGGGTTCAGCGGCTGGCCAGCGGCAAAGGCCGGGCACATGGCTTCACATTTACCGCACTGCACGCAGGCATCGAAGCCCAGCAGCTGGTTCCAGGTGAAGTCCGCCGGTTTTTCCACACCCAGCGGTGCGTTCGGGTCTTCCAGGTCCAACGGCTTGAGGCCGGTGGAACGGCCGCCGCCGAAACGCTCGGCGCGGCGGTGCCAGGCCAAGTGCAGGGCACCAGCGAAGGCGTGTTTCATCGGGCCGCCCCAGGTCATGCCGAAGAACAGCTCCGACACGCCCCACAGCACGCCAAGGCCGAGCACGGCGACCATCACCCAGCCACCGGTGTTGGCCGGCAGGATGCCGGCGACCGGCAAGGTGGCGATGAAGAAGCTCGCGGCGAATGCCAGCAGGCTCTTCGGCAAGCGCATCCACGGGCCCTTGGACAAACGCGAAGGCGGGTTGAGGCGGCGTTTGAAGACGAATACAGCGCCGCTGAACATGATCACCGTGGCCACCAGCAGTGCGTAGCCAAGGATTTTGCTCTGCAGGCCAAAGCCATGCACCAGGATCGCCAGCACGGCCGACAGCACGAAGCCGCCGGCGGTGGCCACGTGGGTCTTGGACATGTACTTGTCGCGCTCGACCACGTGGTGCAGGTCCACCAGGTAACGGCGCGGCATGGCCAGCAGGCCGCCGATCAAGTCGACCTTGGCGGCCCGGCCACGGCGCCACATGCGCACCCGGCGCAGGGCGCCGAGCACTGCCAGGGCAAGGGCAGCGAACAGCAGGATGGGTAGAAGGGTGTTCAACATGGGAGGCTCCCACAACAGCTGGATTCTTGCGCCACTTTCAAGCGCGGCGCGGACCCCTGTAGGAGCGAGCGAAGCTCGCGATAGCGCCCGATCAGACAACCCGGTTGCCAAGGCTGACGCCATCGCGAGCTACGCTCGCTCCTACAGGGGGGCCAATCCCGCCTCTAGAGAGGCGGTGCGATCAGAAGTCCTTGCACAGGCGCAAGGCGTCGTAGATCGCCGCATGCACGTTGCGCTGGGCCACGCAGTCGCCGATGCGGTACAGCAAGTAGCCTTCGCCCGGCTGGCTGAGGATCGGCTGCGGCTTGATGGCGAACAGCGCCTCCACGTCGATCTGGCCTTTGTTGCGCGAACCTTCCTTCAGCGCGTAATACAGCTGCTCGTCAGGGCGCACGCCGTTTTCCACCACCACCTGGTCGACCACACGCTCTTCCTTGGCGCCGGTGTATTCGTTCTCCAGCACCGCTACCAGCTTGTCGCCTTCGCGGTAGACCTTTTCCAGCATCATGTCGCCGGTCATGATCACTTCTTTGGGGTACATGCTGCGGTAGTAGGTCGGGAAGGTGGTGCCGCCCATGGCCACGCCCGGCTTGATGTCGTCAGTGACGATCTCGACCTGGCTGCCCTTGTCGGCAATGAAGTCGGCCACCGACATGCCGGTGAATTCGCAGATGGTGTCGTACACCAACACGTTCTTGCCTGGCGCGACCTTGCCGTCGAGCACATCCCAGCTGCTGACCACCAAGCCTTCGGCAGCGCCCCAGTGCTCGTTCTGCTCCAGGAACGAATGCCCGCCTACCGCCAATACGATCACGTCCGGGCGCAGGTCCTGAATGGTGGCCACGTCTGCGGCAGTACCCAGGCGCAGGTCCACTTTCAGGCGCGCCAGCTCCAGTTGGTACCAGCGGGTGATACCGGCAATCTGGTCACGCTGCGGTGCCTTGGCGGCGATGGTGATCTGCCCGCCGATCTGGTCTTTTTTCTCGAACAGGGTCACGTCGTGGCCGCGCTCGGCAGCCACGCGGGCCGCTTCCATGCCAGCGGGGCCGGCGCCAACCACCACCACCTTGCGCTTGACGCCGGTGGTCTTCTCGATGATGTGCGGCACGCCCATGTATTCACGGGAGGTCGCGGCGTTCTGGATGCACAGCACATCCAGGCCCTGGTACTGGCGGTCGATGCAGTAGTTGGCACCGACGCACTGTTTGATCTGGTCGATCTGGCCCATCTTGATCTTGGCGATCAGGTGCGGGTCGGCCATGTGCGCACGGGTCATGCCGACCATGTCCACGTAGCCGCCTTCAAGGATTCGCGTGGCCTGGTTCGGGTCCTTGATATTCTGCGCGTGCAGCACCGGAACCTTGACCACTTCCTTGATGCCGGCCGCCAGGTGCAGGAACGGCTCCGGCGGGTAGCTCATGTTCGGAATGACGTTGGCCAGGGTATTGTGGGTGTCGCAACCCGAGCCGACCACGCCAATGAAGTCGAGCATGCCGGTGCTGTCGTAGTACGCGGCGATCTGCTTCATGTCCTCGTGGCTGAGGCCATCGGGGTGGAACTCGTCGCCACAAATACGCATGCCCACGCAGAAGTCGTCACCGACTTCGGCGCGCACGGCTTTCAGTACTTCCAGGCCGAACTTCATGCGGCCTTCGAAGGTGCCGCCCCATTCGTCGGTACGCTTGTTGACCCGTGGGCTCCAGAACTGGTCGATCATGTGCTGGTGTACCGCCGACAGTTCCACACCGTCCAGGCCGCCCTCTTTGGCGCGACGGGCCGCTTGCGCGTAGTTGCCGATCACCCGCCAGATCTCTTCCACCTCGATGGTTTTGCAGGTGGCGCGGTGCACCGGTTCACGGATACCCGACGGCGACATCAGGGTTGGCCAGTTGAAGCCGTCCCAGCGCGAGCGGCGGCCCATGTGGGTAATCTGGATCATGATCTTGGCGCCATGCTTGTGCATGGCGTCGGCCAGGTTCTGGAAGTGCGGGATGATGCGGTCGGTCGACAGGTTGACCGAAGCCCACCACTCCTGCGGGCTGTCGATGGCGACGACGGACGAGCCGCCGCAGATCGCCAGGCCGATGCCACCCTTGGCCTTTTCTTCGTAGTACTTCACGTAGCGGTCGGTCGTCATGCCGCCGTCAGTGGCGTAGACCTCGGCGTGCGCGGTGCTGAGCACACGGTTGCGGATGGTCAGCTTGCCGATCTGGATCGGCTGGAACATTGCTTCGAATGCCATGACGCTATCTCCGGCTTACAACGGCTTCGTTACGAACAGGCCATCTTCGTGGCCTTCTTCCGACCCGCCGTAGACCTGTTCGGCCACGGTGCGGATCTTGCTGCCGCGGGCAGCGAGAATCTGGTCCATGGCGCCGGCGAACCAGCCGGTGAACATGTAGTCGACCTTGCGGCCACACTTGCCATACACGTACACGAACGCCGAATGCTTGAGCTTGACGCTGCAGGTGCCTTTGTCCAGGTCGATGTCCTGGATTTCGAACAGGCCCCAGCCCCGCTGGCTCAGGCGCTTCATGTAGTGCTCGAATACCGCCACGCCTTCCAGGCCATGGCACTCGGCCTCTTTTTCACACCAGTGCCAGGCAGACTTGTAGCCCGCTTTGTAGAGGATCTCGGCGTAGGCGTCGGCGCCCAGCACTTCCTCGATGCCGATGTGGTTGTTGACGAAGAAATGGCGCGGCACATACAGCATCGGCAAGGCGTCGCTGGTCCAGACACCGGTCTCGCTGTCGACTTCGATTGGCAATTGCGGGGCGATCTTGGCCATGGAAACTCAACTCCATAAAATTTTTTATGTGGGTGCCCCGGCGTTGCTGGCAGGGGCTATCAGGCTTGGAGAGCGGCTTACTCGCCCCAGACGTCCTTGAGGACGTTGACCCAGTTCTCGCCCATGATCTTGCGCACCACGCGCTCGGAGTGGCCGCGCTTTAGCAAGGTTTCGGTGAGGTTGGGGAATTCGCCCACGGTGCGGATGCCCAGCGGGTTGATGATCTTGCCAAAGTTGGTCAGGCGACGGGCGTAGCCCTTGTCGTGGGTCAGGTATTCGAAGAAGTCCTGGCCGTGGCCCTGGGTGAAGTCGGTACCGATACCGATGGCGTCTTCACCGACGATGTTCATGGTGTACTCGATGGCTTCGGCGTAGTCGTCGATGGTCGAGTCGATGCCTTTGGCCAGGAACGGCGCGAACATGGTCACGCCAACGAAGCCGCCGTGGTCGGCGATGAATTTCAGTTCTTCGTCCGACTTGTTGCGCGGGTGCTCTTTCAGGCCCGACGGCAGGCAGTGTGAGTAGCACACCGGTTTTTTCGATTCGAGGATGACTTCTTCGGAGGTTTTGGAGCCGACGTGGGACAGGTCGCACATGATGCCGACGCGGTTCATTTCCGCCACGATCTCGCGGCCGAAGCCCGACAGGCCGCCGTCACGCTCGTAGCAGCCGGTGCCCACCAGGTTCTGGGTGTTGTAGCACATCTGCACGATGCCCACGCCCAGCTGCTTGAACACGTCCACGTAGGCAATCTGGTCTTCGAACGCATGGGCGTTCTGGAAGCCGAAGAGGATGCCGGTCTTGCCCAGTTCCTTGGCCTTGCGGATGTCGGCGGTGGTGCGCACCGGCATTACCAGGTCGCTATTGTCGCGAATCAGCTTCTGGCTGGCGGCGATCTGGTCGACGGTTGCCTTGAAGCCTTCCCAGACCGACACCGTGCAGTTGGCCGCAGTCAGCCCGCCTTTGCGCATGTCCTCGAACAGCTCGCGGTTCCATTTGGCAATGATCAGGCCGTCGATGACGATGCTGTCGGCGTGAAGTTCGGCTGGGCTCATCAGGCTGTCCCCTTTTATTGAATAGTTGGCGCCAAACCTTGTGCCGGCGCTTTGGGGCCAGCATATGCCTGTGCCCAAAGGCGCCCCGATGCAAAAACGACAGGGGGTTTGCCGAAAGCGTCAATGCGCGACAACACGCCCTCTGGCACGCCGCCTGGCGATGAGAGACAGTCTCGATAACGACCTTTCTGGCTGCTTTATGAACATTTCGTCAGGGAGCTACCGCCTGGCCCTCGGCTGAGCGAGAATCCCTGCGATTCGTCAGCCTGTTGAGGAGAAAAGGGATGAAATCATTGGCATGGCTGGTACTGCTGGCTGTCGTATCCGGCGCCCAGGCCGGCGAGGAGGAAAGCACCCCGTGCGACAACGTCGAGACCGACCAGCAGACCTACGCGTGTGCGGCTTTCAACAAGCAAACTGCCGAGCGTGAGCTGAAAGCGGCGTATGACGACCTGATCCAGCGTATCCGCGATCAATATGCCGATGAAGGCGACCAGGCCACCGCGCTGGTCGGTCGTATGGATGCGGCCGAGAAGCTGTGGACGCAACTGCGCGATGCCGATTGCAAGGTCGAGACCTATGCCGAGAAGCCGGGGAGCAAAGCGTTCCAGGCGGCGTGGGATACCTGCGTGGCGCAGCGCAGTGATGACCGCTCGGAGTATTTGCAGTCGATTGGCCAGCAGTAATACAGGACCGGCCTCTTCGCGGGCACGCCCGCTCCCACAGGATTACCACAGGCCTGAGGAATGTGGGGTACCTGTGGGAGCGGGCGTGCCCGCGAAGAGGCCGGCGCAGGCAAATCTCACACCGCCCTGGCCAACCTGTCCTCCCGCGGGCAACGCTGGTACCGTGCCCGATAGCACCGGGTAAAGTACGAAGCCGACTCAAACCCACAAGCCACCCCCACCTCCAGCACACTCATGTCGGTCTGGCGCAACAACTGCCGCGCCTTGTCTAGCCGCAGCCGCAAATAGAACCCACTGGGCGTGTCGTCCAGGTGCAAACGAAACAGCCGCTCCAACTGACGCCGGGTTACCTGCACCGCTTCGGCCAGCACCTGAGTATTGAGCGGCTGCTCGGTGTTGCGCTCCATTTCGCCAATCACCTTCACCAGTTTCTTGTTGCTGATGCCATAGCGGCTGGCGATCTGCATGCGCTGGTGGTCCTGTCGCTGACGGATACGCCCAAGCACGAACTGCTCCGACACTTGCACCGCAAGCTCGCTGCCATGGGCTTGTGCAATCAGGTCGAGCATCAGGTCGATCGATGCCGTGCCACCAGCACAGGTGATGCGCCGCCGGTCGATTTCGAACAACTCCTGGGTCGCCTGCAGGCTCGGGTAGTTTTCCTTGAACGCCTCCAGCGCCTCCCAGTGCACAGTGGCGCGGTGGCCGTCGAGCAAGCCGGCCTCGGCCAGCACCACCGCGCCGGTATCGATGCCGCCCAGAATTACCCCGTCATGGTCCAGCCGTCGTAGCGCCTGCTGCAACGCCGGCCCATAACAGGCTAGCGGGTCGAAGCCGGCTACGATCAGCAGGATGCCGCCCGGTTCAGCCGCCGCCAGCGCCGCATCGGCGTTCACCGACATGCCATTGCTGGCCTGCACCGCGCCGCCGTCCAGGCTCAGCACCTGCCAGCGGTACGACGGGCCTTTGAAGCGGTTGGCCACCCGCAGGGGCTCCAGGGCACTGATGAATCCTATGGCCGAAAAGCCGGGCAACAACAGGAAATGGATGATTTGCGGCATTGCATGCTCCACGGCAAAGGTGGTCGCCTCCGTGCAAGTGTTGGTCGCCAGGGTGCGATTTTTCACCCTGCCAGCAGCGTAGCGTGTTCACACGGCCCAGAGAGGTCGGAACCCATAACAATATGCACTGCCGATGGAGAGCCACCATGCACAGCTTGATCCGCCGCAGCCTGTTGACCCTTGCCCTGAGTAGCATCGCCACTTCCCCGCTTTTCGCCGCAGAGCCTGCGGCCTGCAAAAACGTCCGCCTGGGCGTGGTCAACTGGACCGACGTCATCGCCACCAGCGCCATGGCCCAGGTGCTGCTCGATGGCCTGGGCTATCAGACCAAACAGACCAGCGCCTCGCAGCAGATCATCTTCGCCGGCATCCGCGACAAACGCCTGGACATGTTCCTGGGTTACTGGAACCCGATCATGACCCAGACCATTACCCCGTTCGTCGATGCCAACCAGGTCAAAGTGCTGGACAAGCCAAGCCTGGAAGATGCCCGCGCCACCCTGGCCGTGCCGAAATACCTTTACGACAAGGGTTTGAAGACCTTCGCCGACATCCACAAGTTCGAGAAAGAGCTGGGCGGCAAGATCTACGGTATCGAACCGGGCTCCGGCGCCAACACCCAGATCAAGGCGATGATCACCAAGAACCAGTTCGACCTGGGCAAGTTCCAACTGGTCGAGTCCAGCGAGGCCGGCATGCTGGCCGCCGTCGACCGCGCCGTGCGGCGCAAGGAGGCGGTGGTGTTCTTCGGCTGGGCGCCGCACCCGATGAACGTGAACATCGACATGGCCTACCTGGGTGACAGCCAGGATGCGCTCGGCCCTGACGAAGGCCGTGCGACGGTATGGACGGTGACTGCGCCGGACTACGCCGAACGCTGCCCCAACGCCCACCGCCTGCTGGCCAACCTGAACTTCAGCGCCGAGGACGAGAGCCGCATGATGCAGCCGCTGCTCGACCACAAGGATGCGCTGGAGTCGGCCCGCCAGTGGCTGAAAGACCACCCCGAGGACAAGGCCCGCTGGCTTGAAGGTGTGACCACCTTCGATGGCAAGCCGGCTGCGGACAACCTCAAGCTTACCGCCAACTGATCCGGCCCTATCGCGAGCAAGCTCGCTCCTACAGGTTTGACGCATGCCAGGGGCCATCAGGTCCCCTGTAGGAGCGAGCTTGCTCGCGATAAGGCCCCGAAGACCACACAAGGAATACGCCATGAACCACGACGTCATCATCACCTGCGCCCTCACCGGCGCCGGCGACACCGCCTCGAAAAGCCACCTGGTCCCGGTCACCCCCAAGCAGATCGCCGAATCCGCCGTCGAAGCCGCCAAGGCCGGCGCCACCGTGGTCCACTGCCACGTCCGCGATCCGCAAACCGGCCGTTTCAGCCGCGACGTGGCGCTGTACCGCGAAGTCATGGAACGCATCCGCGAAGCCGATGTGGACATCATCGTCAACCTCACCGCCGGCATGGGCGGCGACCTGGAAATCGGCCCGGGCGAAACGCCATTGGAGTTCGGCCCAGGCACCGACCTGATCGGCCCGCTGGAGCGCCTGGCCCACGTCGAAGCCCTGCTACCAGAAATCTGCACCCTCGACTGCGGCACACTCAACTTCGGTGACGGTAATTCGATCTACGTTTCAACCCCCGCACAACTGCGCGCCGGGGCCAAGCGCATCACCGAACTGGGAGTGAAGGCCGAGCTGGAAATCTTCGACACCGGCCACCTGTGGTTCGCCAAGCAGATGATGAAGGAAGGCCTGCTCGAAGACCCGCTGTTCCAGCTTTGCCTGGGCATCCCGTGGGGCGCACCGGCCGACACCACCACCATGAAAGCCATGGTCGACAACCTGCCAGCCAACGTCACCTGGGCTGGCTTCGGCATCGGCCGTATGCAAATGCCAATGGCAGCACAAGCGGTGCTGTTGGGCGGCAACGTGCGGGTCGGCCTGGAAGACAACCTGTACCTGGACCGCGGCGTGTTGGCCAGCAACGGCCAACTGGTGGAACGCGCTGCCGAGATCATCACCCGCATGGGTGGCCGTGTACTCAGCCCGGCAGAAGGCCGGGAAAAAATGAACCTCAAGCGCCGCTGATTTCTTCAGGAGACTGATATGCCCTTCATCACCGAGATCAAGACCTTCGCCGCCCTGGGTAGCGGCGTGATCGGCAGTGGCTGGGTCGCCCGCGCCCTCGCCCATGGCCTGGACGTGGTCGCCTGGGACCCGGCCCCCGGCGCCGAACAGGCCCTGCGCAAACGTATCGCCAATGCCTGGCCGGCGCTTGAAAAAGCTGGCCTGGCACCTGGCGCATCACCAGACCGCCTTAAGTTCGTCAGCACCATCGACGAGTGCGTGCGCGACGCCGACTTCATCCAGGAAAGCGCACCAGAGCGGTTGGACCTCAAGCTCGACCTGCACGCGAAGATAAGCGCTGCGGCCAAGCCTGACGCCATCATCGGCTCAAGCACTTCGGGCTTGTTGCCCAGCGAGTTCTACGAATCGTCCACTCACCCTGAGCGCTGCGTGGTCGGTCACCCGTTCAACCCGGTTTACTTGCTACCTCTGGTAGAAATCGTCGGCGGCAACCGCACTTCGCCTGAAGCCATCGAAGCGGCAAGAACCATCTACACCGCCCTCGGCATGCGCCCGCTGCATGTGCGCAAGGAAGTGCCGGGGTTCATCGCCGACCGCCTGCTCGAAGCACTGTGGCGCGAGGCGCTGCACCTGGTCAACGATGGTGTGGCGACGACCGGCGAGATCGACGATGCGATCCGCTTCGGCGCCGGCCTGCGCTGGTCGTTCATGGGCACGTTCCTCACCTACACCCTGGCCGGTGGCGATGCCGGCATGCGCCACTTCATGTCGCAGTTCGGCCCGGCGCTGAAGCTGCCCTGGACCTACCTGCCGGCACCGGAGCTGACCGACAAGCTGATCGACGATGTGGTCGACGGCACATCCGAACAACTGGGCGAACGCAGCATCGCCGCGCTGGAGCGCTATCGTGATGACACGCTGCTGGCCGTGCTGGAAGCGGTGAAAACCAGCAAGGCCAAACACGGCATGGCTTTCGGCGACTGAGGACCACGCAATGCCCGCATTGATCACTTACCGCACCCCAGTCCAGGAGGACTGGGTCGACTACAACGGGCATCTGCGCGATGCCTTCTATCTGCTGATCTTCAGCTACGCCACCGATGCGCTGATGGAGCGCATCGGCCTGGATGCCGACAGCCGAGGGCAAAGTGGCAATTCGCTGTTCACCCTGGAAGCGCACATCAATTACCTGCATGAAGTGAAGCTGGGCACCGAGGTGTGGGTGCAGACGCAGATCATCGGTTTCGATCGCAAGCGCCTGCATGTCTACCACAGCCTGCACCGGGCCGGGTTCGACCAGGTGCTGGCGGCCAGTGAGCAGATGCTGCTGCATGTGGACCTGGCGGGGCCAAAGGCGGCGCCGTTCAGTGAGCAGAGTGCCGGGTTATTGCAAGGGTTGCTGGAACAGCAGCAGGATCTGCCACCGGCCGAGTTCGTGGGCCGGGTGATATCGCTGCCTGCAGCACGGTAAGAAAAAAATGGCCCCGGAAAGCCGTGAGCATCCGGGGCCAAGCGCGAGCAACATCCACTGTGCATGAGTGAGGGTGACCAAACCCTCGGTTGCTGTAGATGGCTTGAGTGTGCGCAGTTCCCGCCAAGTGGATTTAGCCGTAAACGACCTGTTCTTAGCCAAAGCAGCCATGCCGGCATTCTGTTGTTGCGGGTATGTCGCGGCCGTCACAGAATCGGTCGTAAATCACAGCAGCACTCTCTTAGCGATAAAAGGGACAACAGCCATGATGCATGCGGATTTGATTGATCAGGACGACCTGGCAGGCCACCTGCGCGCGCGGGGTTTCGATATTCCCGCAGGGGCGAGTGCCGAGCAGGCCTGCGAGGCGGTGGTGCGTGGGCTGACCGA
Source organism: Pseudomonas sp. NY11955 (assembly GCF_048068035.1). Taxonomy (NCBI): domain Bacteria; kingdom Pseudomonadati; phylum Pseudomonadota; class Gammaproteobacteria; order Pseudomonadales; family Pseudomonadaceae; genus Pseudomonas; species Pseudomonas sp. NY11955. Next base: position 64,238 of record NZ_JBLUPS010000010.1, read on the forward strand.
GCCCAACGCACGGGCACTGAAGGGGATGGTGGAGCAGATGTATACCGGCAGTGCGACGATTTTGCCGGCGGTGCGCCAGGCCATCGACAAGCAACTGTTGCCGGCATTGGCGCAGTTCAACAAGCGCGCCTGACTGGTTTTCCTGCACCGGCCTCTTCGCGGGCAAGCCCGCTCCCACAGGGTACTGCACCCGTTTCGGATGCAGTGCAGTACTTGTGGGAGCGGGCTTGCCCGCGAAGAGGCCGGTGCTGTTTCAGAGCCTTACACTGGCAAACGTCGATTCGTTGCGTGCCTGGCTCAGCGCCGCCATCGGCCCGCTGTGCGGCGACAGGGTCATGGCCTGCGGGATCGGCATCATCGCCACTTGCTGTGCCGTGTTGGAGCCCACACGCTCGTCACGCGGCGGAATGCCGAAGTATTCGCGGTAGCACTTGGAGAAGTGCGGGGTCGACACGAAACCACACACCGACGCCACTTCGATGATCGACATCGGCGTCTGCTTGAGCAGTTGCCGCGCGCGGATCAGCCGCAGCTTCAGGTAGTAACGCGACGGCGAGCAGTGCAGGTACTTCTGGAACAACCGCTCGAGCTGGCGTCGCGACACCGACACGTACACCGCCAGTTCGTCCAGGTCGATCGGCTCTTCGAGGTTGGCCTCCATCAGCGCGACGATTTCCTGCAGCTTCGGCTGGTTGGTGCCGAGCATGTGCTTGAGCGGTACACGCTGGTGATCCTGCTCGTTGCGAATACGCTCGTAGACGAACATTTCGGAGATCGCCGCCGACAGCTCGCGACCATGATCGCGGCTGATCAGGTGCAGCATCATGTCCAGCGGCGCGGTGCCACCGGAACTGGTGAAGCGGTTACGGTCGAGGGTGAACAGGCGGGTGCTCATGTTCACCCGTGGGAAGGCCTCCTGCATCGCGGCCAGGCATTCCCAGTGCACGCTGCAATCGAAGCCGTCGAGCAGGCCGGCGCAGGCCAGCGCCCAGCTGCCGGTACACACCGCGCCCAGCCTGCGCGACTGGCGGGCCTGGGCCTGCAGCCAGGTGACGTGTTCCCGCGTGACCGAACGCTGGATACCAACCCCACCGCAGACAATCACGGTATCGATGGGCGGTGCATTGTTGATTGCAGCATCCGGGGTGATCTGCAGGCCATCACTGGCCCACACCTGGCCACCATCGACCGTCAGCGTATGCCAACGATACAGCTCGCGACCGGAAAGCTGGTTGGCCATGCGCAGCGGTTCGACGGCCGATGCCAGGGAAATGAGGGTGAAGTTGTCCAAAAGAAGAAACCCGATGGACTGGGGTGCTGTGCGGTTCTGGGTTGGGTTCCCGGAGGTGTACGACGTCATCGCGATTTCTCCTCACACAAATGCAGGGTGTGCCTCAGGCGGGCACTGATTTCTTGTTATTGCCCTGGTTCATGTGCCAGGGCTTGGTGCCAATCTCAACGCAAACGCCGTGCCTGAAATTGAACGGCTATCCAAAAAAACCTGAAAACGACGCCTTTGTTCGGCAAATCAGGTGCTTTGATCGAGTTGGCCTGGTGTTCGCAAACGGGCGTGCTAGGCGCCATGCGTGTAACGGCTGAGCAATTTGGTGACACGCGCAGTGTAGGTTGCCCAGAAACGACACTCTTGAGTGTCACCGACAACGCTAGTGCTGATAACGACACCCGACGATCGGTAGGCGTCGTTTGCACCATAAAGAAGCATGGGGTGATTGTGCTGCACCTGCATCAACCTCAAGGGCCTCTTCGCGGGCACGCCCGCTCCCACAGGAACGAATTGCACGGTTCCTGTGGGAGCGGGCGTGCCCGCGAAGAGGCCCTTGAGATCAGGTCAAGCCATCAACATTCGATGGCGCTGACCGCCAGGCCACCGCGCGAGGTCTCTTTGTACTTGTCGTGCATGTCGGCCCCGGTATCGCGCATGGTACGGATGACCTGGTCGAGGGAAATGAAGTGCTCACCGTCACCGCGCAAGGCCATCTGCACCGCGTTGATGGCTTTTACCGCGGCAATCGCGTTGCGCTCGATGCACGGCACCTGCACCAACCCGCCAACCGGGTCGCAGGTCAGGCCGAGGTTGTGTTCCAGGGCAATTTCCGCCGCGTTTTCCACCTGTGGCGGGGTGGCCCCGAGCACTTCAGCAAGGCCCGCCGCGGCCATGGCGCAGGCCGAGCCGACTTCGCCCTGGCAACCCACTTCGGCACCGGAAATCGACGCATTCTTCTTGCACAGGATGCCCACCGCGGCAGCACCGAGGAAGAAGTCGACCACACTGGACTCGTCCACTGCATCGCTGAAACGCATGTAGTAGTGCAGCACCGCCGGGATGATGCCGGCCGCGCCATTGGTGGGCGCGGTGACCATGCGCCCGCCGGCGGCGTTTTCTTCGTTGACCGCCAGGGCGAACAAGTTGACCCATTCCATGGCGCTCATGGTCGAGCCGATCACGTTGGGCTTGCCGATTTCCTGCAGGCTGCGGTGCAGCTTGGCGGCGCGGCGGCGCACGTTCAGGCCGCCAGGCAGAGTGCCTTCGTATTTGAGGCCGTTGTTGACGCATTCCTGCATGGCTTGCCAGAGCTTGTGCAAGCCGGCGCGGATCTCTTCCTCGCTGCGCCAGACCTTCTCGTTGGCCATCATCAATTGCGACACGCTGAGGTCGTTTTGCTTGCACAAGCGCAGCAGCTCGGCGGCGCTGTTGAAGTCGTACGGCAGCTCCGTCTGATCGGCATCCAGCACACCACTGGCGGCCTGGGCGGCATCGACCACGAACCCACCTCCCACCGAATAGTAGGTGTCGCGGTGCAGTTCGCCCTGCTCGCCTTCGGCAATCAGGGTCATGGCATTGGGGTGGTACGGCAGGTTCTCGTCCAGCAGCAGCATGTCGCGGGCCCAGACGAACTCGATGGGCAGGCGGCTATCGAGCAACAGGGTGTCTGTTTCACGCAGGTCAGCGATGCGCGGCACGATCTGGGTCGGGTCAATGGCGTCAGGCCATTCGCCCATCAGGCCCATGATGGTGGCGTTGTCGGTACCGTGGCCGATGCCGGTGGCCGACAGCGAACCATACAGGCGCACTTCGATGCGTATCACACGCTCCAGCTCGCCGCGTTCGCGCAGGCCCTGGACGAACAGGGCGCCAGCACGCATGGGGCCGACGGTGTGGGAGCTGGAGGGCCCGACACCGATTTTGAACAGGTCGAACACGCTGATGGCCATTGTCGAATCACCTCTTGCTGGGCTTGTCTCTGCGCGCCATGCGCAGGGCGGGGCAGCTGCTAGGCTGAAACAGCGGGCCGCCTTGAATGCCAGCATCATCGGGCTTTTACCGCCCCCCTCGCCGTCTGCAACCGACGTACTTTTGTCCAGCAGCGCCGCGCTGTTCGTTGCCTTCTCCACGCCGTTTTCCGGCGGCCTGGTGACGCAAAAATGCGGCCGAAGGGGTGGAAAAATCCATAAGCGACATCGCCCGTACTGGATACGACCCGTTCCGTACTGGATACGACCCTACCAGTAGGCGATTGCCCGGCGCTGGAGGATTATCGAAAGCGACTCGTAAAGCACGGCCACGCATCCTGCCCTCTGCAGGCCTGGTCGACCGGACCTTCAGAAAGCCCGGCGACCCACGCGAACCCGAAGACAAAATCACAGGAGTCCATCCATGAAAGGTTCACCCTCGCTGTTGCTGGTTGCGTTGCTGTCCACGCCATTGCTGGCCCAGGCCGCAGAACCCGAGCAGTGTCAGACGGTACGTTTCTCCGATGTCGGCTGGACCGACATCACAGTCACGACCGCGACCACCAGCGTTGTGCTCGAAGCCCTGGGTTACAAGACCCACACCACCATGATCTCGGTACCGGTGACCTACAAGTCGCTGGCCACCGGCAAGGACCTGGACGTGTTTCTCGGCAACTGGATGCCGACCATGGAGAACGACATCAAGCAGTACCGCGACGCCGGCACGGTAGAAACCGTGCGCGCCAACCTGGAGAACGCCAAGTACACCCTGGCCGTGCCCCAGGCGCTGTATGACAAGGGCCTGAAGGATTTCAGCGACATTCCCAAGTTCAAGAAAGAACTCGACAGCAAGATCTACGGCATCGAGCCCGGCAACGATGGCAACCGCACCATCCAGAGCATGATCGACAAGAACGCCTTCGGCCTGAAGGACGCCGGTTTCAAGATCGTGCAATCGAGCGAGGCCGGCATGCTGTCGCAGGTCGACCGCGCGCAGAAACGCGGCGAGGCGCTGGTGTTCCTGGGCTGGGAACCGCACCCGATGAACACCCGCTTCAAGATGCAGTACCTCACCGGTGGGGACGAGTTCTTCGGCCCCGACTTCGGCAAGGCCACCGTGCTGACCAACACCCGCAAGGGCTACGTGCAGGAATGCAGCAACGTCGGTCAGCTGTTGAAGAACCTGTCGTTCGAGCTCAAGGATGAAAGCACCATGATGGGCTATGTCCTGGACGACAAGATGAAGCCCGAAGCCGCCGCCAAGAAATGGATCAAGGACAACCCAGGCAAACTGGATGCCTGGCTGGCCGGCGTGACCACCGTGGACGGCAAACCTGGCCTGGAGGCGGCCAAGGCCAAGCTCACGCAATAACGAACCACGCAATAGCGCTACCTCGGGGCAGGACCGTGCCTGCCCCGGGTTGATTTCAATCTATGCAGGTGGAAGCTCGCTATCATGCTTATCGATCAGAAAATACCCCTGGGCCAGTACATCGCGTCGTTCGTCGAATGGCTGACCCAGAACGGCGCGAATTACTTCGACGCCATCGCGCAAGGCCTGGAGTTCATGATCCATGGCGTCACCAGTGCCCTGACCTGGTTCAACCCTTTCGTGCTCATCGCCCTGTTCGCCGCCCTGGCGCACCTGATCCAGCGCAAGTGGGCGCTGACCGTGTTCGTCGCCCTGTCGTTCCTGCTGATCCTCAACCTGGGCTACTGGCAGGAAACCATGGAAACCCTGGCGCAGGTCACCTTCGCCACGGTGGTGTGCGTGGTGATCGGCGTGCCACTGGGCATCCTCGCCGCGCACAAGCCGATGTTCTATACCGCCATGCGCCCGGTGCTCGACCTGATGCAGACGGTGCCCACCTTCGTCTACCTGATCCCTACCCTGACCCTGTTCGGCCTGGGCGTGGTGCCGGGGCTGATCTCCACCGTGGTGTTCGCCATCGCCGCGCCCATCCGCCTGACCTACCTGGGCATCTGCGACGTGCCGCAAGAGTTGATGGACGCCGGCAAGGCCTTCGGCTGCTCGCGTCGCCAGCTGCTTACCCGTATCGAACTGCCGCATGCGATGCCCAGCATCGCCGCCGGCGTCACCCAGTGCATCATGCTGTCGCTGTCGATGGTGGTGATTGCCGCCTTGGTCGGCGCTGACGGCCTGGGTAAACCTGTGGTCAACGCACTGAACACCGCCGATATCTCCCTGGGCTTCGAAGCGGGCCTGGCGATCGTGCTGCTGGCGATCATGCTCGACCGTATCTGCAAGCAACCGGAACTGCCGGTAAGGGGTGAGGCATGAGCATCATTCGTTTCGAAGACGTCGACGTCATTTTCTCCAACAAGCCGCGCGAAGCGCTGTCGTTGCTGGACCAGGGCCAGACCCGCGAGCAGATCCTCAAGCAGACAGGCCTGGTGGTTGGCGTGGAAAAGGCCAACCTGGACATCAACAAAGGCGAGATCTGCGTGCTGATGGGTTTGTCCGGCTCGGGCAAGTCGAGCCTGCTGCGCTGCATCAACGGCCTGAACACCGTCAGCCGCGGCAAGCTGTTCGTCGAGCACGAAGGCAAGCACATCGACATTGCCCACTGCACCCCGGCCGAGCTGAAGATGATGCGCACCAAGCGCATTGCCATGGTGTTCCAGAAGTTCGCCCTGATGCCCTGGCTGACGGTGCGCGAGAACATCAGCTTTGGCCTGGAAATGCAGGGTCGCCCGGAGAAGGAACGGCGCAAGCTGGTGGACGAGAAGCTTGAACTGGTGGGCCTGACCCAATGGCGCAACAAGAAGCCGGACGAGCTGTCTGGCGGCATGCAGCAGCGCGTGGGCCTGGCCCGGGCGCTGGCGATGGATGCCGATATCCTGCTGATGGACGAACCGTTTTCGGCGCTCGACCCGCTGATCCGCCAGGGCTTGCAGGATGAGCTGCTGGGCTTGCAGGCCAAGCTGAGCAAAACCATCGTGTTCGTCAGCCACGACCTGGACGAGGCGCTGAAGCTGGGTAGCCGCATTGCGATCATGAAGGACGGGCGGATCATTCAGTACAGCAAGCCGGAGGAAATCGTGCTCAACCCGGCCGACGAGTACGTGCGTACCTTCGTCGCTCACACCAACCCGCTGAACGTGCTGTGCGGCCGCAGCCTGATGCGCAGCCTGGACAACTGCAAGCGGGTCAATGGCTCGGTGTGCCTGGACCCAGGCATCGATTCGTGGCTGGACCTGGGCGAAGGTGGCGCGCTCAAGCGTGCACGCCAGGGCCAGAACGGGCTGGACATGCAGAACTGGGCACCGGGGCAGGACGTGGAGCTGCTGGAACGCAGGCCGACTGTGGTGCACGCCGATATCGGCATGCGCGAGGCGCTGCAGATTCGTTATCAGACCGGTAACAAGCTGGTGTTGCAGGATAACGACAGGGTGGTGGGGATTCTTGGGGATACCGAGCTTTATCACGCGTTGCTCGGCAAGAACCACGGGTGAAGGCAGGGCCCGCTTTGCGGGCCATTAGCAGCACAAGGCTGCTCCTACAGGGATACGCATTCCCCTGTAGGAGCAGCCTTGTGCTGCGAATGGAGGGCAAAGCCCTCCCATCACTCCATCAGCGAACGACGATCCCGCGCGAAGCCATGTAGGCCTTGGCCTCCGGCACCGTGTACTCGCCAAAGTGGAAGATACTGGCCGCCAGCACCGCGCTGGCATGCCCTTCCAGAATGCCGTCAGCCAGGTGCTGCAGGTTGCCCACACCACCGGAGGCAATCACCGGAATGCCCAGCGCATCGCTGATGGCACGGGTAACGCCCAGGTCGAAGCCGTTCTTCATGCCGTCCTGGTCCATGCTGGTCAGCAGGATCTCGCCAGCCCCCAGGCCTTCCATCTTCTTCGCCCACTCAACCGCATCCAGCCCGGTCGGCTTGCGCCCACCGTGGGTGAAGATCTCCCAGCGCGGCGTTTCACCCGGCCCGGACACCTTCTTCGCATCGATGGCGACAACGATGCACTGCGAACCGAAACGGTCCGCCGCCTCGCCGACGAACTCCGGGTTGAACACCGCTGCCGTGTTGATCGACACCTTGTCGGCACCGGCATTGAGCAGGTTGCGGATGTCCTGCACGGTACGCACGCCACCCCCCACGGTCAGCGGGATGAACACCTGGCTGGCCATGCGCTCGACGGTATGCAGCGTGGTGTCGCGGCCATCGACGCTGGCGGTGATGTCGAGGAAGGTGATTTCGTCGGCACCCTGCTCGTCGTAGCGACGGGCGATTTCCACCGGGTCACCGGCGTCACGGATGTTCTCGAACTTGACGCCCTTGACCACCCGGCCGTTGTCCACGTCCAGGCAAGGGATGATGCGCTTGGCCAGTGCCATGGTTCAGTCCTCAGCCTTGGTAGTTGTCGCAGAAGGCCTGAGCCTCGGCGACATCGAGGGTGCCTTCGTAGATGGCACGGCCGGTGATGGCGCCGATGATGCCCGGGGCCTTGGCGTCCAACAGGGCCTTGATGTCGCCCAGGTTGTGGATGCCGCCCGAAGCGATCACCGGGATGCGGGTGGCTTCGGCCAGTGCCTTGGTGAACGGCACGTTGCAGCCCTGCATCATGCCGTCCTTGGCGATGTCGGTGTAGACGATCGAAGACACGCCATCGGCCTCGAAACGCTTGGCCAGGTCAATGACCTGCACCGCGCTGACTTCGGCCCAGCCATCGGTGGCGACGAAGCCATCCTTGGCGTCCAGGCCAACGATGACCTTGCCCGGGAAGGCCTTGCACGCTTCAGCCACGAACTCAGGCTCTTTGACCGCCTTGGTACCGATGATCACGTAGCTGACGCCAGCCTTGACGTAGTGCTCGATGGTTTCCAGCGAACGGATGCCGCCGCCGATCTGGATCGGCAGGGTCGGGTAGCGCTTGGCGATGGCGGTGACCACTTCACCGTTGACTGGCTGGCCTTCGAAAGCACCGTTTAGGTCGACCAGGTGCAGGCGGCGGCAGCCACCCTCGACCCACTTGGCGGCCATGCTCACCGGGTCGTCGGAAAATACCGTGGAGTCTTCCATGCGGCCCTGGCGCAGGCGCACGCAGGCACCGTCCTTCAGATCGATAGCGGGGATAATCAGCATCTTGGGAACCTGTCTGTTCTTAGGGTTTCAGGGCTTTTCGAGCGCCCACAGATCGCTTTCGATGCTCTCGAACCGCTCCTTGAGGTGCAGCTGAACATCGGCAATCGCCCTGTTGTAGTAAAGGGGTGCAATTTCTTTGCTGAACAGCTCGAGGACCTCGGCCACCTCGAACGACCCCAACTGCAGCTCGAAACGGTCTTCGAGGAAGCGCTTGAGCGTGTCGAGCGCGTCGCGCTCCTGCTCGGGGGCCAGGGTAAGGACCGGGGCCTTGGTCTTCGACCTGCTCATTTACCAGCGCCCGTCCCAGGCGACGAAGTTCTGCAGCAGTTGCAGGCCATGGGTATGGCTCTTCTCCGGGTGGAACTGCACGGCAAAGCGCGAACCATCAGCCAGCGCGGCGGCGAAGTCGACGCCATAGTGGCCGCGACCGACCACTTGGCCCGGCTTGCCGGCATTGATGTAGTAGCTGTGCACGAAGTAGAAACGCGCACGGTCAGGGATGTCGTGCCACAGCGGGTGGTCGATGGTCTGGCCGACTTCGTTCCAGCCCATGTGCGGCACCTTCAGGTGCTCGCCGTCTTCTTTCAGGTCTTTGCCGAAGAAACGCACCTGGCCGGGGAACAGGCCGATGCAGTCGACACCGTCGTTTTCTTCGCTGTGCTCCAGCAGTGCCTGCATGCCGACGCAGATACCGAGGAAAGGACGGTCCTGGCTGACTTCACGCACCAGGCTATCGAAGCCCAGGCGGCGGATTTCGGCCATGCAATCGCGGATCGCGCCCACACCGGGGAACACCACGCGGTCGGCTTCACGAATGACTGCAGCGTCGCTGGTGACCAGCACCTTGCCAGCGCCAACATACTCAAGCGCCTTGGCCACCGAGTGCAGGTTGCCCATGCCATAGTCGATTACGGCTACCGTCTGCATTTACAGGCACCCTTTGGTAGATGGCATCTGCCCGGCCATGCGCTCGTCGAGGGTGATGGCCATGCGCAGGGCGCGGCCGAAAGCCTTGAACACGGTTTCGATCTGGTGGTGGGTGTTGTGGCCACGCAGGTTGTCGATGTGCAGGGTGACCAGGGCGTGGTTGACGAAGCCTTGGAAGAACTCCTGGAACAGGTCGACATCGAAGCCACCGACGCTGGCGCGGGTGTAGGGCACGTGCATCTGCAGGCCTGGGCGACCGGAGAAGTCGATGACCACGCGCGACAGCGCTTCGTCCAGCGGCACGTAGGCGTGGCCGTAGCGGAAGATGCCCTTCTTGTCACCGATGGCCTGGGCGAATGCCATGCCCAGGGTGATACCGACGTCTTCGACGGTATGGTGATCGTCGATATGCGTGTCACCCTTGCACTCGATATCCAGATCGATCAGCCCATGGCGGGCGATCTGGTCCAGCATGTGTTCAAGGAAAGGCACGCCGATATCGAATCGGGCCTTGCCACTGCCATCGAGGTTGATCGAGCACTTGACCTGGGTTTCCAGGGTATTGCGCTCGACGGAAGCCTTACGTTCGACCATCACCAGCTCCGCAAAATCATTGGGCGAAAAGGGCTCCATTATAGGCCCAGAACGCGCCAGCTTGAAACGCGGATGACATATGGCAAAGCGAGGAATTACGCGGGCTGGATGCCGCTACAGGTCTATACAACCGGGTAATTGGGGCTGCCTTGCAGCCCCAACGGCGTGGATCAGTGGAACAGCACCGCCGTCTTCTGCAAGGTTACCCACACCCCCCAGGCCAACGGCACCACCACCACGGCCCAGGCCAACAGCACCAGCGGCAGGCTGCCCGGGGCCGCTTTCCATTCCAGCGAACGCGCTCCGTCGGCGCCCTTGTCATGGCTCAGCGCCCGCTCGGCCGCCAGTTCGGCATCCGTCATGAAGTGCTTGTCGGCCACAGGGCGCACCAGCATGTTGCAGATGAACCCCAGCACCAGCAGGCCGGCGAGGATGTACAAGGTCATGTCGTAGGCCGCTGCCCGCTCCACCCCCGCAGCCAACTGAGACTCGCGCAGGTAGGTGATCAACACCGGCCCCAATACCCCCGCTGCCGCCCAGGCGGTCAGCAGGCGGCCATGGATGGCACCCACCATCTGCGTGCCGAACAGGTCGGCCAGGTACGCCGGCACGGTCGCGAAACCGCCGCCGTACATGGACAGGATGATGCAGAACGCGGCCACGAACAGTGCCACGTTACCCAGGTGCCCCATGTTCGGCACCAGGCTGTACAAGCCAACGCCCAAGGCGAAGAAAGCGAAGTAGGTGTTCTTGCGGCCGATGTAGTCGGAGAACGACGCCCAGAAGAACCGCCCGCCGATGTTGAACAGGCTCAGCAGGCCGGTGAAGCCCGCGGCGATCGCGGCAATCTGCGCCAACTGCGCAGTGTTCAGCTGGCTGAAGGTCAGTTCGTTGCCCAGCAGCTTGCCGGCGAACACTTCCTGCAGCAGCGGCGAGGCCATGCCGAGAATGCCGATGCCGGCCGACACGTTCAGGCACAGTACCAGCCAGATCAGCACGAACTGTGGGGTTTTCCAGGCCACACTGACATGCACGTGGCGGTCGGTGACCATGGCGTTAGCGGCTTTCTTCACCGGGGCAGTCCAGCCTTCAGGCTTCCAGCCAGTCGGCGGCACACGATACGCCAGGGCGCCAGCGGTCATGAACACGAAGTAGATCGCCGCCATGGCGACGAAGCTTTGCCACACCCCAACTTCGTGCTCATTGCCAAAATGCCCCATCAGCGCGGCGGCCAACGGTGCACCCACCATGGCCCCGCCACCGAAGCCCATGATCGCCATGCCGGTGGCCATGCCGCGTTTATCCGGGAACCACTTGATCAGGGTCGACACTGGCGAGATATAGCCCAGCCCCAGGCCGATACCGCCAATCACCCCGGAGCCCAGCCACATCAGCCACAGCTGGTGGGTTTTCACGCCGATTGCCGAAAGCAGCATGCCGCCGCACCAGCACAGGGCCGAAACCAGGCCGGCCTTGCGCGGGCCGGCGTGCTCCAGCCAGCCGCCCAGCACCGCCGCCGAGCAGCCGAGGAAGACGAAGAACAGGGTGTAGATCCAGCTCAGCATCGAGATCGGCCAGTCGCATTCGGCGCTGAACATCCGGGCCATGAAGCTCATGTCTGCGGCACAGGCGACGGGGGCGGTGATGCCGAGGGCTTGCGACAATGGCAGCCAGAACACCGAGAAGCCATAGGCCATGCCGATGCACAGGTGAATGGCCAGGGCGGCTGGCGGCACCAACCAGCGGTTGAAGCCCGGGCGGGCGATAATGCGCTCCTTCGACAGGAAGCCTGGCGCACCGGCCGAGGTGCCCGTCGCGACGGTACTGGTCATGGATCTGATCCTTGTTATAGGGAGGGGGCTCGCAAAGCGGCGCAAGGTTAGCAGAGCCAAATGGCGTGAAAGCAATCTGATATCGTTATTTTTTGCCGGGTAGAAAGGGTCCTGTGGCGCCCCCTTCGGGGCCCCGCCCGCCCCCACAGGCTTGTGCAGAACCTGTGGGAGCGGGCGTGCCCGCGAAGAGGCCGCCACAGGCGAACATCTACCCGCCAAAAGCCGTACCCTCTGCTGAAAACCTAGGATATGCCCTGTATCTCTGGTCGAATACGCAGGGACAACCACCACGGCGTTATACTCTGCCGCCTGAATTTCACTAACGGACTACAAGGACTCGCCCATGAAAGCGTTCGGCAAAATCCTGGGACTTGGGCTTCTCGGGTTGCTGCTGATCATCGTGGCGCTGGGCTTCGCCCTGACCCACCTGTTTGATCCCAACGACTACAAAGACGAGATTCGCCAGTTGGCACGCGACAAGGCTCACGTCGAACTGACCCTCAACGGCGACATCGGCTGGAGCCTGTTCCCGTGGCTGGGCCTGGAGCTGCACGAAGCCAGCATCGCCACCTTGGCCAAACCCAAGGAACCGTTCGCCGACCTGCAAATGCTCGGCCTTTCGGTCCGTGTGCTGCCGCTGCTGCGCCGCGAAGTGCAAATGAGCGACGTTCGCGTCGAAGGCCTGAACCTGACCCTGGCGCGTGACGAACAGGGCCATGGCAACTGGGAAGACATCGGCAAGCCGCTACCCGCGCAAAACGGCGCGACCGCCGCTGCGCCAGCGCAGCCAACCGCCGAGCAGAAGCCTGCGCCAGCCGACAACAACGACCGCGCCGTCAAGCTGGACATCGACAGCCTGACCGTGAACAACGCCCGCGTGCAGTACACCGATGCCAAGACCGGCCAAAGCTACAGCGCCGAAAGCATCCAGCTGAGCACCGGCCCGGTCCATGAAGGCGCCAATATCCCGCTCAAGGCTAGTGCCTTCATCAGCGCCAGCCAACCGAGCATCAAGGCCCGCACCGAGCTGGCCGGCGAACTGCGCTTCGACCGCATGCTCAAGCGCTACAACTTCGAAGACATGCGCCTGTCGGGCGAAACCTCGGGTGAGCCTACCGCTGGCAAGACCGTGACCTTCGCCGCCCAAGGCCAGTTGCTGGTCGACCTGGCGGCCAATGTCGCCTCGTGGAACGGCTTGAAAGTCTCGGCCAACCAACTGCGCGCCCTCGGTGAACTGAACCTGCGCGACCTGGACAAGGCACCACAGCTGAGCGGCGGCCTGTCCATCGCCCAGTTCAACCTGCGCACCTTCCTCGACAGCATCGGCCGCCCGCTACCGGCCACCAACGACCCGGCCGCCTTCGCCAAGCTGGAGCTGGTCACGCGCCTGCAGGGCACGCCCAACAGCCTGGCCCTGGAAGACCTGGCGGTGAAGCTGGACGACAGCACCTTCAGTGGCCGCGTGGCCGTCGAAGACTTCGCCAAGCAAGCCCTGCGCCTGCAGCTCAAAGGCGACACCTTCGACGCCGACCGTTACCTGCCCGCCAAGAGCGAAGAAGCCAAGGGTGCCACCGCTGCGCGCCAGGCCGAGGTCAAGCAACAGGAGGCCAGCGCCGTGGCCGGTGCCGGCACCACGCCGCTGCCTAATGCCCCGACGCAGGTGGCCTGGAGCGACGACAAACTGCTGCCGGTAGACCGCCTGCGCGCCCTCGACCTGCAGGCCGACGTGGCCTTCGGCTCACTGACCCTGGACAAGCTGCCGATCGAAGACGCCCAGCTCAAGGCCATTGGCCAGGGCGGCCTGCTGACCCTGCAAACCCTGCGCGGCGAGCTGTACAACGGCACCTTCGAAGCCAAGGGCACGGTCGATGTGCGCCCTGCCGTGCCACAACTGGGTGTGAATACCAACATCCAACGGGTGCCGGTGGAGCACTTCATCAAGACCGAAGGCAAGGAGCAGACGCCACCGGTCAAGGGCCTGCTGACCCTGACCAGTGATCTGACCGCCACCGGTAACAGCCAGAAGGCACTGGTCGACACGCTGAACGGCAGCGCAAACTTCACCATCAACGACGGTGTGCTGGTCAATGCCAACCTTGAACAGCAGCTGTGCCAGGCCATCGCCACGCTCAATCGCAAAACCTTGAGCGGCGAACCACGCGGCAAGGACACCCCGTTCCAGGAGCTGCGCGGCAGCCTGGTGGTACGCAATGGCGTCGCCAGCAACCCAGACCTCAAGGCCCGCATTCCAGGCCTGACCGTCAACGGCCATGGTGACCTCGACCTGCGCGTGCTGGGCATGGACTACAACGTGGGCGTGATCGTCGAAGGCGACCAGCGCGCCATGCCGGACCCGGCCTGCCAGGTCAACGAACGCTATGTGGGCGTTGAAGTGCCGCTGCGCTGCCGTGGCCCGCTGGAGCTCGGCGCCAAGGCCTGCCGCCTGGACCAGAACGGCCTGGGCAAGGTAGCGGCCAAGCTGGCCGGCAACCGCCTGCAAGACAAGATCGATGAAAAGCTCGATGAAAAACTTGGAGACAAAGTGAGCCCGGAAGTGAAAGACGCGCTCAAGGGGCTGTTCAAGCGATGAGCCCCGAGCAGTTCTCAAGCGCTGTGCTGGATTGGTATGACGAGCACGGCCGGCACGACCTGCCCTGGCAACAGGGTATCACCCCGTACCGGGTGTGGGTGTCGGAAATCATGTTGCAGCAGACCCAGGTCAGCACCGTGCTCAACTACTTCGACCGCTTCATGCAGGCCCTGCCGACCGTGCAGGCCCTGGCCGAGGCGCCGGAGGACGAAGTGCTGCACCTGTGGACGGGCCTGGGCTACTACACCCGCGCACGCAACCTGCAAAAGGCCGCGAAAATCGTCGTCGAGCAACATGGCGGCGAATTCCCGCGCAGTGTCGAGCAGCTTACCGAACTGCCCGGCATCGGCCGCTCCACGGCCGGCGCCATCGCCAGCATCAGCATGGGCATCCGCGCGCCGATCCTCGACGGCAACGTCAAGCGCGTCCTGGCCCGCTACAGCGCCCAGGCGGGTTACCCCGGCGAGCCCAAGGTGGCCAACCAGCTGTGGGCCACAGCCGAGCGCTTCACCCCACAATTGCGCGCCAACCACTACACCCAGGCAATGATGGACATGGGCGCCACGCTGTGCACGCGCAGCAAGCCCAGTTGCCTGATCTGCCCGCTGCAGCGCGGCTGCGAAGCGCACCTGCACGGCGAAGAAACCCGCTACCCCGAGCCCAAGCCGCGCAAAGCGCTGCCGCAACGGCGCACGCTGATGCCACTGCTGACCAACCCCGAAGGCGCCATCCTGCTTTATCGCCGCCCGTCCAGCGGGCTGTGGGGTGGCTTGTGGAGCCTGCCGGAGCTGGAAGACATAGCCCAGCTCGACGACCTGGCCTACCAGCACGGCCTGCGCCTGGCTGGCAGCCGCGCCATGGACGGCCTGACCCACACCTTCAGCCACTTCCAGCTGGCGATCGAGCCTTGGCTGGTGCGCGTCGACCCGGTCGGCGAGCACGTGGCCGAGGCCGACTGGCTCTGGTATAACCTCGCCACCCCGCCGCGCCTGGGCCTCGCCGCCCCGGTGAAAAAGCTGCTTGAACGCGCGGCCGACGAACTGATTGCAGGAGACGCCCGATGACCCGCACCGTGATGTGCCGCAAGTACCAAGAAGAACTTCCAGGCCTGGAACGCCCGCCCTACCCAGGTGCCAAGGGCCAGGACATCTTCGAACACATCTCGCAGAAAGCCTGGGCCGACTGGCAGAAGCACCAGACCATGCTGATCAACGAAAAACGCCTGAACATGATGAACGCCGAGGACCGCAAATTCCTCCAGGCCGAGATGGACAAGTTTTTCGCCGGCGAAGAATACGCCCAGGCCGAAGGCTACGTTCCACCGGCCGAATGACCCCAAAAATCGTAAGCGACGGAATTAATTTAAAATTTTTTCAAAAAGTCGTTGACGAGCGGTCCGGAAATCTATTTAATTCACCTCGTCGCCCAGATAGCTCAGTCGGTAGAGCAGAGGATTGAAAATCCTCGTGTCGGCGGTTCGACTCCGTCTCTGGGCACCACCTTCAAGCTTCTGGTGGTTGCAAAGTTACCCGAAGCGACAACAAGAAACCCGCCTAGTGCGGGTTTTTTGTTGCCTGTTATTTTTGTTGAAGGCCAACCTCCCAGTTAGCCTGGCTGGATTAGAAGTTGGCCATGGCGCTGCAATAATCAGCTTTGCGCCTGGCCACATCCTCAGTTTTATCCAGGCGCTTGAGCGTACCGCCACACGTGCTAAAGCCGTGCACCACCAGTTCGTAGTCAGCGCCTTTCTCCGGCACGAACGAGAACATGCCCAGGCAGTTCTGAACGCTGTTATAGCCCGCTGGGCGACCATTATCGAGAAAGTGCAAGGTGAACGGCTTGCCGGCAGGTACCCGCACTTCACTGACAGCGTCGCCAGGCTGGGCAGCCGCACCGGCAGGCATGCCCAGGGTCTCACCGTTGCGGTCGGCAAAACCTTTGGTTGGCACAGCAATCACCCCAGCACCAGGGCTGTACCAGTCCACACAGTCCTTTTCCGGTACGGCACGCACCATGCCGTCGGCGATCACCCGCAGGCGTGCGGTGTCGCCAGTACTGGGTGAACCGTAAGGTGTATTGAAGGATTTGACTGCGGCGATGTTGCCACAGCCGGCCAGAGCGGCGGCCAGCAGGCCGAGCAAGAGGGGTGCTTTCATCCGTGAATGTCCTGTGTGCGAAGGCCGAATGTCCGGCAGCCTGACTCAGACCCGCCAATGCCGCTTGGGTTTCACTGCCATCTGCGATTCAATACGCACTTTTCCAGCGCCACCCAAGGACTCCAGCCCCATGGCCACCCCTACCAAGCAACAGAAACGCGCCAAGCGCGCCGCCAGCAAGGCCAAGCAGAACCGCATGGTACGCAGCGGCCAGGCGGTCAAGGCCAGTGCCGGTGACAGCGCCAGTGTCGAGCAGGTGTACAACAAGGCCATGGAATCGGGCAGCTACGACGCCATGTTCAAGAAAATGAAGGAAGCCCAGGAAGGCGGCCTGGTGCCGATGATCTCGGTATTCCTGGTGGACCCATTGCTGGCCCTGGTGCTTAAGGGGCACAAGGAAGAGCACGCCACCGACTACATCGTGCTGGTGTTCAACGCCTACCGCAAATGGCTGGACGGCGCTGACGAAGAAGCCACCATGGCCTGGCTGGAGAGCGATGAGTTCCAGGAGGCCTATATCGCCGCTTCCGAACTGGTGGCCAAGCAGCAGCAACAGCAGAAGCAGTTTGGCTGATCGAGCCATGTAACCTGTCCCGGCCTCTTCGCGGGCACGCCCGCTCCCACAGGCTTGCCACAAGCCCGACAGCGGTGCCGTCCCAGTAGGAGCAGCCTTGTGCTGCGAAGAGGCCCGAACAGGCAACAAAAAAGGGCCCGCCCCCCCCAGGGGCCGCCCCCTTTTCATTTCAGCCAGCGCGGATCAGTTATCCAGCGCTACCCTTCCAGCAGCTTCACGCTTGCGGTGCACCAGCAAGCCAGCCGCCACCACACCAATGCTCAGCAGCGCAGTCGCGATGATTTCGGCGCGGTGATCTTCACGCAGCGCCATTACCACCAGAATGGCAACGATGAAGGCAATGGTCGCCCAGGTCAGGCCCGGGAACAGCCACATCTTGAAGGTGATTTTCTCGCCGCGGGCCTCACGCTGAGCACGCATGCGCAGCTGCGACACGGCAATCACCAGGTACACCAGCAGCGCAATGGCACCCGAACTGGCCAGCAGGAACTCGAACACCTGGGCCGGGGCCACGAAGTTGGCGAACACGCAAAGGAACGCCGCTGCCGTGGACAGCAAAACCGCCACATGCGGGGTAGCCGCCTTGGTGGTGCGCTGAGCGATGGCCGGGGCGTCGCCACGCTTGCTCAGCGAGAACAGCATGCGCGAAGAGGTGTACAGCGCCGAGTTCAGGCAGCTGGTCACCGCGATCAGGACGACGATGTCGACGATCAGCTTGGCATTCGGCACGCCGATACGGCTCAGCACGGTCTGGTAGGAGCCGGTTTCGGCCAGCGCTGGATCGTTCCACGGCACCAGGGCCACGACCAGGAAGATCGACACCAGGTAGAACAGGCAGATGCGCCAGATCACCGAGTTGGTGGCACGGCTGATCTGTTTGCCCGGGTCCTTCGACTCGGCAGCGGCGATGGTGACGATTTCAGTGCCCATGAACGAGAACATGGTGGTCAGCATCGCGGCCAGCACGGCGCCCAGACCGTTAGGCATGAAGCCTTGGGTATCGAACAGGTGGCTGGCACCGCTCACCTGGCTGTTTGGCACAAAGCCGAACAAGGCAGCACAGCCCACGGCGATGAAGCCGATGATCGCCAACACCTTGAGCAGGGCGAACCAGAACTCGAACTCACCGTAGTTCTTCACGCTGCACAGGTTGGTCAGGGTGAGTGCCAGGGTAATGATGAGGGAGAAGGCCCACAGGTCGACCGCCGGGAACCAGGCATGCAGGATGGCGGCGGCGGCGTTGGCCTCCAGCGGAATCACCAGCACCCAGAACCACCAGTACAGCCAGCCAATGGTGAAGCCGGCCCAGCGCCCGATAGCGCGGTCGGCATACGTAGAGAATGAACCGGTGTCAGGCGAGGCGACCGCCATTTCACCCAGCATGCGCATCACCAGCACAACCAGCGTACCGGCGGCGGCATAAGCCAGCAGCACGGCCGGGCCGGCAGCTGCGATGGCGTGGCCGGAGCCTACGAACAGGCCGGCACCGATGACGCCAGCAATGGACAGCATGGTGACATGCCGTTGTTTGAGCCCCTGAGCGAGGTCATTGGAATTGTTACCGCTCATTGAAACTACCTTTGTAAGGAGTGGACCACTCCGACTGCGGGTACGGAGCGCGCCCGGGGTTGACCTAGGCGTCGCTGCAATCGGCGGTTTCCTACTGGCAATAAGCGCGCCATGTGCTGAATGCATTCGTCAGAAAATTCTGCAGGCCTTTTAGGACAAGGTTTGGAGGGCTTTCGGCCATACCTTGACCGAAAGGGCGCCAAATCATCGGATTACTGAAATACCCACTTACAAACGCAGCAAAGGTGCTCCCCGGTAACACCTGTGCACCACCGCAAAGCAATAAAGTGCAACCCGCAGGTACAACCCCCAGGCTCACTGCTACCTTCCTGGGTAAACCCGCACCTGGCTGGATCGTATGGCCTGTAGGAGCGGGTTTACCCGCGAATGGGGCAAAACCGCTTCCATGAGCTGGCCAAAGCTGGCACCATCGCGCCTTTTTTCATCAAGGCTCTGGTGCTGGGCGACACCTTCGCGGACATCTGCGCGACGTTACGCTGTAGCGATGCGACAAACTGCCCCACCATTGCCCACAGTCCCCGGCGACCCTGTTGGCCGTCATAATGCCGCTATGCTAGCTTGGCGCACGCCAGGAAGGCCGCCAATAGCTGGGAACGCACCCGAACACATGAGGACCGCACATGGCTCAGGCCACGCCCGCGCTGGAAATCCGCAATCTGCACAAACGCTACGGCGAGCAGGAAATTCTCAAGGGCATTTCGCTGACCGCACGCGACGGTGACGTGATCTCCATCCTGGGGTCGTCCGGCTCCGGCAAGTCCACCCTGCTGCGCTGCATCAACCTGCTCGAAAACCCGCACCAGGGCGAAATCCTGGTCGCTGGCGAAGCCCTCAAGCTCAAGGCCGCCAAGAATGGCGACCTGATCGCAGCCGACAACCGCCAGATCAACCGCCTGCGCAGCGAAATCGGCTTTGTCTTCCAGAACTTCAACCTGTGGCCGCACATGTCGATCCTCGACAACATCATCGAGGCGCCACGCCGCGTACTCGGCCAAAGCAAGGCCGAGGCCATCGAAGCCGCCGAAGCGCTGCTGAACAAGGTCGGCATCTACGACAAACGCCACAGCTACCCCGCCCAGCTTTCCGGTGGCCAGCAACAGCGCGCCGCCATTGCCCGTACCCTGGCCATGAAGCCCAAGGTCATCCTGTTCGACGAGCCAACTTCGGCGCTCGACCCGGAAATGGTCCAGGAAGTGCTTAACGTTATCCGCGCATTGGCCGAAGAAGGCCGTACCATGCTGCTGGTAACGCACGAGATGAGCTTTGCCCGGCATGTGTCCAGTGAAGTCGTCTTCCTGCACCAGGGCCTGGTCGAAGAGCAGGGATCGCCGCAACAGGTCTTCGAAAACCCGACCTCGGCGCGTTGCAAGCAATTCATGTCCAGCCACCGCTAACGGAGCAATACATGCACACTTACAAGAAGTTCCTCCTGGCAGCTGCTGCCACGCTGGTGATGTCGGCAAACGCCATGGCCGCAGAAAAACTGCGCATGGGCATCGAAGCCGCCTACCCACCGTTCAACAACAAGGATGCCAGCGGTAACGTGGTTGGTTTCGACAAAGACATCGGCGACGCCCTGTGCGCCAAGATGAAAGTCGAGTGCTCGGTCGTCACCTCCGACTGGGACGGCATCATCCCGGCCCTGAACGCCAAGAAATTCGACTTCCTGGTGTCTTCGCTGTCGATCACCGACGAGCGCAAGCAGGCTGTCGACTTCACCGACCCCTACTACTCCAACAAGCTGCAGTTCATCGCGCCGAAAAACGTCGACTTCAAGACCGACAAGGCTTACCTCAAAGGCAAGACCATCGGCACCCAGCGCGCCACCCTGGCCGGTACCTGGCTGGAAGACAACTACGGCGGCGACCTGGACATCAAGCTGTACGACACCCAGGAAAACGCCTACCTGGACCTGGTGTCCGGCCGTATTGATGGCATCCTGGCCGACAAGTACGTGCAGTACGAGTGGCTGAAGAGCAAAGACGGCTCCAACTTCGAGTTCAAAGGCGAGCCCGTGGTCGACAGCGACAAGATCGGCATTGCAGTGCGCAAAGGCGACCCGCTGCGCGAGAAGCTGAACGCCGCCCTGGCAGAAATCAAAGCCGACGGCACGTACAAGAAGATCAACGACAAGTACTTCCCGTTCAGCATCGAATGACCCGCCCTGACCGGCGCGCCCTCGTGGCGCGCCAGTCCCTAAAATGACCTGCCCATGAATATCGACCTGCACGGATTCGGTCCGGCCATGATGGCCGGCACCCTGATGACCGTAAAACTGGCGCTTTGCGCCTTGCTGCTGGGGCTGGTGCTGGGCCTGCTCGGCGCCCTGGCCAAAACCTCCTCGATCAAGCCGCTGCAGTGGCTTGGCGGCTTCTACTCGACCCTGGTTCGCGGCGTGCCCGAACTGCTGTGGGTTCTGCTTATCTATTTCGGCACCGTCGGGTTGATGAACGCCCTCGGCGAGGCCCTGAACATGCCGGGCCTGGAACTGAGTGCCTTCGCGGCGGGCGTAATCGCCCTCGGCCTGTGCTTCGGCGCCTACGCCACCGAAGTGTTCCGTGGCGCCATCCTGGCGATTCCCAAGGGCCACCGCGAAGCCGGCATGGCGCTGGGCCTGTCCAAGGGCCGCATCCTGTCGCGGATCATCTTGCCGCAGATGTGGCGCATCGCCCTGCCTGGCCTTGGCAACCTGTTCATGATCCTGATGAAGGACACCGCGCTGGTGTCGGTGATCGGCCTGGAAGAAATCATGCGTCACGCACAGATCGGCGTGACCGTGACCAAAGAGCCGTTCACCTTCTACATGGTGGCGGCCTGCATCTACCTGAGCCTGACCATCATCGCCATGACCGGCATGCACTTCATGGAAAAACGCGCCGCTCGCGGCTTTGCGAGGGCTGCATAATGAACTGGGAAGTCATCATCAAATGGCTGCCACGCCTGGCCCAGGGCGCGACCCTGACCCTGGAGCTGGTGGCCATCGCCGTGGTTGCCGGGTTGATCCTGGCCATCCCGCTGGGCATCGCCCGCTCCTCGCGCCATTGGTACGTGCGCGCCTTGCCGTTCAGCTACATCTTCTTCTTCCGCGGCACACCGCTGCTGGTGCAGCTGTTCCTGGTCTACTACGGCCTGGCGCAGTTCGATGCCGTGCGCGCCAGCTCGCTGTGGCCGTACCTGCGCGACCCGTTCTGGTGCACGGTGCTGACCATGACCCTGCACACCGCCGCGTACATCGCCGAGATCCTGCGCGGCGCGCTGCAGGCGATCCCCAAGGGTGAGATCGAGGCGGCACGGGCGCTGGGCATGTCGCGGGGCAAGGCGCTGTTCTACATCATGCTGCCACGCGCTGCGCGCATCGGCCTGCCGGCGTACAGCAACGAAGTGATCCTGATGCTCAAGGCCAGTGCCCTGGCCAGTACCGTAACCCTGCTGGAGCTGACCGGCATGGCCCGAACCATCATTGCGCGGACCTACCTGCCGGTGGAGATCTTCTTCGCGGCCGGGGTGTTCTACCTGGTGATCTCGTTCTTGCTGGTGCAGGGTTTCAAGCTGCTGGAGCGCTGGTTGCGGGTAGATGCCTGCCAAGGGCGCTGAGACCTCCTAGCCTTCTTCGCGGGCACGCCCGCTCCCACAAGTACTGCACAATACTTACCCTGTGCACTATAACTGTGGGAGCGGGCGTGCCCGCGAAGAGGCCCTGAAAACCACCACACACCTCCCATGCCCAACCACCTCCACAGCCACCACCTAAGCACCCGCTTCCAGGCCCTCGACCAGTTCCTGATCGAGCACCAGCCACTGTGGAAACCCCGCCCATTCACTACCCTGCAGCTGGACTGGGAAACCACCCACCCCGAGCTGGCCGGCCATCTGCGCCAATGCTCCCTGGTAGACGCCGAAGCCGATAGCGCCACTGACCGCTTGCCCGCCCCATTCCCGCAACTGGCCGAACAAGCCCGCCAACTCGCCGCCCTCGGTAGCCTTCCGCAGACCGATCTGCCCCCCGCTGCCCACCGGCTGGACGTGGCCGTCCCCGGTCGTAAATGGCAGCAGATCGAGGCCTTCGCCAGCCACCTGGCCTTCCACCAGCAACCCCGTCACTGGCTGGACTGGTGCTCCGGCAAAGGCCATCTCGGCCGCCGCCTGTTGCAACCCGGCCAGCAGCTGACCTGCCTGGAATACGACGCCGAGCTGGTCGCCGCCGGCCAGGCCCTGAGCGCGCACCATCATTTGCCAGCGCAGCATGTGCATCAGGATGTGATGGCCAACGACAGCGCCCGCCATCTGGCTGACGACAAAAGCGTGGTCGCCCTGCACGCCTGTGGCGACCTGCATGTACGCCTGATGCAACTGGCCAGCCAGCATGGGTGCCGGCAACTGGCCGTGGCCCCCTGCTGCTATAACCGCATCGCTGCGCAGCAATACCAGGCGTTATCCACAGCCGCGCAAGCGTCCAACCTGCAGCTGTCGTTGGACGACCTGGGCCTGCCGTTGAGCGAAACCGTCACCGCCGGCGCCCGCGTGCGGCGTCAGCGCGACACCTCGATGGCCCGGCGCCTGGGCTTCGACCTGCTGCAACGCCAGCAGCGCCAGAGCGACGCCTATCTGCCAACCCCATCGCTGCCGGTAGCCTGGCTGGAAAAGCCCTTTGAGCAGTACTGCCGCGACCTGGCCGAGCTCAAGGAACTGCCCTTGAACGGCAACCCGGATTGGGCCGCACTGGAAGCCGCCGGCTGGCAACGCCTGGCTGAGGTACGCAACCTGGAGCGCGTGCGCAACCTGTTCCGCCGGCCATTGGAGCTGTGGCTGGTGCTCGATCGCGCGCTGTTTCTCGAAGAACAAGGCTACGACGTGCGCCTGGGTCTGTTCTGCGATTACCCGCTAACCCCGCGCAACCTGCTCATCCTCGCGGAACGCGACCGTTAGCCGCTGCACAACCTGTGGATAAGTCTGTGAACAAGCTTGTGATTACCTGTTGGATCCAAGCGCTATTTCAAGCGTTCGGCTTATTCCGCCTTACGCGTCAAGCCCAGTAAAAACAGGCGTTTGCGCAAAGACCAGCGGTGTATGGACCCGGCATGCCTTTCGCGCAAGTCGCCAATGCCACTTGTGCATAAACATTTCTTGTGGTTGGCATAAGAGCCCGCACACGATCCCTGTAGGAGCAGCCTTGTGCTGCGAATGGGCTGCATCGCAGCCCCCGGCCATCTCACATTTTCAATGGGATTTATTCTTGGCGATCTCGATATCGTTCATCAGCGCCTTGGCCATATCGCACAGGTAATCAGCGGCCCCCAGGAATTTGTGGTCATCCTCCATATCCCCCTCGCGCACCAGGTGCTTGATGTAGCCCATCAGAATCGAGACATGCTCATAGGCAGCATCGACCGGGACGCCGGGCTCTACGCGTAGCAGGTTGAGGGATGGGTTACCGGCTGCGAGAAAGGTTTCTACGCCTGCGGTGGTGATTGGCTTTTGGCTGTTGCCAGACGGATCTGCATCAATCGTTTTCAAGTTTCAAACTCCTACGTTCAAAGGAGTTGCCATGTTCATTCTTTCTCACGGAATAAAGGCGGCAACCGTGCACGAGGTGAGAAACCGGGTGAACATAGGAAGCCCGGCCAGACCAAGGTCTGCCCGCGCACGGTCGCCATTACGCAGTCGATACGTTCAAAATCGGGTTCTCACACCCGGTCGCCAGAGCGACCCGGAAACGGTATCCGTGAGGCACTTCCCCGACAACAGCGATACTTCGGCGGCGCGCGTAGGATACTTCCGAAGCATCCGAGCCCTGAAGCTTTAGCCCCCTGGTTCAGAACTTTCATACAGCTGCTGGCCTCTTCGCGGGCTCGCCCGCTCCCACATTTACTGCACCGTTTTCAAGACCGTCGCCAATCCTGTGGGAGCGGGCAAGCCCGCGAAGAGGCCCTGACCAACAACACAAGGCTAATGCCCAACCGCCGTAACGGTGTATTATCCGCCCCCAAATCATTAAAAAGTGACGTCGCGCGCTGCCCGCCAGCCTCGTGACCTTCTGGCGTTGCGCCAGAACCGACAATGGACCAACGGACTTGACCATCGTGACCCGAGCCACCTCCCTCGCCCTGTTGACCTTCGCCCTGGCCCTGACCGGCTGCGCCAGCGGCACCGCGCCCCACTCCAACAGCAACCTGGGCTGGAACCACCCCGGCATGCAGTTGGGCGGCGACAACGGCCTGCCCCTGCGCACCGAAAGCCCATGCCGCAAGCGCGGCTGCGACAATGACAAGCTGTTCTTCAACCCAGGCAAAAGCGAGCCAAGCGTCAATACCATCCACCGCGGCTGGTAGGAAAAATCTCCTTTTGGGCCGGTAACTTAGGTCTTTTGCGAACAATCGCAACGAAGTGGTTTACAGGCGCCAAACGATCGCTATAATGACGCCCCATTGCCGGTATAGCTCAGATGGTAGAGCAACTGACTTGTAATCAGTAGGTCCCGGGTTCGATTCCTGGTGCCGGCACCATTCAAGGTTCCATAGAAAGCTTTCAAAATCTCTGGAACCCCCGAAAAACCCGCCTTCTGGCGGGTTTTTTCGTTTTGGCGTTCCGTCGGATTCCGAGGGTAGCCAGCGCTAATAAGGGTAGTTTTAAGGATAGAGGTCCGTTTCGATATCGGAGACTACCCTTATGGCCCGCACCACTGCCCCGCTTACAGACACCGCCTGTCGCACGGCAAAGCCCAGAGAGCGCGAGTACAAGCTCTTCGACGGCGACGGTCTCTACCTCCTTGTGCAACCCAACGGCCGCAAAGGCTGGCGACTCAGGTACGTGAAACCCGATGGCCGCGAAGGCCTGACCGCCCTCGGCAGCTATCCGGTGGTCGGGCTTGGCGACGCACGCCGCAAGCGCTTCGAGATCAAGCAGCAGCTCGCCAACGGCATAGATCCCATCCAGTACAAGCAACAAGCCAAGACCCAGGCCGTGATCAACGGCCGGACCTTCGAAAGCGTTGCGCTCGACTGGCATGCGAGCATGGTGCCGAAGTGGGCGCCCGGCCACGCCAAGACTGTACTTAGCCGGTTGAAGACTCACGTATTCCCTTTGATCGGTCCCAGAGCAATCGTTGAGTTAGACACCCACGACCTCATGCAGCCACTAGAAGCCGTGACGAAGCGCGGCACCATCGACGTGGCGCTCAGGATCAAGAACTACCTGCAAAGCATCATGCGTGAAGCCAAACGGCTGCGGCTGATTACGGCGAACCCGGCTCACGACCTCGATGGCTCGATCAAGACTCCACGGGTGACTCACCGACCCGCACTACCCCTATCGCGACTCCCAGAGCTACTGGCATGCATCGAGGACTACAGAGGTCGCCCGCTCACGCGCCTCACGGTGATGCTGTCGTTGCATGTATTCGTACGCTCCAGTGAACTGCGCTTCGCCCGTTGGAATGAGTTCGACCTCAAGCGCGGCATCTGGGAGATCCCCGACACCCGCCCGGCGCTGGACGGAGTGCCCTTCTCCACAAGGGGTACGAAGATGGCCGGAGACATCCACGTTGTACCCTTATCGCCACAGGCTGTGGCCTTGCTTGAGCAGATCCACGCGATCACCGGCAAGTTCGATCTGGTGTTCGCGGGGGATGCCAAGCCGTGGAAACCGATGTCCGAGAACACGGTGAATGCCGCGCTAAGGACGATGGGCTATGACACCAAGGTGGATATCTGCGGCCACGGGTTCCGAGCCATGGCGTGCAGTGCACTGGTCGAGTCCGGGCTGTGGTCAGAGATAGCGATCGAGCGCCAGATGAGCCACAAGGAACGCAACAACGTGCGCGCCGCCTATACCCACAAGGCCGAGTTCCTTGAAGAGCGCCGGATGATCATGACCTGGTGGAGCCGGTTTCTGGAGGCGAACCGCGAGGACCATGTGACGCCGCATGAATTTGCCAAGCAGACGGGCGAGAACGTCACGCGCCTTCGCAGTGCCAAGAGGACCGAGTAACCCGCCGCACCACCACCTCAACTAGCTGTGAAGTTACCCACAGCACCGCATGAAGCTCCTCCGCGCGGGTCCTTTCAAACGGGGCTGCAAAGCCGCCCCGTTTGAAAGGACCATACCTAAGAAAAAAAACCGCTGGCACAGCGTACGTCTGTGGAAAACCACAGATGTCCACCGGGGGATAGTTTTATCCACAGGCGCTAAATCCCTGAAATCGCTTTGCTTGACGAACATTGTCCACAGGCGTAGACCGGGAGTTGCAAGCGCTGTCGATGACAGCACCCTAGGTGACCCGAACCCTAAAGGTCACGCCGCTCCCGCGGTGGTTCTCCCCAAAGGCGATTCGCATCCGGCAGCTCGCCCGGTCACTACCCATGTGATGGATGCTCTTACACATAAAGCGCTCGTGCGCCAGATGCTCCGTACCTCGCTGCCCTGCAGCAACCTATCCGCTTGGCCGAATACTGCGCCAACCTGTGCCCGTCTCTTTTCTTGAAAAGAGACGGGCACTTCTACCACTGCTGCAGCCCTGATCGCACATGGCTTTGCGGCATTCCCCCTCGTGACAATCGGCGTGACAAACGCTGATGTCACCAGCAACAGCGCTGTAGATGATGGTGCCGCAGACCAAGGAATGGACTGCACCTGACTGACAGTCAGGTATGCCCCGGTCATCGCATTGCTGCTTGCACATGGCTCAGGATCTTCAGGCGCTGGTCTCGTCAGCCAGTGCTGCCTCCACCCGCCCACCGGTAACGGTGTTCAGGAGGCCAGATCATGAGATGCCCTTGCTCCCGGACGTAAGGAGCCGCCAGTCCCGCGTTAGAGGACACCCCCACAGGTCGCAGGGGCCTTGATCCCTGATAACACTCAACATTCTTGGCGGGATGACGTGGGGCGAGGATCGGAGAACGGTAGATGAGGTGACTGACATGGCATTGGTGGGTAGACGCAATGGCCGCAACTTTGGCTACGGTAGGCAACTGAGCTATGCAGGACCGCAGGCACTGAAAGACATGTTCGGCGGTGGCCACTACGGCACGGTCAAGGCGCACAGTGATCGATGGTTGGCATTCGTGAGGTGGTGCCGCTCCGAACAGGGGCCCGGCATCAATGATGCGCGGCAGATTGATAGAAAGGTGTTGGCCGACTACGCGGATTATCTTCGCGAGGTAGTTAGGCGCGGTGACCTCGCCATCAGCACCGCGCAAAATCGTCTATCCAGCGTTAACAGAACCATGGCGGCGCTTCGCGGTGATCAGTACGTGAAATTGCCCAGCCCGAGCAAGGCGTTGGGTATGCAGCGCACCGGGGTTCGCCACTCGGTGCCGCAGGGCCAAGACCGCGAACAGGTTAAGCAGATCGTTGATGCTCTTTGCGACCAACAACAACTACGGGCCGCCGCGATTGTTCTGTTGGCGCGAGCCACCGGCATGCGCTTGCGTGAGGCCATCTTGGCTGACCTGCCACGGTTAAGCCGTGAGGCTAGCAATCTAGGTAGGATTAACATTCAGGATGGCACCAAAGGCGGTCGCGCCGGTGCGTCGGCGCCGCGTTGGATTGCTGTGGACGGCCATATTCGAGATGCACTTAAGTTTGCAAGGCAGATTTCGCCTGCGGGTAGCCGCAACCTGATTGCGCCACACGAAAGCTATCTGACTACTCTGCAAGCAATCATCCGTCCTGCACGGGACGTCTTGCATGCACACAACCTCAAGGGCTTCCATGAGCTCCGAGCGGCGTACGCATGTGAGCGCTACGAGCAGATCACCCAACACACCGCGCCAATCAACGGCGGCCAATGTTGCCAGGTAGATAAGAACCTTGATCGTGAGGCCCGGTGGCAAATCAGCTTCGAGCTGGGGCACGGGCGGATCGACGTGGTCGCTGCTTACATTGGTGGGCGGGCATGAGTAAGCAATTCGACATGGAGCTGTTCTTGACCGGAGTGCTAACCGGCTCGCACGCGACCCGGCAACGCCATCTGCGACAGGCGAAAATCATCCAGGCTGAAATTACTGAGCGCTGGCAGCGAGAAACGCCCTGGTCTTGGCAGCGAAAACATGTGATTTGGTTTCTCGAGCATTGCCTAAATAAGCATAGTAGAGCGACACGATATTACTATCTACTAACTGTGCAGTTACTCGCTCATCGTTTAGGAAAATCATGGGTATTCATCGCTGAGTGAGGCCTATCTCTGATAATCAGGACCTTCAAGACGTGGCCTATGGTATCCGACGGATTCATCGAAGAAATCATATATACGAATTTCACGTCTCAACACACTGAAAACCTCTTGGTCGCTAGGGCATACGTTTTCCACCAGAGCTGACCAAGATTTTCCAC
This sequence comes from Pseudomonas sp. NY11955, assembly GCF_048068035.1. Lineage (NCBI taxonomy): Bacteria > Pseudomonadati > Pseudomonadota > Gammaproteobacteria > Pseudomonadales > Pseudomonadaceae > Pseudomonas > Pseudomonas sp. NY11955. The sequence continues at coordinate 93,196 of NZ_JBLUPS010000010.1, forward strand.
CTTCTTTGGCGGTTGCCTTTCAGGTGGCAGGGAAATTCAGGTGCAAGGTGACTGTAGGCCGTTCCCTAGCCTATAGAGTTTTAGGAGCCTACCCCTGGAATACGGAGGGGGGTTAACCGTCCGAAAAAAATCGTGACAGCATCATTTGGCCATCATATATTATATAAAAATACCAACCTAAGCATTTAGGACAGACATGGAAAGTGACGCACTAAAGACAGACGATAAAGGACTGACGGCTGAATCAGTTAACTCTGCAATTTTTGAGCTAGAGCTAGAATTAAGCCGACTCGGAAGCGATATAAACTGTAGCAGCACTTACGAGCACGCTCGAACGCTCCTAGTTGGCGCATTGACGCAAACTTGCCAAATCTCAGGAGTTTACACTGGACAGAATTTAGAGCGTGTTCTTGGAAAAATAGAATCTGCAACAATTGGGCATCGAACAGCGTCAATTATTCTCATCCGCTGCATGGCAGTTGAAGGTTTGCTCCCTTTAGACGAACAGCCAAATGTTATAAATAGAAAGCTGCTATCGATAATAGAGAGCCATGTTCCAGATCTACTGAAATTCCTACGCCTAGAAAAGCAAATGCAAACGTATGAAAAAATAAACATCATACGCGCATTCCATGGCAACGCTTGCACTAATTACACGCCACTCAATCAAGTTTCTGGCTCTATATCAGAGATAGCCACTCAAAAAGCCATACTCTCAAAAGCACTCAAACACAAACAATTTCAAAGCTATCTACAGCCTTTTAATTACGTCCAAATTAAAACCAAGCTAGAAGGACTGCTAGAGGGCATAGATGGACTAGCCTCTTGCAATGGCTCCGAATATAAACAGCGGCTAGACGAAATAGAGCTTACTCTAGAAGAAGCGCAATCTATAGTTGAAAGCTGCCACTCCTTCTTTACAACCCAATTTGCCCAACCGTTTCTGGAAACTGTAAGAAACGCAATTGGGACAATAAAAAATACGTCTTCCGAAAGGTTATCATCCCATATTGAGCCGCTTAGAAAACCTCCAGGCTCAGCAGAGAAAAAATACCCTCTGCACCAGAGTGAGCGCTATATAAACATTCTCATTCCACTCATCAATAGAGGACCAGGAACTGCACTTAATGTTTCAGTCGAAGTTGATTGCGGCGATGAATCCGACATAATTCTGGAAAACGAAAATGTGAGCCTTGGAGATGTTTCTCCAGGGAACTTCGCAGTATACTTAAGAGCCTGCATTGTCAATCCATGCAAAAAAGCAGGAATGACCATTGAAATAACTTGGGCTGAAATTTTTGGCGAAACAAAAAGCCAGATATTTGATATCACGATTGAGGGACAGAATGAAAAAGTAGATTGGGCCTCGCTTGAAGCTCTAGAGCCATACAGTCTCGAGGTGGCTGAAGGTGATATGTTTGTTGGACGTGGAGCTAAGGTTAAAGCAATTGCCAACAAGCTATTGAAACGCCCGATGACCTCGACATATATTACTGGCCAGAAGCGAATAGGTAAAACTTCGCTTGCAAAAGCAGTGGTCGATTACTTGGAACGAGAGCATAAAGACTTTCACAGCTTATATTTAGAGTATGGTGAATATTGCTCAGCAACCCCGGAAAAAACACTAAAGTCTCTTGGCGAAAATATCTTTCACTTTCTAAGTGAGTATTTTTCAGCTACTGATGCCTTTACACCTGACTTCAGTGAGTCCATTGCCGACCTTAATTTGGCCGCAAAAAAATTAGAAACAAAGAGCCCGACAAAAAAATTTATTATAATTCTAGATGAGTTTGACGAAATTCATCCAGAACTTTATCGCTCCGGGCCTCTTGCCGAAACCTTCTTTGCCAACCTTAGAACACTTGCAGCACGAAAGAACCTAGCATTTATATTGGTTGGCGGTGAGAAAATGCCGTTTATCATAGGCGCACAAGGAGACCAACTAAATAAATTCTCACGACAGACTGTAGATTACTTCTCACGCAGCGAGGAATGGGTTGAGTACCTTGAGCTTATTACAAAGCCAGTTGAAGGAAAATTAAACTGGAACGAAGCATCTATAAATGAAATTTTCAAAATAACCCACGGCCATCCCTATTACACGAAACTCGTGTGTTCAAAAATCGTAAGCTCTACCGTAAGCGAACGCGACACAGAAATCACCGAGTCAAATATAACCTCTGAGCTTCCCGCACTACTATCGGAACTTGATACCAACGCTTTTGCGCATCTATGGAAGGATGGTATCAGCTTCGAGCGCGAGCAAGCTGAAGTAGCAGAACTTAAACGCCTCAGACTACTAGTTGGCATAGGCCGCTCTTTCAGAGAAAACAAAAGACTTGAAGATGATGCTAAGCGTCGTGCTGTCTGCGCTCAACTTCAGGAACATGAGATAACACCACTAATAGACGATTTCAAACGACGCGAAATTCTAAGCGAGCGTGAAGGGGAGCTCTATTTTACAGTGCCGTTATTTGAGCTTTGGCTCAAGGATTTTGGGTTAAATAAACTAATAACTAGCACATTGGGCGATGATTACGAAGATGCTATCAGAGCTGCAGAAGACAAAGCCCATGTCTCGGCCCAAGAAATCCAAAATCTCGTAAACCGCTGGCCATCTTATCGCGCACAAAAGGTAAATGGCGAGCAAATTAGGGCATGGCTAGACCAAGTTCCAGACATTTTAGATCAACGAATGCTTTTCAAAATCCTTGACAATATTAGATTTTTAACCCCTACGGAAATTGATGATTATCTAAAGATCGCTCATAGCAAAGCCGTTCACCCCTCAGTTGGCGCATCTACAGTAACTAGAAGAACTGATCGTCGGAATGATATTTGGGTGACATTTGCTGATGGCATAGGAAAAAGCGGGCTTCAATATGCTCGCATGTATGCTAAATCAAATGCGATTACCACCACTTGCATTTTTGATCCAGCGACGATAACAAGAAAACTATCCAACCTTAAAGACGAAATACCTCCCAAGGCTGTTGTCTTAATAGATGATGTCGTTGGCAGTGGAGACACCCTATCTTCAGGAATATTGAATTTTGGAGAAGAGTTTTCTGAAGCGCTTCTTAAGCTGGACATCCCCCTTATTGCTATCGCATTGATTTCAACAGAGGAAGGTGAGCGTAAAGTTAACTCGGCGCTATCCAAACTTTCTATAAAAAGCGAACTTCATATTTGCGAGATAATCCCTTCATCTGGTTTTGCATTCCTCGACGAAGAAATCAGCTTCTGGAACGATATAAGCGAAATGCACAGAGCAAAAGCACTGTGCAGAAATTTAGGATCTAAACTCTACAAAAATCCGTTAGGCTTTAAAGGACAAGGCTTACTATTAGTCCTTCCTGAAACCTGCCCAAATAATTCTCTCCCTATTCTTTACAGAACAAAAAAAGAGGAACCTTCTTGGACTGCTTTGTTCCCAAGGCCCGTTTCGTAACGTCTCTCAACCAAACGCAATTTTAAGTGCACTGCACGCGAGACGCATACACCATTTAATCTTGCATCTAAATGTGAACGATCATTTTCCTCCCTTATCAACTGACTGGGGAGGAAAGTGAATCAATCAGTGTTTCTGTAAACCCGAAAGCCTGAGTTTTTCCGACAGCAGAATTTGGCGAATGATCTCGTTATGTATTTTTGCACTACCGGCACGACTCTATATCAATGGACCACAGTGAGCCACACCTACTCATTCTTCCTTCGACTCAAACTCCCACGCAGTTACAGACTGAATAAAACCATTTAAAATATCTGCAATGCAAGAATGCAGAGCTACAGTCTTATCATTGATTATCTTGGCAAGCTCCATTTTTTCAACACTTGTAGTTTGATCAAAGTTCAAACCCTCTCCTCCGCCAACAAGAACTGCTCCATCCGCTCGAATATTTAAAGTGCCAGCGGGAACGAACTCAAAATGCGCTATACGGTCCCTTATTGATGGTGCGCCGCCTTCGGACATTACAAATTCGAAGGCCGATATGTATTTGTTGTGCGCACCTGCGATAGCTTCCACAACTTCTAGCGGGCGTTTGCGAGCAAGTTTTTTAGGCAGAGTTCTAAAAGAGCTAATACGTTCTTTGAAGAAAGCACTAATGGCTGTGGAAAGTTGGTCCAGACAGCGACGATATGCCATTACATACGCTTGGTATTCAAAATCCAGAATCTGCGTCCCACCTATTCCAAGCGTTGAGTTTCTCGAGAGGGCAGGGATTTCGCCAAGTGATGCCAACCTCCTCATTAATTCGGCCTCCACATCGAGCAATCTACCTTGGTGGTACAGCACACACAAGAATGATTGCTGTACGTTTCCAAGAATCCCATTCACGAGTTGGTGATACCAGTAATCTCCTTTGTTTGCATTATTTCGGAGTCGAGTAATGAAATCAGGCTGAGGATTTGTCACATATTGATGAAAATCTAAAAACGGTTTTTTTAGATTAACCTCCATTTCAAAACCAGCGACATCTTGCACGACTTTGAAGCACGCTTGGGTCTCAGCTGAAAAAATAGCTCGAAGTATGTCAACGTGTTCAGGCGTCACACTTTCCCCAAGAGTTGCTATTGCATCTCTTAGCGCGTCATTCAATATTGCGTCCTGGTGTTTTTCCACTTACCCTATCCCAAATTATTTATAATCAGTCGATTCTACACTTTCGAAAGACGAAAGGCACCTGCAATAAACAAATTGAAATTCATTTAACTCTATTGGTTCGTAGAAAATTCACGATTACTGGGTTCAGACCAAAAATCGCCAAGCGATAGTCCGCGCCTGTCTGCTTACCAATTTTATTAATCGCAGTGCTAGGATGGATGCTCTCACGCACCATAGCAGTAGGTACTTTTCCAATTATTATAAATTAGAGGTGTGCCGCAGCCGAATGAGAAACCGTCCCTAGCTTGATGTTAATTACACCTAGGAAAGACAAGCCTAATGCAAAGGATAGTTTTAGGGATAGAGGTCAAAATGATCATAAATAAAAACACTACAAATCATTGAATTAGGGATATTTTTGACTCCTGGTGCCTCCTTTGCGTTCCACCGAATGCCGTGGAAGCCCCTAAGACCGCCCTTTAACGGGTTTTTCGTTATGACGTTTTACCTACCACTCGCTCTGCCGCCTTGCGATAAGCCTGTTCCCGCTCGCGCTTATCTACAGCTACCACAAAAACTACAACCTCCTGATCGATCACCTGGTAGACCAATCGGTAGCCGCTACTGCGCAGCTTGATCTTGTAGCAGTCCGGGAAGCTATGCAGCCGGTTCGCCTCAACCCTCGGATTCAGCAAAACCGAGGCGAGTTTTTTCTTGAGTTGCTGCCGGACCGTATCCCCTAGCTTTTGCCATTCCTTTAGCGCTCGCGCATCGAACTCAAGGCTATAGGTCATCCAGCGAAACCTTCACTCGCTGAGGGTCGGCAAGGCGCTCGCGAACGGTCGCTAGCAGCGCCTCATCTTCATCAGTCATGAGCACAGGTTTAAAAGGCAACTGCCCGCGCTCGGCGACGTACTGCAAGGCTTGGCGCATGAGCTCGGAGGGCGTAACACCCAACCGCTCAAGCTCACGATAGGCTCGGATTTTTAGATCGTCGTCGATACGAACATTGATGGATGCCATGATGGCTTGCTCACTGTAATGACAATGGTCTTTACAGTGGCGCAATTCTGGGCAGCAGACAAGTGGCTTATGAGCACAAACCGACGAAGGACAAAGCCGTTGCACGCCGATTCGATTCCACGAATAGCCATAATAAGAGTGGTGCTCGATGTTGATTCAGAATGCGAGCACCGCTCGGGATTCGTTCCCAAGGTTGATCTCAATCAAACCTGAAACGGCCACGCAGCTTAGCCTGAGATCAGTCACCACTTGAGGGACGGGCAGCATGGCCAAGAAATTCCCCACAAACCCTAGCCATCCCGAGCGCATCTGCTGGGGGTGCGACTTGTACTGCCCTGCCAAGGCGCTAGCCTGCGGCAACGGCGCAGATCGGACCATGCACCCGGCAGAGCTGTTTGGTGAGGATTGGGAGCGTTTCGAGGGCCGCCTGGAAAAGCCGATTGACCAAGGACGAAACGCTGAGCCCAGATGACGGGGGATGGCACCGGCTGCGCCGGTGTTCGCGGCTAAAGCCGCTCCCACAGTGAGTGACTGCCCCCAAGAAGTTGGACACCAATCCAGTGATCGCGCCAACTTTTAGATGCTCCCCCCTGTGGGAGCTTGGTTTGCCGGCGATGGGCCGCAAGGCAGCCCCACGCAGTGTTGGTCAGAACGCCGTGCTAACCGTCAGCGACAGGTTACGCGGGTCGCCATAGATCGCCCCGGCATAGAACCCGTACTGGGTGTAGTAATGCTTGTCGAACAGGTTGTTGGCGTTGAGGCTGACGCTGGTGTCATCGGTCAGCTGATACTTGGCCATGGCATTCCAGATGGCATAGCCGGACCAGTTCACATCCGTAGCCCCATTGCTCACGCCATTGGTGGGCTGGCCAGCCGGGCTGGAGATGGCGCGGATGTTGGTTTGCGCGGTTACGCCGGCACCCAGGGTCAGGCGGTCGAACGGGCCGCTCAGGCGGTAGGTGGTGGAGGCTTTGAACAGGTGCGACGGATCGCTGCGGCCGTCGCTGTCCACGCGGCGAAAGTGCAGGTAGGTGTACCCAGCGTAGACGTTCCAGTTAGGGGTAAGAGCGCCCGCGAGTTCCAAGTCGATACCGTCGGTTTCCTGCCCGGAACCGGCCTTGTAGGCATTGCCACCGGTTGGGGTCGTCAGGTCGCCATCCAGCACCGCCTTGTTTTCCTGCTTGGTGCGGAAGTACGCCGCCGAGGCGTTCAGGCGGCCATCGAACCACTCGCCCTTGATACCGGTCTCGTAGCTTTGCCCACGAATCGGCTCCACTTTGCTGCCGCTGCTGGTTTCAGATGTTTGCGGCGTGAAGATATCGGTGTAGCTGGCATACACCGAGTAGTGGTCGTTGAGGTCGTACACCGCGCCCAGGTACGGGGTGACGATGCCGTTCTCTTCCTGGCTGCTGCGCGCCCCGGCCACACTGCGGGTGACGGACGAGTAGTTGCTGGTGCGCACGCCCACGATCACCGACAGCGGGTCGGTGATGCTCAGGCGGGTGGCGGCGTACATGCCCTGCAGGCGGGTAGTGGTCTTGCTGTGGCGGCCAGTGCGCGAGGCGATGATGTCGTAGTCGTCGTCCACGCCATTGCGCCAGTCGGTCAGCGCGAAGCCGTTGTTGGCGCGGAACTGGCAGCCCAGTGCAGGCGCGCTGGCCATACCGTCGCCAACCATGGTGCAGGTGTATTCCGGCGACCAGCCCACGGTGCGGCTGTCGTTGTAGCCGACCATGGCCTGGTGCGTGCGCCCGAACAGCTGGAACGGGCCGGACAGGTCGATCTGCGCCGACTGCTGGGTGGTGTCGCTGGAGCTGTGCAGGCCATTGAGCACAGCACCGCTGCCATCCTGGTCCCAGTAGCCACCATAGGTGCCGCGCCCGGCCGAGTTCACCTTGGCCAGGCCGCGGTGGTTCAGGGCTTCGGTGGTGGCCTGGGCGCCTTTCAGGTCCAGGATCCAGTCGTTGTCGAAGCGGTGTTCGAGCGAACCGAACGCAGTGCGGGTGGTGTACTCGCCAAAGCTCCAGCTAGGCACCACGTTGGTGCTGCGCGGCAGGTCGGTCTTGCTGCCGTCGCGGTACCAGAGCGGAATGTTCGCCCCCCAACCGCCGCCGACAACTTTGTTGTATTCGTACTGGTAGCCGGCACCCAGGGTAGTCGCGTCATCCAGGTCGAACTCGAAATTGGCCAACGCGGCGCGGGAGCGCTCGGACTGGTTATCGCGGAACGAGTTGGCGTCCTGCTGGGTCATCACGAAGCGCGAGCGCAGGCGGCCATCCTCGAACAAGGGCAGGTTCAGGTCAGCCCCCAGGCGACGCTTGTCCCAGCTGCCGTAAGAGGCATAGGCGCTGCCGCCAAAGGTCTTGGTCGGTGCCTTGCGGATCAGGTTGACGGTGGCCGACGGGTCGCCGGTGCCGCCCAACAGGCCATTGGCGCCGCGCACGATATCGATACGCTCGTACAGGTCCATGTTCAGCGCGTTGCCGCTGCCGCTGAAATCGGAACCGCCCTGAGTCTGCAAGCCATCGACCTTCCAGTTGCTGATCGAGTAACCACGGGCACGGTAGTCGGTACGCCCACCCACCTCGGACTTGTTGGCCGTTACGCCTGGCGTGGTTTGCAGCGCCTGCTCGATGGTGTGGATGTCGCGGTCATCCATCTGCTGACGGGTGATGGTGGTGACCGATTGTGGCGTCTGCCGCGGCGTCAGATCGAGGCCGGTGGAACTGCGAGTGCGCTCGACCGTGTAGCCCAACTGGCCGGCATCGTCGGCTGGCAGCAACGCGCTGTCTTCGATCTGCGTGGCATCCAGCTCCAGGGGTTTACCGTCGGCAGCCATGGCGCCACCGCTGATGGCAACGGCAACGAAGAAGGCCAGCGGCTTGAGACGACTGCCACTTTGGCTGATGGGGGTGAAGACTTTCGAGGTGCTCATAGGATTCATTTGGGAAGGCTTCGTATTTGCAGATGATTTTTTGTTAGGATTCTAGGGATCGGCCCTCCAGGCTCCAGACCCGACATGTACGGGCATGTAATTGAACGTAACGAGCGCCAACGGCCCTCACCGAACAGGTGTTTTTCCGCATGAGCACGACCCTGCTGGTTGTCGACGATGACGACGAGATCCGCGAACTTCTTTGTGATTACCTGACAGATGCCGGCTATAACGTGCTAGCCGCAGCCGACGGCGAACAGATGCGCGAACAGCTGGCCCGGCAAAAAGTGGAGCTGGTGGTGCTCGACCTGATGCTGCCTGGCGAGGACGGCCTGAGCCTATGCCGTCAGTTGCAGGCCACACCAGGGTTGGCCGTGATCATGCTGTCGGCCAAGGGCAGCACGCTGGACCGCATCATTGGCCTGGAAGTGGGTGCCGACGACTACCTGGCCAAGCCCTTCGAGCCACGCGAGCTGATCGCCCGAATCAAGGCTGTGCTGCGTCGCCCACAACGCCTGGACGCACCTGCCGAAGAGCCCGCCGTGGTGGATGCCCAGCTGTTCGCGGGCTTTCGCCTGGAACACGTAAAGCGCCTGCTCACCCGCCCCGATGGCGAGACGCTGACCCTGCCGCGCTCCGACTACCGCGTGCTGCGCGAACTGCTGGAAGCCAACAACCGCGTAGTCTCCCGCGACCAGCTGACGCGCAGTGCATTCGGCCGCGACCACCTGCCCGACGACCGTTCGGTGGACATGTGCGTCAGCCGCCTGCGCCAGCACCTGCGCCGCGCGCCGGCGGGGGCCGCGCAGATCCTTACCATCCGCAACGAAGGCTACCTGCTGAGCATCGCCAACCACGAGGCCGATGCCTGACATGCGCTGGCTTCGCCGGCTGTGGCCGCGCACCTTGTTTGGTCAATTGCTGCTGATCATGGTCAGCGGCACGCTGGTGATCCAGTTGATGTCGAGCAGCATCTGGTTCGATGTGCGTTTCGCCCAGGTGCTCGAGGCCCCCGTGCGGCTGATCGCTGCGCGCAGTGCTGCGCTGATTGCCCAGGCCGACTGCCACGGCAGCACCCTGCCGGCGCCAGCCCATTACCAGTTACGCTGTGCCGAAAGCCTGCCCACGCCGGAGCATGACGAGCGCCGTGGGCGCAGGCGCGTCGAGCTGTTGCTGCAACAGGCCCTCACGTATGAGTTGGGGCATGCTCAGGACGTGCGCCTGATGAAGGTGCAACTGACCGATGAACTCGGCCAGCCGATCGTCTGGCGCAGCCTGTTCGGCCTGCGCACGGCCCAGGCGCATATCCAGTTCGCGGTGCCATTGGCCGATGGTCACTGGCTGACCATCGATGGCCAGGAACTGCAGGGTTGGAGTGGCGAGTCAGCCTGGGTGCTGATCAGCGACTACCTGCTGCGGGTGTATGCACTCAGGATCGTCGCAGTGTTACTGGTATGCCTGATTGCCGTGCGCCTGTGCCTGCGCCCGCTGCGCCGCCTGGCCGATGCCGCGCGCGGCCTGGGCGCTAACCTCGAACAGCCGCCCTTGGCGCTGGATGGCCCGGAGGAAGTACGCCAGGCAGCGCAGGCGTTCAATGCCATGCAGCAGCGGCTGATTGCCATGGTCAACGACAAGGCCTACTTCCTGGCCGCCGTGTCCCACGACCTGCGCACCCCGCTGACCCGTATGCGCCTGCGCCTGGAGCGCCTGCCCGACGACGAGCACCGCCAGCGCTTGCGACAGAACATCACGCAGATGGACGACATGATCGGCCAGGTGCTCGATTACCTGCGTGCCGGGGAGCAGCAGAATTTGCAGCAAGTGGACCTGGACCGGCTGGTGGCACGCCAGTGTGCAGACCTGGCCACTGCCGAGGAACCGCTGCCGGTGCACGGCCAGGTGGGCAGCTTGCGGGTAGATGCCCTGTTGCTGCAGCGCTGCCTGCAGAACTTGTTGGTGAATGCGTTGCGCTACGCCAAGGATATTTCGGTCACGCTGGAGCGGGTGACCGCAGGCGTATTCATCCATATCGACGACCGTGGGCCGGGGATTGCACCGGACCTGCTGGCAACCATTGCCGACCCGTTCGTGCGCGGTGAGGGGTCGCGTAACCAGGCATCCGGGGGCTATGGGCTGGGGTTGAGCATTGCCCAGCGGATTGCCACCAGCCATGGCGGTGAGCTGACGCTGTCGAACCGTGAAGGCGGTGGCTTGCGGGTCAGCATACTGCTCCTACAACGGTCGGCTTGCCTGCCTGTTGTACCGCGCAACCCACAATCGAGTAACAGTCTTTTACCGATTACCCAGGTTTTCCCTGCCCCGTCTTTGCCTATCCTATGCCCGGTCATCCTGCCTGCGATGGACCCATGAAACACTCTCTACCCAGCCGCTACGCCTGCCTCGCACTTTGCCTTGTCTTCACCTTCGCCAGCCTACCGCTGCTCGCCCAGCATGCCTGGCTGTGGCCGGTAACGCTGATCACCGCATTGCTTAGCCTGGTCGGCCTGAACGACCTGCGCCAAAGCCACCATGCGGTGCGCCGCAACTACCCGATCCTCGGCAACATCCGCTACCTGATCGAAACCATCCGCCCGGAAATTCGCCAGTACCTGATCGAGGGTGACGACGACAAGCTGCCGTTCTCCCGCTCGCAGCGCTCGCTGGTGTACGCCCGCGCCAAGAACGAAAGCGCAGAGAAGGCGTTCGGTACCCTCAACGACGCCTACAAGCCTGGCTTCGAGTTCATCAGCCATTCCATGCTGCCGGTGGCTACGCCAGACCCGGCATCGTTCCGCATCGCCATCGGCGGGCCGCAATGCCGCCTGCCCTACTCGGCCTCGATCTTCAATATTTCGGCCATGAGTTTTGGCGCCCTCAGTGCCAACGCCATCGCCGCACTCAACCGCGGCGCACGCATGGGCCGGTTTGCCCATGACACCGGCGAAGGCAGCATCAGCCCTTACCACCGCGAACACGGCGGCGACTTGATCTGGGAAATCGGCAGCGGCTACTTCGGCTGCCGCACCGAGGACGGCCGTTTCGACCCGCACCGCTTCGCCGAGCAGGCCCGCTCGCCACAGGTGAAGATGATCGAAATCAAACTCAGCCAGGGCGCCAAACCAGGCCATGGTGGCATCTTGCCGGGGCACAAGGTCAGCCCTGAAATTGCCCAGACCCGTGGCGTGCGCGTAGGCGAGGACTGCATCTCGCCGGCGGCGCACAGCGCCTTCCGCACGCCGGTCGAATTGCTCCAGTTCGTGGCCAACCTGCGCGAGCTGTCGGGCGGCAAACCCGTGGGTTTCAAGTTCTGCCTGGGCCATCCGTGGGAATTCATGGGCATTGCCAAGGCCATGCTCGCCACCGGCATCACCCCGGACTTCATCGTCGTCGATGGCAAGGAAGGCGGCACCGGCGCGGCACCACGCGAGTTCAGCGACAACATGGGCGTGCCAATGCGCGAAGGCCTGATGTTCGTGCACAACACCCTGGTCGGCCTGAACCTGCGCGCCGGCATTCGCATTGGCGCGGCGGGCAAGATCGTCAGTGCCTTCGATATCGCCAGCGTACTGGCCATCGGCGCTGACTGGGTCAACTCGGCACGCGGCTTCATGTTCGCCATTGGCTGCATTCAGTCGCAAAGCTGCCACACCAACAAGTGCCCGACCGGCGTGGCCACCCAAGACCCGCTGCGCCAGCGCGCCCTGGTGGTGCCGGACAAGGCCGAGCGGGTGGCCAGCTTCCACCGCAACACCCTGCACACCCTGGCCGAGATGCTGGCTGCCGCAGGCCTGGAGCACCCTTCGGAGCTCAAGCCCAAGCACCTGGCGCGGCGTATCAGCCCCAGCGAGATCGGGTTGTTTTCGGACTTGCACACCTTCCTCAAGCCAGGCGAATTGCTCAGCGGCTCGATCGAAAGCGAGTTTTATGCGCGGATGTGGCGAATGGCGCGTAGCGACAGTTTTGCGCCGGAAACCGCGGATGCGGCACCGACTTCGGCAATGGCCGCACGCCGAAAAGAAACAGCCCCGGCATAAGCCAGGGCTGTTGGGTACATCAGGTCAGGATCAGAAGATGCTGATCGGGTACTCGACGAATACGCGGACTTCGTTGCCGTCGTCGTTGTAACCGTTTTGCTGCACGGCGTTGTTGGTACGCACGAACGAGCTACGCAGTTTGATCGACAGGTCCTTGGCCGGGCCGTCCTGCACCACGTAACGGATCTGGTTGAAGATCTCGCGCTCTTTACCTTCGCCGAAGCCCTGCGGGTTGGCGACGTTGCGGGTGTTGATGTTGTCACCCACCACGTAGGCCAGCTTGTAGGTCAGGCCAGGGATGCCGTAGGCACCGAAGTCCAGGCCGTAGCCCAGCTGCCAGGAGCGCTCGTCTTCGGCGTTGAAGTCGGACCAGTACGAGTTGGCCAGGTAGATGGTCGAACCACCGTCACCCACGCCACCGGCGTTCTGGTAGAAGCCGTAGTTGTAGCCAGTGCTGCCGGTGCTGCGCTGGTGGGCGATGGTGAACGAGTGCGCACCGTAGGCGTAGGTAGCGGCCAGGCTCCAGATGGTGTTGGAGTCGCCGTTCAGGCCGGCAGCCTGCACGTACTGCTTGTCGATGTCCGACTTGTAGCCGTTGAAGTCCAGGGTCAGGGACTGGTCGCTGGCGATCGGGAAGACGTAGTTCAAGCCCAGGTAGTGCTTCTTCATCACGTCTTCGTTGTCGGCGGTGTACAGCGAAGCGGTGAAGTTGTCGGTGAACTTGTAGCTACCACCGAAGACGTTGATCGACTTCAGGCCACCACCGTCACGACGCTCGGCACTTTTGCGCGCTTCCTGGGTGAAGCGGCCGGCGTTCAGTTCCAGGCCCTGGATCTCTTTCGAGGTGATCAGGGTGCCGGTGAAGCTTTCTGGCAGCAGACGTGCATCGTCGTACTGCAGCACAGGCAGTGCTGGCATCTGGTCACCGTACTTCAGCACGGTGTTGGAGATGCGGAATTTCACGGCAGCGCCACCACGGGCCAGGTTGTGCGGCGAGCTGGCGTTGCCTTCGGCGTTGGTGGTTTCGTGCGGCTTGAAGAAGTCGACGCCGCCACCACCGTTGTGGCCTTTGCCGCCATCGAGGCGCACGGCGTACAGGCCGAATGCGTCGACGCCGACGCCGACGGTGCCCTGGGTGAAGCCGGAGGAGAAGTTGGCGATGAACGCCTGGCCCCATTCGATCTGGTCGTCGGTGCCGTGCTTCTTGTCACGGTTGATGTAGGCGTTGCGCAGAAGGACGTTGGCGTGGCTGTCCTCGATGAAGCCCTTGCTGTCGGCCTGCTCATTGGCCTGTGCCTGGGTCGCGGCGATCATCGCCAGGGCGACCAGGCTGATCCTGGTTTTCAACATGTTGTTTTCCTTATTTCTTAATCAAAAACGCTCTGCAATATGACGCCAGGAACCAACGCCCCTTCGTAGGTTCGACGCTATGCGGATCCAGCCAGGCGGGCCAACCGGTAAGTACACGGCGGCCCTTGGCAGCAGCTTGGCCAAAATCATGGCCAGCAGGCGTTGGCCGAATCCTAGCCGTGTGCGATTACGAATGTCAAAAAATCGTGAAATGCAGGTTGATATAACCAAAATCACCAGCGTGTCTAGTGCATTTCCATGCAGGTTTGCGCTATCAGCGGGCATTTTATCTTGCGTGGGAAATTGCCTTTTGATCGAACGGACAAATTCCCATGGGGGCGATTTCGCAGAGGTAGGCTGTTACAAACAGACACATATGTAAAGACAAGCCTTTACAAATACCCAAGCAAGAGTAAATAGCAAGCATTACCATTCGCGCCTTCTTTTTCACCTGCCCGGTTCGGATGTGTCCATGCTTGTACCCTGCCGCCTTTCCCCCCTGACGCTCGGCCTGTCGCTGCTGTTCAGCGCCAGCCTGGCCAGTGCCGCCACCACCACGCTGCCAGAGTCGTCGATTACCGCCGACAGCGAACGCGAGAAGGACAACCCACGGGTCAAGGAGGTGAACACCGCCACCCGCACCTCGACGCCAGTGCGTTATGTACCCCAGGCCATCGACACGGTGAAAACCGCCAATGTGCTGGATTACGGCAGCAACACGCTGGGCAAGGCACTGGAGGGCATCCCCAACGTCAGCAGCGGCGCCGACACCCGCTTCGACAGCGTACGCATCCGTGGTTTCGAGGCCAGCAACGACTTCTACCTGGATGGCATACGCGACGACAGCCAGTACATCCGCGACCTGCACAACATCGAGCGGGTCGAGGTGTTGAAGGGGCCTGCGGCGGTGCTATATGGCCGTGGCAGCCAGGGTGGCATCGTCAACCGGGTCAGCAAGGCACCCGAGCAGGGCCGCCGCTCGACCATCGAGGCGCAGGCCGGCAGCGAAGACCTGCGCAGCCTGTATGCCGACCTCAGCGCCGCCCCCAGCGACACTGTCAGCCTGCGCCTGAACATGGGTAACCAGGACAACAACAGCTTCCGCGATGACATCGACGGCAGCCGCCAACTGTTCGCCCCGTCGATCAGCTGGCAGATCACCCCTGACCTGAACTGGTTGGTGCAATACGAATACAGCCGCTACAACCGTACGCCGGACCGGGGCATCCCCGGGGTCAACGGTCGCCCGGCCGACGTCAGCCGTGGCACCACCTACGGCGACCCGCGCGACTACATCGATGACCGCGCCCAGTCCCTGCGCTCGCGCCTTAACTATCAGCTGAACGAAACCTGGCAGCTGCGCCATACCCTGGGCCTGTTCAAGCTCGACAGTGAGTTCGACAACACCTACGTGGTCGGCTACAACGCCGGTTCCAACACCGTGACCCGCCAGCGTTGGCAGCAGGACCTGAACACCCGCAACCTGTTCAACAACCTGGAGGCCGAGGGCGACTTCGACACGATGGGCCTGGAGCACAAGCTGCTTGTAGGCCTGGAATTCGGCAACCAACGCCGCGACCCTCTGCTGTACACCACCTTGCCTGTTGCCAAGGGCGGCCAGTCGGTTCCGAGCCTGGACCTGAACAACCCCGACCGCAGCCAGCAGCACACCGGCCCGATGACCGTGTCCAGTGACAACCACACCGTAGTCGATAGCCGCGGCCTTTATCTGCAGGACCAAATCCGCCTGAATGATCAGTGGCAAATTCTGGCTGGCGTGCGCTTCGACCAGTTCGAAGTGGAAACCACCAACAAGGATGGCCTGCGCGAACCGCAGGACAGCAACAGCACCAGCCCGCGCCTGGGCGTGGTCTACACGCCATGGCGCGACCATTCGTTCTACGCCTCGTGGAGCAAGACCTTCTCGCCGGTGGGCGGCGGCCTGATCGGCATCACCCCAGGTGCACCGGGCAACGCCAACGACGCCAAACCGGAAGAAACCCGCCAGAAGGAAATTGGCGTGAAGAGCGACTGGCTGGACCAGCGCCTGACCACCACCTTGGCCATCTACGAGCTGGAGCTGTACAACCGCCGCACCCGCGACCCGCTGATCCCGGAAAACATCTTGCTCAGCGGCTTGCAGCGCTCGCGCGGCATCGAGCTGACGGCCACCGGCAATATCGTTGGCAACTGGTATGTACGCGGCGGCATCGGCCTGCAGGACGCCATCATCGTCAAGGACAACAATGGCCAGGAAGGCAACCGCATCAATGACGTGGCCAAGCGCAACGCCAGCCTGTTCGTGACCTGGAAACCTGAGCTGGGCTGGTACGCCGAAACCGGCCTGACGCTGGTGGGGGAACGTTACGCGGACAACCAGAACACCACGGTATTGCCGGGGTATGGCCGTTGGGATGCGCTGGCGGGGTATCGCACCCATGACTGGGATGTAAGGGCGGCGTTGAGCAACATTGCCGACAAGACCTATTACAGCTCGGCGACCAGTGCGGCGCAGATCCAGGTGGGGGACCCGCGTAGCCTGGTGGTGACGGGTAGCTACAGCTTCTGATCTTTGTTGGCTGTGCGGGCCTCTTCGCAGCGCAAGGCTGCTCCTACAGGGATCGTGCGCCACCTGTAGGAGCAGCCTTGTGCTGCGAAGGGGCCAGCGATTCGATCAGTGCCACACCGCCATCAGCGCCTGCATCTCTGCTTCGCTGATCAGCCCTTGGGGGTATCGCCCGGCAAGCAGACGTCGTGGGTCGGTCGTCCTGACCCTGATGCTTCCATGGTGTCTCAACCACTTCGCCACAACCCTGAGCGATTGGTGATTCACTGCCGATGGGCGCAAAGCCGACTCACTTGCTGCGTTCATGTCCACACGTACTCCCTGGCCCGTGAGCGGCTAACTTACGTAAGTATTGTTACAGATCCGAGAGCGCGGCATGGCCGAGCTATCTGTTTGAAAAACAATACAAAACCTATGCCAGCGCGGGCCTCCGAACGTCGCCCGAAAAAAAGGCCCGTCACATGACGGGCCTCTTCATTCACGCCGCGCTCAGCGCTTGACCGGGGCCGGTTGCTGCTGGGTCAGGCAGTGGATGTTGCCGCCACCCAAGAGCAACTCGCGGCCCGGGATCATCACCACCTCATGGTCGGGGAAAATCTTGGCCAGGATCGCTCTGGCTTCGGCATCTGCCGGGTCGTCGAAGCTTGGCGCAATGATGCCGCCGTTGACGATCAGGAAGTTCACGTACGAACCGGCCAGGCGCACCGATGGGTCACGCTCCTGGCTGCCAGCCACCTGGTCGACACCGGCACATTCTTCGGCAGTGGCGAACAGCGGGCCCGGAATCGGCATCTTGTGCACGATGAACTCACGGCCCTTGGCGTCGCGGGTGTTCTTCAACACCTCCATGGCTGCGTGGCAGCGCGCATAGTTGGGGTCGTTGGAATCATCGGTCCAGGCCAGTAACACTTCGCCCGGGCGCACGTAACAGCAGAAGTTGTCGACATGGCCGTCGGTTTCGTCGTTGTACAAGCCATCCGGCAGCCACACCACGGTATCCACCGCCAGCTGATCGCGCAGCACCGCTTCGATCTGCTCGCGGTTCAGATGCGGGTTGCGGTTGCGATTGAGCAGGCATTCTTCGGTGGTGATCACGGTGCCCTCACCGTCCACATGGATCGAACCCCCTTCAAGCACGAAGCCTTCGGTCTGGTAGCGCTGGCAGCGCTCCATCTCCAGCACCTTGGCGGCCAGCTCCTCGTCGCGGTTCCACGGCGCGTACAGGCCACCATCGAAGCCGCCCCAAGCATTGAAGCCCCAGTCCACACCGCGCACTTCGCCATGGTCGTTGATGACGAAGGTTGGGCCGGTGTCACGCACCCAGGCGTCGTCGTTGCTGATTTCAACCACACGAATGTTCGGCTGGTCGAGCTGGCGACGGGCGTTTTCGTACTGGCCGGCGGAAGCCGCGACGGTCACAGGTTCGAAGCGAGCAATGGCCTTGGCCAGGGTCACATGGGCAGCCTGCGCCGGCTTGCCGCCCAGGCGCCAGTTGTCCGGGCGCTCCGGCCAGACCATCCACACCTGAGTTTGCGGTGCCCACTCGGCGGGCATGTGGAAACCATCGGCACGGGGCGTGGAGTTGAGGGTTTTCATGGGTAACCTCTGTGATGGCCCTGAGCCTGGATGCGCTGGGGCGACTGTCAATTTATAACCGATATATATCGATATTTAAAGCCAATAGATCGGTGCCAGCCTACCATTCGGCGCATTTTAATCGATAACAATCGACACATTTTTGGCTTGGTCTGGTGAAAGAAACCGCCTGCCGTCTACCATAGCCATACCTTATGCATCCTGTTACAGCTGCGCGCGGAAATTTCCGACAAGGCCAACTAGGGTCAATACGTGAACAACGGGCCAGCGAGCCGCTATGAACATCATCCCTACCGCAATCCCTGAAGTACTGATCATCGAACCCAAAGTGTTCGGTGACAGCCGTGGTTTTTTCTTCGAGGCATTCAACGCCCGTGAGTTCGCACGGCAAACCGGTGTTAACGCGGCGTTCGTCCAGGACAACCATTCGCGCTCCATCAAGGGCGTGCTGCGTGGGTTGCACTACCAGGTGGAAAACACCCAGGGCAAACTGGTGCGTGTGGTACAGGGTGAGATCCGCGACGTCGCCGTGGATGTACGCAAAAGCTCGCCAACCTTTGGCCAATGGGTCGCCGTGCACCTGTCGGCCGACAACCACCGTCAACTGTGGATTCCACCTGGCTTCGCCCACGGCTTTGCAGTGATGAGCGAATCAGTCGAGTTCCTCTACAAGACCACCGACTACTACAACCCGGGCGCCGACCGCTGCATCCGCTGGGACGACCCGCAACTGGGCATCGACTGGGGCCTGCAGGGGCCACCGGTGCTGTCGGACAAAGACAAGGTCGGCCTGCCACTGGCAGAGGCGGAACTGCTGCCATAACTAGCGCATAATTGCGCCAGACTTTTCTGGCGCATTTACGTGATGATCGCAAAACCCACGCCCCCACGCCGTCCCCGCTGGCGCAGCCTGGCCTTGCTGGCCCTGTGCCTGGCCCCGTTGCTGTGGCCACTGCATCATCTGGCCGAACGCTACTACCAGCAAGAGCTGGCCTCGCAGAACCGCCAGACCCTCGACCTGTACGTCGCCAACCTGCTCGGCACCCTGCACCGCTACGAGACCCTGCCACAGATCCTCGGCGACCTGCCGGCGCTGCGTGGCGTACTGGCCGACCCGTTCCGCCTGGAAGCGGTGACCAATGCCAACCGCCTGCTCAAGGACATTGTCCAGCAGACCGGTGCCGAGGTGATGTACCTGATGGACGTCAGCGGCAACACCCTGGCCGCCTCCAACTGGGACAAGCACGACAGCTTCGTCGGCCGCAATTTTGCCTTCCGTCCCTACTTCAACGAGGCCATGGCCGGCCATCTGGGCCGTTTCTTCGGCCAGGGCACCACGTCGGCCAAGCGTGGCTACTTCTTTGCCGCAGCGGTGCGGGACCGCGAGCGGACCGTGGGCGTGCTGGTGGTAAAGGTCGACCTCGACCACACCGAAACCCTGTGGGGGCGTACCCCCGAGCAGCTGTTGCTGACCGATCACAATGGCGTGGTCATCCTTACCTCCCGGCCCGACTGGCGCTTCCGTGCCACGCGGGTGCTGAGCGAAGCCGAACGCCAGGCCATCATCGCCATCCAGCCCTACCCGACCCAAGCCCCGCAACCGCTGGTGCTCAGCCCGGATGCCTGGATCAGCCAAACCCGCGATATCAAGGAAACCGGTTGGCAGGTCAGTATTCTCGCCCCACGCATACTGGTCGACCGCTCGGTGCAGACGGTGATGGCCATCGGCGCAGGCACCCTGCTGGTGGTGATGCTGTTGGCCGGGCTGGTGATGCAGCGACGGCGCCATTACATCGACCGCATCGACTTCGAGGCCCGTGGCCGCCAGGAGCTGGAAAAGCGCGTGGCCGAGCGCACCGCCGACCTCGAAGGCCTGAACACCCGCCTGAAAAGCGCTGTGCTGGAGCGCGAAAACGCTCAGCAGGAGGCGGTGCGCGCCCAGGACGAACTGGTGCAGGCCGGCAAGCTGTCGGTGCTCGGCACCATGTCGGCGAGCATCAGCCATGAGTTGAACCAGCCGCTGGCAGCCATCCGCAGCTACGCGGAAAACGCCGAGATCCTGCTCGACCACCAACGTACCGAAGACGCCCGCGGCAACCTCAAGTTGATCGGCGAACTGACTGGGCGCATGGCCTCGATCATCGCCCACTTGCGCGCCTTTGCCCGCCGTGACCGCCATGCCCCCGAGAGCGTGGCGCTGCAGCCGGCCCTGGACGATGCCTTGGCGTTGCTGGCCAAGCGCCGTCGGGCGATGGCCGTAGAGCTGATTCGCGATCTACCGGAAGCCACCTTGTGGGTACAGGCCGGCGAAACCCGCCTGCGCCAGGTGCTGGGCAACCTGCTGGCCAATGCCCTCGACGCCCTGACCGAAAAAGCCAACCCGCGCCGCCTGTGGCTAAGTGCCGAGCAGCGGGAAGACTGCGTCTATCTGTACATCCGCGACAACGGCCCCGGTTTCAGCCGCCAGGCCCTGGAGCACGCCAAGGAGCCGTTCTTCACCACCAAGACCCGCACCCAGGGCCTGGGCCTGGGCCTGGCCATCTGCGAAAGCCTGATGCGCGCCCTGGGCGGTGAACTGCTGCTGGCCAACCACCCGGAAGGTGGCGCACTGCTGACCCTGCAGCTGCGCATGGCCGCGCCTGGCGCTACTTTGCCCAATTCGGAGGACCCCTCGGCATGACCACCGAGACACTGATCGACAGCCGAGCCCAGGTCATCCTGGTCGACGATGACCCCCACCTGCGTCAGGCCCTGAGCCAGACCCTGGACCTGGCCGGGCTCAAGGTGGTCGCCCTGGCCGACGCCCAAGGCCTGGCCGAGCGCATCGAGGCCGACTGGCCCGGCGTGGTGGTCAGCGACATCCGCATGCCCGGCATCGATGGCCTGCAATTGCTGGAACAGCTGCACGGCCGCGACAGCGAGCTGCCGGTACTGCTGATTACCGGCCACGGCGATGTGCCGCTGGCGGTACAGGCGATGCGCGCCGGGGCTTACGACTTCCTGGAAAAACCCTTCGCCACGGACGCCCTGCTCGACAGCGTGCGCCGTGCCCTGGCCCTGCGCCGCCTGGTGCTGGACAACCGCAGCCTGCGCTTGGCGCTGAGCGACCGCCAGCAACTGGCCACCCGCCTGGTGGGCCAATCACCGGCCATGCAGCGCTTGCGCGAGCAGATCGGTGCGTTGGCCGGCACCCGCGCCGATGTGCTGATCCTGGGCGAGACTGGCGCAGGCAAAGAGGTGGTGGCCCGCGCCCTGCACGATCTGTCCAGCCGCCGCGATGGCCCGTTCGTGGCGATCAATGCGGGCGCACTGGCCGAGTCGGTGGTCGAAAGCGAGCTGTTCGGCCATGAACCAGGCGCATTCACCGGCGCGCAGAAGCGCCGTATCGGCAAGTTCGAATTTGCCAACGGCGGCACGCTGTTCCTCGACGAAATCGAGAGCATGAGCCTGGATGTGCAGGTGAAACTGCTGCGTATGTTGCAGGAGCGCGTGGTCGAACGCCTGGGCGGCAACCAGCTTATCCCGCTGGATATCCGCATCATCGCCGCCACCAAGGAAGACCTGCGCCAGTCCGCCGACCAGGGGCGCTTCCGCGCCGACTTGTACTACCGCCTGAATGTGGCACCGCTGCGTATTCCACCGCTGCGCGAACGCGGCGACGACATTCTGGTGCTGTTCCAGCATTTCGCCGATGCCGCCAGCCAGCGTCATGGTCTGTCGCCGCATGCGCTGCAACCCGCACAACGCGCCCTGCTGCTGCGCCACGACTGGCCAGGTAACGTGCGTGAACTGCAGAACGCTGCCGAGCGTTTCGCCCTTGGCCTGGAGCTGGCCCTGGATGGCCAGGCACCACCGGCGGCAGCACCCGCGGCGCCAGTGCTGGGTGGCAATCTCAGCGAGCAGGTGGAGCGGTTCGAACGCTCGCTGATCGCTGCCGAACTGGCCCAGCCGCACAGCTCCATGCGCAGCCTGGCCGAAGCGCTGGGTATTCCCCGCAAGACCCTACACGACAAGCTGCGCAAACATGCCTTGAGCTTCGACGGTGGCAGCGGCGGGCATGACGATCAAGAGGACAACCGTTGATGAGCACCAATAGCCAGTACCTGCAGTCCGTATTGCACAGCGACATCCCCCTGACCCGTGAAATGGGCCTGGAAGTGATCGATTGGCAGCAGCACACCTTGCGCCTGCAATTGCCGCTGGCGGCCAACGTCAACCACAAGAGCACCATGTTCGGCGGCAGCCTGTACTGCGCGGCGGTGCTGGTGGGTTGGGGCTGGCTGCACCTGCGCCTGCGGGAACTGGGGATCGATGACGGGCACATCGTCATCCAGGAAGGGCAAATCAGTTACCCGCTGCCAGTTACCGGCACGGCGGTGGCGCGCTGTGCGGCGCCGGATGAGAAGGCGTGGGAGCGGTTCCTGAACATGTACCAGCGGCGTGGGCGGGCGCGGTTGACACTGGAGACCACGGTGAGCAATGCCGACAGTGACGAGCCTGCCGTTAACTTCAGCGGCCAGTACGTTCTGCACCGCTAACCCAACAGCCTTGCGCAAAACCCAAAGGCTGGCGCAATACCTGTGGGAGCGGGCAAGCCCGCGAACACCGGCGAAGCCGGTGCCATATATCGCACTGCCCGCTCCCACAGCGAAACCCCGTCAGATCAGGTTCAGGAACGCCTGGCGCCAGGCAGCCTTTGCCGGCAACGCCAGGAAATACGGGTTAAGCAACGACTCGCGCGGTGGATACCGGAACGGCAAGCCATCCAGCCCGATCACCTCGCCCCCGGCCCCTTCCACCACGCCCTGCGCCGCCGCGGTGTCCCACTGCGAAGTCGGCGCCAGGCGCGGATAGCAATCGGCGCTGCCCTCTGCCAACAGGCAGAACTTGAGCGAACTGCCGATATTGGCCAGTTCCAGCTCTCCCACAGCAGCCCCTAAACCTGCCAGCAGCGCTTCCTGTTCCGGGCTGGAGTGCCGACGGCTGGCGACCACGGTGAAACACTCACCCGCAGGCGGCGCGTTACGCACCTGAATCGGCTTGGCCGCCTCACCTGCCTCTGCACGCCAGGCCCCCAAATGGCGGCCACCGAAGTAGCAGCGCCCGTTGGTCGGCATCGACACCACGCCGAACACCACCTCGCCGTTTTCGACCAGGGCAATGTTGACTGTAAATTCCTCGCTGCCGGCAATGAACTCCTTGGTGCCATCCAGCGGGTCGACCAGCCACCAGCGGCTCCAGCCCTGGCGCTCGGCCAGCGGAATGTTGCAGTCCTCTTCGGACAGCACCGGAATCTGCGGCGCCAGCGCCAGCAGGCCATCGGCAATCACCCGGTGCGCGGCCAGATCGGCGGCGGTTACCGGCGAATCGTCAGCCTTGTTGGTCACCGCTACATCGGCGCGCCAGTACGGCAGGATCGCCTCGCCTGCTGTCAGCGCCAGCTTGACCACTTCTTGCATCAGTTGCAGGTCGTTCATAGCTCCAGCAACCCCCGCTGAATCAGCAGGTCACGGGCCAGGTACAGTGCCGCCAGGGCGCGCCCCTCGGTGAACTGCGGGTGCATGGCCAAGGCCGACAGCTCACGCAGGTTGACCTTGTCGACACGCATTGGCTCCGGCTCATCGCCTTCCAGGCGTTCTTCATACAGGTCGCTGGCCAGCACCACCTGGATCTTCTGGCTCATGTAGCCCGGCGACAGCGACAGCTCGGTCAGGTGCTCCAGCTGGCGTGCGCCAAAGCCGGCTTCTTCCTTGAGCTCCCGGTCGGCGGCCGCCAGCACGTCCTCGCCCGGCTCGATCAGGCCCTTGGGCAAGGACAGTTCGTACTCATCGGTGCCGCCGCAGTATTCCTCCACCAGCACGGCGTGCTCGGCATCGAGCATGGCCACGATCATCACCGCGCCGTAGCCGTTACCCCGGCCCACCAACCGCTCGTAGGTGCGCTCGTTGCCATTGCTGAAACGCAATTGCACGGCTTCGACGCGAAACAGGCGGCTACTGGCGACGATTTCGCGGCTGAGTACGGTGGGTTTCTGGCGCATGGGGCGGCTCCTTGGCGTGAACGGGTTACTATACCGTGGCTTGCCGACTGATCGAGAGTTTCCCATGCCTGTTCTTCCCTGGTCTGCCATCGATACCGTCCTGCTGGATATGGACGGTACCCTGCTCGACCTGCATTACGACAACCGCTTCTGGCTGGACCACCTGCCCCAGCGCTATGCCGAGCTGCACGGGGTAAGCCGGGCCATGGCGGAAATGGAGCTGCAACCGCTGTTCGAACGCAATGCCGGAACGCTGAACTGGTACTGCCTGGATTTCTGGAGCCGTGAATTGCGCCTGCCGATTCGTGAGCTGAAGCGGGAAATCGCCGACCTGATCGCCCTGCGCCCGGATGCCGATACCTTCCTGGCGGCGATCCGCCAGGCGGGCAAGCGCGTGGTGATGATCACCAATGCCCACCGTGATTCACTGTCGCTGAAGCTGGAGCGTGTAGAGCTGGCGCCGTACTTCGAGCGGCTGATCAGCTCCCACGACTATGGCTACCCCAAGGAGAGCCCACAGTTCTGGGATGCCTTGCAGGCGGATATCGGCTTTGAGCCGGGGCGCAGCCTGTTCATCGATGACACGCTGGCGATACTGCGCAGTGCGCGGCGTTTTGGTGTGGGGCATCTGCTGGCGGTGCGGCAGCCAGATAGCCAGGCGCAGCCACGCGATACCGAGGAGTTTGCGGCGGTCGAGGATTATCGGGCGTTATTGGTAGGCCTGTGAGGGCAGCCCAGCGCTGTAGGAGCAGCCTTGTGCTGCGAAGAGGCCAGTACTGTCAAAGCGCATCTATTGCCATGTTGGCCCCTTCGCAGCACAAGGCTGCTCCTACCGGAGCGGGCTTGCCCGCGAAAGGGCCGGTACAGGCTGCAGAGATTACTCAGGAATACGCAGCACCTGGCCTGGGTAGATCTTGTCCGGGTGCTTGAGCATCGGCTTGTTGGCCTCGAAGATCTTGTTGTACTGATTGGCGTTGCCATAAACCACAACAGAGATGGCCGACAGCGTGTCGCCCTTCTTCACCGTAACAAACCTGGCCGCCGCCACCACCGGCCCGGTCACGGTAATCTGGTCATCGACACTGGCCACGCCACTGATGTTGCCCGCCGCCAGGATGATCTTCTCCTTTTCTTCCTGGCTGGCCACTTCACCCTTGAGGACGATCTTGTCTCCCTCTACAGTGGCGGTGATGTTCGGGTTGCCCAGGCCGACACTTTCCACGTGTTTCTTCAACTGCTCTTCGGCATTGGCGTTGCCAGGGGTCAGCAGGTCGATCAACTTCTCGCCGGCTTCCTTCACAAAACTGAACAGGCTCATTGCGCTCTCCTTGTTGACGAATCCTCGGACACAGGAGTCTAGGCCAGCTTTTCCACTCCCGCCCCCATGCGACCTATCGACGCGGTCTATCACGGCATAGACCCTAGCGATTAGACGCCGCCGGCCCGCAAGCCTAGGCTTGTGCTATCAGAAAGCCGCCGGTATTCAGCGCCCCGATGAACAGCAAGCCTCCGGTCTGCGCGGCCTCATCGCCTTTGTCCATGCCCGCCGCCAGCAACACCTACGATTACGTCCAGCTCAGCGATGCCAAACGCGACAGCACTCCTCTGGCCGAGGAAGTGGCCCTGGCCATCGTCTATAACGGCCTCAACCAGGCGGTGATGCTGGTCAGCCCTACCGACCTGGAAGATTTCGCCGTCGGTTTCAGCGTCGGCAGCGGCATTGTCGAAGGCACAGCGGAAATCTACGACCTCAAACTCTCCGGCAGCGGCTCGGCGATGTATGCCGACCTGGAAATTTCCAGCCGGGCGTTCTGGAACCTCAAGAATCAGCGCCGCCAACTGGCTGGCACCAGCGGTTGTGGCCTGTGTGGCGTCGAAGCCCTGGAGCAGGCCCTGCCAGACTTGGCGGTGCTTCCTGGCGCCCCCCTGCCCCCGGCCCAGTGGCTGGTCGGCCTGCGCGAGCGCATCGATGCCTTTCAACCTCTGGGGCAGCACTGCGGCGCCGTGCATGCGGCACTGTTCATGGACCGCCACGGCGAACTGCTGCTCGGCCGCGAAGACATCGGCCGGCACAACGCCCTGGACAAGTTGATAGGCGCCTTGCTGCGCCAAGGCATCGACAGCCAAGGCGGCCTGGCCATCGTCACCAGCCGCTGCAGCCTGGAACTGATCCAGAAAGTGCTGCGTGCCGGCATCCAGACCCTGGTCAGCCTGTCGGCTCCCACCGGCCTTGCCCTGCAATGGGCACGCAAGCACAACCTCAACCTTATCCATTTGCCCAAGCACAGCGCACCGCGGGTCTACAGCCCAGCGGCGGAGTCGTAACTGGCTGGAGTACCAGGGGCGCCTGACCGAGCCGATGGTCTACGACGCGCCAAGCGACCGTTATCTGCCGATCAGCTGGGACGCCGCCTTCGCCCTGATCGTCCGCGAGCTGAACAAGCTGGCTTAACCCTGCTGGCCTTCGACATCCCGGCCGGCCAGGCAGCGGCGTATTACCCCGAGGTGAACCCGCTGGTGCCGCTGGAGAGCATTGGCGAGGGCAGCCACACACCGACTTCGAAGTTCATCGCCATCAAACTGGAGCGCGCGCGGGACGACGGGCGCATCCTGTAAAAACGAAAAAAGCCCTGTTCCGTGGCGGTTCAGGGCTTTGTCATAAAGGTCTCAGACAGCCGAAAATCGATAAAGTTTCACAGCAAATACAGTAACTTAGAGAATTGTGTACAACTCGTGTTACTCGTCGGATTTCGTTTGCCAGCCACGCCGCTTAGCCTCAAATTCGCCTCGTCTTCCCTATGAGGCTCTCTTGATGAAGAAGTACTCCTCGATTCTGTTGTTGTCTTTCAGCTTGCTCAGCGGCGTGGCCATGGCAGGCGGCACCACCGAGGCCGGCATTGGCGGCGCATTGGGTGGGGTACTGGGCTCGGTAGTGGGCAACTCCATCGGCGGTAGCACCGGCGGCGCCATTGGTGCCGGCCTGGGCGGCGCGGCCGGTGGTGCGCTGGGCGCCGACAAGCGCCAGCGCGGTGAGGCCGCTATCGGCGGCGCGCTGGGCGCTGCAGGCGGTAACGTGGTCGGTCGCTCGGTGGGCGGCACCACCGGTAGCTACATTGGCGCGGCAGCCGGCGGCGGTGCCGGTGGCGCACTGGGTAACTACATGGGCAACAAGGCCGACGAAGACGAGCGCCATGATGATCGTCGCTACCGTCGCGGCTACGACGACCGTCGCCACTATGACCGTGGCCACCATTACGGCCACCGCAAGCACAAGCGCCACTGGCGCGACTAATGCCTGAGGGCCCTGCCCCGGCAACAAAAGCCCCGCCCCTGCTGGCGGGGCTTTTTTATGCCTGCTGCGCCAGTACGAGGCCAGACAGGATCACCTGCAGCCCCTCTGACAGTGCCACAGGCCGGCCACTGGCACGCTCGATGAATACCTGCACCACCGTGCCTGCCGCGCACGCCTGCGCTTCGCCTGGGCGGTACAGCGCCAGGCGGTACTCCACCGTACTGCCGGCCAGACGCGTCACTCCCAGCCCCACCTCCAACACGTCCGGGAAGCCCGGTAGTGCATAGAAGTCTGCCGCCGAACTGACCACGAAGGCCGCCAGTTCGCCGTCACGCAGGTCCAGTTCGGCCTGTTCGACGAGAAATGCCTGGATAGCGGTTTCGAAAAAGCCATGCACGGTAGCCCCGGCGATATGGCCGTTGACGTCGTTGTCCGAAGGGCGGGTGAGGATGGGGTGGAAGTGGGAGAAGGCAGTGCGCTGAGGGGATTCGGTCATGAGTTATCCACAGTAGATCGCAATCGATAAGGAAGCTTCCCACAACAAGTTCGGAAGGCATATAGTCGCAATCAACTATAGATTGCATAGCATGGCGAGTCCCGATGAATCCGAGAAATACCCCCATGCCTACTCATAATCTCGACCATGCCAACCTGAGCCGCATGGCGCAATCCGGGCGCATCAACGCCACGCACATCGTAGGTCAGCCAGGGGGCTGGGCAGTCCAGGTAGACATCAACCATCAGGAACACGTGCTCACCGCGCAGCGCAGCGGCAACGTCAGGCTTTTCAAAAAGCTCGAGACGCTGGTCGCTTACCTGCTGGGTCTTGGAATCGACCATTTCAATGTCGACGCATCCACTTTCGACCCTGACCAGATGAGTACCTATCAACGGCCTGACCGCGCCCAGGCGCTGAAGCGTGCCCATGAAGCAGTTGCCTACGAAGCTTGGTTCCACGAGCAAGTAACAGCGAGCCTTGATGACACGGCGCCTGTGGTGGGCGATGAGGAGGCCGAGCGACTGTTTGCTGCTCGTCGTGACAGGCTCGCAGCCAAGGTACGTTGATGCGTCTGATCTGGCGCCAGATGGCGCTTAAAGACCGCGTGAGCATCATGGACCATATCGCTCAGGACAACCCTGCAGCGGCGATCGAACTAGACGAAACCTTCAGGGACAAAGCCAGGCGCGCAGCACAGAATCCGGCCCTCTACAAAGTGGGTAGATACCCCGGAACCAGGGAAATCGTAGTCAAGCCTAACTATTTGATGATCTATCGCGTCGTAGACGACCGTGTCGAGATCATTCGCATCCTCCATGCCCGACAGCAATGGCCTTGAACATCAGATACAAAAAAGCCGCCCCTGGGGGCGGCTTTCTCGTTACGGCTGGGCTCAGCTTACAGCTGTGGGCCAGCGGCCTTGATGGCGTCGGAAACTTCGAACTTCTTGAAGTTTTCGATGAACAGCTTGGCCAGGCCTTTGGCGGCCTCGTCGTAGGCAGCTTTGTCAGCCCAGTTGGTGCGCGGGTTGAGCAGCTCGGTTTCAACGCCCGGAACGGCCTTCGGCACGTCCAAGTTGATGATGTCCAGGTGCTCGGTTTCGGCACCGACCAGCGCGCCGCTCTGGATCGCAGCGATCACCGCGCGGGTGGTCGGGATGCTGAAGCGCTTGCCCACGCCGTAGCCACCACCGGTCCAGCCGGTGTTGACCAGGTAGACCTTGGAGTTGAAGCCGTTGATACGCTTGATCAGCAGCTCGGCATACTCGCCGGCTGGGCGCGGGAAGAACGGTGCGCCGAAGCAGGTGGAGAAGGTCGACTTGATGCCGCCGCCCGAACCCATTTCGGTGGAACCGACCAGCGCGGTGTAGCCGGACAGGAAGTGGTAGGCCGCCTGCTCGTTGTTCAGGATCGAAACCGGAGGCAGAACACCGGTCAGGTCGCAGGTCAGGAAGATGACGGCGTTAGGCTCGCCGCCCAGGTTCGCTTCGGAACGCTTGGCAACATGCTCCAGCGGGTAGGCCGCACGGCTGTTCTGGGTCAGGCTGACATCGGTGTAGTCGGCGTGCTTGTTGGCGTCGAGAACGACGTTTTCCAATACTGCGCCGTGCTTGATGGCTTTCCAGATGACCGGTTCGTTCTTCTCGGACAGGTCGATGCACTTGGCGTAGCAGCCGCCTTCCATGTTGAAGACAACGCCTTCGCCCCAACCGTGCTCGTCGTCACCGATCAGGTAACGGCTTTCGTCGGCCGACAGGGTGGTCTTGCCGGTGCCGGACAGGCCGAAGAACAGGGTCACATCGCCTTCTTCGCCGATGTTGGCCGCGCAGTGCATTGGCAGTACGTCGGCAGCCGGCAGCAGGAAGTTCTGCACCGAGAACATGGCTTTCTTCATTTCACCGGCGTAGCGCATGCCAGCGATCAGTACTTTCTTCTGGGCGAAGTTGATGATCACGCAACCGTCGGAGTTGGTGCCGTCACGCTCAGGCTCGCAAACGAAGTTGGCGACGTTGAGGATCTGCCACTGGTCGCGGCCAGCCGGGTTGAACTGCTCCGGGTTGATGAACAGGCAACGGCCGAACAGGTTCTGCCAGGCAGTCTGGGTGGTCATCTTCACCGGCAGGTAGTGCTCGGCGGCGGCCCCTACGTGAACGTAGGAAACGAAGTGATCCTGAGCGTTATTGAACGCCTCGACGCGAGCCCATAGGGCATCGAACTTGTCGGCCGGGAACTTGCGGTTGATCGGGCCCCAGGAAATGGCGTCCTGGGTGGAAGGTTCTTCGACGATGAAACGGTCAGCCGGCGAACGGCCAGTACGGTGACCAGTCTCCACGACCAGTGCGCCAGTATCGGCTAGTACGCCTTCACCGCGTTGCAGCGCTTCTTTTACCAGCTCATCGACGCTCAGGTCGGTGTACACGGTGTTGTTGGCTTGCGTCATGAGATACCCCATCCGGCCCGAGGCCGAGTGCTCCAAACGTTTTGTAGTTGTCTTGAAAAAACTACTACAGCGAAAAAAGTGGCCGGATTATGCCAGAAACGCCCAAAAAAAGTAGGCCCCTCCTGTCAGAACTGCGCTTTTGCGCAATTCGACAGGAGATTGTCCTGTGATTAACCGTTTCAGTGGCGAGTTTCTGAGGCTACGTCAGTACCGCCACCGGCAAACAGTTGCGCCACATCGCTGGCATCGAAGAAATAGCGCTCGTTGCAGAACTGGCAATCGATCTCCACCGTCCCGCCACATTCTTCCACCAGCGCCTTGGCATCGTGCTCGCCCAGGCTGACCAGCGCATTGCCGGAGCGTTCGCGCGAACAGCTGCAATTGAAGCGCAGCGGCTGGATATCGAACAGGCGCACGGCATCTTCGTGGTACAGGCGATGCAGCAGGGTTTCGTTGCCTTCGGCCCACTCTTCGGGCTTGAGGGTCTTGGCCAGGGCCACCACGTGCTGCCAGCTGTCCTCACGCTCTTCATCATCCGGTTGGCGGTCACGCGGCAGTTGCTGCAGCAGCAGGCCACGTGCCTTACCCCCTTCGGCGTTGAGCCAGAAGCGCGTATTGAGCTGCTGCGACTGGACGAAGTAGTTGGTGAAGCATTCCGACAGGTTGGCGCCATCGAGGTCGACAGTACCCTGGTAACGCTGGCCCTTGACCGGGTCGATGGTCAGGGTCAGGTGGCCGTCGGGCATCAACTGCGACAGGCTGGCATCCGCCGGGATCTGCTCCGCTTCGTAGCGGGCCATGCCGCGGATTTCGCGGTCACCCGAACACTCCACCATCAGCAGCGGAATGGGCCCTGCCGAACGCGCCTGCAAAATCAGCAAGCCATCGAACTTCAGAGCACCCACCAGCAAGGCGGTGGCGGCCATCAATTCGCCGAGCAGCGCCTGGACCGGCTGCGGGTACTCATGACGCGCCAAGACTGCGGCGTAGCTGTCATCGAGAGACACCCACTCGCCGCGCACATCGCGCTCGTCGAAGATGAAACGTTGGGTGAAATCGGTATCAGGCAAATCGCTCATAGGTTTTGGCTATCTAAAAATGATGACAAAATGGTTACAAGGGTTATCGGAAACCTGCGAGAACCCGTGACAGAGCGCTCACAAGGCGCTCCGATTCCTGTTTGCAATAGAGGTATTTTATGGACAATCGACCACTGTTCCAAGCAAGGTGGTCCTTGGGGCCATTGGCAGCCTGTACGCTGCTTCCCATCGCTCTACTGTGTTTCTGGTTATGGCCCATTGGCCAGATCCTGTGCCTGACTTTCGACGAGTGGCTGTTCCATAGCCTGAATGCGCCGCTGGCCGACAACACCACTTGGCGCTACATCTGGACCGTCGGCAGCCTGCGCCCGTTCGACATCGTCGTCGGCCTGATCCTGCTGGCAGTACTCATCCGTGGTGACTGGGTGTTCAAGGCAGCGCAGGTTCGCCAGGCATTTTTCGGCTTTCTGGTCACGCTACTCCTCTTAGTGGTGATTCGCGCGCTGTTTTCCAAGTGGGTGGATGCAGCCGGCTGGCAACACAAGAGCCCGTCGATGATTTTCGACGACGTCGTGCACCTCAGTGACTACTACCCGAACCTGGAGGCGGCCTGGGAGCTCAAGGACCGTTCCAGCAAAAGCTTCCCGGGCGACCACGCCTCGGTGCTGCTGATCTGGGCGCTGTTCATGAGCGTGTTCTGCCGCCGCCTGTTGCAGTACCTGGTGGTCTGGGGGCTGGCGTTGCTGTTCATGCTGCCGCGCCTGGTGGCCGGTGCCCACTGGGGGCAGGATGACTACATCGGCGGGTTGCTGATGGCGGTGCTGGCGTTGGGCTGGAGCTATTACACGCCGTTGGCGGCCAAGGGTAGCGAGGCGTTGATGCGTTGGACGGCGCCATTGTTCACGATCGCGGCCAAGCTACCGTTGGTCGGCAAGTTGGCGGTAGTCCGCTAACCCCTGGGGCCGCTCTGCGGCCCCGGCTATTCAAAGCTCCCATGCAGCTGGTGAATCTGCCGCCGCTGCTTCTTGGTCGGCCGGCCATCGGTAGTCACCCCCATGGCCCCCGCCTTGCGCATATCGGCCGCCTGCTCACGGCGGCGCACACTCTCTTCGGTTTCCTCGTACAACGTCTGCGCCTCCGGCGCCCCACGCCGCACCACCGACAACGCCTTCACCACCACGGTGCGTTCATCGAACCCGGTGCGCAGCACGAATTCGTCACCTACCCGCGGCTCCTTGCCCGGCTTGCAACGCTCGCCCCGGCAATGCACCTTGCCACTCTCGATCGCAGCCTTGGCCAGCGCCCGCGTCTTGTAGAAGCGCGCCGCCCACAGCCATTTGTCCAGACGAACCTTGTCGTCGTCTTCGGCTTTTTGTGCCATCCCGTTACCTCGAATTCTGTCTTTCATCGAACTGTACTACCTTCACATACGGATGCAAAAAGTCCCCGCCGTGCTTACAGTTCACCACCTCATTCGCAGGGTGTGCTTCGTGAAGACATTTGACCATTTGACTGTGATCGGCCTGCGCGAGTGGGTTGCCCTGCCTGACCTCGGCGTGGCCGGGCTGCGTGCCAAGATCGACACCGGTGCCAGCACCTCCAGCCTGCACGCCACCGAGGTGGAACCGTTCGAGCGCGACGGCCAGCCCTGGGTCCGCTTCACTGCGCGCCTGGGCTCGGTGGTGCAACTGCGCCACCGCCGCTGCGAGGCACCACTGGTGACCATGAAGACCATCAAAAGCTCCAACGGCCAGGCCCAGACCCGCTATGTCATCCGCACGTCACTGGCGCTGGGCGATGGTGTGTGGGAGGTGGAATTCACCCTGGCTTGCCGCAAAAACATGCGTTATCGCCTGTTGCTCGGCTCCAAGGCCCTGATCCACGGCCAGTTGGTAGTCAACCCCGGCCTGAAATACGTACAAGACAAACCGGCCTTCCCGGCCACCCTTTCCCCTGTCACAGGTGCTGCATGAAGATCGCTGTGCTGTCGCGCAATCCGCGTCTGTATTCCACCCGCCGCCTGGTCGAAGCCGGTACCCAGCGTGGCCACGAAATGGTAGTGATCGATACCCTGCGGGCCTACATGAACATTGCCAGCCACAAGCCGCAGATCCACTATCGCGGCAAGCCGCTGGAAGGCTTCGATGCGGTCATCCCGCGCATCGGCGCCTCGGTAACCTTCTACGGCTGCGCAGTGCTGCGCCAATTCGAAATGATGGGCGTCTACCCGCTCAACGAATCGGTGGCCATTGCCCGCTCACGCGACAAGTTGCGCTCGTTGCAGTTGCTGTCACGGCGCGGCATCGGCCTGCCGATCACCGGCTTCGCCCACTCGCCGGACGACATCCCCGACCTGATCCAGATGGTCAACGGTGCACCGCTGGTGATCAAGGTGCTGGAAGGCACCCAAGGTATCGGCGTTGTGCTGTGCGAAACCACTCAGGCGGCCGAATCGGTGATCGAGGCGTTCATGGGCCTCAAGCAGAACATCATGGTTCAGGAGTACATCAAGGAGGCCGGTGGCGCCGACATTCGCTGCTTCGTGGTGGGCGACAAGGTGATTGCCTCGATGAAGCGTCAGGCCAAGCCGGGCGAGTTCCGTTCCAACCTGCACCGAGGGGGCGTTGCCAGCCTGATCAAGATCACCCCTGAAGAGCGGATTACCGCGATTCGCGCAGCCAAGGTGATGGGGCTGAGCGTGGCGGGCGTGGATATCCTGCGCTCCAACCATGGGCCGCTGGTGATGGAAGTGAACTCTTCGCCGGGGCTGGAAGGGATTGAAGTGACCACCGGCAAGAACGTGGCCGGGATGATCATCGAACACCTGGAGAAGAATGGCGGGCCGAATCAGACCCGGACCAAGGGTAAAGGCTGAGATCTTGGGGCTGCTTTGCAGCCCATTCGCAGCACAAGGCTGCTCCTACAGGAGTACGCGATCCCTTGTAGGAGCAGCCTTGTGCTGCGAATGGGCCGCAAAGCGGCCCCGGCAATCACACAGCATTACGCGGCAGCAACAACCCTAACGGCAACCGAACCCGCGCCTCGATCCCGCCACCAGACCGGTTACGCAGCTCCACATTCCCGCCATGCTGCGCCGCGATCCGCTTGACGATCGCCAACCCCAGCCCGGTGCCCTTGCCACCCCGCGCCCGATCACCACGAATGAACGGGTTGAAGATAGTTTCCAGCTCCGACTCGTCGATCCCGGTCCCGCGGTCCAGCACGCTGAGCACCACGTACGGCGCGCTCTCGTCACCCGACACGTAGGCAGCCACCTCGACCCCCTTGCCGGCATGGTGCAAGGCGTTGCCGATTAGGTTGCCCAGCATGCGCTTGAGCGAAACCCGGCGCAGCGGGAACGGTGGAATCGGCTCCAGGCACAAGCGCACGCGCTCTACCGGCTGGTTGTACGGTGCTACCACCTCGCGCACCAGGTCAGCCAGGTCGACCTCCTCCACCGGCTCGTCACGGCCATCGCGGATAAAGGCCAGGAACTGATCGAGAATCGCGTCCATGTCCTCGATATCGCGAACCATGTCGTCACTCAGTTCGTTGTCGCTGTTCAGCAACGACAGCGACAGGCGCAGGCGCGTCAGTGGTGTGCGCAGGTCGTGGGATACCCCGGCCAGCATCAGCTCGCGCTCGCGCCCGGCCTGCTCGACATCCTCGGCCATCTGGTTGAAGGCCTTGTACACCTCGGTCATCTCGCTGGGTGTATCGCTGATCGGCAGGCGCACACTGCGCCCCTGGCCAAGCTGGCGGGCAGCGAACACCAGGCGCTTGAGCGGCTGGTTCAGCTGGCGCACGAAAATCCACGCCGAGGCGGTCGACAGCAGGCCGATGGCCAGGAACCAACCCAGCACGTTCCAGATCTTCTGCCCACGCAACGGGTGCGGGTAGAGCGGCACTTTCAGCCAACCAGGCCCAAGGCTTGGCGCATTGACCCACAACGCTGGCGGCGCGTGGATGCGCAGCCGTACCTCGGTGTCTTCGCCCAACTCCGCTTGCATTTGCCGTTGGTAGATTTCGCTGTAGGGCCAGTGCTGTTCACCTTCGGGCACACCCGCACCGGTCACGCGGATAAGGCCTGCAGCCTCGGCGATCTTGTCGCGGTTTTCTTCGTCGGCAGCCCAATAGGCGCGCAAGGTCAGCGCCACACCATGGCTGTACTGACGGTCGACCAGCACGTCCTCGTTCATCAGCAGGTAGACCAGGGTCAGGGCCTTGGAGAACAGAACGACGATCAACACCAGCCACAGGGTGCGGGCGAAGAAGCTTTGCGGAAACCAGACCGGTGCTTTCATGGACGGCGAGGCATCATTTGCCGGCGTTTCCGTCCGGTACGAACACGTAGCCCACGCCCCAGACGGTCTGGATGTAACGCGGCTTGGACGGGTCCGGCTCGATCATGCGGCGCAGGCGCGAGATCTGTACGTCGATGGAACGCTCCAACGCATCCCATTCACGGCCACGGGCCAAGTTCATCAGTTTGTCGCGGGTCAACGGCTCGCGGGCGTGCATCACCAGGGCCTTGAGCACGGCGAACTCACCGGTGGTGAGCATGTGCACTTCGTCGCCACGCTTGAGTTCGCGGGTCGCCAGCGACAACTCGTAGTCACCGAAGGTGACCGACTCGTCTTCGCTGCCCGGCGCACCCGGTACGCTTGGCGCCTGACGGCGCAGCACGGCCTTGACCCGGGCCATCAGCTCGTCGGGATTGAACGGTTTGCCCAGGTAGTCGTCGGCGCCCAGCTCCAGGCCCTTGATGCGGCTGAGCTCATCGCCCTTGGCGGTCAGCATGATGATCGGGATCTGGTTGTTCTGCTGGCGCAGGCGCTTGCACGCGGACAGGCCATCCTCACCCGGCAGCATCAGGTCGAGCACCACCAGGTTGAACACCTCGCGCTGCAGCAGACGGTCCATCTGTTCGGTGTTGGGCACCGCGCGGGCCCGGTAGCCCTTGCTGGTGAAGAAACGTTCCAGCAGGCTGCTCAGCCCCGGATCGTCGTCGACGATGAGAATCTTGTCACCTTCAGCGGTGTTTGGCGTGCCGGTCATGAATAACTCCTCTGATTTCGCCGCGCATTATGGCGTAGCCATTGCTGCACGTTGCGTGAGCATTGTTAGCAGATTTTTCCCCCGGCGCCAGTTCCGGCTGGCCGGGCGCCATCACCGCAAGCCGTTTGCGATGGGTATAATGCGCGGCTTTCATCCAGCGCCGCCGGGCGAAAAGCCCACAGGCGACCCCCGTATTCACAAATGTCAGGTGGTTTACATGGACAGCATCAACAGCCGTATCGCCGAGGAACTGGGCGTACGCCCCCAGCAGGTCGAGGCGGCCGTGGGCCTGTTGGACGAAGGCTCGACCGTGCCTTTCATCGCCCGTTACCGCAAGGAAGTGACCGGTAGCCTGGACGACACCCAGTTGCGCCATCTGGAAGAACGCCTGCGCTACCTGCGCGAGCTCGACGAGCGCCGTGCCAGCATCCTGTCCAGCATCGAGGAACAGGGCAAGCTGACCCCGGAACTGGCCCGCGAGATCAAGCTGGCCGACACCAAGACCCGCCTCGAAGACCTGTACCTGCCGTACAAGCAGAAGCGCCGCACCAAGGGCCAGATCGCCCTGGAAGCCGGCCTCGGCGAGCTGGCCGACGGCCTGTTCAACGACCCGACCCTGGCCCCGGAAAGCGAAGCCGCACGCTTCGTCGACGCGGAAAAGGGCGTGGCCGACGTCAAGGCGGCACTGGAAGGCGCCAAGTACATCCTGATGGAGCGTTTCGCCGAAGACGCCGCCCTGCTCGACAAGCTGCGCAGCTTCCTCAAGCAGGAGGCCGTGCTCAGCGCCCGCCTGGTGGCCGGCAAGGAAGAAGAAGGCGCCAAGTTCCGCGACTACTTCGCCCACGACGAACTGCTGCGCACTGCGCCGTCGCATCGTGCCCTGGCCATCTTCCGCGGGCGCAACGAAGGCGTGTTGAGCGCCTCTCTTAAGGTTGGCGAGGAGCTGCCCGGCACCCTGCACCCGTGCGAACTGATGATCGGCAACCACGTCGGCATCGAAAACCGCAGCCGCCCCGCCGACAAGTGGCTGGGCGAGGTGGTGCGCTGGACCTGGAAGGTCAAGCTGTACACCCACCTGGAAACCGACCTGTTCGGCGAACTGCGCGACAACGCCGAAGGCGAGGCGATCAATGTGTTCGCCCACAACCTGCACGACCTGCTGCTGGCCGCCCCGGCCGGCCCACGCGCCACCCTGGGCTTCGACCCGGGCCTGCGCACCGGCTGCAAGATCGCCGTGGTCGATGCCACCGGCAAGTTGCTGGACCACACCACGGTCTACCCGCACGCGCCGAAGAACGACTGGGACCGCACCATTTCCATCATGGCCGCACTGTGCGCCAAGCACTCGGTGGAGCTGATCGCCATCGGCAACGGCACCGCCAGCCGCGAAAGCGACAAGCTGGTGGCCGAGCTGGTCAAGAAATACCCCGCACTGAAAATCACCAAGATCATGGTCTCCGAGGCCGGCGCTTCGGTGTATTCGGCATCGGAACTGGCGGCCCGCGAGTTCCCGGACCTGGACGTGTCGATCCGTGGCGCCGTGTCGATCGCCCGCCGCCTGCAGGACCCGCTGGCGGAGTTGGTGAAGATCGACCCGAAATCCATCGGTGTCGGCCAGTACCAGCACGATGTGTCCCAGCTGAAACTGGCGCGTGGCCTGGACGCCGTGGTCGAGGACTGCGTGAACGCCGTGGGCGTGGACGTGAATACCGCCTCGGTTGCGCTGCTCACGCGCATCTCCGGCCTCAACGCCACCCTGGCGCAGAACATCGTCGCCCACCGCGATGCCAACGGCCCGTTCGCCACCCGTGCGGCACTGAAAAAGGTCAGCCGCCTGGGTGAGAAAACCTTCGAGCAGGCCGCCGGCTTCCTGCGTGTGATGAACGGCGACAACCCGCTGGACGCCTCCGCGGTGCACCCCGAAGCCTACCCGCTGGTGCAACGCATAGCCGCCGGCACCGACCGCGACATCCGCTCGCTGATCGGCGACAGCAGCTTCCTCAAGCGCCTCGACCCGAAGCAGTTCACCGACGAAACCTTCGGCCTGCCGACGGTCACCGACATCCTCCAGGAGCTGGACAAGCCTGGCCGCGACCCACGCCCGGAGTTCAAGACCGCCACCTTCCAGGATGGTGTCGAAGACCTCAAGGACCTGGAGCCGGGCATGATCCTCGAAGGCGTGGTGACCAACGTCACCAACTTCGGCGCCTTCGTCGACATCGGCGTGCACCAGGACGGTTTGGTACACATCTCGGCGCTGTCGGAGAAGTTCATCAAAGACCCGCGTGAAGCGGTCAAGGCCGGCGATGTGGTCAAGGTCAAGGTCATGGAAGTGGACATCCCGCGCAAGCGCGTCGGTCTGTCCATGCGCATGAGCGACACCCCTGGCGAGAAGGTGGAAGGCAACCGCGGCGGTAACCGTGGCAATGCTGGTAACCGCCAGCAGCAGGCCCCGCGCCAGCGCGAAACCGCCACTGCCGCGCCGGCCAACAACGCCATGGCCTCCCTGTTCGCCAACGCCAAGCAGTTGAAGAAGAAGTGATGGACGTTCCGCGCGAATACGTCGAAAGCGCCTTCAGCCAGCTGTTGGGCTGCCGCCTGCAACACCTGGACACAGGTGTTGCCGAGGTGGCCCTGGCCCTTGAACCGCACCTGCGCAACCGTGGCCAGAAGCTGCACGGCGGGGCGATCTTCAGCCTGGTCGATATCGCCATGGGCCTGGCCTGCTCGGCCAGCCATGGCTTCGACCAACAAAGCGTCACCATCGAGTGCAAGATCAACTACATGCGCGCCGTCAGCGACGGTGAAGTGCTGTGCATCGCCCGCGTGCTGCATGCCGGGCGGCGCACCCTGGTGGTCGACGCCGACGTAGTCCAGGGCGACAAGCTGGTGGCAAAAGCGCAAGGAACCTTCGCGGTTCTCTAGCTCACCAAGCAGTATCTGCGGTATTTTCAGCAGTGCGCTGGCACTGCTGGATCCGCGTTAACCAGGCGACAACGCCAGTTCCTTTCTTCCTACCCTTGTAGACCGTTATCTCTACCCCCATATTGGGGCGACTGACGCGTGAAGGAATACATCTTGAGCGACCTCCTCAACCGCCGCCTGAGCCTGCTCGGCGCCAATCTCCCCCTGCTCAAGCAGTGCCTGCACGGCATTGAGCGCGAATGCCTGCGCGTGACCGACGAAGGTCGCCTGGCCCAGACCCCGCATCCAGAAGCCCTGGGATCGGCGCTGACCAACGAGCAGATCACCACCGATTATTCCGAGTCGCTGCTGGAGTTCATCACCCCAGCCCTGCCCGACCCGGCCAAGGTGCTCGAAAGCCTCGAAGAGACCCACCGCTTCGTCTACAGCAAGCTGGCCGACGAATACCTGTGGAGCCCATCGATGCCGTGCACGCTGCCGGCCGAGGAGGACATTCCGATCGCCGAGTACGGCAGCTCGAACATCGGCAAGCTCAAGCACGTCTACCGCAAGGGCCTGGCCCTGCGCTACGGCCGCACCATGCAGTGCATTGCCGGTATCCATTACAACTTCTCGCTGCCCGAGGCGCTGTGGCCACTGCTGCGCGACGCCGAAGGCAGCACTGAAGACGACCGCGACTACCAGTCGTCGGCCTACATCGCGCTGATCCGCAATTTCCGCCGCTACAGCTGGTTGCTGATGTACCTGTTCGGCGCCTCGCCGGCCCTGGACAAAGGCTTCCTGCGTGGCCGCCCGCACCAGCTCGAAGAGCTGGACGCCGAAACCCTGTTCCTGCCCTACGCCACCAGCCTGCGCATGAGCGACCTGGGCTACCAGAGCAATGCCCAGGCGGGCCTTACGCCGTGCTACAACAACCTGGCCAGTTACACCGACAGCTTGCGCAAAGCGGTGGGCACACCCTACCCGCCCTACGTTGAAGTCGGCACGCACGTGGACGGCGAATGGGTGCAGCTGAACACCAACATCCTGCAGATCGAAAACGAGTACTACTCGAACATTCGCCCCAAGCGCGTCACCTACACCGGCGAGCGGCCGATCCAGGCCCTCACCTCGCGCGGCGTGCAGTATGTGGAAGTGCGTTGCCTGGACATCAACCCGTTCCTGCCAGTGGGCATCGACCTCACCGAAGCGCGCTTCCTCGACGCCTTCCTGCTGTTCTGCGCCCTGGAGGACAGCCCGCAGCTGGACAACGGCGAGTGCGGCCAGTGCACCAACAACTTCCTGACCGTGGTCAAGGAAGGCCGTCGCCCGGGCCTGGAACTGCATCGCAATGGCCAGCCGATCCTCCTGAAGGATTGGGCCAGCGAGCTGATCGAGCGTATCCGGCCACTGGCCGACCTGCTCGACCAGGCGCAAGGCTTGGATGCGCACGGCAAAGCCCTGGATGCCCAGCAGGCCAAGGTCGACGACACCTCGCTGACCCCGTCGGCCCAGGTGCTGGCACGCATGACCGAACACGACGAAAGCTTCGTGCAGTTCTCGCTGCGCCAGAGCCGGATCCACGCCGAGACCTTCCGCGAGCAACCACTCGACAACGCAAAGCAGCAGGCATTCGAAACGCTGGCCCGCGAGTCGCTCGCCAGGCAGTCCGAGCTGGAGCAAGAAGAAGTCGGTGACTTCGACCTGTTCGTCGGTGCCTACCAGGCCAGCATCCTGGCAATCAGCAACTGATGACCCGTGCCGCCTCCCAGCGCAAGCCGCGCGCCAGCAGCCAGGCCAGGATCGAGGCGATCCTGGCGGCGGCGCGTGAGCTGCTGGCCGAACAAGGGGTGGCGGCGCTCTCTATCTACAGCGTGGCCGAGCGGGCGCAGATTCCGCCGTCGTCGGTGTATCACTTCTTCGCCAGCGTGCCGGCCTTGCTGGAAGCGTTGACGGCCGATGTGCACCGGGCATTTCGCGAAGCCTTGAGCGCACCCATCGACAGCAGCGCGTTCAGCACCTGGCACCAACTGTCGCGGCTTATCGAAGAGCGCATGCTCGATGTCTACAACGAGGACGCGGCGGCGCGGCAGTTGATCCTGGCGCAGCACGGCCTGAGCGAGGTGGTGCAGGCCGATCGGCAGCACGACATGGAATTGGGCGACTTGATGCACAAGTTGTTCAACCAGCATTTCCACCTGCCGGTGATGCCGCTGGATGTGGATGTGTTTGCCCTGGCCATGGAGCTAAGCGACCGGGTGTATGCACGGTCGGTGCAGTTGCACGAAGCGATCACCCCTCGCATGGCCGAGGAAGGCAAACGGGTGTTCGAAGCGTATCTGGGGTTGTATCTGCCGCCGTTTCTGGCCAAACGCCCTTCCTGAATGCGGGCGAATTTTTTGTAGGAGCAGCCTTGTGCTGCGAAGAGGCCGGTGAATGCCCCCATCATCAGGGTGCATGGGCCGGCCTCTTCGCAGCACAAGGCTGCTCCTACACAGCGCCTGGCATCACAGCTTGGCGATGGACACTTCAGTCGACTTCACAAAGGCAATCACTTCGCTGCCCACCTGCAGTTCCAGCTCTTTTACCGAGCGGGTGGTGATGACCGAAGTCACGATACCCGAGGCAGTCTGCACGTCGATTTCCGACAATACCGGCCCTTCGAGGATTTCTTTCACGGTGCCTTTGAACTGGTTGCGGACGTTGATGGCTTTGATGGTCATGGTGTCATTCCTTCTCTATGGCTTCAGTCTGGTAAGAGAGTCAATCAGTGCGCCCAACGCAACTGCGTGGGCAGAGGGGCTACAGGATCCGGCTCGGGCGCAGCGCCCGGGGCCGACAGAACACGGTTGAGCACTTCGCTTTCCAGCGCGGCCAGACGGTGCGAACCACGCGCCCGGGGCCGTGCCAGGTCGACAGTGAGGTCGAGCCCGACCTCGCCGTCTTCGATCAGGATCACCCGGTCAGCCACGGCAACCGCCTCGCTGACGTCGTGGGTGACCAGCAGCACGGTGAAACCGTGCTGACGCCACAGGCGTTCGATCAGTTGCTGCATCTCGATACGGGTCAATGCATCCAGCGCACCCAGCGGCTCGTCCAGCAGCAGCAAGCGCGGCTGGTGGATCAACGCCCGGGCCAGCGCCACGCGCTGCTTCTGGCCACCGGAAAGGGCTGCCGGCCATTCATTGGCGCGGTCAGCCAGGCCTACCGCCTCCAGGGCCTCCAGCGCCCGTGGGCGCCAGTCGCCAGACAGGCCAAGGCCAACGTTGTCGATCACCTTCTTCCATGGCAGCAGGCGTGCGTCCTGGAACATCAGGCGGGTTTCTTCACGGGCCTCTTCCAGCGGCGCCGCGCCGGCCAGCAACTGGCCGGCGGTGGGCTGGTCGAGCCCCGCCAGCAGGCGCAGCAAGGTGCTCTTGCCACAGCCGCTGCGGCCGACGATGGCCACGAACTGCCCCGCCGGAATGTGCAGGTCGATACCCTTCAACACTTCGCGCTGGCCAAAGGTCTTGCGCAGGCCGTTGCAGGCCAGCGGGATGCCACGCAGCAGGCGTGGCGGCTGTTCCTTGAGCACGGTCATGCGCCCTCCTTCTTGGCCACTTGATAGGCCGGGTGCCAGCGCAGCCACACACGTTCCAGGCCGCGGGCGGCGAGGTCGGCGAGCTTGCCGAGCACGGCGTACAAGACGATGGCCAATACCACCACGTCGGTTTGCAGGAACTCTCGGGCGTTCATGGCCAGGTAACCGATGCCGGCGTTGGCCGAGATGGTTTCGGCAACGATCAACGTCAGCCACATGAAGCCCAGGGCGAAGCGCACGCCCACCAGGATCGAAGGCAACGCCCCCGGCAAGATCACCTGGCGGAACAGGCCGAAGCCGGACAAGCCGTAGCTGCGCGCCATTTCCACCAGCGCCGGGTCGACGTTGCGGATGCCGTGGTAGGTGTTCAGGTAGATCGGGAACAACGTACCCAGCGCGACCAGGAAAATCTTTGCCGACTCGTCGATACCGAACCACAGGATTACCAGCGGGATCAGCGCCAGGTGCGGCACGTTGCGGATCATCTGCACCGAGCTGTCGAGCAGGCGTTCGCCCCAGTTCGACAGGCCAGTGATGAAGCCCAGCACCAGGCCAATGCTGCCACCAATGACGAAGCCCAGCCCGGCACGCCAGCCACTGATGGCCAGGTGGGTCCAGATTTCGCCGCTACGCACCAGCTCGACACCGGCGCTGACCACTGCGCTGGGCGCCGGCAGGATGCGCGTCGACAGCCAGCCAGCGCTGACCGCCAGCTGCCAGGCTGCCAACAGCAGCACCGGCAACGCCCACGGCGCCAGGCGCTGGGCCAGGTTGGAGGAAGTTGCACGACTCATGGCCCGGCCCTCAGCTCTGCGACACGGACTTGGGCAGGATGTCGTTGGCCACCATCTCGCCGAACGGGCTCACGTAGCCACCGGTTTTCGGTTGCTCCGGGCGCTGTACATCGAGGTGCGGGAACAGCAGTTCAGCCACGCGATAGGACTCTTCCAGGTGTGGGTAACCCGAGAAGATGAAGGTATCGATGCCCAGCTCGGCGTATTCCTTGACCCGCGCCGCCACGGTTGGGCCGTCGCCAACCAGTGCGGTTCCGGCGCCGCCACGTACCAGGCCAACACCCGCCCATAGGTTGGGGCTGACTTCGAGGTTGTCGCGATTGCCGCCGTGCAGCGCTGCCATGCGCTGCTGGCCCACCGAGTCGAAG
This sequence comes from Pseudomonas sp. NY11955, assembly GCF_048068035.1. Taxonomy (NCBI): domain Bacteria; kingdom Pseudomonadati; phylum Pseudomonadota; class Gammaproteobacteria; order Pseudomonadales; family Pseudomonadaceae; genus Pseudomonas; species Pseudomonas sp. NY11955. Next base: position 137,320 of record NZ_JBLUPS010000010.1, read on the forward strand.
CGCGCCAGCGACGCTTGGGCACGGCTGATGGTGTCATCGTCCAGGTGCGAGATGAGGCGGTCGGCGGCGGCCCAGGCTTCTTCGTTGGTTTCCCGCACGATCACGTGCAGGCGGATACCGAAGCGCACCTCGCGGCCTTGAGCAGCAGCTTTTTCCCGCACTTGGGCAATTTTTTCGGCAACGGCTGCCGGTGGTTCGCCCCAGGTCAGGTACAGCTCGACCTGTTCGGCGGCCAGGTCCTGAGCGGCCTCGGACGAACCACCGAAGTACAGTGGCGGACGTGGTTGCTGAATCGGCGGGTAAAGCAGCTTGGCGCCCTTCACCTGAATGTGTTTGCCCTCATAGTCGACGTTCTCGCCTTCCAGCACCTTGCGCCAGATACGGGTGAACTCGACCGAAGCTTCGTAGCGTTCCTGGTGGTTCAGGTGCAAGCCGTCACCGGCCAGCTCGTCCGGGTCGCCACCGGTCACCAGGTTGAACAGCGCACGTCCGTTGGACAGGCGGTCCAGGGTTGCCGCCTGGCGAGCGGCCACGGTCGGCGAAATGATGCCGGGGCGCAGGGCCACCAGGAACTTCAGGCGCTGGGTCACGGGGATCAGCGATGCTGCCACCAGCCAGGAATCCTCGCAGGAGCGGCCGGTAGGGATCAGTACCCCACCAAAGCCCAAGCGGTCGGCGGCCTGGGCGATCTGCTGCAGGTAACCGTGATCGACCGCACGTGCGCCGTCGGAAGTGCCCAGGTACTTGCCGTCACCGTGGGTTGGGAGGAACCAGAAAATGTTAAGGCTCATTGGAGTTGTCTCCTCAAGGGTGGCTCAAGCCGGAGCGGCGCCCCGGCACAGGCGAATCAATCAAGGCGCGCTAGCGACCTTGGCCGGGGGTGTCCAGATCACGTCCTTGATGCTCAGCGGCTTGGGTATCAGCTTGAGCGCCTGGAAGGTGTCGGCGATCTTCTGTTGTGCCGCCACGACCTCGGGGGTCAATGCCGCGGCACCGTAGCCTTGGCGCTTGACCGAGGTCAGGGTGATGTCGGCGGGCAGGCCAAGCAACGGCGCGACCTGGTCGGTCACTTCCTGCGGGTTGGCCTGGGACCATTCGCCCACGGCGCGCACTTCCTCGATCACGGTGTTGATCACGGCCGGGTGCTGGGTCGCGTAGTTGCGGGTGGCCAGGTAGAACTGGTGGTTGTCCACCAGGCCCTTGCCGTCACGCAGGGTGCGCGCCTGTAGCTGTTGTTCGGCGGCGGCCTGGTAGGGGTCCCAGATCACCCAGGCATCGACGCTGCCGCGCTCGAAAGCAGCGCGCGCATCGGCCGGGGGCAGGTAGACCGGCTGGATATCGCTGTACTTGAGACCGGCGTCTTCCAGGGCGCGGACCAACAGGTAATGAACGTTGGAACCTTTGTTGAGGACGACTTTCTTGCCCTTCAGGTCCTTGACCGACTGGATCGGCGAACCCTTCGGCACCAGGATCGCCTCGCTGTGCGGTGCTGGTGGCTCGTACGCCACGTAGAGCAGATCGGCGCCAGCGGCCTGGGCGAACACTGGCGGGGTCTCACCTGTTACGCCGAAATCGATGGAGCCGACGTTCAGCCCCTCAAGCAGCTGCGGGCCGCCAGGGAATTCGGTCCACTGCACCTGCACGCCCTGCTCGGCCAGGCGCTTTTCCAGCGTGCCCTTGGCCTTGAGCAGCACCAGGGTGCCGTATTTCTGGTAACCGATACGCAGGCTTTCGGCCTGGGCTTGGGTAATGGCGCCGAAGGACACAGCCGCCGCAAACAGGGCGACCAGACCGCGACGCAAGAAGACTGTGCGCATGGCGCTCTCCTGTGCGAATGAGGTTCGGGTTGCACCTGCTTGCCTCGTTATCGGGCGAGTAAGGTGGTGAAGCGGGTAGTGCCGTTCAAATGCTCCAGCGAGCGCTGATCAAGCGTTCGTTGAGTACGCCGGGGGCCACGGGGCGCGGCCGCCGAGCCAGGGCAACGTGGAAGGTTTCCAGCGAGTCATGCAGGCGCTCTTGCAGAGCGGGTGCCAACTGTGCCGGCCGGGTGCCTTCTGCGTAGGCAACCTGGCTGTCGTCGGCGAAGATCCCTTGCAGGGTCTCTTGCGCCTTGAGTGCCGACAGCACCGGTTTCAATGCGTAGTCCACCGCCAGCATGTGGGCGATGCTGCCGCCGGTGGCGATTGGCAGTACGATCTTGTGGGCCAATGCGCGTTCAGGCAGCAGGTCGAGCAGTGTCTTCAATGCCCCGGCGAACGATGCTTTGTACACCGGGGTGGAAACGATCAGGCCATCGGCCTGGGCTACCAGCTGTTGGAAGTGCTGCACCTGTGGGCTGTCGAAACGGGCATGCAGCAGGTCTTCGGCGGGGAAATCACGCACCTGGAAGGTCACCACTTCAACGCCACGATCCTGCAGCCACTGGCGCGAGCGCTCGAGCAGCACGCCGGAGCGTGAACGGAGACTTGGGCTACCACCGATTGATACGACCAGCATTGCAGCGCTTCCTTGTGTTCTGTTGTGGGTGACATTAACAGTTGCTACATATATCTAGAAATCATATTTTTTCATTTGTTTATTCCATTTTTACCTTATCTCAAACCCTATCTGTGGGAGCGGGCATGCCCGCGAAGAATCCCCCTCCGCTCCCGCAGGCATAAAAAAGGGCCGTCGAAACGGCCCGAAAATCCCTGCTTGGCTAAGAGCAATGCAACGAATAATCCATTAACGATTGGGCTGAGGGGTCAGCCGCAGATAGGGTTTGACCGCCCGGTAACCTTTGGGGAAGCGCTGCTTGATCTCTTCCTCATCTTTGAGCGAAGGCACGATCACCACCTCGTCGCCGTCCTGCCAGTTACCTGGCGTGGCGACCTTGTGGTTGTCGGTCAGCTGCAGCGAATCGATCACCCGCAGAATTTCGTTGAAGTTGCGCCCGGTACTGGCCGGATAGGTGATGGTCAGGCGCACCTTCTTGTTCGGGTCGATGACGAACAGCGAGCGCACGGTCAGGGTATCGCTGGCGTTCGGGTGAATCAGGTCGTACAGGTCGGAGACCTTGCGGTCGGCGTCAGCGATGATCGGAAAGTTGACCACGGTGTTCTGGGTCTCGTTGATGTCATCGATCCAGCGATGGTGCGAGTCGACCGGGTCCACCGACAGGGCGATGGCCTTGACCCCGCGTTTGGCGAAATCGTCTTTCAGCTTGGCAGTCAGGCCCAGCTCGGTGGTGCACACCGGGGTGAAATCGGCTGGGTGGGAGAACAACACTCCCCAGCTGTTGCCCAGCCACTCGTGGAAGCGGATCTTGCCTTCGCTGGAATCCTGTTCGAAATCGGGGGCGATATCGCCGAGTTTGAGGCTCATGGGCTGCGGCTCCTTGGCTGGGTTCTGTACCGTATGGGTTCAATGTGCCTGCATTCGGTTAAAAACAAAAAGAATAAATAACGATTTATTTATAACCACAATGCATACGAATTTGCAGGCACAAAAAAGCCTCGCACTAGGCGAGGCTTCTGGTTCAGCTACGGCTTACAGGAAGTTGTAAGTGTAGTTGAAGATCAGGCGGGTCTGGTCCTGGTCAGCCAGCGAGCTGGTGCCGGTGCCACGGTATACGCCGTGACGCAGGCTGGCGCCCAGGCCCTTGAAGGTGCCTTCCTGGATGACGTAGTCGATACGGGCATCACGTTCCCACTCGCTGAAGTGGCCGTTGCCGTTGGCGTTCTTGCCGTCTTCACCTTTCAGGTAGGCAACCGAGGCTTTCAGGCCCGGTACGCCCAGGCGAGCGAAGTCGTAGGCGTACTGACCGAAGGTGGTGTTTTCACCGGCCTTGGCGAACTGGTTGATCATGCTGTCGGTGAACAGGTAGAAGCTGGAACCACCGGCACCTTCGTTGCGGCCGTTGCCGTCAACCACGTTGCCCTGGTTCAGCCAGACGAAACCACCGTCGTCATTGACGCGCTGGTGGCCGAGCATCAGCGAGTGGCCACCCAAGGTGTAGGTGAACATCGCGGACCAGGTCTTGTTGTCGACCTCGCCAGTGTTCTTGGCATAGCCACCGTTGTTGCTGAAGCGGTAGCCGGCCTCACCGTTCTTGCCGTCGCTGCTGCTGTCGAAGTAGCGCAGGTCAGTCTTGAACGACTGGTCGTCAGCAATCTTGAACACGTGGGTCGCGCCCAGGAAGTGCTGCTTGTAGAAGTCTTCCAGGTTCGAGTAGTAGTACTGCAGGGTCAGGTCTGGAGTGAGCTTGTAGTCCAGGCCGCCGTAACGGAACTTGTTGCTGTCCTGGGTAGCACCCGCGACCGACAGACCGGTACGGTTGCTCGATGCACGGCCCATGGCGTGGGTCAGCTGACCGGCGTTGATGGTCAGGTTGTCGATTTCCTTCGACTGGATGGTGCCACCCTCGAAGGTTTGTGGCAGCAGACGACCATCGTTGGAGACCAGGATCGGCAGGTTCGGCGCCAGGGCGCTACCGTAGTGAACTTCGGTCTTCGAGAAGCGCGCCTTGGCGTTACCACCAACGCGAGCCCACTGGCTTACAGCCGAGCCGTCGGTGTCGCTTGGGAAGAAGGAGCTGTTGTCTGGGTGCTTGCCGCGACCGCCGTCCAGGTGAATACCCCACAGGGCCTGAACGTCAACGCCGAAACCAACGGTGCCTTCGGTGAAACCGGACAGGTAGTCGAGCTTGAAGCCCTGACCCGACTCGCGGTTGTCGGCACCGCCGTCACGGTTGTCGTTGTTGAAGTACATGGTGCGCGAGCTGAGCGACAGTTTGCTGTCTTCAACGAAACCGGCAGCGCCTGCTTGTTGGGCGAGAACCCCCAGTGCCACGGCCAGAGCCAGGCTGGACTTGTACATGTTTTGCTCCTCTACGTTCTAATTCTTGTGTATCTCTGGCGGTGGGGTCTGCTGCCCCGCTCACCGTGGATTGGCGATTTAGTCCCAAAGCGTGACCATTAAGTCAATCGTTTCTAAACGTTTCGAGACTTTGGTCTAAGGCGCCACCTGCGCTACAGGATAATGACAATCCTATAAATCCAAAATGACCGTTTTATGAATTTGTAAGATTTTTACGGAATATGGTTGGAACCTTTACTACCAAACGCTGTAGCCACCCCACCGCTCATAACCACTGGTTATTTGCAAACGTTTGCTCATAACCTAATTCCGTATTGTTCTATGAGGACGAAAAAGCCTAGCAGGCGTTCCCGATTTCGCCACCGAGCAAGGTCATCGCCCTCCCGCGCAGCGTTCACCCTTCTGGCCTTAAAGCATTTGGCTCCTAAGCTAATGCTAAAAAGTTATTTATTTTAACTTTCTTAGATCATTTAGCCTTCTCGTCATCCAAAGCCCATTGCCTGACGAGAGGTTCAACCATGATCCCGCACGCTCCGCTGCGCCTGTTCGCTGCCCTGACCCTCGCCAGCACCAGCTGGTTGGCCCAGGCTGCCGACCTGACCGTGGCCTACCAGACCACCGTCGACCCGGCCAAGGTGGCCCAGGTCGATGGCGACTACGAAAAAGCCAGCAAGGCCAGCATCGACTGGCGCAAATTCGATAACGGCGCCGACGTGATCACCGCGGTGGCCAGTGGCGACGTGCAGATCGGCTACCTGGGTTCCAGCCCGCTGGCCGCGGCCGCCACCCGCAAGCTGCCGGTCGAGACCTTCCTCATCGCCACGCAGATCGGTGCCGGTGAAGCGTTGGTGGCTCGCGACAGCATCAAGACGCCGCAAGACCTGATTGGCAAGAAGGTCGCCGTGCCATTCGTGTCCACCGGCCACTACAGCCTGCTGGCGGCACTGAAAAGCTGGAACATCGACCCGTCCAAGGTACAGATCCTCAACCTGGCACCACCGGCCATCATTGCTGCCTGGAAGCGCGGCGACATCGACGCCACCTACGTGTGGGACCCCGCCCTTGGCGTGGCCAAGGAAAATGGCAAGGTACTGATCACCTCCGGCGAACTGGCCCAGAAAGGAGCGCCTACCTTCGATGCCTGGATCGTGCGCAAGGACTTCGCCGAGAAGCACCCCGATGTGGTCAAGGCCTTCGCCAAGGTCACCCTCGATGCCTACGCCGACTACCGCAAGGACCCCAAGGCCTGGCTGGCCGACAAGGGCAACGTAGACAAGCTGGTCAAGCTGTCCGGCGCCAAGGCCAGCGACATCCCGGTGCTGCTGGAGGGTAACGTCTACCCGCTGGCCGCCGACCAGGCCAACGCCCTGGGCGCGCCGACCACTCAAGCACTGACCGACACCGCCAACTTCCTCAAGCAGCAAGGCAAGGTCGACGCCGTGCTGCCGGACTACTCGCCGTACGTCAGCGCCAAGTTCCTTCCAAATTGATCCGGAGCCCGTCATGGCCTTGCTCGAACTGGAGCGCATCAGCGCACAGTACCCTGGCGCCAGCACCCCGGTGCTGGCCGACATCAACCTGAGCCTGGGACCACGCCAACTGCTGGTGGCCCTGGGGCCTTCCGGCAGCGGCAAGACCTCGCTGCTCAACCTGATCGCCGGCTTCGTCGCCCCCAGCGGCGGGCGCATCACCCTCGACGGGGTACCGGTGCAGGGCCCAAGTGCAGAGCGCGGTGTGGTGTTTCAGGACGATGCCCTGCTGCCATGGCAAAACGTGCTGGGCAATGTCGCCTTCGGCCTGGAGCTGGCCGGCGTGCCTCGTGCCCAGCGTGAGGCCAAGGCCCGCGAAATGCTCGCCCTGGTCGACCTCGACGGCTTCGGCGAGCGGCGCATCTGGCAATTGTCCGGTGGCCAGAAGCAGCGCGTGGGCCTGGCCCGGGCGCTGGCAGCCGACCCTAGGGTGCTGCTGATGGATGAACCGTTCGGTGCCCTGGATGCCTTCACCCGTGAGCAGATGCAGGAGCTGCTGCTGCAAGTGTGGCAGCGCACCGCCAAGCCCGTGTTCCTGATTACCCACGACATCGAAGAAGCCGTGTTCCTTGCCAGCGAGCTGGTATTGCTGGCGCCCAACCCGGGGCGCGTGGTGGAACGCCTGCACCTGGACTTCGGCCAGCGCTATGCCGCTGGCGAATCGGCCCGTGCCATCAAATCCGACCCAGCCTTCATCGAAACCCGCGAGCATGTACTGGCGCGGGTGTTCTCCCAACGCCAAAGCCTGCAGGAGCGCGCATGAGCAGCCTGGACCTGCCGGTCGCCGGCAAACACGACGCCCAAGCCCGGCCAGCCGTCAAGCTGCGCCGCCCACTGTCCACCCGCTGGATCAGCGCCCTGACCCTGGCCAGCCTGCTACTGGCCTGGTGGCTGGTGACGGCCGCCGGCTGGATCGAACCACTGTTCCTGCCCTCGCCAAGCGACATCCTGGCCAGGGCCTGGACGCTGCTGACCCAGGGCTACATGGACGCCAGCCTGTGGCAACACCTGGGCGCCAGCCTGGGGCGCATCGGCGTGGCGCTGCTGGCTGCGACCCTGACCGCCATCCCGGTCGGCATCGCCATTGGCTACAACCGCGTGGCACGCGGCATCCTCGACCCGCTGATCGAGTTCTATCGGCCGATCCCGCCGCTGGCCTACCTGCCGCTGATCGTCATCTGGTGCGGTATCGGTGAGCTGTCCAAGGTGCTGTTGATCTACCTGGCGATCTTCGCCCCCATCGCCATTGCCACCGCCACCGGTGTGCGCACGGTCGACCCGGCCAAGCTGCGGGCGGCGCAATCGCTGGGCGCGACCAAGGCCCAGCTGATCCGCCATGTGATTCTGCCCAGCGCGTTGCCCGACATCCTTACCGGCATCCGCATTGGCCTGGGGGTCGGCTGGTCGACCCTGGTGGCCGCCGAATTGATCGCCGCCACCAGCGGCCTGGGCTTCATGGTGCAGTCGGCGGCACAGTTCCTGGTCACCGACGTGGTGGTGCTGGGCATCCTGCTGATCGCCCTGATCGCCTTCGCCCTGGAAATGAGCCTGCGCGCCCTGCAACGCAAGCTGGTGCCCTGGCATGGGCAGAGCCACTGATTGCCGACTGACCACGCCGGCAACCCGGCGCCTAGCACGAGAAAAGACATGAGCCTGACCGTTACCCCCCTCAGCCCGGCCCTTGGCGCCCAGATCAGTGGCGTGGACATCAGCCGCGAGATCAGCGCGCAAGAGCGTGACGCCATCGAGCAGGCGCTGCTGCAGCACCAGGTGCTGTTCTTCCGCGACCAGCCGATCAATCCGCAGCAACAGGCGCGCTTCGCTGCTCGCTTCGGCGACCTGCACATTCACCCGATCTACCCCAACGTACCGGACACTCCGCAGGTGCTGGTGCTCGACACGGCGGTTACCGATGTACGCGACAACGCCGTGTGGCACACCGACGTGACCTTCCTGCCAACCCCGGCGCTGGGCGCGGTGCTCAGCGCCAAGCAGTTGCCGGCCTACGGTGGCGATACCCTGTGGGCCAGCGGCATTGCGGCCTTCGAGGCGTTGTCGGCGCCGCTGCGGGAAATGCTGGGTGGGCTGACCGCCACCCACGACTTCACCAAGTCGTTCCCGCTGGAGCGCTTTGGCACCACGCCAGAAGACCTGGCGCGCTGGGAGGCCACGCGGCGCAACAACCCACCGCTGTCGCACCCGGTGGTGCGCACGCATCCGGTGAGCGGGCGCAAGGCCTTGTTCGTCAATGAAGGGTTTACCACGCGCATCAATGAGCTGAGCGAGTTGGAAAGCGAAGCGCTGCTGAAACTGCTGTTTGCCCATGCCACCCGGCCGGAGTTCAGCATTCGCTGGCGCTGGCAGGAGAACGACGTGGCGTTCTGGGACAACCGCGTGACCCAGCATTTTGCGGTGGATGATTACCGGCCGAACCGGCGGGTGATGCATCGGGCGACCATCCTTGGGGATGCACCTTTCTGAAGCCTCCATTCGCAGCACAAGGCTGCTCCTACAGGTGCACGCGATCCCCTGTAGGAGCAGCCTTGTGCTGCGAATGGGCCGCAAAGCGGCCCCGGCAATCTAACGGACCAGATGCAGGTACTGCATGTGCCGCTCATACTGGTCGAGGATGTCGTTGATGATCTGCTCCTTGCTGTAGCCCACCAGGTCATAATTCTGGCTGCCTTCGCTCAGGTGCACCTCCGCCCGGTAATAACGGCGGTTCTTCAACTCCTGCGTACCCAACCCACCCAAGGCGAACGATGGCGTGAAGTAGCCACGCATCTGCACCTGGTAAATGAACGGCTGCTCCTCGCCATGGCCAATCTTCAAGCTGACGTTGTCATGGCTCGGGTCGTCCTGGGTAATCAGCACCAGGCCCTTCTGCTCGAACACTTCACGCACGTCGGCGATCGCCGGGCGCACCACGTCATCCATGAAGCGGTACACCTCATCACGCGACGGGAAATGCACCGCCTGGCTCAGGCGTTGGCGCCAGCCACCACGCCCGCGACGTGACTGGGCAAACGGCGCCAGCGAGTGCATCTGCGCGATCTGCCGCTGCGACTCCAGGTAGAACGCCTTGTGCAGCCCCCACATCATGCACAGCAGAATCAGCGAGAACGGCAACGAAGTCAGCACCACCGCCGACTTCAGCGAATCGATGCTGCCGGCGAACAACAGCGCGCTGGTGATCAGCGCGGTCATCGCGCCCCAGAAGATGCGCAGCCAGTTCGGCCCATCCTCATCGGCTTCCCCGCCCTTGGCCGACAAGGTCGACAGCACGACGGTGCCCGAGTCGGCCGAGGTGACGAAGAACACGAAGCTGATGAACACCGTGGTGGCGATCACCGCCTTGCTCCAGGGGTAGGTCTCCAGCAGCAGGTACAGGCTCATCGACGGGTTATCCAAGGCCGACTGGCCCAGCGCGGTCATGCCGTGGTTGATGACCTGGTCCAAGGCGCTGTTGCCGAAGATCGACATCCAGGCCAGGGTGAAACCCAGCGGTATCAACAGCACGCCAAAGACGAACTCGCGAATGGTACGCCCCCGGGAAATACGGGCGATGAACAGGCCCACGAACGGCGCCCAGGCAATCCACCAGGCCCAGTAGAACACCGTCCAGCCACCCAGCCAGTCGCGGTTTTCACCATAGGCATACACGTCGAAGCTCTTGCGCGGCAAAGCCCCCAGGTAATCGCCAAGGTTCTGGATCAACGTGTTGAACAAGTGCTGGGTGGGCCCGGCGAACAGCACGAACAGCAGCAACGCACAGGCCAGGAACAGGTTGATGTCGCTCATCACCCGCACGCCCTTCTCCACCCCAGCGACAGCTACGGCCACCGCCGCGCCCATCATCAGCGCGATCAGGATCACCTGCACCCACTGGCTATGGCTGATACCGAACAGGTAGTCGAGGCCGGCGTTCAGGTGCAGCACCCCAAAGCCCATGTCGGCACCCAGGCCGAACACGGTGGCGATGATGCCGAAGCCGTCCACCGCGTAGCCAATCGGCCCGTTGATGCGTTTGCCGATCAACGGGTACAGCGCCGAACGCAGGGCCAGCGGCAGGTTGTGCCGGTAGGCGAAATAGGCCAATGCCATGCCGACGAAGGCGAACACGCCCCAGCCATGCAGGCCCCAGTGCAAGAACAGGATCTGCATCGCTTGCCGCCCGGCCTCGGCCGTGCCCGCTTCGCCCTGGGGCGGTTGCAGCATGTGGGTCAAGGGTTCGGAAACGCAGAAAAAGAACAGCGTGATGCTGATACCGGCGGCAAACAGCATGCCTGCCCATGACAGGTAACTGAACTCGGGTTCGTCGTGGTCGGCACCGAGCTTGATCTTGCCGTAGCCGGACAAGGCGGTGACCACCACGAAGACCAGGTACAGCGTCATCGCCAGCATGTAGTACCAGCCGACCGTGTTGGCCGCCCAGTTCTGCGCCGCCAACAGCCAGTCACCTGCCGCTTGCGGATTGGAAATGACCACCAGGCCAAAGATGAGGATGAAACTTGCCGCAAAGTAGAACACCGGGGGGTTCATGCGGATCTTGCCAGTGGCAAGGGAAGGGTTCGGCGCACTCATCGGGCGTGCACCTCGTCAAATGACGTAAGGTTCGGAATGAACGGGTTCAGCAAAGGAATCCTCCTGTTGAACACCGGCAGCGGACCAGCGTTTTTCATTGAACAAGCGTTCAAGTTAAACATGGATCGGAATTCAATGCGAATTGGGGTGCTGATTGGTGCCCTGCAGCAAGGGCCTCTTCGCGGGTACTGCACAAACCTAAGGCCTGTGAGTTTCCTGTAGGAGCGGGTTTACCCGCGAAGAGGCCAGTGCAGGCTAAAGCAGTGCTAGATCAATGCTTGTCCTGGCAATCGAGCTGCAAGTTGGCCTGGGTGATGTTGCTTTCGGCCGGCACACTGCGGGTCAGCCACACATTGCCGCCAATGGTCGAGCCTTTGCCGATGGTAATGCGCCCCAGCACGGTGGCCCCGGCATAGATCACCACATCGTCCTCGACAATGGGGTGGCGCGGCAGGCCTTTGTGCAGGGTCCCCGACTCATCGCTGGGGAAGCGCTTGGCGCCCAGGGTCACCGCCTGGTAGATGCGCACGCGCTCGCCGATGATCGCGGTTTCGCCAATCACCACGCCGGTGCCGTGGTCGATGAAGAAGCTCGGGCCAATCTGCGCGCCAGGGTGAATATCGATACCCGTGGCCGAATGCGCCAGCTCCGAACTGATCCGCGCCAGCAGCGGCAGGCCGACCTGGTACAGGTGGTGCGCCAGGCGGTGGTGGATGATCGCCAGGATGCCCGGGTAGCACAGCAGCACTTCATCGACGCTGCGCGCCGCCGGGTCGCCGTGGTAGGCGGCCAGCACATCGGTGTCGAGCAGTACGCGCAGTTCCGGGAGTGCAGCCGCAAAGCCTTGGATCAGGCTCAGCGCGTGGGCATCGACGCCAGCCAGCTCGGCCTTGCTCTGCCGTGCCGCATAGCGCAGTTCAAGACGTGCCTGGGCAAGCAAGGCAGTCAACGCGGCATCCAGGGTATGACCGACGTAGAAGTCTTCGCTTTCTTCGCGCAGGTCGACCGGGCCGAGACGCATGGGGAACAGCGCGCCGCACAGTTGCTCGAGAATCTGCCGCATCGCCTCGCGCGATGGCAGCTCGCGCCCGCCCTGCTCGCCGATACTGCGGCCATTGCGGGTGCGCCATTGCTCACGGGCGCCGCGCAGGCCGCTGACGATGCTCTGCAACTGCCAGTGCGCGGATGAAGGTTGTTCGCTCACGGTTTTCTCCTGCCGTATGGGCCATCTAATTGTTTCGCCAGGCCCGGCCCTTTCGCGGGCACGCCCGCTCCCACAAAGACTGCACAAACAGTGAGCCCTGTGCAGTACCTGTGGGAGCGGGCGTGCCCGCGAAGAGGCCGGGCCTGCCTGCATGCAATCCACTCTACGGCAAATCAGCCCCTTGGAAAAAACAACGCTTTATTCCATCCTGCGCTAAGTCAGGCATAAGCCGCGATGACGGCGTGGGCATCGTCGCCTACCCTCAAAGCAGCCAGCACCTGGCACAAACCAAAAAGGGAATAACAAAATAATTTTTTAGTATTTCCTGGCCTAAGCAGCCGACCCTATAGTCGCCACCTCACTACTTACACAACAAGCGCGGGGCTCTGACATGTCGAAATTCGCCAAACCGCTACTCAACGCCAGCCTGGCCCTCCTGCTGGGTGCCGGCCTGCTCAGCCAGGCCTTCGCCGGCGAGCAATTGAAGACTATCCAGGAAAAAGGCGTGATCAACGTCGGCCTCGAAGGCACCTACCCGCCGTTCAGCTTCCAGGACGAAAACGGCAAGCTGACCGGCTTCGAAGTGGAACTGTCCGAGCTGCTGGCCAAGGAACTGGGGGTCAAGGCCAAGATCCAGCCGACCAAGTGGGATGGCATCCTCGCCGCGCTGGAATCCAAGCGCCTGGACGTGGTGGTCAACCAGGTGACGATTTCCGAAGAGCGCAAGAAGAAGTACGACTTCTCCGAGCCCTACACCATCTCCGGCATCCAGGCGCTGATCCTGAAGAAAAAAGCCGAACAGCTGAACATCAAGGGCGCGCAGGACCTGGCTGGCAAGAAGGTCGGCGTTGGCCTTGGCACCAACTACGAGCAGTGGGTGAAAAAGGACGTGCCGCAAGCCGATGTGCGCACTTATGAAGACGACCCAAGCAAGTTCGCCGACCTGCGCAACGGCCGTATCGACGCCATCCTGATCGACCGCCTGGCCGCGCTGGAATACGCGCAGAAAGCCAAGGACACCGAGCTTGCCGGCGATGCCTTCTCGCGCCTGGAAAGCGGCGTGGCCCTGCGCAAGGGCGAGCCCGAGCTGCTGGCGGCCATCAACAAGGCCATCGACAAGCTCAAGGCTGACGGCACGCTGGCCAAGCTGTCCGAAAAATACTTCGGTGCCGATGTCACCAAATGATCGCTGAAAGCCTGCAACTCGTTGTCGACTCCACGCCCTTCCTGCTGAAGGGCGCGGGTTATACGGTGCTGCTCAGTGTCGGCGGCATGTTCTTCGGCCTGGTGCTGGGCTTTGCCCTGGCGCTGATGCGGCTGTCGAAGATATTGCCGCTCAACTGGCTGGCGCGGGTCTACGTGTCGTTCTTCCGCGGCACGCCGCTGCTGGTGCAGCTGTTCGTGATTTATTTCGGCATGCCGCAAATCGGCATTGAGCTCGACCCCATCCCGGCCTCGCTGATTGGCCTTTCGCTGAACATGGCGGCCTATATCTGCGAGATCCTGCGCGCCGCGATCTCCTCGATCGACCGTGGCCAGTGGGAAGCCGCTGCCAGCATCGGCATGACCCGCGTGCAAGCCATGCGCCGGGCAATCTTGCCACAGGCCTTGCGCACCGCCCTGCCACCGCTGGGTAACAGCTTCATCTCGCTGGTCAAGGACACCGCCCTGGCGGCGACCATCCAGGTGCCCGAGCTGTTCCGCCAGGCGCAGTTGATTACCGCACGCACCTTCGAGGTGTTCACCATGTACGTGGCGGTCGCGGTTATCTACTGGGTGCTGTGCAGTATCCTCGCGCACTTCCAGAACCGCATGGAAGCGCGGGTCAACCAGCATGACCAGGAGCACTGAGCATGATTGAAGTCAAAGGCCTGACCAAGCGGTTCAAGGGCCAGACCGTGCTCAACGGTATCGACCTGACCGTGCAGCCCGGTGAAGTGGTGGCCATCATTGGCCCCAGTGGCTCGGGCAAGACCACCTTCCTGCGCTGCCTGAACCTGCTGGAGACGCCCGATGCAGGGCAGATACAGATCGGCGCCATCAGCATCGATGCCAACCGCCCATTGGGCGGGCAGCAAAGTGCGATCCGCCGTTTGCGCCAGCAGGCCGGGTTCGTGTTCCAGAACTTCAACCTGTTCCCCCACCGCACCGCCCTGGAGAACGTGATCGAGGGGCCGGTGATCGTCAAGAAGACCCCCCGCGAACAGGCCATCGAGCTTGGCCGGCGCCTGCTGGCCAAGGTTGGCCTGGCGGGCAAGGAAGACGCCTACCCGCGACGCCTGTCCGGCGGCCAGCAGCAGCGGGTGGCCATTGCCCGTGCTCTGGCCATGGAACCGGAGGTAATCCTGTTCGACGAACCGACCTCGGCGCTGGACCCGGAGCTGGTCGGTGAAGTGTTGGCGACCATCCGCGGCCTGGCCGAAGAGAAGCGCACCATGATCATCGTCACCCACGAGATGAGCTTTGCTCGGGATGTGGCGAACCGGGTGATCTTCTTCGACAAGGGCGTGATCGTGGAACAGGGCGAGGCCAAGGCGCTGTTTGCGGCACCCAAGGAAGAGCGTACCCGGCAGTTCCTGCGCAAATTCCTCGGTACCGCAGCTTCCGAGTAAGCCTGTTCCGGCCTCTTCGCGGGCACGCCCGCTCCCACAGGTGTAGCACCGGTTTCAAGACCTGTGCAGTACCTGTGGGAGCGGGCGTGCCCGCGAAAGGGCCAGCACATTTGTAGTAAATCCCTCCTTCTATACATATTCCAAAGAGTTAGTTCATAAACTTTTTATAAAGCATTAGGGTATATAAACCGGACCACCGAACCAGCACATATCTGTCGCGATCAGCTGTAGCGGCACAACTATCTTGTGAGGTCAGGAATGGTCAGGATCACAATCACCCCAGTGCGTATCGCCAGGGCATTGAGTGCAGCCAAGGAGCGGTACTGATGTCCAGCCAGCCAAATACCCAATTCCACCGCGATCTCGACAGCTCGCCATTGCTGTTGCCGGCCAAGGTACTGCGTAACGACGCCGAAGCCCTGCAAGCGGCCCGCGAACTGGCCGAGGTCGCCCGCGAGCAAGCTGCCCGCCGCGACCAGCAACGCAAACTGCCCTGGGCCGAGATCGAGCTGTTCACCCGCAGCGGCCTGGGCAGCATCAGCGTACCCAAAGCCCACGGCGGCCCCGACGTGTCGTTCGAAACCGTAGCCGAAGTGTTCCGCCTGATCAGCGCCGCCGACCCGGCCCTGGGGCAGATCCCGCAGAACCAGTTCGGCATGCTGCAACTGATTCGCCTGACGGCCACCGAGGCACAGCAGGCGCTGATCTTCCGCAGCGTGCTCGACGGCTGGCGCATCGGTAATGCCGGCCCCGAACGCGGCACCAAGGACACCCTCACCCTCAAGGCCCGGATCACTCGCGCCGGCGACAGCTATCGCATCAGCGGCGAGAAGTTCTACTCCACCGGCGCCCTGTTCGCCCACTGGGTGGCGGTGAAAGCCCTCGACGACGAAGGCCGCCAGCGCCTGGCATTCGTGCGCCGGGGCAGCCCGGGGCTGCGCATCGTCGACGACTGGTCCGGGTTCGGCCAACGCACCACTGCCAGCGGCACCGTGCTGCTGGACCAGGTGCCGGTAGATGCGGAGCTGGTGATCGACAACTGGCGCCAGCGCGACATCCCCAACATCCAGGGCGCAGCTTCGCAGCTGATCCAGGCGGCGATCGACGCCGGCATCGCCGAGGCGGCGATCGATGACGCGATCACCTTCGTGCGTGAAAAGTCCCGCCCGTGGATTGAGGCCAAGGTGGACCGCGCCAGTGACGACCCTTATGTGATTGCCGACATTGGCCGCCTGAAGCTCGAACTGCATGCCGCCGAAGCACTGCTGCGCAAAGCCGCGCGGGTACTCGACGAGGTCAATGCCGCGCCAATCGACGCCGCCAGCGCGGCACGCGCCTCGATTGCAGTGGCCGAGGCCAAGGTACTGACCACCGAGGTCGCCCTGCAGGCCAGCGAGAAGCTGTTCGAGTTGGCCGGCAGCCGCGCCACCCTCGCCGAGTTCAACCTCGACCGCCATTGGCGCAATGCCCGGGTGCACACCCTGCATGACCCGGTGCGCTGGAAGTACCACGCGGTGGGCGCGTACCACCTCAACGGCACCCTGCCTGCGCGGCATTCCTGGATCTGAATTTTTAGGCCTTGGGGCTGCTCGCAGCCCTTCGCGGCACAAGGCCGCTCCTACAAAGCCGTGCGCGATTCCTTGTAGGAGCGGCCTTGCGCCGCGAAAGGGCCGCAACGCGGCCCCGATGGCCCTGGAGAAACACCATGACTACAAGAATCATCACCAGCGACACCGAAGCCCTGAATGTCGCCGAAGACATCGCCCAGCAACTGCGCCGCGACAGCGCCCTGCGCGACCGCGAGCGCCGCCTGCCGCACGCCGAACTGGAGCTGTTCACCCGCTCCGGCCTATGGGCCATCAGCGTGCCCAAGGCCTTCGGCGGCGCCGGCGTGTCCAACGTCACCCTGGCCAAGGTCATCGCCCGTATCGCCCAGGCCGACGGATCGCTCGGGCAGATCCCGCAAAACCATTTCTACGGCCTGGAAGTGCTGCGGGTAAACGGCAGCCCCGAACAGCAACAGCGCCTGTACGCCGAAGTACTGGCCGGCCGCCGTTTCGGCAACGCCTTGGCCGAGCTGGGCACCAAGACCGCCAACGAGCGCACCACCCGGCTGAGCCGTGACGGTAACGGCTTCCGTATCAACGGCCGCAAGTTCTATTCAACAGGCGCCATCTACGCCCAGCGCATTCCCACCTCGGTCGTCGACGACCAAGGCGTGCAGCAACTGGCCTTCGTCCCAGCCGACAGCCAGGGCTTGCAAGTGATCGATGACTGGAGCGGCTTCGGCCAACGCACCACCGGCAGCGGTTCGGTGGTGTTCGACAACGTGTACGTCGACGCCGCCGACGTGGTGCCATTCCAGAGCGCCTTCGAGCGCCCCACCCCGGTCGGCCCGCTGGCGCAGATCCTCCATGCCGCCATCGACACCGGCATTGCCCGCGCCGCCTATGAAGACGCCCTGCACTTCGTGCGCACGCGCAGCCGCCCGTGGGTCGACTCCGGCCTGGACAAGGCCACGGATGACCCGCTGACGCTGAAAAGCTTCGGCCATCTGGCGATCCGCCTGCACGCCGCCGAAGCCCTGCTGGAGCGCGCCGGCGAATACCTCGACCGCGCGCGCGACGACAGTACCGCCGACAACGTCGCCGCCGCCTCCATCGCCGTCGCCGAAGCACGGGCCATCAGCACCGAGATTTCCCTCGCCGCCGGCACCGCGCTGTTCGAACTGGGCGGCAGCCAGGCCACCCTGGCCGAACACAACCTCGACCGCCACTGGCGCAACGCTCGCGTGCACACCCTGCACGACCCGGTGCGCTGGAAGTACCACGCCATCGGCAACTACTACCTCAACGATGCCAACCCGCCACGCCGGGGGACCATCTGATGGCCAAGCAGATTCTGCTCAATGCCTTCAACATGAACTGCATCGGGCACATCAACCACGGCCTGTGGACCCATCCACGGGACACCTCGACCCAATACAAGACCCTGGACTACTGGACCAACCTGGCCCGCCTGCTGGAGCGGGGCCTGTTCGACGGGTTGTTCATCGCCGATATCGTCGGTACCTACGACATCTACGGGCAGTCGCTGGACGTGACCCTCAAAGAGTCGATTCAACTGCCGGTCAACGACCCACTGCTGCTGGTTTCGGCCATGGCCGCGGTTACCCGCCACCTGGGTTTCGGCCTTACCGCCAACCTCACCTACGAGGCGCCATACCTGTTCGCCCGGCGCCTTTCCACCCTCGACCACCTGAGCAATGGCCGGGTGGGCTGGAACATCGTCACCGGCTACCTCGACAGCGCCGCCCGGGCCATGGGCCTGGAGCAGCAACCGGAGCATGACCGCCGCTACGACCAGGCCGATGAATACCTGCAGGTGCTTTACAAGCTGCTGGAAGGCAGCTGGGCTGACGACGCCGTGGTCGCCGACCGGGAGCAGCGCGTCTATGCCCAGCCCGACAAGGTGCGCAAGGTCAGCCACCACGGCGAGTTCTACAACGTCGAAGGCTACCACCTGTGCGAACCCTCGCCGCAGCGCACCCCGGTGCTGTTCCAGGCGGGCAGCTCGCAGCGTGGCCTGGGGTTCGCCGGCAACCATGCAGAATGCGTATTCATCAGTGGCCAGGACAAGGCGGCGACCCGCGCCCAAGTCGACAAGGTGCGCGCAGCCGCCCAGGCCGCCGGCCGCGACCCGCAGGCGGTCAAGGTGTTCATGGGCATCACGGTGATCGTCGCTGCCACCGAGCAACAAGCCCAGGCCAAGCATGCCGAGTACCTGCGCCATGCAAGCCCAGAAGCCGGCGTCGCACACTTTGCCGCATCCACCGGCATCGACTTTGCGGCCTATGGGCTGGACGAGCCGATCGGCTTCAGCCAGGGCAATGCCATCCAGTCGGCCACGCGCCAGTTGCAGGACAACGCCTGGACCCGCCGACGCCTGCTGCAGCAGCACGCCCTGGGAGGCCGCTACGTCACCCTGGTCGGCGCGCCCGAACAGGTGGCCGAGCAGTTGATCGCATGGATTGATGAAACCGGCCTGGACGGTTTCAACCTGACCCGCACCGTCACCCCGGAAAGCTTTGAGGACTTCATCGACCTGGTCATCCCGCAACTGCAGCAGCGTGGCCGCTACAAGACCGCCTACGCCGAAGGCACCCTGCGCGAAAAGCTGTTCCAGGCCGACCACCCGCACTTGCCCGCCGACCACCCAGGTTCGGCTTACCGCTTTACCCCAACCCCTGCCCCGACTGGAGCCCTGCACCATGCTTGAGAAACTGTTCCGGCCCGTCGTGGCCATTGCCTTCACCCTCGGCCTGTCCGCCAGCGCCCTGGCTGCCGAACCGCTGAAGATCGGCACCACCTCGGCCTTTGCCATTCCGCTGGAAGCCGCGGTAGAAGAAGCGCACAAACAAGGCCTGGAAGTGAAGCTGATCGAGTTCAGCGACTGGATCGCGCCCAATGTCAGCCTCAACAGTGGCGACATCGACGTGAACTACTTCCAGCACATCCCATTCCTCGAGAACGCCAAAGCTGCTGCAGGCTTCAACCTGGTGCCTTACGCCTCGGGCATCATCAACAACGTTGGCCTGTACTCGAAAAAGTACAAAAGCTTCGCCGATCTGCCAGAAGGCGCCAGCGTGGCCATCGCCAACGACCCGATCAACAGTGGCCGGGGCCTGCAACTGCTGGCCAAGGCTGGGCTGATCAGCCTGAAGCCAGGCGTTGGCTACAAGGCCACCGAGGACGACATCGTCGCCAACCCGAAAAAGTTGAAAATCCTGCAGGTCGAGGCGGTTCAGCTGGTACGCGCCTACGATGACGCCGACCTGGTGCAGGGTTACCCGGCCTACATCCGCCTGGCCAACACCTTCGATGCCACCTCGGCATTGCTGTTCGACGGCCTGGAAAACAAGGAATACGTGATTCAGTTCGTCATCCGCCCACAGAGCAAGGACGACCCGCGCCTGGCCAAGTTCGTCGACATCTACCAGCACTCGCCAGCCGTGCGCGCGGCACTCGACAAGGCCCATGGCAAACTCTACCAAGCCGGCTGGGAAGGCTGACATGAGCCAGGCCAACGCGCTCAGGGCGCCTACCCCACAACCATTGCCGCCAACGGTCAAGGAACAGGCCCTGCGCCCGGAAGTCAATGAAGCCCATGTGCGCTTCATCGGCCTGGGCAAGACCTACCCTGGCCAGGCGCAACCGGCCTTGCAAGGCATCGACCTGAACATCCGCCATGGCGAGATTTTCGGCATCATCGGCCGCAGCGGCGCCGGCAAGTCATCACTGCTGCGTACCATCAACCGCCTGGAACAACCCAGCCAAGGCCGGGTGCTGATCGACCAGGTGGACATCGCGCCTTTCGACGAGGACCACCTGGTGGCCCTGCGCCGACGCATCGGCATGATCTTCCAGCACTTCAACCTGATGTCGGCCAAGACCGTGTGGCAGAACGTCGAGCTGCCGTTGAAGGTGGCCGGCGTGGCCAAGGCCGAGCGCCAGCGCAAGGTGCGCGAGCTGCTGGAGCTGGTTGGCCTGCAGGAAAAGCACCATGTGTACCCGGCGCAGCTGTCCGGTGGGCAGAAGCAGCGCGTGGGCATTGCCCGGGCGTTGGTGCACGACCCCGAAATCCTGCTGTGCGACGAGGCTACCTCGGCGCTGGACCCGGAGACCACGGCCTCGATCCTTGAGTTGCTGCGCGACATCAACCAGCGCCTGGGCCTGACCATCGTACTGATCACCCACGAAATGGCGGTGATCCGCGATATCTGCCACCGAGTGGTGGTACTGGAGCGCGGCGCGGTGGTCGAGCAGGGCGAAGTGTGGCGGGTGTTCGGTTCGCCCCGCCACGAGGTTACCCGTACCCTGCTCGCCCCGTTGCAAGCCAGGCTGCCCGCCGCGTTGCAGGCCAGCCTGCAGGCCAGCCCGGTAAGCCGTGACAGCGCCGTGGTGCTGAAACTGACAGTGCTCGGTGAGCCAGAGCTGTCTGCCCTGTTCAGCGACCTGGGTGGGCGCGTGCGCCTGCTGCAGGGCGGTGTGGAAACCATCGGCGAACATGCCCTGGGACAGCTGATCCTCTCGGTGCGACACTCGCCGCACGACACCCATCAATTGCTGGAGCGTGCCCGTCGTTGGGCCGAAGACGTGGAGGTACTGGGCCATGTGGTTTGATCGCCTGCTCGAAGGCTTGCTCGATACCCTGCTGATGGTTGGCGTGTCATCGCTGATCGCTCTGCTGGTGGGTGTACCGATGGCGGTACTGCTGGTCACCAGCGACAAGGGCGGGATCTTCGAAGCGCCGCTGCTGAACCGGGTGCTGGGCGCCTTCGTCAACCTGTTCCGCTCGATCCCGTTCCTGATCCTGATGGTCGCGCTGATCCCCTTCACCCGTCTGCTGGTAGGCACCACCTACGGCGTGTGGGCGGCGGTGGTGCCGCTGACCATTGCTGCCACGCCGTTCTTTGCGCGCATTGCCGAGGTCAGCCTGCGTGAGGTCGATCATGGATTGGTGGAAGCCGCACAGGCCATGGGCTGCCGGCGCTGGCACATTGTCTGGCACGTGCTGCTGCCCGAGGCGCTGCCGGGTATCGTGGGCGGGTTCACCATTACCTTGGTGACCTTGATCAACTCCTCGGCGATGGCCGGGGCGATTGGTGCCGGAGGGTTGGGGGATATCGCCTACCGGTATGGCTACCAGCGTTTCGACAGCCAGATCATGCTGACCGTGATTGCCATGCTGGTGGCGTTGGTGGCGTTGATCCAGCTGGGTGGGGACCGCCTGGCGAAAGGCTTGAACAAGCGTTGAGCAGGGTTTGAGTAATTTGTGAGGGCGTAGATCGAGCGCCGCCTGCGCGGCGCATCGCGAGCAAAGCTCGCTCCTACATTTGTTTCGGGCCAATTATTCCTGTGGGATCTGCGCGCGAACGCCTTGGCGCACGGCTCGATATTGCGTTGTACAAACAAGGCGGTCGCGCGCGCCTGCCACAGGCGTGACTGGCCCGAAACAAATGTAGGAGCGAGCTTCGCTCGCGATGCGCCGCGCGGGCGGCGCTCGATCTCAAACCCAATGCAAATCGGCAGCCGGTACCGGCCGCCCGAACCAGTACCCCTGCCCCAACTGACAGTGTTCCTGCAGCAGGAAGCTGGCCTGCTCTGCCTGCTCGATGCCCTCGGCATGCACCTGCATGCCCATGCTACGGGCCAGGGCGATGATCACCCGCACGATTGCGATGTCATCCTCGTCCAGCGGCAACCCGGCCACAAAGCCCTGGTCGATCTTCAGCTTCTGCACCGGCAAACGCTTGAGCCGCAGCAGCGACGAATACCCGGTGCCAAAGTCGTCGATGGCCAGGGTCACCCCAAGCTCACGCAAACGGTGCAGTTGCTCCAGCGCCACTTCAGGGTCTTCCATCACCGCGCTTTCAGTCACTTCCAGCTCCAGCAAGGCCGGGGCCAGGCCAGTCTCATGCAGCACCTCGGCGACCTGCCGGTACAGCTCGTGCTGGCCAAACAGGCGGCTGGAAATGTTCACCGCCACAAACGTCAGCTGCCGGCCTTCGGCCTGCCACTGCACCATTTGCCGGCAGGCCTGGCGCAGCACCCAGGCATCGATTTCGGCAATCAGCCCGGTGCGCTCGGCAATCGGGATGAATTCGCCCGGCGGCACCAGGCCGCGCTGGGGGTGCTGCCAACGCACCAGCGTCTCGACCCCGACTTGTCGGCCTGTCGCCAGGTCATGCACCGGCTGGAAGAACACCCGCAGCTCATCCTGCTCCAGGGCCCGGCGCAGCTCACCGGCGGTCTCGACCCGGTGCTGGGCGTGGGCGGTAAGCTCTTCGGTGTACAGCGCGTAGCAGGCTCGCCCATTGCTTTTGGCCTTGTACAACGCCGCGTCGGCATTGCGCAGCAACTGCTCGGCGCTCAAGGCATCGCTGGGGAACAGGCTGATACCGACGCTGGCGCTGATGAACAGGCGATTTCCATCGAACATGAAGGGCTCGCGCATGCGCTCGATAATGCTCTGCGCCAGCTTGCCCGCCTGGCCGACCTGCTGGCAGCTCTCGGCCAGCACGCCGAACTCGTCGCCGCCCAGGCGCGCCAGGGTCACGCCGGCACCCAACGCTTCACCCAGGCGCTCGCCCACCAGTTTCAGCAACTGGTCGCCGACCGTGTGGCCCAAGCCGTCGTTGATGCTCTGGAAGTGGTCCAGGTCCAGCAGCAACAAGGCACAACCGCGCTTGTTGGCCTGCGCCGCCGCCAATGCCTGCTCGACCCGGTCGGTGAACAGCAGGCGATTGGGCAGACCGGTAAGCGGGTCGTGATGGGCCAGGTAGGCCAGTTCCTGTTCCGAATGCTTGATCGCGCTGATATCACTGAACACCGCCACGTAATGGCTGAGCTCACCTTCGTCATCGCGAATGGCGCAAATGGTCTGCCACTGCGGGTAGATTTCGCCGCTCTTGCGCCGGTTCCAGATTTCACCGCTCCACTCGCCCTTTTCGGCCAGGGTGGCGAAAATCTGCTGGTAGAAGGCCAGGCCATGGCGGCCCGACTTGAACTTGCTCGGGCGCTGGCCGATGACCTCGTCCTGCTGGTAGCCGGTGATGCGCATGAAGGCACGGTTGACGTGCACGATCAGGCCCTGGCGGTCGGTCACCAGCACGCCTTCGAGAGTACTGTCGAACACCGCGGCAGCCATGCGCAGCCGTTCACGGTCTTCACAACGCAAGCGCGCGCCATGGCCGATGAAGTTGAGCAGGCGCACCCGCGACACATAGATCAGCATGGCACTGAGCAGCACCCAGAGCACCACGTTGATTTGCCGCCCCACGGTCAGCGCCAGGGGGTCTTCAGTCATGCCGTGCAGCATCACCTCGGCCAGCGCCAGCCAGAGGATCGAGAGCACCACATACAGCGCAGCCATGCGCAAGGCGTCGCGAACGGAAACAGACATGTCGGGTGGGATAGACCATCAAAAAGGAGTGGCGATTATAAAGGTTCTGGTGCTCGACGTGCGGTTTGAGGTGGTTTCAAGATCGAGCGCCGCCCGCGCGGCGCTTCGCGGCACAAGGCCGCTCCTACATTTGTTGCAACGTGCCATGCCTGAAACATCGCGTTGTCAGCTTTGGCTGGTTTTATTTCCCCCTCAAGGGATAATCAGCGCCTCCTGCTGCATTTCGAGGGTATTTACACCTATGTGGTACAACGGCCTGCTCGACTTGTCGGCCTGGCAACTGGTCGGCATCACTCTGTTGATGACCCACGTGACCATTGTCAGCGTCACGGTCTACCTGCATCGCTACTCCGCGCACCGGGCCCTGGAGCTCAACGGCGCGCTCAAGCATTTCTTCCGCTTCTGGCTGTGGCTGACCACGGCGCAGAACACCCGCGAGTGGACCGCCGTCCACCGCAAGCACCACGCCAAGTGCGAAACCCCAGACGACCCGCACAGCCCGGTGTACAAGGGCTTGAGCACGGTGCTGCGCAAAGGTGCCGAGCTATACCGTGAAGAGGCACGCAACCCCGAAACCCTGCGCATCTACGGCAAGAACTGCCCGGACGACTGGATCGAGCGCAACCTCTACTCGCGCTACAAACTGGGCGGTATCGTGCTGATGGCGGTGATCGACCTGCTGCTGTTCGGCACCATCGGCATCACCATCTGGGCGGTGCAGATGATGTGGATTCCGTTCTGGGCCGCTGGCGTGGTCAACGGCCTGGGCCATGCCCTTGGCTACCGCAACTTCGAATGCCGCGACGCCGCCACCAACCTGGTGCCGTGGGGCATCGTCATCGGTGGCGAAGAGCTGCACAACAACCATCACACCTACCCCAATTCGGCCAAGCTCTCGGTCAAGCGCTGGGAGTTCGACATGGGCTGGGCGTGGATCCGCCTGTTCTGCCTGCTGCGCCTGGCCAAAGTGCAGCGCGTGGCGCCCATCGCCCACCGGGTGGCCGGCAAGGCCAACCTGGACATGGACACCGCCATGGCCATCCTCAACAACCGCTTCCAGATCATGGCCCAGTACCGCAAGCTGGTGATCGGCCCGCTGGTGCAACAGGAACTGGCCCGCGTCGATGCCTCGGTGCGTCACCGCTTCCGCCGTGCCAAACGCCTGCTGTCGCGTGAAACCAGCCTGTTGGAGGACCGCCACCACGTGCGTATCGAGTCGATGCTCGCGCACAGCCAGGCACTGAAAACCATCTACGAAAAGCGCCTGGCCCTGCAGCAGATCTGGGCACGCACCAGCGCCAACGGCCACGACATGCTGGCGGCCATGAAGGACTGGGTCCACGAGGCCGAAACCAGCGGCATCCACGCCCTGCGCGACTTCGCGGCACAACTCAAGACCTACTCCCTGCGCCCGACCGGCGCCTGACCGCCGTTGATCGGCACGCCCCAACGTGGGGCGTGCCGTTCGGAACTTAGCCCCCAGGTTTCCACTCAAATTCGGCACATCGCCCGCGTGGCGGGCCGGATGCTGGCCGCACGCTTTCACGTTGAGACCCGCTTCGTGCACATGGCCAAGAATATTCCAACGACATTGCCCGGCACCCCACCTCCTGAAGCCGCCCAGACGTTACTGGCGCTCCTCCATGCCCAAGGCGAGGTTGCCCGCCTGAGCGAGCGCGATCAGCTGTTCAGCTCGCTGCTCGACAGCGTCAACGCTGTGCTCTGGGCCTTCGACTGGGAGACCCGCCAGGTGCTGTATGTAAGCCCTGCCTACGAACGCATCTTCGGCCGCCCGGTCAGCCTGGTGCTGGCCGACTACAACGAATGGCGCGACAGCATCTACCCCGACGACCTCGAGTTCGCCGAACGCAGCCTGGCCCAGGTGCTGCTCAAGGGCGCAGTGGAGGACCGCGAGTACCGTATCCTCAATGCCGACGGGCAACTGCGCTGGCTGAGCGACAAGTGCTACATCAACCAGCAGCACGAGGGCGACCGGGTCATCATTGTCGGTATCGCCGAAGACATCACCGAGAAGAAGCAACTCGAAGGCGAACTGCAGCGCCTGGCCACCACCGACGTGCTGACCCAAAGCAGTAACCGCCGGCACTTCTTCGAGTGTGCTCAGCAAGCGTTCGACAGCGCCCGCGAAGACGGTACCCCGCTGGCCTTTCTGCTGCTGGATATCGATGACTTCAAACGCATCAACGACAGCTATGGCCACCAGGAAGGCGACCAGGTGCTGCAACACATTGCCGACAGCGGCAAGGCCGTGCTACGCCGTGGCGACCTGTTCGGGCGCATTGGCGGCGAGGAGTTCGCGGCGGTGTTCCCAGGCTGCAGCGCCGAAGTCGCAGAACAGATTGCCGAGCGCTTGCAGCGGCAGATTCAGCGCTTGAGCTTCAGCCATGGGCAGCAGACGTACGGAGTGACGGTGAGCCAGGGGCTGACTGGGCTGACCGAAGAAGATGTGACGCTGGATAGCCTGTATGCCCGGGCCGATGCGGCGATGTACCAAGCCAAGCGGCAAGGCAAGAACCAGATAGTCCGCGGCTGATCAGCCAGCGTGAAGGATGGCACCGGCGTTGGCCGGTGTTCGCGGGCTGTGGGAGCAACTGTCTTCTTGTGGGAGCTGGTCTTGCTGGCGAGTCTCGAAAATTGCACATTGGCGTAACGGGTGTATTGCCAGTACCGGCCTCTTCGCGGGCTTGCCCGCTCCCACAGGCTCACCACAGCCCTCAAGGCTTGCGCAGTACCTGTGGGAGCGGGCGAGCCCGCGAAGGGCCGCAAAGCGGCCCCAATATTTCACCCGCTAACCTCAGCCTCAGCCTCCGGCGGTTCTCCCTGTGGCTTCACCTCCGGGTTATCCACCTTGCGCAGCCGGTTGAGCTCCGGCAAGCCCAGCTTGAGCAAGCGTGCGGTCTTGCCGCTGGCCACTTTCTCCAACCCCTGCTCGGCCGGCAACCGCGATAGCTGCCCAGCCAGGTTCATGGCCAGGATCTCCCGCGAATACACCCCGCCTCCCAACTGGTAGATCGCCGCGATCAACTCGCGCAAGGCCAGCGGCAAGCGCCAGCGAGTACGCAACGCCGAACCGAATGCCGCCGCAAATTCATCCATCGATTGCTGCACCTTGCGTTCATCCAGCTCACCCCCAGCCAAGCGCCATTCCTGCAGGCAGCGCAACACCGCCAGGTCGCCCAGGCAATGCAGCAAGCCGGCGCAATAGCAACGCCCTTCGTCCAGTTCGAGCATGCGCGCCAAGGTACGGCCATATTCCGCCGTATGCAGCGACAGTTCCCAGTAACGGGCCGCGTGCTCTGCCAGCAGCGGGTCGCTGAGGCGCGCGCTGCGCTTGAGGGTCATGCCCAGGATCAGGTTCATGCTCTGGGTACTGCCAAGCTTGTTCAGGGCTTGCAGCAACGTCTGCACCGGCGCTTCACGGTGCAAGGCCGCGCTATTGGCCGCAGCGATCAATACTGCCGTGACCTGCGGGTCGTTACGCACTTCCTCTTCAAGCACCCTCAAGTTCAGGCCCTGGGGGTTGAGTGCGCGCTTGATCGCCAGTTGCACATCGGCCAGCAGCGGCCCGCCATCGGCGGTCGCGCGGCGCTGCTCAAGGTAGGCCGGCAGGCTGGCACCCGCCTGCAACGCCGGCACCGGGCAGGCGATTTCTTCGCCCACGGCCAGCAGCAGCTCTTCCAGGCGCTTGCGCAGGTTGTCCAGGTTCAACGGTTTGCTCAGGTAGGCCGTGGGGTGCAGGGGCAATGCCTCGCGCACACTGGCGCTGTCACTGCGGTTGCTCATGAGGATGAACGGCAACCCCGGCCCCTTGGCGCGCACCTTGCGGAGCAGGTCGAGGCCATCGACACCGGCCAGCTCGCGGGCGGCGATGATCAGGTCGGGCTTGCTGGACAAGGCACTGAGCGCCTGGGAGCCGTCGGCGCATACCTGCAGGCGGGCGTCACAGCGCACGCTGAGCAGCATCTCGCTGAGCATGTCACGAACCCAAGGGTCACCTTCGACAATCAGCACGCTTGGTGGGGTGGGGTCTGCAGCGTTCATCGCCAACTACTCCTGAATAGCCTGACACACAGTCCGTCGCAGCTTCCAAAGCCAGTCCTCCGACAACCATAGCGCCACATGGCTTTTCTGGGCATAAAAAAAACCCGCCTAGGCGGGTTTTTTCTGAAGCGCGTCACATCAGGCGATTTCAGCGAAGCACTCTTCGATGATGGCCAGGCCTTTGTCCAGCAGTGCGTCTTCGGCGGTCAGCGGAACCAGGATACGCAGGACGTTGCCGTAGGTGCCGCAGGACAGCAGGATCAGACCCTTTTCACGTGCCTTGGCCACAACCTGGCCAACAGCGGCAGCGTTCGGGGTGTGAGTGCCTTTCTCGAACACTTCGACGGCAATCATCGAGCCCAGACCACGGACGTCGCCGATGATCGGGTGCTTCTTCTGGATTTCGCGCAGGCCAGTGGTCAGGCGCTCACCCACAGCCTTGCTGCGGTCCAGCAGTTTTTCTTCTTCGAACACTTCGATCACGGCCAGGGCCGCGGCGCAAGCGATCGGCGAACCGGCGTAGGTACCGCCCAGGCCGCCCGGCGCGATAGCGTCCATGTACTCGGCCTTGCCGCACACACCGGCCAGCGGGAAGCCGCCAGCGATGGATTTGGCGAAGGTGGTCAGGTCAGGCGCAACGCCCATCTGTTCCATGGCGAAGAAGGTACCGGTACGGCCAGCGCCAGTCTGTACTTCGTCGGCGATCAGCAGGATGCCGTGCTGGTCGCACAGGGCGCGCAGGCGCTTCATCAGCTCTTTCGGCGCTGGCAGGAAGCCGCCTTCGCCTTGTACTGGCTCGAGGATGATCGCGGCGATGTCGCGCGGCTCGGCGTCGTTCTTGAAGATGCGCTCGACCGAGGCGATGGCGTCGTCAACGCTGATACCGTGCAGTTCGCTCGGGAACAGGGCGCGGAAGATGCCGCCTGGCATCAGGCCCATGCCAGCGGAGTACGGCACGACCTTGCCGGTCAGGCCCAGGGTCATCATGGTACGGCCGTGGTAGCCGCCGGTGAAGGCGATCACGCCAGCGCGGCCAGTGGCGGCACGGGCGATCTTGACGGCGTTTTCAACGGCTTCGGAGCCGGTGGTGACCAGCAGGGTCTTCTTGTCGAAGTCGCCTGGGACCAGCTTGTTGATCTTTTCGCACAGCTCTACGTAAGGTTCGTAGGCCAGCACCTGGAAGCAGGTGTGGCTGACCTTGGTCAGCTGGTCTTGCACGGCCGCAACCACTTTCGGGTGCAGGTGGCCGGTGTTCAGTACTGCGATGCCGCCGGCGAAGTCGATCAGTTCGCGGCCTTCAACGTCGATCACAGTCGAGTTCTTCGCGGTGTCGACGAAGATCGGGTGGATCTGGCCAACGCCACGTGGGACGGCAGCTACACGACGTTGCATCAAGGATTCGTTGGTCTTGCTCATAATGCCCTCATTGCGCCGACAGGAATGGCGCTTTTATTCGGGGGTGGCTGGGAGTGCTCGCGAACAGTATTCGTTGATCGACTGTCGTAAACGCCCTGGCCACCAGGTACTGCGATGTAAAAAAGGCCAGCGAGACGTCGCTCTCGCGCCCCACTGGCAGAGGTAAAGCCTTTACCGTGCTATCAGACGCTGATGCACAGGTATTTGATTTCGAGGTAGTCCTCGATACCGTACTTGGAACCTTCGCGGCCCAGGCCCGAAGCCTTGATGCCACCGAACGGCGCCACTTCGTTGGAAATCAGGCCGGTGTTGATACCCACCATGCCGTATTCCAGCGCTTCGGCAACACGGAACACACGGCTCATGTCGCGGGCGTAGAAGTACGAAGCCAGGCCGAACTCGGTGTCGTTGGACATGGCGATGACTTCGGCTTCGTCTTTGAAGCGGAACAGCGGCGCCAGTGGGCCGAAGGTCTCTTCCTTGGCGACGGCAGCGGTCTTCGGCACGTCGACCAGGATGGTCGGCTCGAAGAAGTTGCCTTCGATCAGCTTGCCACCGGACAGTACCTTGGCGCCTTTGCCAACGGCGTCTTCGATGTGCTCCTGAACCTTGGCGACAGCCTTGCCGTCGATCAGCGGGCCAGTGGTGGTGCCTTCTTCCAGGCCGTTACCGATCTTCAGCTTGGCAACTGCGGCGGCCAGCTTCTGGGCGAACGCGTCGTAGACGCCGTCCTGCACGTAGATACGGTTGGCGCAGACGCAAGTCTGGCCGTTGTTGCGGTACTTGGAGATGATCGCGCCCTCGACCGCCTTGTCCAGGTCGGCGTCGTCGAACACGATGAACGGGGCGTTGCCACCCAGCTCCAGGGAAACCTTCTTGATGTCCTTGGCGCATTCTTCCATCAGCTGGCGACCGATTTCGGTCGAGCCGGTGAAGGACAGCTTGCGTACCAGGGAGTTGCCGGTCAGCTCGCCGCCAACTTCGCCGGCGCTGCCGGTAACCACGCTCAGCACGCCAGCCGGGATACCGGCACGGTGAGCCAGCTCGACCAGGGCCAGGGCGGAGTATGGGGTTTGCGAAGCAGGCTTGAGCACCATGGTGCAGCCAGCGGCCAGGGCCGGGCCGGCTTTACGGGTGATCATGGCGGCCGGGAAGTTCCACGGGGTGATGGCCGCGGTAACACCGATTGGCTGCTTGATGACGATCAGGCGCTTGTCTGGCTGGTGGCCGGGGATGGTATCACCGTAGATGCGCTTGGCTTCTTCGGCGAACCACTCGATGAACGAGGCGGCGTAGGCGATTTCGCCCTTGGCTTCGGCCAGTGGCTTGCCTTGCTCGGTGGTCATCAGGCGAGCCAGGTCGTCCTGGTTCTCGATCATCAGTTCGAACCAGCGACGCAGCTTGGCCGAACGCTCTTTGGCGGTCAGGGCACGCCAGGCCGGCAGGGCCTTGTCGGCGGCTTCGATGGCGCGGCGGGTTTCCGCGGTGCCCATCTTCGGCACGGTACCGATGACTTCACCGGTGGCCGGGTTGGTCACCTTGATGGTCTGGCCGTTGTCCGCATCCAGCCACTCACCATTGATATAGGCTTGCTGGCGGAACAACTGAGCGTCTTTGAGCTGCATGTCGGCTTCCCGAATTGTTGATTGTTGAAAAGCGCCCAAGGCAGGGCATCGAGCGTTTGAAATCTCAAACGAATGCTAAGCGGCTGCTGGGGTGTTGGACAATAGGCTGTTCGAAAAAAAGAACGAATGGTTGAACAGCCCGTCCGGAAATGTTGCTTCAGGTTAGACGATCGAGCGGAGGGAAATGTGAAAAGTGGGGGTAAGACGTGGGATGTTTAGCGCTTGTCAGATCGAGCGCCGCCCGCGCGGCGCATCGCGAGCGAAGCTCGCTCCTACATTTGTTTCGGGCCAATGTCTCCTGTGGGATTTGCGCGCGTACGCTTTGGCACATGGCGTGATATCGCGTCTTACAAACAAGGCGGTCGCGCGCGCCTGTCACAGGCGTTACTGGCCCGAAACAAATGTAGGAGCGAGCTTCGCTCGCGATGCGCCGCGCGGGCGGCGCTCGATGTACGCATCAACACAAAATTTACGTCAGGCCTACCAAGCTCAGAACGCCTTGGCCAAGTCGATCACCAGTGCTCGATAACCGACCGAGCCCGGCTGTCGGCTGTACACCTTCAGTTCCACCAACACCTCTTGGGTCCCGCGCCGCACCTCGTTGAGCACGGTAGTGGTCAATTTTTCGGGGGTGAGGAAGTTCACCGAAGCCGAGTAGATGAACTGGGTGTCCGTCTCCGGCCGGTAAGCCACCACCGAGGTCACCGGGCTGTACCACTCGTCGCCACGTTCCTTGCCATACTCCCACACCTGCTCGACCGTACCCTTGGACTCGTCGATGCGGTACTCCACCGCCCGGCTGTAGTTGCCGCTCAGCTTGGTCGGCGCAAAATTGCGCCCCCAGCCGTTATCGAACACGGTCAGCGTGCCTTTGCCGGTCAGCCAGGCGGTATGCTGGGTCCACGACCAATCGAAGCCCTCACTTTCGACCGGTTTCAGCACCTTCTCACGCAGAGGCTGCGGCCAGCCTTGGGGGGAGGCGAGAATCCATTTCACCTGTTTGTCACGGCCAATCTTCACCACACCCTGGTGACGTGCTGAAACGATGATGCTGTCGTCATCGGCGTCGTAATCGATGGCATTGACGTGGGCCCAGTTACGCCCGGTACCCACCCCTGGCGTGTCACCAAAGGGCAAGTCGCCCTCCGCCAATTCGTTGGCCAGCCGCTCGTCCTGTTTCTGCACCCCAGGCGGCAGTTGGATCGCCGCCTTGCCGAGGGTTTCCAGCAAGTCGCCACGGTAGGGGTCGAGGATTTGGTTGAGGTCCCAGAAATCGAGCACATCCCCGGCCTCGCTGACCTCGATGATATGGTCACGGATCGAGCGCACGCGTTTGCCGTCGGGGCGGCGGTAGTCGCTGGTGCCAACCCGTAGCAAGTAGGTGCCATTGCTGGTTTCGCGGATCTCATGGGAAAAATCGGCGAACTTGTCGGGCAGGCTGCGCTGCCAGATGCGTCGGCCCAGCAGGTCATACTTGGAATAGGTCTGGCCCTGGCCCCAGATCAGCTTGCCGTCGCGGGTCTGCTGGAAGCCCATGGTGCCGCCCAGGCTATCGCGGCGGTTGGAGTCGTGGATCTGTTCGATATCCAGGTACCAGCGCACATCGCCATTGCTGTCGGCAATCCAGTTGTTGCCCACCTGGTCCCATTCCGCCGCACCACCCAGGGCATTCCACTTGAAGGCGCGGCCGCCCGGAATGTCGCCCTGCAAATGGTTGAACAGGTACAGGCGCTTTTCGAAGCCTGGCGCGACTTTGACCGGCTCCACCTCTGGCAACGCGGCAGTCTGCTTCGCCACCACCGGCAGGCGCACGGCCGGGGCGTAGATCCGGTACTGCTCGCGAATGCGTTCGCCATCGAGCTTGTAGCTTACTTCTACCTGATTGACGTGGTCCGGGTACAAGCCGAATACCGGGATACCGCCGTAGGTCCACAGCGAACGGTCAGACACGTCGTAGACAATGTCCACCCCGCGTTCGCCACGCCCCAGCACACGGACATGCGCATCACTCAGGCTGCGCCCGCCGTCGCGGATGATCGCGGTCAGCGGCGCAAGGCGGTACGGGTTGACCACCACGTCGCCGAGCAGCGCCTCTTCTCGCTCGGGTACTTTGGCCGTCAGGCAGGCGCCTTCAGGCAGTGCAGGGGTTTGGGTCTTGGCATTCATGGCAAAGCTCCTTGTGCTCAGAAGTCGTAACGGGCGGTTGCGCCGAAGGTGCGTGGGGTGCCGAGCACGCCGGCATAACCACCGTTGGCGGAATTCCACAGGCTGGTGAAGTAGGTTTTGTCGCCGGCGTTTTTCACCCACAGCGACAGGTCGACCACGCCGTCGCCCTGGTCCAGGCGCACGCCGGCGGAAAGGTTGACCAGTGCGTAGCTGGGGATCTGGCCGAAGTCAGAGTCGTCGATGGTGCCCACGGCCTTCGAACGGAAGGCGTAGCTGGCGGTGACGTAGGGCTCGATGTGCTCGCTGGCCTGCCACTTGTACTGGGTGTTGAGGTTGGCGATGTACTTGGAGGCGCCGACCACCTGGTGGCCGGACAGGTCGCAGGTGGCGGTGGCATTGGCCAGGCTCACCTCCGGCGGGCATGGGGCGTCCTTGTACTCGGTGTAGCGCACGTCGTTCCACGAGCCGTTGAAGTTGACCGTGAGGCCACGGATCGGCAGCGCCGTGGCTTCGAACTCCAGGCCGCGCGAACGCACGCGGCCGGCGTTGGCCAGGTATTGCACGCGGTTGATCTGGTCGTAGACGTTGGCCTGGTAGCCATGCACTTCGGCCCAGAACAAGTTGCTGTTGAGTTGCAGGCGGCCGTCGAACAGGGTGCTTTTCAAGCCCAGCTCGGCATTGTTGACCCGCTCGGTGCCAACCAGCAGCGAATCGGTCCCCAGCCGTGGCGCGGCGCCGACAGTGAGGTTGACGCCGCCAGACTTCTCGCCGTGGGTCAAGGTGGCGTAGCCCAGCAACTGCTCGTTGAAGCGGTAGCTCAGGCCTAACAGGCCGGAAGGGCTGAAACTGTACTGGTTGAGGTCGCCCGAATCGTAGGCACCTATCCGGGCCTGGCGCGCAGTAGCGGCGGCACCGGTTACCGCGGCGCCGCCACTCGGCGCATCGCGGGTCACCCAGGCGCTCTTCTCTTCATAGGTGCCGCGGATGCCGGCAGTGAAGTCCAGGCGGTCGGTGACATGCCAGGTGCCCTGGGCGAACAGCGCATAGCTATCGGTATCGATGTGCCCATCACCGAGGGTGTCGACGTTGTTCAGCGCACCGGCCGGCGTGAGGTTCCAGACATCGGCCTGAGGCCCGTAATAAGTGAAGGACTTGTTGTCCAGGTCCTGTTTGAAGTAGTAGGCACCCAGCACGTAGTCGAAGGCGCCCCCCGTAGGCGACGCCAGGCGGATTTCCTGTGAATACTGCTTGTCGCGCACCGATACCCCGGCGCTGTAGAACACCGGCACGTTCAGGCCATCGTCGTTGCGCGGGGTGAAGTCCCACCAGCGGTAGGCCGTGATCGACGTCAGGGTGAAGTCATTGGGCAGGGTCCAGTTGGCCTCCACCGAAGTGCCGCCCTGGAACACCGTCACCTGTTGGTCGGCATCGAAATTGACCTTGCGGTCCTTGCCCGACACCAGGGTCGCCCCTGCCTGGGCGGCCAGGCTTTCATAGCGGTTGACGCCATTGATGGTCGGCCCGGTGCTGTACAGGCTGAGGATGCCGTTGTTGGAGTCTTCTTCGTTGTACTCGCCAATCCAGCGCAGGTTGAAGGTTTCGCTGGGCTTGAACAGCAACTGGGTGCGGAAGCCTTGGCGCTTGCCGCCGTTGAGATCATCACCGTTGTGGATGTTCTTCACATAGCCGTCGTCTTCGGTGCGGTAGGCGCTGATGCGCCCGGCCAGGGTCTCGCTGATCGGCCCCGAGAAGCTGCCTTGGGTCTGCAGGTAGCCGTCTTCGCCAATCGACTGCTGGATGCTGCCCTCACGGTGGAAGGTGGGCTTGCGCGTGGTGATGTTCAGCACGCCCGCCGTGGTGTTCTTGCCGAACAAGGTGCCCTGCGGGCCGCGCAGCACTTCCAGCTGTTCCACGTCCAGCAGGTCGAATACCGCCATGCCCGGGCGGCCGAGGTAGACGTTGTCGAGGTAGATGCCAACGCTGCCCTCCAGGCCATCGCTGGCCGGATTGTTACCCAGGCCGCGGATCGAAATGCTCGACTGGCGGGCATGCACATAGGCGACGTTGGTGCTGGGCACCAGCTGCTGCAAGTCCTGCACGCGGTAGATGCGTTGGGTTTCCAGGGTTTCGCTGTCGAGCACGCTGATTGGCGTGGGCACGCTTTGCGCGGTTTCTTCGCGGCGGCGGGCATTGACTGTGACAGTGCCAAGCTTGGCTTCTTGCTCCACCGCCGGTGTGGTGCTGACCGGCGCTTCGGCAAAGCTGCCGGTGGACGCCGCCAGCAGCACGCCAGCGGCCAAGGGTTGCAAGGTGAAACGCGACGCGCGCGCAGGCCAACGGGAAAGTCCGGACATGCAAATGCTCCTAGAGGCATGGGCCCTGGCGAGCATTTCCGTTGGCGGAACCGAATCGCGGTCAGTCGGGCTTATATTCTTTTAAGTGATATAAATATTTGTAATTCATATTTAGTGGAATAAGTAACTCCATTTATAAGGGGACTCACCCTTGTCAGCAATTGCATTTGGCCGAAGGTTTTAATGTAGAAAATGCATATCGATCTGCGTCAGTTGCGCCATTACATTGCCCTTGTCGAGCACCGCAGTTTTGTCGCGGCGGCGGCGGCGGTGAACCTGTCGCAGTCGGCTTTCAGCCGCAGCATCCAGACCCTGGAGCACAACATCGGCTGCCGCCTGGTGGACCGCGCCAGCAAGGAACTGGCGCCGACCCGCCAGGGCTTGCTGGTGCTGGAGCATTCGCGGCGGCTGGTGCACGGGGCGCACAACCTGGTCAACGAAATCCACCAGTTCAACGGCGCCACCACCGGGGTAGTGCGCTTTGGCTCCGGCCCTGCGCCGGCCGGTGGCTTGGTGCCGCGTGCGGTGGCGCGCTTCGTGGCCGAATACCCGGCGGCGCGCACCTGCTTCCAGGTGGATAACTGGCAGGCGCTGAACCGCAAACTGGTTGCCGAGGAGATCGAGTTTTTCGTGGCCGACACCCGCCAGTTCGAGTCCGATCCGGACTACCAGGTGCACAAGCTGACCCCGCAACGCTGGCATTTCTGCTGCCGCGCCGGGCACCCGCTGACCGAGCAGCAGAGCGTGCTGGCGCGAGACCTGTTCGACTACCCGATGGCCACCACCTTTCGCCCGCCGAATATCCGCAAGATCCTCAGCGACCTCAGCGGGCGACAGGACTTCCTGCCAGCGGTGGAGTGCGAACACGGCTATGCGCTGCTCAATGTGGTGATGCACTCGGACACCATCGGCATTGCCTGCAATGCCAATTTGCGGCCCTATCAAGGCGAGGACGGGTTGGTGAAGCTACAACTGGCGGACCTCACGCCGGAGCAGGAAGAGGCGTGCCATACCCGCTATGGGGTGGTGAGCCGGGTGGGGTATGGCCTTTCGCCGCTGGCTCAGGGATTGGTCAGGCAGTTGATTGCCTGTGATAGCGAACGTGTGTAGGAGCAGCCTTGTGCTGCGAAAAGGCCGGCGCAAACACCATAAATTGGCGATGTCTGCACCGGCCTTTTCGCAGCACAAGGCTGCTCCTACACAGGAAAACGACGGGGTTCAGCCCTTGCGGGTAGTTCGGCTCAGCTGCCCATCCACACCTACCGGTACTTCTCCGGCCAAGGTCACCCGACGCACCACGCGCGGCTGGGTCCCATAGTCATCCACCGCATAATGCTGCGTCGCACGGTTATCCCAGATCGCCACATCCCCTGCCTGCCAGCGCCAGCGCACGGTGTTCTCCAGGCGCGTCACATGCCCTTGCAGCACCGCGAACAGATGCTGCGAATCCGCCAGCGAATAGCCTTTGATGCGCTTGACGAAATGCCCCAACTGCAACGCCCGCTCGCCACTGACCGGGTGCACGCGCACCACCGGGTGCTCGGTCTCATACACCGTGGAAGTGAACACCTTGCGGTAGCGTTCCAGCTTCGCAGGGTCGACATCCGGCTTGAGGCTGGCGTAGTCGTATTCGTTGCTGTGCACCGCCCACAGCTTGTCGGCCAGCTCGCGCAACGGCTCGGGCAGCTCCTGATAAGCCGCGGCCGTGTTGGCCCAGACCGTATCGCCACCCGAAGCAGGCGCCACCACGCTACGCAGGATCGAGGCCTTGGGGTAGGCATCGACGAAGGTCACGTCGGTGTGCCAGGAGTTGGCCCGCTGGCCTTCAGCGCCATCGAGTTGCAGCAGGTAGCTGGTGCCATCGACCACCGGTACGGTCGGGTGGGCCACCGGCTCGCCGAGCAGTTTGGCAAAGCCCTCCTGGCTCTGGTCATCCAGGTGGGTCTGATCGCGGAAGAAGATCACCTTGTGCTGTACCAGTGCCGCCTGAATGGCTTCGACTGTGACGGCATCGAGGTCGGCGGACAGCCTTACTCCGCGAATTTCCGCGCCGATACGGCCGGCAACCGGGTGAATGTCGAGTGCGAGGGTTTGTGGCGCGGTGGCCAGGGCAGCATTGCTCATGGTCGTGGTCCTTGCGGTCATGGTCGGGTTATTTGAGGTTCAGCGGGCGGCCTGCACGGCCTGTTCGTGTTTCAGCGCAGCGTCGAGGAAGCGCGGCTCGATCCAGTCGGCTACCTGGAAGCCACGGCGGATCAGGCGTTCTTTGGCAGCCAGGTCGACGCCCTGCTGCAGCTGGCCGACGAATCCGGCGTCCAGCCGTGGGTCGAAGTAGTGGGCGAGGTCTTCCTTGGCCAGGTCATCGCTGAGGATGCCGCGCGGCCAATTGGCGTTGCTGGCCACCAGATCGATGTAGGCCTCGCGGTTGTGTTCGTCGCGAAGCCAGGCACTGGCCTGCTCCTGGGCATTGACCAGGCGCTGCACCAGCTCGGGGTATTGACGGATGAAGTCACCGGTGCCCAGCAGCACTGCCTGGGTGCTGCCCGCGCCTTCCAGGTCACGCGAGTTGACCGGTAGCTCGACCAACCCGCGCTCACGCAGCGACAGCAGGTTGGACAAGCCCCAAGTGGCGTCGACCTGCTTGGCCGCCAGCGCAGCGTTGGCGGCATTGAAATCGAGGTTTATCACCTTCAGCTCACGTTCGCTCAGGCCCTGGCTGGCCAGGGCGCTGGCGAACGAAAGCTGGTTGGCAGTGCCACGGAACACCGCCACGCGCTTGCCCTTGAGGTCGTGCAGGGTCTTGATGCCAGAGCCGGGCACCACGCCCAGGTAGCTCTTCACCCCGCGCACGCCCGCCGACAACACGCGGGTGTCCAGGCCATTGGCCTTGCCGACGATTGCCGCCAGGTCGCCGAGGTAGGCGAAATCGGCTTGTCCGTTGGCCAACGCCTCGTTCACCACCGGCCCGGCACCTTTGAAGAAATGCCAATCGATGCGGATGCCGTCCTTGGCGAATGCCTTCTCCAGCAACTGCTGGTCACGCAGCACATCGACCACGCCACCGGCGCTGGGTTTGCTGCCGGCGCTGAGGTCGGGCACGGCGATGCGGATGCTTGTTGGCTTGGCGGGTTCAGCCGCTTGAGCGCTTAGGGTGACAGCCAGCCCAAGGGCGGTAATCAGGTGACGCAATGGGGTTTTCATGGCAAGGCTCCTTGGCAGGCTGCCACCGGCGATGGCCGGCGCTTTGGCCAGAAGCTAGGCAGGTCTTGTTAGAACCTACAAAGATCAAAACTTCATTTTTTAGTAACTGGAAGGCATAAATCAGGCGGCATGCGGGGCTGAGCGGGGGTTGCGGAAAACGCATGGAAAATATGAGGAAAACGCAACGGCGAGGGGCTTCCGTATGCATGGAGCGCATGCTCTTATCTCTTGAAAGTCACCTTTGTAATTTTTTAATTCCATAAGTGAATAACTTAACAACGCTTCGAGAGATGGCCGATGAATGGAGTTCTGAGCAGGAATCGGGGGGGGCCGCTGCGCGGCCCATTCGCGGCGCAAGGCCGCTCCTACAGGGACCGCATCGTCTCTTTGGAGCGGGTTCTGCCGTGGGTGTTGCCTGTGCTGATTGGGCTACTGTGGGTGGTGGCGAGCCGGCAGCACTGGATGAGCGAACAGATTCTGCCGGCGCCGGCGCTGGTGTGGCAAAGCGCGCTGGAGTTCGGCTCCGGCGAGCTTTGGGGGCACCTGTGGATAAGCTTGCAGCGGTTGTTCTGGGGGCTGGCGGTGGGTATCGGCAGCGGCTTGCTGTTGGGTGTTTGGCTGGGCGCTTCGCGTCAGGCGCAGACACTGGTGCTGCCAACTTTTGTGGCGCTGGCACAAATTCCTACCCTGGCCTGGATCCCGTTGTTCATGCTGTTCTTCGGCATCGGCGAGTGGCTCAAGCTGGTGGTGCTGGTGAAAGCCGTGGTGGTCCCCGTCACCTTGCACACGCTGGTCGGTGTGCGCGATGCCCAGCCCAAACTGCGCGAGGCCGCTGCGACACTGCGCCTGCCTCGCCGTCTGTTGTTCCTGCGCCTGTTGCTGCCGGCTGCCCTTCCCGCCTTCCTTACCGGCGTACGTCTGGCGCTGGCCACCGGCTGGACTTCGTTGCTGGCAGTCGAGCTGCTGGCCTCCAGCGAGGGGATCGGTTACCTGATGGTGTGGGGCCGGCAGCTGTTCATGCTCGACCTGGTGCTGCTGTGCATCCTGGTGATCGGCCTGGTGGGCGCCGTGCTGGAGCGCAGCTTCTCGGCCGTGGAAAAGCGCCTGCTGTACTGGCCGCACCCTGCTACCGGTGAACAACAGCGCGGTCCTGTGCCACGCGGCTGGCAAAGCCTGCTGCTGCCGCTGGCGATACTGGCGCTGTGGCAAGCCAGCAGCCGCTTCGGCTGGGTCGACCCTAATATCTTGACCTCGCCACTTGAAGTACTGCGCACGCTGCTGGTCGGCCTGGCCGATGGGTCGTTGCCGCAGGCCTTGCTGCTGAGCCTGCAACGCACCCTGACCGGCCTGCTGCTGGGGGGTGGCGCCGGCCTGCTGACCGGCTTGCTGCTGGGGCTTTCAAACGACGCGCAACGCCTGTTCGGGCCCACGCTTTCGGCCCTGCGCCAGGTGGCGCTGTTCGCCTGGGTGCCGTTGCTCACCGCCTGGTTCGGCCTGGGTGAAGGGGCCAAGCACGTGTTCGTCGGCCTGGCCGCGTTCTTCCCGCTGCTGATCGCTACCCAGCGCGGTATCGCCAGCCTCTCGCCGCAGTTGGGCGAAGCAGCCCGTACCCTGCGCCTGGGCCTGTGGCAACGCTTGCGCCTGCTGGTACTGCCCGGTGCGGCCCCGGCCATTTTCGCCGGCCTGCGCCTGTCGCTGATCTATGCCTGGCTGGGCACCATCGGCGCAGAGTACTTCATGCCCTCGGACGGCGGCATCGCCAGCCTGATGATCGGCGCCCAGCAACTGTTCCGCATGGACCAGGTAATGGCCGCCATGGTCCTGATCGGCCTGGTCGGCGCCTTGCTCGGCACCCTTGGACAACGCCTCGAATCGCGCGCCACGCGCTGGAGAACCGCATGAACGCCTTCAATACCTCGCACCTGCACGCGGCCAACCAGCCCGACGCCACCCCGCCATTAGTCAGCTTCGAGGGGGTTGGCAAAGTCTTCACCGTGGAC
Source organism: Pseudomonas sp. NY11955 (assembly GCF_048068035.1). Lineage (NCBI taxonomy): Bacteria > Pseudomonadati > Pseudomonadota > Gammaproteobacteria > Pseudomonadales > Pseudomonadaceae > Pseudomonas > Pseudomonas sp. NY11955. The sequence goes on from NZ_JBLUPS010000010.1 coordinate 177,894, forward strand.
GGCCAGCCGTTGGAGGCCATTCGCAATTTCAACCTGTCGATCAACGAAGGTGAGTTCATCGCCATTGTCGGCGCCTCCGGTTGCGGCAAGTCCACCTTGCTGCGCTTGCTGGTGGGCCTGGACACCGACTACAGCGGCAGTATTCGTGTTGACGGGCATAGCGTGAGCGGCATTGGCGGCGAACGCGGCATCGTGTTCCAGGAACATCGGTTGTTCCCCTGGCTGAACGTGGAGCAGAACATCGCCCTGGGCCTGGTCAATGAATCGCTGACCCAAGGTGAGCGGGCACGGCGCGTGCACGAGTTCGTGCAACTGGTGGGGCTGGTGGGTTTCGAATCCGCCTACCCGCATCAGCTGTCCGGCGGCATGGCCCAGCGCGTGGCCATTGCCCGTGGCCTGGTAGCCAGCCCACGTATCTTGCTGCTCGACGAACCCTTCGGCGCGCTGGATGCGCTGACCCGCCAGCAACTGCAGGACGAGCTGTTGGCCATTCGCGAGCGGGCCGGTATCACAACCTTGCTGGTGACCCATGATGCCGAGGAGGCGACGTACCTGGCTGATCGGGTGGTGGTGCTGGAGCCACGCCCAGGTCGCATCAAGTCGGTGGTGGAAATAGACCTGCCGCACCCGCGCTTGCGCTCCGGCGTGGCGCTGCACGGCCTGCGCGAAAAAGTGCTGCATCAGATCACCGGTGACGGCGGTTACCTGCCGCCACCGGTACGCCGTGTAGAGGGCCTGAGGCCCGAGTTGATCGCCCTTTGAGATGTCGACACGCATCCGGCCTCTAGGGATCGGCATAGCCAACAAGGTAAAAACAGCTACAGATCAAGGCGATGGACGTCACCGATTCAGATGGGTATCATGCGTGCGCGTTGCACTCGTAGCTCAGCTGGATAGAGTACTGCCCTCCGAAGGCAGGGGTCGTGGGTTCGAATCCCGCCGAGTGCGCCATATCAAGAAAGCCCTGGGCCTGAGCCCGGGGCTTTTTCGTTTGTGCGGCATGTCGCGTTTCTGGTACTCCCGTGCCATGGGTCATTGGTGTTAGCGTGGGCATCTTCCCGTTTTCGCACGGGTAACCCATGACAATGACTGGCAAAGGAATGCGCGCAACCATGCACCTGAGAAAACTGACCGCCACCACCCTGCTGCTGGCCAGCATCGGTTTGTTCACCCAGCCGGCCCAGGCCAACCTCACCCAGCAGCAGTCCGCTGCCATCGTCAAAGCCTTCGACGGCAGCGACCCCAGCGACTTCAAGCAATTCCTCGGCAAGCTCAAAGGCAGCGACCTGGCCAAGGCCGACAACCTCGGGGCGACCCTCGACGCCTACCTGGCCAACACGCCATTGGCCGCCGAGCAGCAAGGCGAAATCAACCGCCTGCTCGGCCTGTACACCCGCATCAAGTACGGCAAGGCTGCAACCGAAACCCTGCGCGAGCTGGTGGCCATCCCCACCTTCAACGTCGAGGGCACGCCGCAGTACGAAAACCCTGAGTTCCTCAAGATCGCCGACAGGATCAAGGCCCTGGCCGACAGCTTTGGCCTGGCCTTCCGCAACATCGACAACCGGGTGTACGAAATTTCGCTGGGTAGCGGCAAGGAAGTGATCGGCATCCATGCCCACGCCGACGTGGTGCCGGTCAACCCGGACAACTGGAAGCTGGCCGACGGTACGCGCCTGGACCCGTTCAAAGTCACCCTAATCGGTGACCGCATGTACGGCCGCGGCACCGAAGACGACAAGAACGGCATCGTGGTGGCGATGTACGCACTGAAGGTGGCCAAGGACGAAAACCTGCCGCTCGCCCGGCAGTTCAAGCTGCTGATCGACACCACCGAAGAAACCAGCGGTGATGCGATCCCCTATTACTTCGAGCGCAACCCCACGCCGGACTACAACCTGGCCCTCGATGGCGGCTACCCGGTGGTGATCGCCGAGAAAGGCTACGGCACCGTCATGGCCAGCTTCAGCAAGCGGGCAGGCACTGGCAAGGGTGCGGAAATCGTCAACCTGACTGGCGGCTTGGCCACCAACCAGATCCCGACCACCTCGGTAGCGACCCTGGTTTCCGACAACCCGGAACAACTGGCTAAAAACCTGCAAAGTGCCGGCGACAAATACGTGAAGCAGCATGGCGGCGACTTCAGCATCGACGCCAAAGCCGAGGGCAAACAGGTGTTGCTCACCGTGACCGGCGTTTCCGCCCACTCTTCGGAGCCGGAATCCGGGGTGAACCCGGTTGCACGCATGCTCGACTTCATCAATGGCCTGGGCAAGCAGGTGCCACTCAAGCAGAACCACTTCACCGACGCCGCCCGCTACGCCGCCGATAACTGGGGCCTGGATTACCTGGGCAACAAGCTGGGCGTGGCCTTCAAGGACTCGTTCATGGGCCCGCTGACCGCCTCGCTGACCTTTGTCGGGGTGGACGAAAAAGGTCTGAAACTGGCAGTGAACCTGCGCATTCCCAAAGGCAAGCCCATTGCCACGATCAAGGACGAGCTGGCCGACAAACTGGGCAAGTGGACCCGGCAAAGCCACACCTCGGTGGCGTTCGACTACAGCCTGGACGAGCCGATGTACCGCAACCCCGAAGGCGAATGGGTCAAGGCCCTGCTCGCGGTGGCCAGCGAGAACCTGGGCATGAAGCATGAGTTCGGCACCTCGGCCGGTGCGACTTCGGTGCACGACTTGCCCAATGGCGTGCAGTTCGGCTTGGCCATGCCGGATGTGAAATACACCGGGCACAACGACAACGAGTTCAAGACCGTCGAGCAGTTCATGCTGGACCTGCAGGTTGTGAGCGAGATGGTGGCGCGGATCGGGCAGATGCCGAAGCTTTGATTGGCGTCGATTCCATTGTAGGGGCAGCCTTGCGCTGCGAAGAGGTCAGTACGGCCACAGGGCGTCTTTTGCCATGCGGGCCTCTTCGCAGCACAAGGCTGCTCCTACCGGATGACGCTACGAACACCCATGACGTTTTTCAATCGACTCCATGCCGTTTCCTGCATTGCCGTGCAGAGCGCCGTACCGGATGCTTTAGTTACACCGAGACAGCGCTTTTTTCACCCGCAGAGGCCCGTATGAAGACCGTCGAACAAATCCTCAAGACCAAGTCCCAGCACCAGACCGTGTACACCATCGGCCCGGATGACTCGGTGCTCGACGCCCTGAAAATGCTGGCGGAAAAAAACGTCGGTGCGTTGCCCGTGGTCGAAAGCAACCAGGTGGTGGGTATCGTCAGTGAGCGGGACTACGCGCGCAAACTGGTGCTCAAAGGCCGCTCGTCCGCCGCCACGCCGGTACGCGAAATCATGAGCGCACCGGTCGTCACCGTGGAACCGAAGCAGAACCTTGAGTACTGCATGAACCTGATGACCAACCGCCACCTGCGCCACCTGCCAGTGGTCAGCAACGGCGAACTGCTGGGCCTGCTGTCGATCGGTGACCTGGTCAAGGAAACCATCGCCGAACAGGCCAGCCTGATCCTGCAGTTGGAGCAGTACATCCGCGGTGAATGAAGCGCCTCAATGGTATGCGCGCTCCAGCTCGTCCAACTGATGGTCGAAGCTGCGCAGGCGCGCCGACCAGGTGTACACCAGCACTTCCAGGTCTCGGTTCAGCACGGCCGTATTGCCATGGCCGCTGTGCGTGGGTTCGCCCAAGTCCAGCTGGTAGCGCTCACGGGCCATGGCCTGGGCCACGCTGGACAGGTCGCGGGCGTTGGCCAACCAATGGTGATGGTGGTCATGGATTTCGCGGTCGAGCACCCGGCACTGGCGCTTCAGCGCATCCAGGCTCTGCTCCAGCGGTGTGCCCTTGAGCTCGCCCATGACCTCTTCGAAAGTACGCCCCGAATGCCAGTAGCTGCCCCAGAAATAGCGGTCGAATACGGTTTCGACGCGACGTAGCGCCACCTTGGTATTCCAGATGGTCAGCAACGTTCGCCCCTGAACCACTTCGCGCTTGTTCAGGTGCAACTGTTGCCAGGCGATCCAGGTCAGCGCCACCAATGCAACCGCCACAGTGACCGCGGCAGCGGCATACAGGAAATGCACGGCCTGGTTCATCTGTTGCGTCTGCCTGATGCCGTAGAAGTAACTGGCCGTCAGGGTGCCCAGGATCGTCACGGAGCACCAGAAACCTGGTGCATAGGGATCTTTCATCTCGCTATCCCCTTATTGTTTTCCTGAGCATAGCAACGGCCGATCACTCGTCAGGTGCCACTCGGCGCTTTATTTTCGGGGGCGGCGCAACGCTTCGTTGAGTTGATCGAAAGGCTCCGCCCAATCGGCATCTTCAATGATGCTGTCCTTGAGAAAAGCACGCTGAGAGTCGCTCCAGAACGGCGCATCCACCAGCTTTATCTCGTTCTTCAGCGGCGAATGGCTGGTGATGAACTGATCGATGCTCTTGGGGTCGTCGGGCAAGCCCAACTGCTTGAACAGGTCGGCAAAGGGATGGATCGGCGCTTCCATGGTTCCTCCTGAGCGCCAGGTAGGCCGTCCACGACGCCCGCCTGGCAGTGGTGTGAAAACATCAGCACAGCTCGCGCACTTCGGCGTGCGGCACCAGCTTCATGTACTGCTCCATGCTCATGTGGATCAAGTGATCGTGGTCACCCGCCTCCAGGTAGACATCACCCTGGCGGGTAAGGCTCGGGTCGAGCAGCATTTTTATCTGATAGGCATCGCCGAGGGCCGGCACTGCGCCGCGCTCGCAGTCATTGAACAGGCTTGGCAGGCCGCTTTCACGGGTCAGTTGCCAGGCCCCCGACATGCGTACCTTGCTCATGTCCAGGTGCCGGTTGGCCGGCAGCACGGCCATGATGTAGTTGCCGTGACGGTCATCGAGCATCACCGACTTGGCAACCCGCTCGGCGGGCACGCCGGCTGTGCGGGCCGACTCCAGGCTGGTGGCCGAATGTGGATGGGGAATGATGTCGTAGTCGCAGTTGGCCTTGTCCAGGCGGGCCTGCAGGGTCTTTGCCATACGCATGATGCACCTCCGGTTTCGCCCCCCAATTTCCAATTTTAGGCCGGGCAACGGCAGGCAGGGCTAAACTTGTGCAATAGAGGCAAACGAGGTGACGACAGGTGATCGCCCGCTGCTGGCGCTGGCTGATGCTGGTGTTGTTGCTTGGCATCACGCCAGGTGGCCAGGCAGCGCCTGGCGCAGTGTGGGTGCTGGACATCGATGACGCGATTGGTCCGGCCAGCGCCGATTACCTGCTGCGCGGCCTCGACCAAGCCCAGGCGCAGGGCGCGCAACTGGTGGTTATCCGTATGGATACCCCAGGTGGGCTGGACAGCGCCATGCGCCAGATGATCAAGGCGATTCTCGCCAGCCCCGTGCCGGTCGCCAGCTACGTTGCGCCCAGCGGAGCCCGCGCCGCCAGCGCCGGCACCTATATGCTCTACGCCAGCCATTTCGCGGCGATGGCCCCCGGGACCAACCTGGGTGCCGCCACGCCGGTGCAGATCGGCGGCCCGCCAGGCGCGCCCAAGGACGAAAAGGGCAAAGGTAGCGACGATGAAACCCTCGCACGCAAACAGGTCAACGACGCCGCTGCCTACATCCGTGGCCTTGCGCAGCTGCGTGGACGCAATGCCGATTGGGCGGAGAAGGCCGTGCGTGAGGCTGTAAGCCTATCCGCCAGCGAGGCGTTGCGGCTGAACGTGATCGATCAGGTGGCCGACGACCTGCCCGACTTGCTACGCAAGCTCGACGGCAAAACGTTGATGGTCGCGGGCCAACCTCAGCAACTGCACACCGCTGGCGCCAGCCTGGTGGAACACCTGCCGGATTGGCGCACCCGGGTACTGGCGGTGATCACCAACCCCAGCGTGGCGCTGATCCTGATCATGATTGGCGTGTACGGCCTGCTGTTCGAATTCATGAACCCCGGTTCGGCGGTAGGCGGTGTGGTCGGCGGCATCTGCCTGCTGCTGGCGTTGTATGCCCTGCAGCTGTTACCGGTGAGCTTTGCCGGCGTGGCACTGATCCTGCTCGGCATTGCCTTCATGATCGCCGAAGCCTTCTTGCCCAGCTTCGGCGTGGTCGGTTTTGGCGGCATCGTTGCCTTTGTGGTCGGCGCGTTGATCCTGATCGATACGGATGCCCCCGGTTTCGGCATCCCGTTGGCCTTGATCGGCAGCCTGGCAGTGCTCTCGGCACTGCTGATCGGTGGTGTGCTGAGCATGGCCCTCAGGGCACGCCGACGAGCACTGGTGAGCGGTGACGCCGGCCTGGTCGGCAGCCTGGTCACCGTTACCCAGGTGATGCCAGGGAATCCGTTCTGTGGCGTCGTGCTGGCCCAGGGCGAGCAATGGCAAGCGCAGTGCGCAACAGTGCTGCAAGCCGGCCAGAACGTGCGGGTAACCGCGCGCCATGGCGTCATGCTGGAAGTGAGCGCTGCCGCACCCGCCGCGCAAGGAGAATAACCATGTTCATGCAAATGGGTTTCGGCGCCGTACTGATCGTGCTGGTGATGCTGTTGCTGTCGGCGTTCCGCATCCTGCGCGAATACGAGCGTGGCGTGGTGTTCCAGCTGGGGCGTTTCTGGCAGGTCAAGGGGCCGGGGCTGATCTTGTTGATCCCGGTGATTCAGCAAATGGTGCGGGTCGACCTGCGCACTGTGGTACTGGATGTGCCGCCGCAGGATGTGATCACCCGTGACAACGTCTCGGTAAAGGTCAACGCGGTGTTGTACTTCCGCGTGCTCGACCCGCAGAAAGCGATCATCCAGGTCGAGGATTTTCTGGTAGCGACCAGCCAGCTGGCCCAGACCACACTGCGTGCGGTACTGGGCAAACACGAACTGGATGAGCTGCTGGCCGAGCGCGAGCAGTTGAACCTGGACATCCGCCAGGTGCTGGATGCCCAGACAGATGCCTGGGGCATCAAGGTGGCCAATGTCGAGATCAAGCACGTCGACCTCAACGAATCGATGATACGCGCCATCGCCCGCCAGGCCGAGGCCGAGCGCGAACGGCGGGCCAAGGTGATCCATGCCGAAGGTGAACTGCAGGCCTCGGAGAAACTGATGCAGGCTGCGCAGATGCTGAGCAAGGAGCCGGGGGCGATGCAGTTGCGCTACATGCAGACCCTGGGGACGATTGCCGGCGACAAGAGCTCGACCATCGTCTTCCCGCTGCCGATCGATTTGCTCAAGGGGCTGGCGGACCAGCAAAAATAGCAATGGCCGGTACGCAGTCCCTGTAGGAGCAGCCTCGTGCTGCGAAGAGAACGGTGAGGCGAAAGATCATCTTCGGCTGCAATGGCCTCTTCGCAGCACAAGGCTGCTCCTACACGGCCTGTGTTTGCCTTGAAATCGACGTCGGTCAGGTGATCAGAGAGGCGCGCGACGCAGGGTCGCCAGGAAGGTAGCCGCACCAATGAACAACCCGGCAAAGGTCCGGTTCAAACGCTTCTGCTGCTTAGGCGTACGCAGCATGCGCAACACCCGCGCAGCCAACCCGGTGTAGCCTGCCATCACCAGCAGGTCCACGGTGACCATGGTCACGGTGATCGCCACATACTGCGGCAGCAGCGGCGCATGCGGGTTGAGGAACTGCGGCAGCACCGCCAGCATGAACACCAGCGCCTTGGGGTTGCTGACGTTGACCAGGAAGCCACGGAAAACCAGGCTCAGCGGCTTGCCGATCGGGCGCACGCCGGACTCATCGGTCATGTCCATCGGCAGAGCACGCCACTGCTTGTAGGCCAGGTAGACAAGGTAGCCGACGCCGAACCATTTGATGACCTGGAACGCCGTGGCCGAGGCAGCCAGGATGGCACCGACGCCGGCGGCGATGATGGCGATCTGCAGGATCAGGCCCAGCTGTAGGCCCAGGGCGTTCCAGTAACCACGCCAGAAGCCGTATTGCAGGCCGCTGGACATCGAGGCAATGGCCCCGGCACCGGGTGACAGGCTGATCACCCAACAGGCGGCAAAGAAGCCCAACCATACTTCCATCGACATCACACACCTCGCTCGAACATATGTTGCAAAACGTTAAGCTAAGGGGTTGGTGAAAAAATAACCAGTGATTTCTGTCGCCTGTGAAGGCCTTTTCGCTGTAGGAGCAGCCTTGTGCTGCGAAGAGGCCGGCACAGGCAAATCAGTCACCTTCTACCGGCACCTCTTTGTGCATGGCCTGCACCTCGGCCCCACGCCAGCGCCGTACCGACTTCTGGAAGAACTGGCTGTTCGGCACCTGTACCAGCGCCCCACCGGCCTCGGGCATTTCCAGCAAGGTGGTGAACAGCAGGTTGATCGCGATCACCCGGCCTTTCACCCCCGGCTTGTCCAGGGTGTCGACCAGCTCGACCACGTCGCCGATGCGAAACGGCCCAACCGTGAAAATCAGCACCGCGCACAGCAGATTGGACAGCACGCTCCACATGGCGAAGAAGGCCACCGCCGCCACCGCGACGAAGCCGGAAAGTGCTGTCCACAACACGGTTGCCGAAACACCCAGGCGCTCCAGCACGAACAACAGCGCGCTGCCCATGATCAACCAACGCAGGCCACCGCGCACGGGTACCAGCAGCTCCGGCGGCAACGGGTAACGCTGGCCCAGGCGGCTCAACCCGCGAGCAACGATGCGCTGCAGGACGAAGGCCGCCACCAGGATCAACAGAATCTGCAAGCCCAGCCAGAAGGTGTCCATCCATTGCCCTGGCAGCAGCGACCGCAGTTCTTCCATCAAGACAACGCCTCGAGCTCGGCCTGCATGCTTTCAAGCGTTTCCAGCGCTTCCATCCAGGCTTCTTCCAGCTCGCCTTCGCGTTGCTTGAGCTTGGTCTGGCGCGCCAGCAGGTCGCGCAACTCGTCCTTGCGCGCCGCGTCGTACAGGCCACCATCACCCAGCGCGGTCTCGATCTCGGCCAGTTGCGTGTGCACCTGGTTGAGCTCGGTTTCCAGCTTGTCGGCGGCCTTCTTGTGCGGTGCCAGTTGCTGGCGCAAGGCTGCGGCGGCCTGGCGCTGGGCTTTCTTGTCGGTCTTGTCCGGGTTGGCCGGGGTAGTACTGGCCGGCGCGCTGCGCTGGCGGTACTCGACCAGCCAGCGGCTGTAGTCGTCCAGGTCACCGTCGAAGGTCTCGACCTTGCCATCGGCCACCAACAGGAAGTCGTCGGTGGTGCTCTTGAGCAAATGACGGTCGTGCGATACCACCACCACAGCACCGGCAAACTCCTGCAAGGCCATGGTCAGCGCCAGGCGCATTTCCAGGTCGAGGTGGTTGGTCGGTTCGTCGAGCAGCAACAGGTTTGGCCGCTCCCAGGCGATCAGCGCCAACGCCAGCCGGGCTTTTTCACCACCGGAGAAGTTCACCACCGGCTCGTCGCAGCGGGCGCCATGGAAATCGAAGCCGCCGAGGAAGTCGCGCAGGGTCTGCTCACGCTCGGTGGGGGCAATGCGCTGCAGGTGCAGCAGCGGGCTGGCCTTGTCGTCCAGCGAGTCCAGCTGGTGCTGGGCGAAGTAGCCTACAGCCAGGTTTTCGCCACGTACCAGGCGGCCCGACAAGGGCTCCAGCTCACCGGCGAGGTTCTTGATGAGGGTCGACTTGCCGGCGCCGTTGGGCCCGAGCAAACCAATACGCGCGCCCGGGGTGAGCTGCAACTTGACCTTGTCGAGGATGGCGGTGTCGCCGTAACCCAGACGGCCTTCGGACAGGCTCAGCAACGGGCTGGAAATCTTCTGCGACTCACGGAAGACGAAGTCGAACGGCGAATCGACATGCGCCGCCGACAGCTCTTCCATGCGCTCCAGGGCCTTGATCCGGCTTTGCGCCTGACGGGCCTTGGTGGCCTGGGCCTTGAAGCGGGCGATGTACTTTTCCATGTGCGCGCGCTGCGCCTGTTGCTTCTCGTAGGCCTGTTGCTGCTGCGCCAGGCGTTCGGCACGGGTGCGCTCGAAGGCGGTGTAGCCGCCCTTGTACAGGTTCAGCTTGCGCTGCTCGACATGCAGCACATGGTCGACCACGGCATCGAGGAAGTCACGGTCGTGGGAGATCAGCAACAGCGTGCCGGGGTAGCCCTTGAGCCAGTCTTCCAACCACAGGATGGCGTCCAGGTCGAGGTGGTTGGTAGGTTCGTCGAGCAACAGCAGGTCGGACGGGCACATCAGCGCCTGGGCCAGGTTCAGGCGCATCCGCCAGCCACCCGAGAAGTCGCCGACGCGGCGGTCCATCTGCTCGTTGGTGAAGCCCAGGCCGGCCAGCAGCTTGCGTGCACGGGCGTCGGCGGTGTAGCCGTCGGCGCTTTCCAGCTCGCTGTGCAGGCGCGCAAGGGCGGTACCGTCGTGAGCCTGCTCGGCCGCAGCCAGTTCGGCTTGGACCTTGCGCAGGCGCACATCGCCGTCGAGCACATAGTCCACAGCCAGGCGGTCGAGGGTGTCGACCTCCTGGCGCATGTGGGCGATGCGCCAGTCACCAGGCAGTTGGCAGTCACCGGCATCGGGCGAAAGCTCACCGCGCAGCAAGGCGAACAGGCTGGATTTTCCGGCGCCGTTGGCGCCGATCAGGCCGGCCTTGTGACCGGCGTGCAGGGTCATCTCGGCGCCTTCTAGCAAGCGCTGCGGACCACGCTGTAAAGTGAGGTTGGATAGTCTGATCATGATGGTCGCGGAGTCTACCAGCTTCCTCGGCCCATAGCGCGAGTGGAACCATGCACACCGACCTGTGGAATTACGCCCTGGCCCTGTATGCCAGGCCCGGCGTGGAAGCCGCCTGCCTTGAGCTGCAGGCGCAGGGTGGGGATGTCTGCCTGCTGCTGTGCGCAACCTGGCTGCAGGCGCGTGGCGTGGCCGTGCTGGACGAGCGCGCGCAAGCGCTGCACGACCTTGCCGGGCCCTGGCAGCGTGAAGTGGTCGCCCCGCTACGCAGCCTGCGCCGGCAATGGCGGGCAGCAGCGTCGAGCGATGCGCAACTGGCGGCGTTGCGTGAACAAGTGAAGGGGTTGGAGTTGCAGGCAGAAAAAGCGTTGCTGGAGCGCTTGCAGGAACGCTCGCGACAGTGGCCCGCGGACTCTCATGAGCCCACGGGAGACTGGCTGGTCCGGCTGACGCCGGCCCCTACCCGACACCACGACGCGCTGAATCAGTTGCGCGTCGCGGCGGCGGCGCTTCAGGACGCCGAAGACGGAGCCTGAGCCGGGGTGCTGGCGGGTGCCGACGCTGCTGCCGAAGTGGCTGGGGTCGCCGAGTTGGTTGCGGCGGCCGAGGTGCTGGCGGCTGGCGTAGCGGGTTTGGCTTCGGCAGGCTTGCTGGCAACAGGTTTGGCGGCAGGTTTGGCGGCCGTACGTGCTGGCGCCTTGGCGGCAGCAGGCTTGGCTGCAGCTGTCGCTTTGGCAGCTGGCTTGGCCGCAGGTTTGGCAGCAGCCGTCGCTTTGGCGGCTGGCTTGGCCGCAGGTTTAGCAGCAGCCGTCGCTTTGGCGGCTGGCTTGGCCGCAGGCTTGGCAGCAGCCGTCGCTTTGGCGGCTGGCTTGGCCGCAGGTTTGGTAGCAGCCGTCGCTTTGGCGGCTGGCTTGGCCGCAGGTTTGGCAGCAGCTGTCGCTTTGGCGGCTGGCTTGGCCGCAGGTTTGGCAGCAGCTGTCGCTTTGGCGGCTGGCTTGGCCGCAGGCTTGGCAGCAGTTGTCGCTTTGGCGGCTGGCTTGGCTGCAGGCCTGGCAGCAGCCGTCGCTTTGGCGGCTGGCTTGGCCGCAGGCTTGGCAGCAGCTGTCGCTTTGGCGGCTGGCTTGGCCGCAGGTTTGGACGCACGCAGATCAAGCGCCTTGGCTGCAGCTTCGCGAACCTTGCCTACACCTTGGGCCAGTTTGAGGCTGTCCTGGGCATCACGCTTGAGTTGCTGAATATAAGCGCGAGTCTGGGTTTGACGTTCCTTGAGGGAGTCGAGCAACTGTTCAAGTTCGCCGATGGCTTTTTGCGCCTTGGTTTGCGCCTTGGCTTTGCCTGCCTTGGCGGCGTCTTGCAGTTTCAGGCGACCGTTGTGCAGTTTTTCCTGCGCCTTGCCACGCTGTTTTTCCAACTTGGCCAGCAGTTTTTCCGCATCAGCCAGCGCTTGCGAGCAGGCTTCTTCCAAATGTTCGAGCAAGCTGCCCGAAAGTTGCTGGAGCAGGTGTAACGGCGTACTTACTGGCTTCTTTTTGGCCGACATGGTTTACCTCCTGGCTGACGAGATTGCGGCTCATACTATGCTTCTGCTGCTACCGCCGCTAGGGCATGTTGACCGTAATATTTACGCCGCGTTGCATGCCTGGGCAAAGTTGTTATCTTGCAGCTGCGTGAAAGTGTAGTTGCTGAATTAATCATTGCTGATCTTTGGGAGTCAGGCATTGCCTCGATACTTTGTTTTAGGTTTATGCCTGCTGGCACCCATCGCCTTGGCCAATAGCGACGACCATGACTTGGCCTACAGCCTGGGCGCCAGCCTGGGTGAGCGGCTGCGTCAGGAGATGCCGGGCTTGCAACTGGATGCACTGGTCGAAGGCCTGAAGCAGTCCTATCAGGGGCAACCGCTGAAGCTCGACAAGGCACGCATGCAGGCAGTGCTGCAGCAGCATGAAGCGCAGGAAGGTGATGCCGCCACGCAAAAGCTGCAGGCCGCCGAAACGCGCTTCATGGCCAACGAGCGTGGTGGTTACGGGGTACATGAACTACCGGAAGGCGTGCTCTACAGCGAACTGCAAGCAGGCACTGGGGCGCAGCCGAAAGCGGGCGGCAAAGTGCAGGTGCGCTATGTAGGCAGGCTGCCGGACGGCTCCGTGTTCGACCAGAACCAGACACCCCAATGGTTCAGCCTGGACTCGGTCATCGAAGGGTGGCAGGTGGCTTTGCCGCAGATGCACGTGGGTGCCAAATGGCGCCTGGTGATTCCTTCAGCACAGGCTTATGGCGCCGAGGGGGCGGGTGACTTGATTGCACCCTACACACCCCTGGTGTTCGAGATCGAACTGCTGGCGGTTGGCGACTGAGCCAACCTTCAGGCCTGCACCGCGCCTTCTTCCTTGTGCGCGTTGTGCAGCACTTCGATCAGGCAGTCTTCCAGTTCGAAGCGCTCATGCAACAGCCCGCCCAACTTGGCCAGTTTCTCGGCAAAGCGTTCGGTGTCCTTGCACTCACCCTTGGCGCAGTGGTCATTGAAAGCCAACGCGATCTGCGTACTGTCGTTGATCCGTGGGTTGATGTCTTCGGCTAGCTTCAAGGCCTTCTCGTCTCCGAAAGCCTTGGCCTCGCTGACCAGTTGCTCGCAGACTTCGAAGTGCCACGCCGACACGTAGTCGACCAGGAGCGCGCAAAAATCCCCGTTGGTGTCCTTGTCGGCGAAGGCTGGCTTCACATCGCGCAGGGCGCGGAAAGCCTGCACCAGCTCCTGGCGCTCCTCCAGCCAACGGTCGATCAGCTTGTGAACCCCACCCCAGCGTTCCTGGGCGTTCTGACAACTATCGAGCATGGCGATCTCTTCCCTTCTGGGTAGATGCCGCTGCACCTCGCACCACGACCGCGCAGCACAAAGGTGACATCAGCAGGACGGCATCGAGCAGTTGTGTTTTCGGTATGCGTGCTGGGAGATTATTCCCGCGCGTGCTGGCCTTCAAGGTACGCAGCACATAAAGTTCATACAAGTGTTTAATACCCTGTTATAGCGCCATTGGTCGCGCTAATGGCGCAACCTTGCGCCAGGTCATGTTCTTGACAGGGTGCGGAAACGATACGCCAGCAGACAGCTCAAGGGCAGCGTCGCCAACAGCAGGAAGGCCAACAGGCTCCACTCCGGCAGTGTCAGGTCGAGAAAGCTCCAGGTAAGCGCGCTGCAATCCGGGCCACCGAGCAACAATTGCCGTGCCGCCTCGCCCCAGGATTGCTCGAATACCCGCCCGATCGGCACCGGGCAAACATGGATACCCCCTTCAGCGCCCTGCAACCAGACATGCCGTGCTGCCAGCAACGCGCCGGCCAGCGAGCAGCCCAGCGCCACCCGCGCATAACGCAGGGTACCCCGTGTGCCTGGCGCCTGCAGCACGGCTGCGAGGCACAGCAGCGCGTACACGCCAAGCAGCGATCGCTGGCTGAAGCACAATGGGCATGGCACCAGCCCGACGATGTTTTCCAGGCGCAAAGACGCAAACAGTACCGCCAGTGCGGCCAGGCAGGCAGGGAGGAAAAAGGTGCGCATACGGGCCGGCAGCATGGGCGGTGAAGATCCCGGGTGAAAAGTGGTGACTTGAAACGGTAGAGGAAAGACAGGCTTTGTTTCAAGGCACGACAGCAACGACAAGTCGCTGAATCGTGTGGGAAATTTCTAAAGATGCGGCGGGAAGTGCCGGAAGAAATGAACTGCAGGTCTAACAGGCAGCAATAGATAAATTACCCGCCCCCAAAGCCCGCACCCAGGCGCGGGCCTTGGGGTGGGTCAGGCGCGTACGCCTTCAGGCAAAGGCAACGCCAGCAGACGCTCGTCCAGCAGGCCAAGGCCCTCCTGGAACAGCTGGTTGCTGCGCTCGGTCTCCCCCAGCCCTGCGAGCAGGCGGGCCAGTTCGGCACAGGCTTCGGGGTTGCGTTCCATGCGCAGGCTGCTTTCCAGGTAGTCACGCGCCTTGCCCCACAGACGGTTCTGCAGGCTCAGCCGGCCCAGGGTCAGCAACAGGCTGGCGTCTTGCGGGTGAGCCTTGAGCCAACCTTCAGCGGTTTGCAACTGACGCGCCGGGTCATCGCCACGCACCAGGCCGTAAAGGCGGGCCAGGTGGCTTTCGTATTCACGCTTGAGGGCCGTGCGCAGCACTTGCTCGGCCTCGCTCTGGGCACCTACCTGGCGCAATTGCTCGGCGTAGGCCAGCACCAGTTGTGGCTCCTGGCGCTGGGCCGCGGTCAATTGCTGCCAGGCGCGCTCCAGGGCCTGACGTGCTGTTTGCGCGTCCTCGCCACGGGTGGTCGCCAAGCTCAGGTTCTGGCCCCAGGCACGCTGTTCCAGGGCGGCCAGCTCGGCGGCCGGCAGCACTTTGCCTTTGCGCAGGTCGGGCAGCAGGCGGATCAGTGCAGACCAGTCGCCGCGCTCCAGGTGCAAGCGTTGCAGCAGGCGCAGCACCTGGCTGTTGTGCGGGTGGCGTTCCTGCATGGCCAGCAGGGTTTCCAGGGCCCCGTCGGTTTCACCACGGTCCATCTGCAGTTGCGCATGGGTCAGAGCAATGGCCAGCTCCGCTTGCGGCTGGCGCTCCAGGGCACGCTCAAGCAGGTTGTCGCTGTCTTCGCTTCGGCCTTGCTCGTTGGCGGCACGTGCGGCACCGAGGTAGTACAACAGCGGTTGGCGCTCGGCCTCGGCGGCACGGTGCAAGTGGCGCTGGGCACTGGCCCAGCGACCCTCGGCGAGGTCGAGCTGGCCCTGTTCGATAGCCAGGCGAATGCGCCGACTGCGGTTACGCCGCGACCACGGGTTGACCACACCGCTGGAGGTCAGCACAAGGCCGACCAGGTAGCGTAGCAACCACAACAGCAGGACGATCGCCAGAACCCCGGCCAAGGCCGCCCATAACCCCGACTGATAGCGGAAGCCCGCATAGGAAATCAGCACATAGCCGCTGTGCTTGGCGACCGCGACGCCCAGCGCTGCAGCAACCACGATCGCCAGCACGGCCAGCAGGTAGACGCGCTTCATGGCTTGCCCCCTTCAGCCTCGGCCGGCAGGTGGCGCCGCTGAATGTAGGCCTGCACCGCCGCCAGGCTTTCGCTGAGGTCGGGGGTAACCACCGACACCGGCTGATCGGCCAGGGCATTCAGGCTGTCGAGCATGGCCTTGCTTTGCGGGTTGTCAGCGTTGAAGTTGGCCAGCAGTACGCTGCGGGCATCATCCAGCGCTTGGGTGTAGACCTTGGCGTCGCCATTGAGCGCCGCCCACTGGGCCTGCTCGATCGTCAGGCTCAGGGCCAGGCGCAGCTGGTTCAGTTGCTGCCCGGCCAGCAGCGGACGCACGTTTTCATCGGCGTTGAAGTCGATCTGGAAGTACTTGGAGATTTCCGCCCACCACTGCGACAGCCGACTGGCACCATCACCGTCAGCGGTCAGGGCGCCAAGCGCGTCGGCATCGCTATTGAACTCAGGCGACTGGGCGCTCAGTTGCTGTACCAACTCACGCTGAGCAGCCAGTTTCAGGAACAGGCCGGTACGGTCCGGTTGCTGAGTGCTGCCGAGCGTGGCCAGGCTACGTGCCAGTTGCTCGCGGGCGGCGAAGGCACCCGGGTCGCTCTGCTCGCGCAGGATCTCGTCGGCGCCTTCGACCAAGGCCTTGGCACTGGTAATGTCCTGCAACGCCGAAAGGCGCAAGGTAGCCAGGCGCAAGAGGTGCTCGGCTTCGGCCAGGCGCCACTCTTTGCGGCTTTCTCCCAGTATGGTTTCCAGGCGCTGGCTGAGGCGCTGCTGGTCGCCCTGCAATTGCGCCACCAGGCGCCGGCGGTCTTCCAGCTCACTGGCCGCAGGCAAGCTGGCCAGTTGCGCGCTGATCTGCTGTTCGCGCTGTTGCAGGGCCTCGGCGCGCTGGTTCAGCGCCTCGATGTGCTGGCCCTGGTTGAACTCGCTGCCTTGCAGTTGACGCACCTGCCAGACACCCCAGCCACCTACCGCCACCCCAGCCGCGCCAAGCAGCAAGGCCAGCGCTGCCAGGCCACTGCCGGAGCGCTTGGCAGGTGGGGCGGTAACGGGGTCCGCTGGCGCCTGTGCCGACGGCTGATCGTTATTGGACAAGACAGTCTCGCTCACGTATCCATCCTTTGCATGGGGGCGCATCGCGTACAGCTTAGCGCCTTAAGAGGCAGGTGCAGCGCTACGCTGCACGGCTGCCAGCAAGGCCGTGGCACTGGCGCCACGGCAATCCACAACCTGTTGGGCCCCTGCGGCCCTGGCCTGCTCGGCGACTCGCGGGCTTGGCACGAACAGTGGCAAGCGGGCCAGCTGCGGCCAATCCGCGCCGGCCATTTGCTGCAAATGTTCCAAACCCTGCCCACTGCTGACCACCAGGCCATTGAGGCGTTCCGCTTCGATGCGGCGCATCAGCGTACCCGCCGGGTAAGCCGGCAGGTAGCGACGATACAGTTCCAGATAATCGACACTAGCACCTTGCTCTGCAAGACGCTCTGCCAGCAGTTCGCGACCTCCGACGCCGCGAACGATCAACACACGCGGTGCCGGCACGGCAACTGCCTGGCGCAGGGCCGGCAGCGCCAGCAAGGCCTCGCTGTCGTCACCACGCGGCGGAGCGCTGACCTCCAGCCCAGCACCTTGCAGTACCGCAGCGGTTGCCTCGCCCACCGTGAACCAGCCTTGCCGTGGTGGCTGGAAGCCGGCCTGGGCCAGTTGCTCAAGCAGCAACCGAGCAGCCGGTTTGCTGACCACGATGATCGCCTGGAAGTCGTGCAGGCCTTCCAGTAACAGGCGCTGCGGGGGCTGCAAGATAACGGGTTCGATCGCCAGCAGTGGCAGGCAACTGCTGCCCACACCCGCTTGCGCCAGGCTTTGCGCCAATGCCGCGCAATCCTCGGCAGGCCGGGTCAGCAACAGGCGCCATTGGCTCACGGGTGGCCGGCCTCGCCGTAGACTTCCTTGAGGATCGCCTCGGCGCCCTGGCCCAAAAGGTCTTCAGCCACCTGTACGCCAAGGGTTTCGGCAGCGGCACGAGGGGCACGAGCATCCGCCACCAGCAGCGTTCCGCCACTAGGCTGGCCGACCAGGCCACGCAGCCACAGCTGGTCACCTTCAAGCACCGCGTAGCAGGCGATCGGCACCTGGCAGCCGCCGTTCAGGCGCTTGTTCAGCGCGCGCTCGGCCACCACCCGGTCGGCGGTGTCGGCATGGTGCAGTGGCGCCAGCAGGGCATGGATCTCGACATCGGCGCTGCGGCATTCGATGCCCACTGCACCTTGGCCGCCAGCCGGCAGGCTGTCATCGACGCTGATGGTGGAGGTGATGCGGTCTTCGAAGCCCAGGCGGATCAGGCCAGCGGCGGCGAGGATGATGGCGTCGTACTCGCCGGCATCGAGCTTGGCCAGGCGGGTGTTGACGTTGCCACGCAGGAAGCGGATTTGCAGGTCTGGCCGGCGCGCCAGCAACTGGGCCTGGCGGCGCAGGCTGGAGGTACCGACGATGCTGCCGGCGGGCAGCGCATCAAGGCTGGCGAAGTGGTTGGAAACGAAGGCATCGCGCGGGTCTTCGCGCTCGCAGATGCAGTACAGGCCCAGGCCTTCGGGGAAGTCCATGGGCACGTCCTTCATCGAATGCACCGCGATGTCGGCTTCGTTGTCCAGCAGGGCGGTTTCCAGTTCCTTGACGAACAGGCCCTTGCCGCCGATTTTCGCCAGCGGCGCGTCGAGCAGCTTGTCACCACGGCTGACCATGGGCACCAGGGTCACCAGCAGACCAGGGTGGGCCTGCTCAAGGCGGGCTTTGACGTATTCGGCCTGCCACAGGGCCAAGGCACTTTTACGGGTGGCAATGCGGATTTCGCGAGTGGACATGGAACGCCCCGATCCAGAGAAATGCCACCGATGATAACAGCATCGCCGGCATCGCTTGCAGATGTGGATCATTGGGGCTGCTGCGCAGCCCCAGAGACGTCAGAGGGTCTGCATCATCTTGCGCACGCCGGCCACATGCCGGCGGCTGACGGTCAGGGCATCGCCATCCAGGCCCTTCAGGTACAGCTGAAAGTGCCCCAGCGGGGTGCGCTGCAGGCGTTCGATGCGCTCGCGGGCGACCAGTGCATTGCGGTGGATACGCACGAAACGCTCGCCAAACTCGTCTTCCAGGGCTTTGAGCGGCTCGTCGAGCAGCACTTCCCCGGCCTCGTGGCGCAACGTCACGTACTTGTGGTCGGCAATGAAATAGATCACCTGGGGTAAAGGGATCAGCTCGATACCTTTACGTGTGCGGGCGCTGATGTGGCTGCGTGGGCCGCCACCTTCATTGGCTGGCCGGGTCAGCGCCGCCAACTGGGCGCGGTTGGGCTTTTCGGCCTTGCGCAAGGCATCGCGCAACGCCTGGGCCTGAATAGGCTTGGTCACATGGCTGAGGGTACTGTCCTTGAATGCCTCAGCACCGTATTCATCGTCCCCGGTGCAAAACACCACCGCCGGCGGCGCCTCGCGTTCGCACAGGCGAGCGGCAACCTGCAGGCCATCCAGGCCTGGCATGCCGATGTCCAGCAGGACCACATCGGGCTTGAGGCTTTCGATCAGCGCCAGAGCCTCCTCGCCGTTGGTGGCGCTGGGCTCCAGCACGGTATAACCCTCCAGTTCGCCGAGTAGCCGGCTGAGGCGTTCACGGCCTTGGGGTTCGTCATCAACGATCAGGACATTCATAATTGCGCTGGATTCCTGAATGAGTCTCGCACAGGTATAGCGTAGACAGGTGTGGTTCGAGCGACACTGCGGTCACGCTCTAGACCGGTGCGATGGCCAAAGATTCACTCGGCCGGCAGATTCACTGCCAGTCCTCTGTCCAACTGTAGACGGTCCGTGGAACACTGCCGTTCATTCCTTAAAATCCTTCTCTGTCATTTTCCGGGCATTTCTCGCGACCGGCGCCCTGCGGCAGCCGGCCCAACCCTGCTATCATCGGCGGCACTTTTTCGTTCACGCCTGCAATGAGTGAATCCATGAGCACCGACAAGACCAATCAGTCCTGGGGCGGCCGCTTCAGTGAGCCCGTCGACGCCTTCGTCGCCCGTTTCACCGCCTCGGTAGATTTCGACAAGCGCCTGTACCGCCACGACATCATGGGTTCGATCGCCCATGCCACCATGCTGGCGCAGGTCGGCGTGCTCAGCGATGCCGAGCGCGACACCATCATCGATGGCCTGAAAACCATCCAGGGCGAGATCGAAGCCGGTAACTTCGACTGGCGCGTCGACCTCGAAGACGTGCACATGAATATCGAAGCACGCCTGACTGATCGCATTGGCATCACCGGCAAGAAGCTGCACACCGGCCGTAGCCGCAACGACCAGGTAGCCACCGACATCCGCCTGTGGCTGCGCGACGAAATCGACCTGATCCTGGCCGAAATCACCCGCCTGCAGCAGGGTCTGCTGGAGCAGGCCGAGCGTGAAGCCGAAACCATCATGCCCGGTTTCACCCACCTGCAGACGGCGCAGCCGGTCACCTTTGGCCACCACCTGCTGGCCTGGTTCGAAATGCTCAGCCGCGACTACGAGCGCCTGGTCGACTGCCGCAAGCGCACCAACCGCATGCCGCTGGGCAGCGCCGCGCTGGCTGGCACCACCTACCCGATCGACCGCGAGCTGACCTGCAAGCTGCTGGGCTTCGAAGCCGTGGCCGGCAACTCGCTGGACGGCGTGTCGGACCGTGACTTCGCCATCGAATTCTGCGCTGCCGCCAGCGTGGCGATGATGCACCTGTCGCGCTTCTCCGAAGAGCTGGTGCTGTGGACCAGCGCGCAGTTCCAGTTCATCGACCTGCCGGACCGCTTCTGCACCGGCAGCTCGATCATGCCGCAGAAAAAGAACCCGGACGTGCCAGAGCTGGTACGTGGCAAGAGCGGCCGCGTGTTTGGTGCCCTAACCGGCCTGCTGACCCTGATGAAAGGCCAGCCGCTGGCCTACAACAAGGACAACCAGGAAGACAAAGAGCCGCTGTTCGACGCCGCCGATACCCTGCGCGACTCGCTGCGTGCCTTTGCCGACATGATCCCGGCGATCAAGCCCAAGCACGCCATCATGCGTGAAGCGGCCCTGCGCGGCTTCTCCACCGCTACCGACCTGGCCGACTACCTGGTTCGCCGTGGCCTGCCCTTCCGTGACTGCCACGAGATCGTTGGCCACGCGGTGAAATATGGTGTGGATACTGGCAAGGACCTGGCTGAGATGAGCCTGGACGAACTGCGCCAGTTCAGCGACCAGATCGAGCAGGACGTGTTTGCCGTGCTGACCCTGGAAGGTTCGGTGAATGCCCGTGACCACATTGGTGGTACGGCACCGGCGCAGGTGCGTGCAGCAGTAGTTCGCGGCAAAGCACTGCTGGCTGGCCGCTAAACATCCTGCTGGTTCGCCACTCAGCGCTGCTGGGTGGCGGCCCGCAAACGCTCACGAAACGCCGGAACGTCCACTTCCCTATCTGCGGCAACACGACGGACCTCAGCCATCGAGCCCAGGCGCTTGAGCAACGCTGTCGCACCGGGCAAGGCTTCGAGATAATCAACGTCAAACAAGCGCTCGCCGACCACCTGGGCGAGGTCGACGCTGTAAAGAAAGTAGATATCCGCCACGGTCAGATACTCACCCGCCACATACGGGCTGAAGCGTCCGCGCGCGCGCAGCGCCTCAAAACCCTTTTCCAGGTCCCGCTTCGCCTTGGCTTTCAAGGCTTCAGGCGTTGGGCGCCCGCCAAAAAACACCTCGGCGTAGCAATAACGGGCAGGCAGTTCGATGTAGAGCTCTATCTCTTTGGCCAATGCCCGCGTAGTTGCACGCGCGAAAGGCTCCCCGGGTAGCAGCGGGTAGACTTCGCAGGACTCCTCAAGGTAGTCGAGTATCGCATCGGTCTCACTCAGGAACCCCTGCTCCGTCTCCAGCACAGGCACTTTCCCTCTTGGGCTCATGGCTAGCGTTTTGGGATTACGGCAACCATACAGCGGCACCTCCTCGAAAGGTAGACCTTTGAGCAGCAGCGCCAACTTGACCATGTTGTAGTAGTTGCTGGCAGGAAAGCCGTGAAGACGCAGCATATGAATGACCTCGTTGAGCATGGAGCAACGAGTCTAAGCGCCTCACTCACTTGCAACTGCCGGCAACGTTCACCGCGTCCTGTCAGCCATCGCTTCTCATAGCCCGGATTTTTTCCAGGAACGTTGGCATCGCCACCTCCTTGTCCGCCACGATCCGCGCCATGTGCGGGTTCTCGCCGATCAGTTGCAACAGCGCCTTGCCCTGCGGGAAGTCCGCCAGGAAGTCGATGTTCAACACCTTCTTGCCCACGGCATAAGCCAGGTCGACCGAGAAGCAGAACATCAGGTCTGCCAGCGTCAGTTGCTCACCCGCCACGAACGGCGCAAAACGCCCGTTGCGCTTGAGCGTGGCAAACCCGGCCAGCAGGTCGGCACGGGCTTTCTCTTTGATCAGCGGCTCAACCGACGCGCCAAAGAACGCCTCGGCGTAGCAGGTACGTGCGGGCAGCTCGATGTACAACTCGATTTCCTTGAGCAGTTCACGCACCTTGGCCTGGCCGAACGGGTCGGCCGGCAGCAACGCCTTGCCACCCTGGGTTTGCTCGATGTAGTCGAGGATCACACTGGTTTCGCTGAGGAAGCCGTGTTCGGTTTCAAGCACCGGCACCTTGCCCCGCGGGCTCACTGCCAGCGCCTGTGGCGCCTGGCCGCCATAGAAGGTGACTTCCTCGAAGGGCAGGCCTTTTTCCAGCAGGGCCAATTTGACCATGTTGTAGTAGTTGCTGACCGAGAATCCATAAAGCTTGAGCATGAGGTAACAGCCTCCAGGCCGTAAGGGGTTGGCCCGGCTTTTATAGACTGTACGCCCGCCCCTGGCCAGCGTCATGCACCCCGTCAATGCCCAGGCATTGCCGCCACGGGCGTGGCACACTGTCGTATCCCATCACAGGAGTACCGCCATGAGCGAGCCCACCGACATCGACAATGACGACGAAGCCTTCGCCGAGGCAACGCTGACCCAAGCCATCGAAAACCAGATTGAAAGCGGCGAGCCGCCTGCCGCCAAGGCCACGTTCAACAAGCTGACCCTGGTTGGCTACGCGCGTGAAGACATCCTCAACCTGATGGCCCATGTGCTGGCCTTCGAGATCGACAACATGCTGGTAGAGGACCGCCCGTTCAACGGCGAGTGGTATGAGAGCGCTCTGCGGGCGCTGCCGGAGCTGCCGCCTGAGATGGATCAAGGCGAGGACGAATAACCCGACTACACTCGAAGGTCAGGCACCGCTGACGGTGCCGCCATCCTTGTCTGGAAGTCAGGAGCCGCCATGCCTTTTACCCCCGATCTGATCGATGAACTGGAAGTACTCGCGCTGTTCAAACACGACAGCAGCCAGGAAGGCATCAAGATAACCAGCACCGCCGCCCCTGCCCTGATCGCGGCTGCGCAACGCCTGCATGAAAAGGGGCTGACCGATCAACCTGATGGCGGCTACCTGACCAGCCTGGGTCATGACGCCGTTGAAAGTGTGCAATTGCTGCAGAACATTCTCAAGGCGCCACAACCGGCCTGAGCCAAGATTGAGAAGGGGCTGCCATGCAGCCCCCCGCTCAGTTTGCAGCTGCCCTGCGCTTTTCCGCCAGGCGCGAGCGCCCGTACAGGAACACGATGGCCAGCAAGGCCACCGCCTGCGCCGACAACGAGTAGGCGTCGGCATGAATTCCCAGCCAGTCGAACTCGAAGAACGCCACCGGCCGTGTACCCAGCACCCCGGCTTCCTGCAGCGCCTTCACGCCATGCCCGGCGAACACCACCGACAGCGCGCACAGCAGCGCGGCGTTGATGCTGAAGAACAGCGACAGCGGCAGCTTGGCCGAGCCACGCAGGATCACCCAAGCCAACCCCACCAACAGCACCAGCGCCGTAGCGCCACCCGCCAGCACCGCCTGATGCCCGGCTGGGCCGGCCTGCAGCCACAGGGTTTCATAGAACAGGATGACTTCGAACAGTTCGCGGTACACCGAGAAGAACGCCAGCAAGGCGAAGCCGAAACGCCCCCCGCCGCTGACCAGGCTACTCTTGATGTAGTTCTGCCAAGCGGCGGCATGACGTCGATCGTGCATCCACACCCCGAGCCACAGCACCATCACTGCGGCGAACAGTGCCGTACAGCCTTCCAGTAGCTCGCGCTGGGCGCCGCCCACATCGATCACATAGGCCGCCAGCGCCCAGGTGGCGAAGCCGGCAACCAACGCCAGGCCCCAGCCAATGTTGACGCTGCGCACCGCCGACTGTTGCCCGGTGTTACGCAGGAAGGCGAGGATCGCCGCCAGCACCAGAATCGCTTCAAGGCCTTCGCGCAGCAGGATCAGCAAGCCGGAGATAAAGCTCAGCGACCAGCTCAGGCCATCGCTGCCCAGCAGCTTGGCGGCCTGGTCGAGCTTGGTCTTGGCTTCGGTCAACCGTTGCTCGGCCTGGGCCAGCGGCAGCGCGTCCTGCAGCGCTTGGCGGTAGGCCATCAGGGATTTTTCGGTGTCTTTGCGCACCTGGGTGTCGATGTTGTCCAGCGAGCTTTCCACCAACTCGAAGCCTTCCAGGTAGGCCGCCACCGACAGGTCATAGGCCTGGTCGTGGTCACCTGCGCGGTAGGCCGCCAGGCTCTTGTCCAGGGTGCTTGCGGTGTATTCCAGCAGTTGTGCCGGACCACGCTTGACCTGCGGTGGCTGGGCACGCTGGGCGCGGAATGCCTCCACGACCGCATTGCCTTCATTGGCGGCGACTTCGGCAGGCGTCTGGCGGGCCAAGTCAGCGATGTTCCAGGTCTTGTCGCCTTTGCCAGCTTCCGGTTTGGCGGTGAAGCTGGCGATGTAAGCGGCCACGTCCCAGCGCTGGCGGTCGTCCAGCTGGTCGGCAAAGGACGGCATTTCGGTGCCATCGATGCCTAGCGCCAGGGTGTTGTACAAATCGAACAGGCTCAACTGGTCGAGGCGTGCGACATCTCGCAGGTTGGCCGGGGCAGGCTCCAGGCCAACGCCAGCTGGGCCGTCACCTGCGCCTGTATCACCGTGGCAGATGGAGCAGTTTTGCGCATACAACGCCGCACCGCGTGCGGGGTCGGGGGTGATCACCGGGGCCTGGCTGACCTCGTAGGCTACCGCCAAGCGCGCACCCAGCTGGCGGGCCTGCTTGGCGACTGCCGTGCCTTCCTGACGCTGGTCAATGGCCTGGCGCAGAGCCTGGACGCCCTGTTCCAGAGCCGCTTGCTCGGCATTGGCGGGCAGGCCTTTGACCAGGTCGGCCAGCACGCTGCTGAACTCCTGCTGCTCGCGGTATTCGCCATCGTCGATCACCTTGCCGCCTTGCACGGTCGGCGGGTAGTCGGCGCCAATGTAGTCCAGCAGGTGCAGGGCTTTGGCGGCCTCGGCGGGGGGCTCGGCCAGCGCCAGGGTGCTACACAGCGCCAGCACTGGGCCGAGCAGTAGAGCCGGCAGCCAGGCAAGCAGACGGGATCGGGTTTTCATGGCCAGTCTCGAAGGGAATGCGAAAGAGAACATTGTTCACTCCGACTTGGCTTCCCTCAAGGGTGCAGGGCGGATTTCATGAAAAATCTTGCTACAAATCTGATGAAGCGGGATGGGCAGGTGTTTGTCGTGGCGGATGCAGCGCCTGTGAGATCGAGCGCCGCGCGGGCGGCGCTCGATCTCACAGGCGCTGCATCCGCCACGGCGAACACCTGCCAGCCCTACTCAATTCACTGCCGGAAACGCGAAAACACCAACCACCTCAAGGCTTGGCGCTACCCTTCCAGCCCCCACCAAGGGCCAGAAACACCCCAATCTGCCCCACCGCCACCTGGCTATTGGCCGCCGCCAGCTGCGCTCGCATGTCGGTATAGGTCCGCGTCGCCTGCAAGTCCGCCAGGAACGACTCACGCCCCGCCTGGTAATACCGGTGCGTCTGGTCTGCCGCTTCCTTGGCCGATTTCTCCGCCTCGGCCAGCGCATCACGCCGGTCCAGCAACGCGCTGTACTGCGCCAGCCGGGTCTGGGTCTCGCGAATGGCGTTCAACACCACTCCGTCGAAGTTCGCCAGTGCCGCCTGGGTAGAGGCTTCGGCCATGCGAATACGGGCGCGCGTGCCGTTGGTGGGGATGGTCCAGCTGATCTGCGGGCCGAAACCCCAGCGGTTGGTCGCGGGCTCGCCGAGATTCTCCAGGATGCCGATGGTACCGACCTGGGCACCAATGCTGATGTCGGGGTACAACGCACCCGTGGCCACGCCGATGTAGGCCGTAGCAGCAGCCAGCTGGCGCTCGGCCTGGCGCACGTCGGGGCGGCGCTTGAGCAGCGCGGCGCCATCGCCCACCGGAACCAGCTGGCTCAGGTGCGGCAGCTCGGCACAATCGGCGGTGCCGGCAGGCAACTGGTCGACCGGCTTGGCCAGCAGCGCGGCCAAGGTGTACAAACCCGTCTCGCGCTCGGCCCTGAAGCGTGGCAGTTCGGCGCGCAAGGATTTGAACTGGGTCTGCGAGCGGGTGACCTGGGTTTCATCACCACGCCCGGCATCACGCAGACGCTGGTTGAGCTTCACGCTCTGCTCCTGCAAGTCGAGCGACTCGCGGGCAATGTGATATTCCTCGTTGGCCGAGCACACCTGCGTGTAAGCCTTGACCACGTCCGCCACCAGGGTGATGCGGGCAGTATCGGCAGCGGCCTGCACCGCGTCGGCATTGGCCTTGGCCGCTTCGGTGCCACGCTTGAAGGTGCCCCACAAATCGAATTGGTAGGAAGCGCTGATGATGGCTTCGCCAATATTGGCCACTGGCACCTTCTCGGGCAGCAGGAACGCTTCGCCAGACTCCTGCAAACGCTGGGCGCCGAGTTTCACACCGCCATTGAAGCCACCTTGCGATTCGGCCACCTCCACCTGGGCCCGAGCCTTGGCGATGTTGGCAGCGGCCACACGCAGTTCGGTGTTGGCACTCAGCGCCTGGCGCACCAGCGCGTTCAACCGTTGATCCTGATACAGCTGCCACCAGTCCTCAGGGACCGGCGCC
This sequence comes from Pseudomonas sp. NY11955, assembly GCF_048068035.1. NCBI lineage: Bacteria > Pseudomonadati > Pseudomonadota > Gammaproteobacteria > Pseudomonadales > Pseudomonadaceae > Pseudomonas > Pseudomonas sp. NY11955. The sequence goes on from NZ_JBLUPS010000010.1 coordinate 204,617, forward strand.
GACACCACGCTATCGGCATCCTGGCGCAGCGGGCCATTCAGGTCGCTGCGTTGCACCGCCGCATCCTTCGGCACCTCATAATCGGGGCCCACCATCATGCAGGCCCCCAGCGACAGGCACAGGCCAGCCAGGATCAGCTGTTTCATGGGCGCTGAACCTCGATGATCGACACCGTGGCAGTACGCCCGGCGATCATGCGGAAGTCTTGCGGCACTTCGTCAAAGGCGATACGCACCGGAATGCGCTGGGCCAGGCGTACCCAGCTGAACGCCGGGTTGACGTTGGGCAGCAGGTTGGCGCCACTGCTGCGGTCGCGGTCCTCGATGCCGGCGGCAAAGCTCTGTACATGGCCGCGCAGGCGGGTGTTATCGCCCATGACGCGAATATCCACGGCGTCGCCGATGTGAATGCCACCGAGCTTGGTTTCCTCGAAATAACCATCGACGTGGTACGAGGCGCTGTCGACCACCGACAGCACCGGGCGGCCGGCGGTGACGAATTCGTGGTTACGCGGTGCGCGGTCGTTGAGGTAGCCGTCTACTGGGCTGCGCACCACCGAACGGTCGAGGTTGAGCTGGGCAGTATCGACCGCCACCTGCGCCTCGCTGACGGCCGAACGGGCACGGGCCTCGCGGGACTGGCTTTCTTCCAATTGCTCGGCGGCCACCAGGTTGCCCAGCTTGCGGTTACGCTGCGCTTCGCGGGAAGCCTGGGCCAGGGTTTCCTGGCGCTCGCCAAGGGTTGCCTTGGCCTGGCGCAGTGCCAGGGTGAAGCGGTCCTGGTCGATGGTGAACAGCACGTCGCCGCGCTTGACGGTCTGGTTGTCGCGCACCTCGACCTTCTGGATCAACCCCGACACATCGGGAGCGATCTGAATGACATCAGCGCGGATGTGGCCGTCGCGGGTCCAGGGGGCAAACATGTAGTACACCACCATCTGCCACACGAGCACGGCGGCGAAGGTCACTACCAGCAAGGTCAGGACCACACGGCCCAGGGTCAGCAAAGGTTTTTTCATGGCAGCATCAGGTTTCGGCAAAAGTGGTCCACCGCGCCAAGCAGCACGGCATACAGGGCAACGTTGAACAACGCCCGGTGCCAGACCAGGCGGTAGAAATGCAGGCGCACCAGCACCGCGTGCACCCCCAGGAACAGCAGGTAGGTGCCAAACATCATCACCAACAGCGTGGGCAGGAACACCCCGCTGATATCCAGTTCACCAATCACAGGGGCGCTCCGTCGAGGCCGGGGGGCAGTTGCTGTTGTTCGACCGGTTCGAGCATCACCTCCACGCCCGGCAGCAGCGCCAGGCGCAAGCCGCTCAGGGCATGCAGCAGGTGGGTGCGAGCATCGCCGCGCTCGTACAGCTCATCCAGGTTCAACGCCAGGCGCGCGCGCTCCATGTTGCGCAGCAGCGCAGCCGGTGCGTGCAGGCGCTCGCCGGCGCGCAGGCAGGCGGCGTAGTGCGCGCCGACTTCCTCGACCACCGTGCCAAGGCGCTCGCGCGCCTGCTGGCCGGCGCGCGGCATATAGGCCAGCAGGTCGAGCAGGTTCAGCCCCACACGCAGGTCTCGCAGCGCCACGCCGCTGTCCTGGCCGGTTTGCGACAGGCGCGGCAGGTGCTGCATCAGGCGGTCGAGCATCTGTACCCCTACCTGGCGGTGCTCAGCCAGGGTCGCCGGCTCGGTCATTTCGACGATGTCGCGCCAGGCGAAACGGGTCATGCGCTTGGCCGCCAGCTCTACGCCGAACGGGCGCATCACCAGGGTCCAGATGAAGGCGAACAGCAGGCCAACGGGACCGGCCAGGTTGGAGTTGAGGAAGGTGAAGAAGTCGGCGTCGTAGGCGCCCTGGATGCTGATGAAGGTCGAGGTGTTGACGATGGTCAGCAAGGTACCCAGGTAAAAGCGCGGCTGCACGGTGAGGGTGCCGATGCAGATGAACGGCACGGCAAAGGCCAGCACCAGCATCGGGAAGTCGTGCAGGTTGGGTAGCACCAGAAACAGGTACAGGCTGGAGAAGATGACCGACATCAGCGTCCAGAAGAAGAACCGGTAGATCTGCGGCGCCGGGTCGTCCATGGCGGCGAAGAAGCTGCACGATACTGCCGCGAGGATCACTGCGCTGGCGCCGTCGTTCCAGCCCAGCCCGATCCACAGGCCGCAAGCGACGACGATCGCCAATACGGTGGAGGCGACCGAATACAGCATCAGGCCACGGTCGAAGAACGCCGTCAGGCGGCCCAGGCGCCAGTGGCGATACACCGCGCGCCAAGGCTTGGCATCATCGGTGCGCAGGGCGTGCTGCAGGGAGCAGCAGTCCTGCCACAGGTCGGCCCATTCGGTCAGGCGGTACAGGGCGTTGGATAGCAGCAATTCGCCACGCTGGTCGAGGGCCGCAGCACCGGGCTGCAGGCGGTCGATCTGCTCGTGCAGCGCGGTCCAGCGCGCGACCGAAGGGCTGTCGGCGGTACCTTTGAGCCATTCGCGAGCCGCTTCAAGCACGGGCTGAAGCTGGGCGAACTGGGCCGGGGCGCGGCCTTCCAGGGCCACCAGGGCGTCGTCGAGCGCGTCGATCACCGGCAGCAGGTGGATCATCCGCCCGCGCAGCTCGCGGGCGTTCTTCACGGTGTGCGGGCCGGCGCCTTCGTGGCCGAGCTGGCCGATCATCAACTCCAGCGAGTTGAAGGTGGCGACCATCGCCCCGCGCATGCCGCCGACCTTGTCGGTGCTGCCCTCACGGGTCAGGTAGAGGTCGCTGTAGCGGATCGCTTCAGTGAACCAGTTGCTGGTGGCGCCGACCACCACTGGCGCCAGCCGGCGCGGCCAGAATATGGCACCGACCACTGCAGCGCAGACGATGCCCAGGCAGATTTCCTGGGCGCGGGAAGACGCCACGTCGAACACCGCCAGCGGGTTATCAACCACTGCCAGCGCGATCATCGGCAGGGTATAGCCGGCCAGCATCAGCACATAGTTGTTGGCCGTGCGCAGGTTCAGGGAAAGGAACAGCAAAGTGCCAGTCCACAGGGCGATGGCGATGCTCAGCAGCAACGGCGATTGCACCAGCGGCGGCACCAGGAAAATCGCCCCACCGGCACCCAGCAGCGTGCCCACGGCGCGGTACAGCGCCTTGGAGCTGGTCGGGCCGACGAACGGGCTGGAGACGATGTACACCGTGGCCATGGCCCAATAGGGGCGCGGCAGCTGCATGAGCAACGCGATGTACAAGGCGATCATGGAGGCGGCGAAAGTGCGCACGCCGTAGAACCAGTCGCGGGCCGGGGGTACCGAGCTGAAGAAGCCGTTCATGCCACTCCACCCGCACTGCCCAGACCCGCAGCTTCGAAGGCACGCAGCACGCGCAAGGTGGCTTCCAGGTCGGCCTGGTCGATGCCGTGCAGCACATCGCGGCGCAGGCGCACCAGTTCGGCTTCGATGGCTTCGGCCAGGGCACGGCCTTCGGCAGTCAGGCTCAGGGCCTTGGCGCGGCGATCCAGTGGGTCCTCGCTGCGGCACACCAGGCCGGCCTTGCACAATTGATCGAGCAGGCGCACCAGAGAAGGGCTTTCCAGGCCGGCAGCCTGGGCCACTGCCACCTGGTGCACACCGTCACCCAGGCGCACGATCATCAGCAGCGGTGCGGCGCAGGCCTCGGAAATGCCGTAACCGGTCAGGGCGGTATGGCAGATGCGACGCCAGTGGCGGGCGGCAACCACCATGCCGCTGCTGACTTGCAGGCGCAGGAGATCAAGGGACATGAGGAGAACCAAGCATATTCATAGTTTGCTAACTATCAATATACGCCTTGCCCTCCCCCCGCCGTCAACAGGGGGTGACGGAAGGCCCACGTTAAATGTTGTTCATTTTTCAGCCTGTGCTGGCCCTTTCGCGGGCACGCCCGCTCCCACAGGTACCCCACAAATCCTGAGCCTTGTGGTTTTCCTGTGGGAGCGGGCGTGCCCGCGAAGAGGCCGGCACAAGCTACAGAAAACTCAAGGCTGGATCTGGTCTTCCAGCTTCATGGTCAAGGCCAGTGTGCTGCCCATCTGCACCGCCCGGTCCCGCCACTCCTGGTAACGCACAGCGTCCAGACTGCTGAAATGCACGGCCAGCTCCTCGGCCGCCTGCACCACCCCCGCCGCTGCCGCCAGTTCCAACCAGTACAGCGCCACCTTGAGGTCGGCCTCTACATACAGCCCGTGCATCAACCGGTAGCCCACCTCGAAACGGCAACGCGCCTCGCCCCGCTCGGCCCCGCGCATGAACCACTGGTAGGCCTGCACCAGGTCTACCTGCCAATCCAGGTCGCCATCGCACACCTCCTCCTCATACAGGTCTCCCAGCGCCGCGGCAGCATGCAGCATCCCGCGCTCGAAGGCTTGCCGGTAGCACTCCGCCGCCTGCACGTAGGAAGGTTCGATGCCTTTGCCGAAGTAGTGCTGCTGCCCAAGGTTGAACCAGGCAGCCGCATTGCCCTGCAGCGCCGCCATGCGCAACAGATGCCCGGCCAACTCGGTATCGGCGCGCCAGTACTTGCCGTTGAGCCAGATCCAGCCGAGGTCGTTCAGTGCAGCCACACTGCCTTGCAATGCCTGGAGGCGCAGGTCGACATACACCGCCTGCAGGTCACTGGCCTCATCCAGGCGGTTGACCAGCAGCGACCGCTGGCTGGGCAAGCCCACGCCGGCAAACAGCCGCTGTCGCCTCCCGACAGGGGCCGGTGGGGCGATGACCCGCTCGGGTAAAAGGCGGGCAAGCAGCGAATGGATATTGCTGGCAGCAGACATGTTCATCCTCATTGAACGACGCACAACCCCAACCTTCGGCTGTGATGAGGCGTGATTCTGCGTGATGTCACGTCAAAACCTGTCGCGAACGATTCGGCACGAGGCAACCAAATGCGACTTCCTTGATCTGAGCAAGCTGTGGCCAATTGCCATGCCCCTCGCGTGCCGCCATCCTATTGCGGCAAGCCTAGACAAGGACGTTATCTTTTGCCGTTCGCCACCACTCGCGCCACCCTCAGCCGACAGTGGGCGCTGCTGCGCCTGCTGCCCAGCCGCTCGCCAGGCATTACCAGCGCCGAATTGGTGTGGGGCCTGCGCGATGTGGGTTTTACGGTCAGCAAACGCACCGTCGAACGCGACCTCAATGAGTTGTCGCTGATCTTTCCGCTGGAGCGCAATGACAAAAGCATTCCGTTTGGCTGGCATTGGTCGGCCAGTGCGGTGGGCGAGTTGCGCGGTAATTTCGACTTGCTCACGCATCTGCGAGGGGATGCGTTGCAACCGGCGCAGGGTGAGGGCGTTGAGTTGGTGGCGCGGATCAGTGATGCACTGGCGCGGCAGTTGCGGGTTGCACCGCTGAGCAACGATATGCAACTGACCGCACTGGAACAAGGGCATCGGTTCCGGGCCACAGTGAGTGACGGCTGGCCGTTGCGCTGGTGGCTGTTGAGCCATGGGGATGGGGTGGTGGTGGAGCAGCCTGCCGGCTTGCGGGAGGAAATTGGCAAGATTTTGAGCAGTGCGGCTGCTCAATACCAGAGTCAATAGCCTGTACCGGCCCGATCGCCGGCAAACCAGCGCCCACACAGGTTGATCAAAACCTGTAGGAGCGGGCTTGCCCGCGATGAGGCCAGCACAAGCCTGTGCACTACCGCTGCATCCCCCAGCGCCGCACGGTCAGCCGCTCCAGGGTATTGAACACCAACCCTTCCACCAGCAAACCGATCAGGATCACCACCGCCAACCCAGCAAACACCTTGTCGGTATACAGCTCGTTGCGGTTCTGGAAGATGTACCAGCCCAGCCCGCCTTTGCCGCTGCTGGCACCAAACACCAACTCGGCAGCGATCAGCGTGCGCCAGGCGAACGCCCAGCCGATCTTGAACCCCGACAAGATCGACGGCAAGGCTGCCGGCACCAGGATGTGCAGCACCAACCGCAGCCCTTTCAGGCCATAGTTGCGGCCAGCCATGCGCAGCGTTTCCGACACACCGAGGAAACCGGCATAGGTATTCAGCGCCAGTGCCCACAGCACCGAGTGAACCAGCACGAAGATCAGGCTGTTGTCACCCAGCCCGAACCACAGCAAGGCCAGCGGCAGCAGGGCAATGGCCGGCAACGGGTTGAACATCGAGGTCAACGTGCCCAGCAAGTCTCGCCCCAGTTGGGTCGAGACCGCCAGGCTGGTCAGGGCGAAGGCCAAGACGATGCCCAGCACATAGCCCTTGAGCAGTATCACCAGCGAAACCCCGACCTTGGCGGGCAGTTCGCCACTGATCAGGCCGTCCCAAAGGGCCGCGGCGGTTTGCAGGAAACCGGGCAGCAGCAGGTCATTGCCCTGGTAGCGGGCAACGGCCTCCCACAGCACGGCGATCACCAGCAGGATAACCGCCTTGCGCAGCCAGCCTTGCTGCCACAGGCGTTGCGCCAAGGGGAGTTGGCGTTCTACAGGCACACTGAGCAGGGGCGGCAGCTGCACCTCGTATTCCTGGCGTACAGGTGTAGTGGTCATGGCTGAAGCTCCTGTCAGTAGGCGATGCGGATATCGTTGAAGCCAAGGTCGTCGGGCTGTTCCGGGACGTCTGCCTCATCGAACAACAAGCGGTGGATACGCCTGGCACTGGCCTGGAAGTCGCTGCCGCCCAGGCTGCCCAGGTCGTATTGATGGCTGTGCACTTCAGCCCTCACCCGCCCCGGGTGCGGCGACAACAGCAGGATTCGATTGCCGACCACCAGCGCCTCTTCGATGGAATGCGTGACGAACAACAGGGTGAAACGCACCTCCTCCCACAGCAGCAGCAGTTCTTCCTGCATCTTGCGCCGGGTCAGCGCGTCCAGTGCTGCAAATGGCTCGTCCATCAGCAGAATCTTCGGCTGGGTGGCCAACGCCCTGGCAATCGCCACGCGTGCCTTCATACCGCCCGACAGGGTGTGCGGATAGGCATCGGCGAAGGCGGACAGGCCGACCTTCTCCAGGTAATGCAATGCCCTCTCTTCGGCTTCTGCGCGCTTGAGCTGGCCAGATATCAGCAACGGGAACATGACGTTCTGCTTCACCGTTTTCCACGGCGGCAGTTGATCGAACTCCTGGAACACCACGATGCGGTCAGGGCCTGGGCCGCGGACCGTCTGGCCCTGCAGCAGAATCTGCCCTTCCTGTGGCTGGATGAAACCGGCAACGGCTTTGAGCAAGGTGGACTTGCCGCAACCGGAGGGGCCGAGCAGCACGAAACGGTCGGCACGGTCGACTTCGAAGCTGACCTGGTGGGTGGCGCGCACCACGCGTTGCGCGGTGCGGTATTCGAGGCTGAGGTTATCCACCTTGAGCAAAGGTGGCGTTGCGACACGGCTCAGGTTGCTGGCCGTGTGGCCTGGCAATGGGGCGGTCATGGTCGGTCAGCTCCCCTGCAGCGGGCGTTCATCCTGGAAGAAGTAGTCCTTCCACGATTCCGGCTTGTGCTTGATAGCGCCTACCCGATAGAGGAAATCGGCCAGCTTGTAGGTGTTCTTTGGCGTGACGGTGAATTCGTACTGCGGGTTGTCGATCAGCTTGATCAGCGCGTCGCGGTCGATCTTGGCCTTGGTCACGCGGATGTAGGTATCGGCAGCGGCGGCCTTGTCCTTTTGCGCGAAGTCTGCGGCTTCGGCCAGGGCGTCGACAAAGGCCTTGTAGGTTTTGGGGTTGTCCTTGCGGAATTTTTCGGTGGCGAACAGCAAGGTCGGCGAGTTGGGCCCAAGCAGGTCGTAGCTGTTGAGCACCACGTGCACGTCCTTGTTGGCCAGCACCTGGTCCTGGAACGGCGGGTTGGAGAAGTGCCCGTTCAGCTCGGTGCCGCCGGCCAGCAGCGCGGCGGTGGCATCCGGGTGCGGTACGGCCAGAGTGTATTTGTCGAGGCGGTTGTATTCCTTGTCGCCCCACTGCTGGGCGGCGGCGTACTGCAGGAAGCGCGACTGCACCGAAACACCTACCGCCGGCACGGCAATGCGGTCCTTGTCGGAGATGTCGGCGATGGTCTTCACGCTGGGGTTGCTGCTGACCAGGTAGTACGGGAAGTTGCCCAGCGAGGCCACGGCTTTGACGTTCTGCCGCCCTTTGGTGCGGTCCCAGACGGTCAGCAGAGGGCCCACGCCGGCACCGGCGATGTCCACCGAGCCGGACAGCAGTGCATCGTTGATGGCCGAACCACCCGACAACTGGGCCCAGTCGACATCGATGTCGATGCCCTGCTCCTTGCCGTGCTTCTCGATCAGGTGCTGGTCACGCACCACGTTCAGCAGCAGGTAAACGATGCCGAACTGCTCGGCGATGCGGATCTTGCCTTCGGCCTGGGCCACGGCGGGGGCGGCCAGGCTGCCGACGACCAGGCTCGCGCCCAGGCCAATGCTTGCCGCCAGGCGGCTGATGGATTTGCGCATGATGGGGTTCCTCAGTCGTCAGAACGGGGCATCGCCCTGGATGGTGGTGCGGTACAGCTTGCGCCGCAGGTGTGCGGGGCAGCCAGCGGCCAGGTGGATCAGCGAGCGGTTGTCCCAGAAGACCAGGTCATGGGGCTGCCACTGGTGGCGGTAGATGTTCTGTTCCAGCACGCTCAGGGCGTACAGCTGTTGCAGCACGTCGTGGCTTTCGTCGTCTGGCAGACCGACGATGCGGGTGGTGAAGCCTTCACTGACGAACAGGGCCTTGCGGCCATTTTCCGGGTGGGTGCGAACCACCGGGTGGATGACTTCCTGTACCTGGGCCAATTGTTCGGCCGTCAGTGTCGGGCGCCAGTTGCCTTCGAATTTGGTCTCGGCGTAACGGGCGGTGTAGGAGTGAGCGGCACTGCGGCCCTCGACCACTTTACGCAGGGCGTCGGGTACGCCGTCCCAGGCTTTGTGCATGTCCGCGAACAGGGTATCGCCGCCTTCGCTGGGCAGTTCCTGGGCATGCAGCATGGAGCCGAGGCTGGGCAGCGTTTTGTACGACAGGTCCGAGTGCCAGAACTTGCCGGCATCGCCCAGGCCGATGTTGTGGCCGTTTTCGATGATATTGGAAACGATCAGGATCTCGGGGTGACCTGTCAGCAGGAACTGCTTGAGCACATGGATCTGCAACTCACCGAAGCGGCGGCTGAAGGCAATCTGCTGTTGCGGGCTGATGCGCTGGTCGCGGAACACCAGTACATGGTGGTCGAGGTGGGCGCGATGAATACGGGCGAAATCCTCGCTGCTGACTGGCCTGGCCAGGTCCAGGCCGATGATCTCGGCGCCGACGGCACCGGAGAACGGGCGGATTTCGAAGGATTGCGGCTGGGCGCTGTCGATGGTCGACAAGGCGTTCGAGGCGGCTGACATTTTTCACTCCCACGCAGTGCGCGACTTAAACGGCGCGCAACGATCAGAAACGCACGGGGATTTCCCGTGTGGGTTCAAGTCGTGCGGCGCATCGATTGGTCGACGGGTACGCAGTGGAAGTGACTATAAAGTCATAAGAGAAATATTTTAAATACCTTTAAGAAATAACCATAGCACTGGGCTCGGGCGGTTCGCGATCAGATCAGCCCGCCCTGCTCTTCTTCATCGATGAGGTTGTTCAGGCTGCTGAGCGCCTTGCGCGCGGTGGAGCGGTTGAGCAGCTTGGCCTGGGCACCGGCGGGCAGGTCGGTGATCTTGAACACACCTTTGGCGGTCAGCACATCGATCAAGTCCTCAAGCACGCGGATCATGTCCAAGTCACTTTGCTTGAGCTGGTTGAGGCTGTTTTCCACGACGTCGTCGGCAAACCACTCCTGGATATCGGCATGGTCGGCAGGGAGCATTTCGGTGAACTGGTCAAAAGCGGCTGCTTCTACCCGCAGCAACTGGCCGGCAGCGTCGCGTTGCACGTAGAACATGGCGGTGTCCCTCGTCACGTTGGTTCCTTGTTGGTAGACAGCAGCATAGGCAAAGATCACCGGGCACGCAGGCCCGGCGCCAGAGTATGCGCTGTCGGAAGATGGTGCGAAAGGGCTGTGGCCGCCGTGCGGCCAATCGCCGGCAAGCCAGCTCCCACAGGTACAGCGTAGGTCGTCTGATCGGCGCCGTGCCTGTAGGAGCAGCCTTGTGCTGCGAAGAGGACCGTAGGGCTCAAGATCAGCTTCAGCCTGAAATGGCCTCTTCGCAGCACAAGGCTGCTCCTACAGATGCCGCGCATGCCTTAATGGCTTGTGCTGTATCTGTGGGAGCCGGCTTGCCGGCGATTGGGCTGCAGAGCAGCCCGTTAGCGCATCAGCTGTCCTTGTTATGGATGATGATGGTTGGGTCAGCACCGCTGATCAACGAGTTGATCGTGGTGTTGGACCAGTTCACCCCTTCCAGCTTGATGGTCACATCGGCATTTGCCAGGCCCCCGGCGGCGTTGAGCTTGCCTTCGCTGCTGACCTGCAGCGTGGTCGTGCCGTCCACCGTGGTGAGCTTCAGGTAATTGTCGATGGTGCTGCCTTTCTCGCCCTGCAGCAGATCGCTCAAGTCGATCTTGTCCTTGTCGCTCAGCTTGAAGTCCTTGATGACGTCGTTGCCGAAATCGCCAGCCTTCCACACGAAGGTGTCGGCACCGCTGCCACCGATCAGGATATCGTCGCCATGGCCACCGATGAGGGTGTCATTGCCGGTACCGCCCAGCAGGATGTCGTTGCCTCTGCCACCATCGAGGGTGTCGTTACCACCTTGGCCGAAGAGGATGTCGTTGCCATTGCCGCCAGACAGGATGTCATTGCCGTCTTTGGCACCGGAGATATCGAACTCGGTGTAGTGCTCGGTGATGTACTGGTGGACATTGCTGGTGGTGACGGAGCTGACCTCGACACCGCTCTTCTGCGCAACGTAGGTCTGCAGGGCCTGGTAGCCCTCGCTGACAACGCCGTTGAGGGTGATCAAGTCACCGAAGATGATGTCGTTGCCATTGCCACCATCGATGGTGTCGGCACCTGGTACCGTTGCTTCGGAGTGGCCAAGAATCGCCTTCGCCAGGTCGGACGGGTCGATGTTGGTCTGTGGCTTGCCAGCGCTGTCGTAAGGTTTTAGGTCGTTCAGCGTGACATCGCTGTTCAGGCCGATGGCCTGCACTTTACTCAAGCCGTTGGTGCCGCCCAGCACTGCGAAGCTCGCAGTGGAACCCGCCGCCGAATCCACGTAGTTCCAGTAGTCTGCGTAGCCAGTACCCCCCAGGCTGGAGAATTCATAGGTGCCATCCCCCTGTGCATGCAGGGTGCCAACCGTCTTGGTGGAGTCATACACCAACTCACCTTTTTTCTCGGTGTAGGTCAGCACTTTGACTACGCCACTACTGCTGATCTCGACCTTGTGCGTGCTGTCGGCCCAGGCACTGAAGGTATCGCCCATCTTGTAGTTGTTGACGTTGACCACATCATCCAGGTTCTTGCCATTCTTCCACAGGCTAGGGTTGGTGGACTCCCCGCTCTGGTAGTAGGTTGGCTTACCGTCGGTAATGAAGTAAGTCAGGTTCTCCGCACCTTTGTTACTGGTCGCCATGGTGCTGTTGAAGAAGTTGGACGTGGTCTTGAACGCGTCTTCATAGTTGGTGCCACCACCGTTGTAGCCACCCACCATCGAGTTCAATACCGCTTGCAGCTTGCTCAAGGCATCCGGGTCGGCAAGGTTCACCGCCACGTTCTTGTTCACCTGAGTGTCGAAGTCCACCAGGAAGATGTTCACGGTACCCGAGGTATCGGAACCCAGGCTGGCCTTGAGCGAATTGAACACCGAGGCCAACTGCGTCTTCGCATCGGCAATCGACTTGTCGCTCATACTGCCCGAGCTGTCGACCATGAAGGCGATGTTGTAGTTCTTGCCCTGGACCACGTTCAGGCCCGACACGTCGGAGACAATGATGTCGTTGCCTTCGCTGCCGGTCATGGTGTCGTTGCCCGAGGTGCCTACGCTGGCCTTGTAGGTCGCGGGGTACACCGTCACCGGGATGTTGCCGGTGGTGATGGCCGAACCGCCCAGGCTTTCGGTAGCGGTCGAGGTGACAGTGATGTCGAACGAGCCTTTGTAGTAGGCCGGCGGCGTCAGGGTCAACCCGCTGAGTTTCCAGCCAGTCACATCGACCGGGCTGCTGCCCACCGTCACGGTATGGCCTGCACCATCGCTCAGCACGGTACCTTTCGGGATACCGCTGAGGGTCACGTTCAGGGTTTCGGAACCGTCGGTATCGGTCAGGGCGGTGGTAATGCCGACCAGTTTCACCGAGCCACCTTCCGGCCCTTCGTTGAGTTTGTAGCCGTCGTAGTAGCTCTGACCATTCACGGTGTGCAGGTCGGACACGCCCAGGCCAGCGTTGGCCATCTCGGTCACGTTCTGGTACATCTTGACGTTCGAGCTGCTCAGGTCAGTGACAGCACCGGAGCCTACCTGGATGTTCAGGTCATAGCTGCCTGGACCAGACTGGTTGGCATGGTAGACCTCGATTGGGTAGTAGCCGCTGGTGTTCGGGGTGAAGGTGCCCGAAACCTGGCCACCCGCGCCCCAGGTGGCCGTGACCACGGTCTTGCCACCAATGGTGACCACGAAGCTGTCGTCAGCGGTACCGCTGAAGGTGTAGGTCTTGCCGGCTTCCAGGTAGATCAGGCCCGACGTTTTCGAGCCGGTGCCAGCGGTGACGCTGCCATCGGACTGCACGTTGGTGGTGGTGCTGCTGGAGTTGGCATTGCCAGAGTTGGCAAATACCGTTTTCAGGTCTTCGCCGGTGATGCCATTGCCGCCCGTACCCAAGCCTTTGAGGCTGGTCCAGACTTCCTTGGTCAGGCCTTTGGAGTCGATATCCGCGCTGCCGAAGCTCAGGGTCGGTTTATCCGCAACCGGGCTGATGTCGACCTTCATGGTTACTTCGCTGCCCAGGTTGGTGCCATCGTTCGGCTTGAACTTGAACTGCGCGTAGTCGGCCTGCTGGTTACCCACGCCATTGCCGCCGTAGTTGTCCGCACCTGACTGGTTGAGGGCCGGAACGAACTTCAGGTTCTTGGCAGTGATATCCGCCTGGCTGACCACCTGGCCAACGGCCACATTCACCCATGCGGTACCGTTGAAGAACTGCAGGCTGCCGGCGGCCGGGAGCGAGGTAATGGTCACGGACAGGCCAGTGTTGCCATCGGCATCGGTGACTTTGAAATCACTCCAGGCGAACACGTAGTCGGTGTCTTCAACACCAAATACCGCACCGCCAGGCGAAACCGGCAGGTGGTCGTTGTCGAGGACGGTGGTGGTGACCGAAGTCTTGTCCAGGGTCAGCTTCTCGAACTTGTCGACATCCGTCCCGCTGACCGTAGCAATCGACTTGATCACAGGGTCGTTGGCACCGACGTAGGTGTTGTCCGGGGCGGTCACGGTGGCAGTGCCCACGGTGCCGTTGGCCGGCACGGTGATGGTGGTTTTGCCATCGTTCAGCGTGAAGGTCAGCGCCGAGTGGTTGTTGATTGGCAGGCCGTCTTTGTTGGTCAGCGTCACGGTGTAGGTGATCACGCCGCCTTCGGTGACCGATGGCGTCGCGGTCAGTTTCGCGATCACTTCGTCGGTGGTGTCGGTGACACCGACCTTCGCCGCATCGCCCAGCTGCAGGTTCTCGAACGGACGGTTGCCAATGTCGGCGGCCGACTTGATGCCCAGGCTGATTTCGCCCGAGTCTTTGTAGACGTCATCGCCCTGTGCCGCGTGCTCGTACTTGACGCTGGTGTCGCCGGCTTTGATGGTGACCTGGGCGTTGTTGCTCAGGGTCACGACCAGGTCGTTGGCCAACGCTTGGTTGATGTGCACGGTGAAGGTCGGTTTGACGTTCTCGGCCACCGAGGTCTGGTCGGCGGTGATGGTGACTTTGACCAGGTCGCCCTGGTTGTTGTCGCCAGGCACACCCGAGCCAGGCTCGTCGGTGACAGTGGTTTTGACCTCGGTTTTGTCCAGGGTCAGCTTCTCGAACTTGTCGACATCAGTACCGCTGACCGTAGCGATCGACTTGATCACAGGGTCGTTGGCGCCGACGTAGACGTTGTCCGGGGCGGTCACGGTGGCAGTGCCCACGGTGCCGTTGGCCGGCACGGTGATGGTGGTTTTGCCATCGCTCAGCGTGAAGGTCAGCGCCGAGTGGTTGTTGATTGGCAGGCCGTCTTTGTTGGTCAGCGTCACGGTGTAGGTGATCACGCCGCCTTCGGTGACCGACGGGGTCGCGGTCAGTTTTGCGATCACTTCGTCGGTGGTGTCGGTGACACTGACCTTCGCCGCATCGCCAAGCTGCAGGTTCTCGAACGGACGGTTGCCGATGTCGGCGGCCGACTTGATGCCCAGGCTGATTTCACCCGAGTCTTTGTAGACGTCGTCGCCCTGAGCCGCGTGCTCATATTTAACGCTGGTATCGCCGGCTTTGATGGTGACCTGGGCGTTGTTGCTCAGGGTCACGACCAGGTCGTTGGCCAACGCTTGGTTGATGTGCACGGTAAAGGTCGGTTTGACGTTCTCGGCCACCGAGGTCTGGTCGGCGGTGATGGTGACTTTGACCAGGTCGCCCTGGTTGTTGTCGCCAGGAACACCCGAGCCAGGCTCGTCGGTGACAGTGGTTTTGACCTCGGTTTTGTCCAGGGTCAGCTTCTCGAACTTGTCCACATCAACGCCGCTGACCGTGGCGATCGCTTTGACGATCGCAGGGTTGGTGCCGACGTAGACGTTGTCCGGGGCGGTGACCGTGGCGGTGCCAGAAGTACCGTTGGCCGGGATGGTGATGGTGGTTTTGCCATCGTCCAGGGTAAAGGTCAGGGCGCCGTGCTTGTCGATCGGCAGGCCGTCTTTGTTGGTCAGCGTCACGGTGTAGGTGATCACGCCGCCTTCGGTGACCGATGGCGTCGCGGTCAGTTTCGCGATCACTTCGTCGGTGGTGTCGGTGACA
>NZ_JBLUPS010000011.1:0-212712 GCF_048068035.1 Pseudomonas sp. NY11955
TGTCCTGCTTGTCCCGGCCTCTCCGCGGGCATGCCCGCTCCCACAGGGATTGCGCATGCCTTGAGGTAAGCACTGAACCTGTGGGAGCGGGCAGGCCCGCGAAGAGGCCAATGAATCAGTTCAGACCAGCACCGTCCACAGCGCAAACCCGGCATACCACAACACCGCACACCGCAGCAGCAGCTCCCACAGGCTGTCCAGCCGCCCCAACCCGCGCTGGCTGTCTTCTTCCTCAGGGATGTCATCGGCAATGCGCCCCACCCGGGCCACCAGATGCGCGGCGCTGATGTGCCAGTTGAGCACCTCGTGCAGCATCACCCGGGTTACCGCGAGGAAGTTGCCCACCAGGGCAAAGCTCAGCGCCAGCATCCGTACCGGCAGCCAGTCCATGATGTGCCGCAGCTGCTCGGCACGCGCCTTCAGTGCCGGCTGGTTGCTGTGCTCGCCACACAGCGCCAGCAGTCGATAAGCCAGCGCCGCACCAGGGCCCAACACGAAATACCAGAAGATCACCGCGAAGAAGCCCTGGTAGACCTGCCACAGCAGGTTACCCTGTACCCGTACCAGCAAGCTGTGTGGTTCATCGGCGACCAGCCCCAGATCACGCTCGGCCACATGCAGCGCCGCCTGATCGTCGCCCCGTCGCCAGGCATCGCGGAACGGGCCCAGCGAAGCCTTGGCATCGCCACGGCCCAGGCTGTAGATGAGCACCAGCAGGTGCACCGGCAAGGCCAGCAAGCCATAGGCCACTGGCTCCAGCACATGCAGCAGCAATACCAGCAGCGCTACCGGCGCCAACACCAGGATGGCCAGTGTCCACCATGGGTGCACTTTTCCGCTGCGCTCAAGACGCGCCAGTTCGCCAAGGAAGAACCCGTCGCGCTGCACCTGATGGCGCAGGGCCGAGAACTTCTCGACCCACAGCGCCAGCAACAACACCAGAAAACTCATGCCTCGTCCTCATTGTGCTGCAGCGCCTGGCGGTAGCGCGGCCAGTCGAAGGCCGGGCCGGGGTCGGTCTTGCGCTGCGGGGCGATGTCGCTATGGCCCTGGATGCGGCTCAGGTCGATGGCCGGCCAGGCACCGCGGATGTGCCGAGTAAGGTGCTCAAGCACCGCATACTGGGCATCGGTATAGGGCA
The DNA here is from genome assembly GCF_048068035.1 of Pseudomonas sp. NY11955. Lineage (NCBI taxonomy): Bacteria > Pseudomonadati > Pseudomonadota > Gammaproteobacteria > Pseudomonadales > Pseudomonadaceae > Pseudomonas > Pseudomonas sp. NY11955. Next base: position 1,142 of record NZ_JBLUPS010000011.1, read on the forward strand.
GGTCGTCGGTACCTTCCAGTTCGATGCCGATGGAAAAGTCGTTGCAACCTTCACGCCCGTCGAAGCTCGACACCCCCGCGTGCCAGGCTCGGTCACGCAGCGACACGAATTGGGTCACCGCGCCGTCGCGCTCGACGAACAGGTGCGCCGACACGGTCAGGTGGTTGATGCTGGCAAAGTACGGGTGTTCATCGGGGTCCAGGCGGTTCTGGAAAAACTGCTGCACCTTGCCGGTGCCGAAACAGGCCGGGGGCAGGCTGATATTGTGGATAACCAGCAGGGAAATCGATTCGCCGTCGGGGCGCGCATTGAAATTCGGCGAGGGGCAGTGGGTGATTCCAATTCCGTGGAACCAGCCAGTGGCACGGTCCAATTGCATGGGGCAGATCCTGAAAACGCCATGAACAAGGCAACAGTATGCCCTGTGGTCAACGCCCTGTGCATGTGAATGATTGTAATGCCGCCGCCTATTGCACCGGGCCTTGCCGCAAGCTGTCGAGCACCGCTTCCAGTGCTCGATCGAACAACAGCCCATCATCCAGCACGCGCACTTCGCCACGTTGCAGAGCCTGCGCCAAGCTGACGCTGCTCCATTCGCGCACTTTCATGCCGGTGCGGTTGGCGAACACCAGCCGGTCACTGCTGTCGATGCGCGCCACCAGCTTGCAGCGCAGTGGTTCGTCTTCATCGAGCGCCTCGACCCAGGTCCCCATACGCAGGCGCTGAGCCTGGCGCAGTGCTACTGCTTGCCCGTCGGCGACCTGCAGCGGCGCGCAGGCGGGCTCTTCGGCTATCGCCAGCACAATCTCTTCGGCCACGAGCACGTCAGCCAGGGGGAGCCCCTGGCCACCCGACAGCACCTCGGTACCTGCGCAGGCGCGCAGGTGCAATTGCTCCAACTGCAGGAAGAACTCGCGGGTCGCCAGTGCGTCCAGGGCCACGCTGGCCAAGCCATCGCGCAGCGCCTTGAGCAGGCCAGGCACTTGTTGTAGCAAGGCTTGCGGCTCATGGGGCGCGGTGATGCTGGCCAGTAACGTGTCCATCGTCTGCAACGCGTCGCACCAGGCCTGGGAGGCCTCGCCCTGTTTCAGCCAGGCCAGCAGCAATACCTGGCTCCAAGCCTGTACCAGCATTTGCACCACCACCTGCGGCAACACTCGACCCCGCAGGCGCTGGTTGAGCACATGCTGCACCTGTTGCCTGGCCTGCAGCGCCCGGGCACGGCCTTCTTCGGCGTCACGGGTGCGTTGCTCCAGCAACTCGTTGCGCCGCCGCTCATCCTGGTTGAACACCAGGAAGTCATCGAGCAGCTCGGTGAACAGGCTGGCATCTTCGGCAAAATCATTGAGCAGGCGCTGGACGATACGCTCTACCCGCAAGTGCAAGCTGTCACGCTGGCCTTCGCTACCGTACTCCCAGCCAATCGCCGCACCGGCGATTTCGTTGAGCAGCCGGCGCGCCGGATGGCTGGCCCGACTGAACAGCCCCTTGTCCAGCAAGGCCACTTTGAGCAGTGGTATATGCAGACGCGCAATCAGCGCCCGCAGGCTGGCCGGCAGGTTGTCGTCGTCCTGGATGAACGCAAACAGCAGGCCAACCAGGTTGATCATGTCTTCGTCGGCTACGGCAAGGCGCCGGCGCGTGCCGCTGCGCACGCTGACCCGCAACAGCAGTTGCTCAAGCTGCTGGCCGAGGTCGAAGTCATCGGCTTCGTGGGTGGCGGGCACGTAGTGCTGCAAATGTGAAAGCAGCCGAAGCAGGTCGGCGCAACTGATCGGTTGAGCGGCGGACACCGCCTGCAAGCGCGGGGCAAACTGCCCGCGCACCGGGGCCAGTAGCGCCTGCAACGAGGCAAACAGGGCCTGCCCTGCCACATCCGCGCCCACCGCCTGGCCGAGGTTCTCCGGCCCGCGTCGTGCACACATGCGCCGGTCTTCTGCCCGCCGTCGCGGTGCAGGTTGCAGTTCGGGCAGCACACCGGCGGCGGCCAACAGTTGGTTGGCTTCGCCATAAATCACATCGGCATCGCGCAGCACATAGCGCTCGAACAGCTTGAGCAGCACCAGCTTGACCGGCAAGCCAACCCCCAGGTTACGCCCGGCATCGAGGAAGTAACTGCATAACGCGGCAGGCCCCAAGGGGTTGTGCTGTTCGTACAGTGGCCGGTCGAGCAGCGCCTGCAAGCGCAAACCCAGCTGCTGCAAGGCAATGCCATCGCGTGACAACACCCGCGCCACCATGCCATCGATGGCGGCGGCCCGCTCCGCCTGAGCCTTGCTGCCCGGGTTGCCCGGTTCGACCAGGTGCGCCAGCAGGTCGACCTGGCCGATACGCGCAAAGGTGTCGTAGAACGTATCGAGGAAACCACGTTCGATACTTTTGCGCTTCAAGCGCAGGTCGCGCATGGCCTCGAAGTACAGGTTCTGGTCACCACGGTCCAAGGCCTTGTCGGCCATTTCGAAGAGCGTGTCATCGGCATTGTCGAACAAGTCCTGCAAGCCTTGGCGCAACTGCAAGGCGGCCTTGTCGCGAACCTGCAGCAACAATACCGGAAGGCAAGGTAGAGGCGTGCGCCCCCCTCGGTCGATGGCTGCCGCCAAGGGCACCACCTTGCCTTCTTTTTGCATCCTGGACTCCTTGCAGGGTGTCTTGCCCGGAGGGGCTTGAAAATCGTCAAAGCTATGACGCCAAATACTGGTCGCTATTATCGATAAAATTTCGCACAGCTGCCAGCGCCGTTTCACGAGCTACCTGCAGACCCCGTTCCGTACCCATTGCTCAGGACGCCCGACCAAAGGTCATCGCCTAGGCGGCTGTACACACAAGCCCCCTGCCCTATAATCGCGGGCATCTAGCTTGTGGAGCCGACCATGCCGAACCTACGCCTTGCCGACCTGACCGCTGAAATCGAAGCCAACGTGCGCCGCGCACTGTTGGAGGACATCGGCAGTGGCGATATCACCGCACAGTTGATCCCGGCCGAGCGCCTGGCCAAGGCGACCATCATCACCCGCGAAGACTGCGTGATCGCCGGCACCGCCTGGGTCGATGCCGTGTTCCGTCAGCTCGATCCGCGTGTTGCAGTGCACTGGCAGGTGGCCGACGGTGAGCGGGCTACTGCCAATCAACCGCTGTTTCACCTGGAAGGCCCGGCCCGTTCGCTGCTGAGCGGTGAGCGCAGTGCGCTGAACTTCTTGCAGATGCTGTCGGGTGTCGCCACCCGTGCACGCTTGCTCGCCGACCTGGTGGCAGGCACCCAGGTGCGCCTGCTGGACACCCGCAAGACCCTGCCAGGCCTGCGCCTGGCGCAGAAGTACGCAGTGACCTGCGGGGGTTGCGACAACCACCGCATCGGCCTGTACGACGCCTTCCTGATCAAGGAAAACCACATTGCCGCCAGTGGCGGCGTAGCCGAAGCCGTGGCGGCGGCACACCGCATCGCGCCGGGCAAGCCTGTGGAAATCGAGGTGGAGAGCCTGGAAGAACTGCGCGAGGCGCTGGCCGCTGGCGCGGATATCGTCATGCTCGACGAGCTGAACCTGGATGAAATGCGCGAAGCGGTGCGTATCAACGCCGGCAAGGCCAAGCTGGAGGCCAGTGGCGGGGTGAACGAAACGACCTTGCGGGTCATTGCCGAAACTGGGGTGGACTACATCTCGATCGGGGCGATGACCAAGGATGTGAAGGCGGTGGACCTGTCGATGCGTTTGAGCCTGTGAGCTGATTGCAGACAACAAAAAACCGGCTGAAAGCCGGTTTTTTGTTGGGGGGCGCGCTCGCGACCCATTCGCGTGTAGGAGCAGCCTTGTGCTGCGAATGGGCCGCAAAGCGGCCCCAGCGCCCTCAAGCCAGAATCAGGCGTTGCCCAACCCGTCCAGATAACGCTCAACATCCAATGCCGCCATGCAACCAGCGCCAGCCGAGGTAATGGCCTGGCGGTAAACGTGGTCAGCCACGTCACCTGCGGCGAACACGCCCTCGACGTTGGTGGCGGTGGCATTGCCTTCACGGCCACCGTTGACCACCAGATACCCGTCTTTCAGGGTCAGCTGGCCTTCGAACAGCGAAGTGTTCGGGGTGTGGCCAATGGCGATGAACACGCCGTCGACCTTGATTTCGTCGCTGCTGCCGTCGTTGTTCTTCAGGCGCGCACCGGTCACGCCCATGTTGTCACCCAGCACTTCGTCCAGGGTGGCGTTGAGCTTGAGCTCGATTTTGCCTTCGGCCACTCGGGCGTTCAGCTTGTCGACCAGGATCTTCTCGGCACGGAAGGTCTCGCGACGGTGTACCAAGGTCACTTTGCTGGCGATATTGGCCAGGTACAGCGCCTCTTCCACGGCAGTGTTGCCACCACCGACCACGGCGACCGGCTTGTTGCGGTAGAAGAAACCGTCGCAGGTAGCGCAGGCCGAAACGCCCTTGCCCATGAAGGTTTCTTCCGAAGGCAGGCCCAGGTAGCGAGCGCTGGCGCCAGTGGCGATGATCAGCGCGTCGCAGGTGTACTTGCCGCTGTCACCCTGCAGGGTGAACGGCTTGCTGGCCAGGTCGACAGCGTTGATGTGGTCGAAGACGATTTCGGTTTCGAAACGCTCGGCGTGCTCTTGCATGCGCTGCATCAGGGCCGGGCCGGTCAGGCCGTGGGGGTCGCCAGGCCAGTTGTCGACTTCGGTGGTGGTGGTCAGCTGGCCACCGGCCTGCATGCCAGTGATCAGCAGCGGCTTGAGGTTGGCACGGGCGGCGTAGACCGCGGCGCTGTAACCGGCAGGGCCGGAACCGAGAATGATGACGCGCGAATGACGTACTTCAGACATGTCGAACTCCTGTCGAGCGGGCCGGTATCGGTGTACCGGCGGCGCCAGCTGGAAAATTAAAAAGGACCCACGCAGCACTTGGGGAAGGCTACAACGCGCAGGCCCAGAAAGCGGAAAGTTGAGCGCACTGTAGCGAGGTCGCAAAGATTAAGGAAATATCCTTCGACAATCCACCTCATAGGCATCGTCTATGCTGCGATTTCATCGATAGCCAAGCCGCTGGCGCTTTTGTTACAGCCCGTTTCCCGCCCACTACCCGCCTTTCGTCGGCGCGGCAAACTCGGTAAGGTCAGCGCGTTTTCCTTCTCTGCGGAGTCTCTCGATGCAAGCCCCTGTCCTCTCTGGCCCCCAATACCTGCGTGAAGGCCTGAAACTGGTGCTGAGCCCCAACCTGCGGTTGTTCGTGCTGCTGCCGCTCACGGTCAACCTGCTGCTGTTCGGTGGCCTGATCTACTTCGCTGGCCACCAGTTCGGCCTGTGGCTCGATGCCTTGATGCCAACGCTGCCTGACTGGCTGAGCTTCCTCAGCTACATCCTTTGGCCGCTGTTCGTTGCCTTGCTGCTGCTGATGGTGTTCTTCACCTTCACCCTGGTGGCCAACATCATCGCCGCGCCGTTCAACGGCTTTCTGGCGGAAAAGGTCGAGGTGGTGGTACGTGGCGAAGACACCTTCCCGGCGTTCAGCTGGGGCGAGCTGGTGGCCATGGTACCGCGCACCTTCAGCCGCGAAATGCGCAAACTGGGCTACTTCCTGCCACGCGCCATCGGCCTGTTCATCTTGTCACTGATCCCGGTGGTCAACGTGGTGGCGGCGCCGCTGTGGCTGATCTTCGGTGTGTGGATGATGGCCATTCAGTACATCGACTATCCGGCGGACAACAACAAGATGAGCTGGCAGGACATGCTGGCCTGGCTACGGCAGAAGCGCTGGCAGAGCCTGGGCTTTGGCGGGATTACCTACCTGGCGCTGATGATCCCGGGGGTGAACGTGCTGATGATGCCGGCGGCGGTGGCCGGGGCTACGTTGTTCTGGGTGCGGGAGCGCACCTGATCCCTAGGCCCCTGTGGGAGTGGGAGTGGGAGTGGGAGTGGGAGTGGGAGTGGGAGCGGGCACGCCCGCGAACACGGGCGAAGCCCGTGCCAGCCACCGCGGCGCCTGCTTCGCGGGCTTGCCCGCTCCCACAGGGAAGAAATGCGCCTGGCCTGGGTTTTACTGACCCAAGCGGCTGGAAAACTGCCCCACCACATCCACCACTCGCTTCGCCCCATCCTGGATCTCGACAATCACGCTGCCTGTTTCGTCCGCCAGCGCCAGCCCCTGTTCGGCCTGGCGCTTGCTGGTGTCGATGATCGCCACCGCCGCCTGCGCCAGTTGTTCGTTCTGCTGCACCACCCGGGCGATTTCCTCGGTGGCGGTGCTGGTGCGCGAGGCCAATTGGCGCACTTCGTCGGCAACCACCGCAAAGCCCCGCCCTTGTTCGCCCGCGCGAGCCGCTTCGATGGCGGCGTTAAGCGCCAGCAGGTTGGTCTGCCCGGCGATGTCGCTGATGGTCTTGATGATCGAACCGATCACCCGTGACTGGGTATCCAGTGCCTGGATGCCTTCGGCCGCCTCTTGCATCGAGGCCTCCAGGCCACGCATCACGCTGACGGTCTGGGTGACCACCTCGGTGGCCTTGCGGGCACTGACATCGGTACCCAGCGAGGTGCTGTAGGCGACATCCGCCGCCTCGGCCACGGCCTGCTCCTGGTTGACCTGATCGGTGATGACCGTGGCGAACTTGACCACTTTGTACAACACGTCATGGGCATCGAAAATCGGATTGTACGAAGCCTCCAGCCAGATCACCCGGCCATGGGCATCGATGCGCTTGAAGCGCTCGGCAACGTATTCGCCACGGCGCAGCTTGTCCCAGAACGCCTGGTAGCCGGCCGAGTTGGCCTCTTCCGGCTCGCAGAACATGCGATGGTGCTTACCGCGAATTTGCTCCAGGCGATAACCGACGGTGGCCAGGAAGCGCTCGTTGGCGGTGAGGATAGTGCCGTCGAGGTCGAACTCGATCACAGCAGTGGAGCGCATCAACGCCTTGATCAGGCTTTCATGCTCACGTGAAGTTTCGATGGTACGGGTGAGGTCGCTGGAATGCAGGGTGAAATACTTGATGCGCCCCTCAGCATTCTTCACCGGCTGCAGGATCGAACGCAGCCAGGCTTCCTGACCATTGCCGCGCAGCAGGCGGAACGCACCGTTCAAGTGCTCACCACGGCTGATCGCGTTTTTCATGCGCTGGTAGAAGTCCAGCGACTTCACCTGGCTGGGGACGATGTCCTCGATGTTGCGTCCAAGCAATTGATCGGCACGGTAGAGCATTTCGCTCTCGAAGTTGCCGTTGACCATCTCGATCCGTCCCTGGGGGTCGAGTTGCAATACCAGCATCTCGCTGTCGAGGCTACTCTTGACCTGTTCGATGGACATCAGGTCTTCGCGCAACTGCCGGATTTCTTGCTTGAGCTTGTTGTTGAACATCACCGCTCTCCTGGAGCGCATCACGTAGTCGAATGCATCTTCATCGGCTGCCGGTGACAGCTTCTTGAGTGCCGTGGGTGGAAATATTCATAAAGGCAAAAGCGTCGGCGGTCGGGCGTCATCTGCACGTCACATGACAGTCACATTGGCGCAATCCTGCAGGCGGAAACTTTTTGTCATGAATACACCCGCCCTACGCATTACCCTGGTCAGCGAAACCTTCCCACCCGAGATCAACGGCGTGGCCAACACCCTTGGCCGCCTCAGTGAAGGTTTGCGCCAACGCGGCCATGAGGTCGAAGTGGTACGCCCCCGCCAAGCCGGCGAACAGCCAGTGCACAACGACCTGCACCTGATGCTGTGCCGTGGTTGGGCACTGCCTGGCTACCCCGGTTTGCAGTGGGGCGAGGTGTCGATGCACAAACTGTTGCGCCGCTGGCGCCGACAGCGCCCGGATGTGCTGTACATCGCCACCGAAGGGCCGCTGGGGCTCAGTGCCCTGCGCGCGGCCAGGCGCCTGGGAGTCGCGGTCGTCAGCGGTTTCCACACCAACTTTCCCCAGTACTCCGGCCAATACGGCCTGGGTCTGCTGGCGCGCCTGCTCACCCACTACCTGCGCTGGTTCCATCGGCGCACAGCGGTCACTCTGGTGCCCAGTGTCAGCCAGCGCCTCGAGCTTGAACGCCGTGGGTTCGAGCGCCTGGAGTTACTGGCACGGGGCGTCGATGCGGGCTTGTTCAACCCGGCCCGGCGCAGCCAGGCGTTGCGCGAAAGCTGGGGACTAGGCCCGGACGATATCGCCGTGCTGCATGTCGGACGGCTGGCGGTAGAAAAGAACCTTGGCTTGCTACGGCCTTGCCTTGAGACATTGCAGAAGACTTATCCACAGAAACGCCTGCGGTTGATCATGGTGGGTGACGGCCCGCAGCGCGCCAGTCTCGAACAGCAGGTGCCGGATGCGGTGTTCTGCGGCGCCCAACGCGGCGAGGTGCTGGCCGAGCACTATGCCAGCGGTGACCTGTTCCTGTTCCCGAGCCTGACCGAAACGTTTGGCAATGTAGTGCTTGAAGCCATGGCTTCAGGGTTGGCGGTGGTCGCTTATGACGAGGCGGCCGCTGCGCAGCATATTCGTCACGGCCACAGTGGCGGGCTGGCCATGCCGGGGGACGAAGCAGCCTTCATCGATGCGGCCTGCTGGCTGCTGGAAGAAGAGGAAACCTTGCGCCGGGTGCGCCTGAATGCGCGGCAACATGCCAGCCGCCAGGGCTGGCCAGCGATTGTCGAGCAGTTCGAGGGGTATTTGCATGGCGCCTGCCGGCATACTGGTGCTACGCCTGAGCGCTCTGCGCAATATGCGCAGCGCCAGTAAGATCGAGCGCCGCCCGCGCGGCGCATCGCGAGCGAAGCTCGCTCCTACATTTGTTTCGGGCCAATTATTCCTGTGGCAAGGGCGCGCGCCCCTTTGGCGAATGGCTCGATATCGCGTCGTACAAACAAGGCGGTCGCGCGCGCCTGTCACAGGCGATACTGGCCCGAAACAGATGTAGGAGCGAGCTTCGCTCGCGATGCGCCGCGCGGGCGGCGCTCGATCTCACAGGCGCCAAAACTATCGCGGCAGACACTCTTCAAGCCAATGCCTTCTCGATGGCCTGGACTACCGCCGGATCATCCGGCGCCGTGCGTGGCGAGAAGCGTGCCAGCACCCGGCCATCCTTGCCGACCAGAAACTTCTCGAAGTTCCAGGTGATATCGCCAGGGAACTCCGCCCCCTCACCCGCCAGCAGCCGATACAGCGAGTGGCGCTGCGGCCCGTTGACTTCCAGCTTACCCCCCAGCGGGAAGCTCACCCCGTAGTTGAGGCTGCAAAACTCCTGGATTTCCTTTTCACTGCCCGGCTCCTGGCCGGCAAACTGGTTGCACGGCAGGCCCAGCACGTTGAAGCCTTTGCCCTTGTAAACCTGGTAGAGGTTTTCCAAAGCCTTGTATTGCGGCGTCAGGCCGCATTTGGAGGCAACGTTGACCACCAGTACCACTTGGCCCTTGAACGGTGCGAGGGGCAGCTCTCCGCCGTTCAGCGCGTCCAGTTTCAGGTCGTGAAATGCACTCATGATGAAATCCCCACTCAGGTTCCCGGTTGCCGCGCAGGTGAATTCCGCCCACTAAAAAGGCGCTCGTCCAAACCGTCCACCTCCCGTAGGAAGGCAAATCGGCTTGCCCGAGCGCCTGGCGACTTTCTGAGCTTAGCGCAGAAAATCAGTGGTGATGGCCACCTTCACCGTGGATGTGACGGTGAGCGATTTCTTCGTCGCTGGCGTCACGCACGTTGACGACCTTGACCTGGAAGGTCAGGCGCTGGCCAGCCAGCGGGTGGTTGCCGTCGACGGTGACGTCGTCGCCGTCGATGTCGCGGATGGTGACGATCTGCATTTGGCCGTCTGGTGCCGAAGCGTGGAACTGCATGCCCACTTCCAGCTCGTCGACGCCTTCGAACAGGCTGCGGTTCAGAGTGCTGACCAGCTCGGCCAGGTATTCGCCGTAGGCGTCTTCCGGCTCGATGGAAACGTTCAGTTCGTCACCGGCCTGTTTGCCTTCCAGGGCTTTTTCCAGGCCCGGGATGATGTTGCCGGCACCGTGCAGGTAAACCAGCGGCGCGCCACCGGCGGAGCTGTCGATGGTCTCCCCGGCGTCGTTGGTCAGGGTATAGTCGATGGAGACAGCCTTGTTGGCGGCGATCAGCATGGGGCAAGACCTTTTGCAAAAGAATGTAGAGCGGACAAGTGTAACCAAGCCATCGTCCGATTGCGAACGCACCGCGGACGAGCAACGGCCCATCAGTCGGATCACCGGCTTCCATCAGGACGAAGAAGGCCACTGGGTGGCCGAACTGTCCTGCGGCCACACCCAGCACCTGCGCCACCAACCGCCGTGGCAGGCTCGCCCCTGGGTGCTCGACCCGGCCCAACGCGCCCAGCGCATCGGCCAGCCTTTCGCTTGCGGCTGGTGCGCACAAGGGGCCGATAGCGCTACCCTTGGCCGTTAATTTCTTGCACCGCTTATTTCGAGAAGCACGCATGCAGACATTTTTCATTGCGCCGACCGATTTCGGTGTCGGCCTGACTTCGATCAGCCTGGGCCTGGTGCGCACCCTGGAGCGCGCCGGCCTGAAAGTCGGTTTCTTCAAACCGATCGCCCAGCCCCACCCGGGCGACACCGGCCCTGAGCGTTCCACCGAACTGGTCGCCCGCACCCACGGCATCAGGCCACCCATGCCATTGAGCCTGGCCCAGGTCGAGCGCATGCTCGGCGATGGCCAGTTGGACGAGTTGCTCGAGGAAATCATTCGCCTCTACCAGCAAGCCTGTGTCGGCAATGACGTGGTGGTGGTCGAGGGCATGGTGCCCACGCGCCACGCCAGCTACGCGGCGCGGGTCAACCTGCACCTGGCGAAAAGCCTGGATGCCGAAGTGATTCTGGTGTCAGCCCCGGAAAACGAAGTGCTCAGCGAGTTGTCCGGCCGGGTTGAACTGCAGGCCCAATTGTTCGGCGGCCCACGCGACCCGAAAGTGCTTGGGGTGATCCTCAACAAAGTACGCACCGACGAGAGCATGGCGGACTTCGCCACCCGGCTGCGCGAACACTCGCCGCTGCTACGCGGCAATGACTTCCGCTTGCTCGGCTGCATCCCCTACCAACCCGAGCTGAACGCCCCGCGCACCCGCGACGTGGCTGAGCTGCTAGGCGCCCAGGTGCTCAATGCCGGCGACTACGAGCAGCGGCGCATGAGCAAGATCATCATCTGCGCGCGTACGGTTGCCAACACTGTACCGCTACTGACCTCGGGTACCCTTGTGGTCACCCCGGGCGACCGCGACGACATCATCCTCGCCGTCAGCCTCGCGGCGATCAATGGCGTACCACTGGCCGGCCTGCTGCTGACCAGCGACAGCAAGCCGGACGCGCGCATCCTTGGCCTGTGCCGCGGCGCGCTGCAGGCTGGCCTGCCGATCCTTTCGGTCAGCACCGGCTCCTACGACACCGCCAATCAGCTCAACTCGCTGAACCGCGAGATCCCGGTGGACGACCGCGAGCGCGCCGAGTTCATCACCGACTTCGTCGCCAGCCACCTCGACGCTGGCTGGCTGCACCAGCGCTGTGGCACCCCGCGCGAACTGCGCCTGTCGCCGGCAGTGTTCCGCTACCAACTGATCCAACGTGCGCAGCAGGCCAACAAACGCATCGTTTTGCCTGAAGGCGCCGAACCGCTGCTGGTGCAGGCCGCAGCTATCTGCCAGGCCCGTGGCATTGCCCGTTGCGTGCTGCTGGCCAAGCCCGAGGATGTCGACGCAGTGGCCCGCGCCCAGGGCATCACCTTGCCGCCAGGCCTGGAGATCCTCGACCCCGAGCTGATTCGTGGGCGCTATGTGGAACCCATGGTCGAGCTGCGCAAGAGCAAGAACCTCAATGCACCGATGGCCGAGCAGCAACTGGAGGACCCGGTGGTGATCGGCACCATGATGCTGGCCCTGGACGAAGTCGACGGCCTGGTCTCGGGCCTGGTCCACTCCACCGCCAACACCATCCGCCCGGCCTTGCAACTGATCAAGACCGCGCCCGGTTCGAGCCTGGTATCGTCGGTGTTCTTCATGCTGTTCCCCGAGCAGGTGCTGGTGTACGGCGACTGCGTGATGAACCCACACCCAAACGCCGCCGAACTGGCAGAGATTGCCCAACAGAGCGCCGAATCGGCGCAAACCTTCGGCATCGCGCCACGGGTGGCGATGATCAGCTATTCAAGCGATTCGGCCAGCGATGAAGAAGTCGAGAAAGTGCGCGAAGCGACGCGCCTGGCACAAGGCGCAGCGCAGGCGTTGCTGATCGATGGGCCACTGCAGTACGACGCGGCGGCCAACCCGGCGATTGCCAGGGACCTGGCACCGGGTAGCCCGGTGGCCGGGCGTGCAACGGTGTTCGTGTTCCCCGACCTGAATACCGGCAATACCACGCACAAGGCGGTGCAGCGTAGTGCCGACGGGGTCAGCCTGGGGCCGATGCTGCAGGGTTTGCGCAAGCCGGTGAACGACTTGCCGCGTGGGGCGCAGGTTGACGATATCGTGCATACCATTGCCCTGACGGCGATTCAGGCCAGCGTGGTGCGCTAGCTAATCACTGGGGCCGCAAAGCGGCCCCAGGAATCAATCAGGGATACTGCTGAACCTGACCTTGCTGCTGGTCATACTGCTGGCCCGGAATCGGCTTCAGGTTCACTTCCACACGGCGGTTCTGCGCACGGCCATTGGCGTCGGCGTTGCTGGCGATCGGCTGGTCCGGGCCCATGCCACGTACCGAGATACGCGAGGCATCCACACCCTGCGAGGTCAGGTAGGTGCTGACTGCCTGCGCGCGGCGCTGGGACAGGTCCATGTTGTGCTGGCGGCTGCCGGTACTGTCGGTAAAGCCGACCACTTCGATGGTGTTCTGGTTGAACTGCTTGAACGAACCGGCCAAGTTGTTCAGCGGCGAGTAAAAGCTTGGCGCGATGTTGGCCGAGTCGGTGGCGAAGGTGATGTTGCCCGGCATGATCAGCTTGATCTGGTCGCCCTGGCGCTGCACTTCCACGCCGGTGTTGGCCATTTGCGCACGCAGTTCGGCTTCCTGCTTGTCGGCATAGTAGCCATAACCGGCGGCAGCGGCACCCACGGCAGCGGCACCAATCAGCGCACCCTTGCCACGGTTGTTGTGGTCGATGGCGGCACCGGCGATAGCGCCGGCCAGCGCGCCCAGGCCGCCGTACTTGGCGGTCTTGCTCATCCCCGTGGAGCCCTGCGCCTGACCCTGGTTGTCATAAGGGTTCTGGCCGGCACAGCCGGTCATCAAGGCGGCGGCGGTTGCGACGATAATCAGACGACGCATGGTGAACATGGACAAGCTCCTACTGAAATTCATAAATGCGGCAGATCTCAAAGGGATCTATGCCAGCCTTGGATTGCATCGGCAACGAAAAATTCCATGAAAGTGCCTTCATGTGCCATCAGGCACGCACGAAGGGGTTTTCGCGCATTTCGTCGCCCAGACGGGTGTCAGGCCCGTGGCCGGTCACCACGATGGCCTCCTCGTCCAGCCGGTACAACCGCTCCTTGATGGAACGCACGATTGCCCGCTGGTCGCCACCCCACAGATCGGTACGGCCAATGCCACGGCGGAACAGGGTGTCACCGGCGATCAACAGTTTGGCGTCGGCGAACCAGAAGCTCATCGAACCCGGGGTGTGACCTGGGGTATGCAGCGCCACACCACAGCCGCAGGCCAGTTCCTCGTCATCGCCCAGCCAGCGGTCTGGCGACGGCACTGGGGTGTAGGGCACGCCGAACATCTGGCACTGCATTTCCAGGTTGTCCCACAGTACCTGGTCGTCCTTGTGCAAGTGCAGGGTGGCGCCGGTCAGCTCCTTGAGCTTGCCCGAGGCGAGGAAGTGGTCGAAGTGCGCATGGGTGTGGATGATGCTCACCAGCGTCAGGCCGTGGGCCTGCAGGCGCGCGAGGATCTTGTCCGGGTCACCGCCTGGGTCGACGACGATGGCTTTCTTGGTCAATGGGTCGCCGATCAGCGTGCAGTTGCACTGCAAGGGGCCTACGGGGAAGGTTTCGCGGATGAGTGCTGACGATGGATTCTGCATACTGAATACGGGAACCGTTTAATCAAATAGGGTTTGCACACGGGCCAGTGCATCGAGGATGACAACTTCGGGCACAGACTCTATGCGCTCGGCAAAGCGTGCCTCAAGGTCGACGGTACGCACCTGGTTACAGAGCATCACACCCTGGGTCTGCGTACCTGCACCCGTGAGCGAGACTGCAAAACCCGCGTGCCTTGCAAAAGCACCACCTTGAGTGATCGGCACTATTACAGCCAGGCCTGATGCATTGAAGGCAGCCGGGGTGAGTACCAATGCAGGTCGCCCTTCGCCCTGCTGTTCTCGCCCCACTGTTGGGTCGAGGTTGACGCGAACGATATCGCCCCTGGCGAACTTGACCCGCTTCACACTTCACGCCCTACTGGACGCATTGCATTCCAGTCGGCCATGTCCTCTGGCTCCGGCGCGCTCAGGTCGCACTGGGCCATCAATTCCTCAAGGGTGTATTTGGGTTTCGACCTGACGGGTTTGAGCACCATCGTCTCGCCTGTGGTGTCCAGGCTCAGGGTAGAACCGACACCAAGGCGCATCTGTTTGAGCACCGCAGCCGGCAAGCGGATTGCCGCACTGTTGCCCCACTGCTGAATCTTGATCTGCATGAGTATCTCCCAAGGTAGATACATAGTAGAAACCCTCCAAATGATTGCAAGCGAAATGTAGAAACGTCGTATCTACACTGTCATTTGCCAAAGCTGGACAAAAGCCCTGCAACCACATGGAAGAAATGCCCTACACGATCTTGGGAAACCACTTTCCAACTGCCAAAAAACGAAACGCAGACTCAGCCCGTTTTCAAGGCAGGAACAACCTGAACAGCCCGCCCCCAAGCGCCCCGCCGTTGGAGATCTCGATCCGCCCGCGCACACCGCCGCTTTCATGCAGCGCCGCGATCCGCGCCGCAAAATACAGCCCCAGGCCGGTACTGCCGCTGGTCGAGTCGATGCCCTGGATATATTCCTCCTGGCGCTCGAGCATGTGCTTTGGATAACCCGGGCCGTCATCGTTCACACAGATTGCCAATTGGTTATCGGCCTCCTCGATGGTGATCAACAAGGCGTGGCCGGCAAAGCGGGTGGCGTTGGTGATGACGTTGGCGATCACCGAGGCCACCAGTTCGCGGTCGAAAAAGCCCAGCGGGTTGTCGGTGTCGATGCGCCAGGTGGCAAGGATGTCGTTATGCTTCAGCACCTCCTGGTGCGCCGCCAACTGGGCTTCGATGAAGTCATCCAGCTCGTGGTAGTCCGGGCATACCGGAAGCTGGTTCACACCCAGTTTGTAGAGCCCCAGCAACTGCACCAGCATGCCGTTGAGGTGGCGAAACTCGTGCTCCATGATCCCCTGCTCGGCACCGCCACGCAGTTCCTCGGGCAAACGCTCCACCCACTGGCTGTGGGACTGGATCAGCGCCGACAACGAACTCTTGAGGTCGTGAACGGTGGAGGCGATCACCGTGGAAAAATCCAGCCCCTGATTGTCTTGATTCATGCGCCGAACACTCGGATGTGCAGTTTGCGGTAACGGTCATAGCGATTGTCGCTGGCAGGGATACCGGCCACGCTGGTCAAGGCGTCCTGGCATTCCTGCATGATCGCGGGCTGAGGGTTGTCACCGCCGATGCGCAGCAGCGCCTGGGCGGTGTTGAGGGCGATGCTGATGTTCTTCGGCTGCATACCCAGCGCCTTGCGGAACAGTTGCAACGCCTCGCCAAGCTGCCCTCCCTGGTAACTGCGCACACCCTGGCGATTGAGGGTGACCGCTTCGGTAATGGCGTTGAGCACGCGCGGATCGTCCGTCAGCTTGCCCACCTTCTCCATGACCTTGGGGTCATCGCCATAACTCTCCACACAGCTCTTCAGCACGCCGATGGCAGCGGCTTCCTGCCCCATTGCCTGTAGCTGCGCGGCAACGGTCAGGGCCGAATCGACCGAGAAGAACTGGTTCATCTTGTCCAGGCGCTGAATCGCCTGTTCGGTTAGCTTGGCGGCCGTTTCCGGGTCGCCCGCCTGCTGCAGGCTGGCGGCCTTCATCATCCGCGCACGCACCTGCAAGCCCTGGTCCTCAGGGTTTTCCTTGGCCACCTCGCTGAGCGTGGTGTTGATCTCGACCCGGGTACGGGCGTCCAGGCCGAAGCCTGCGTTCTTGCTCATCAACGCCTGCACCAGGCCCAGGTTGTTTTCGGCGTCCTTGTAACGCGAGCTCTGCCCCTGGTTCACCGCATGGCGGAACGCTTTCGAGGCGCTCTCGAAGTCTTCGTTCTCCAGCGCCAGCTTGCCCAGCGTCGACTGCCGACGCACCGACAAGGGCGACAGGCGAACGGCTTCTTCAAGCAGGTTTTGCGCGCGCCGGGTATCGCCCTGAGCCACCAGCACCTCGGCCATGCCATCGTAAAGGCCTGGCATGATCGGGAACGCTTTGAGCGCCTGCTCATACACACCCTGGGCCTGGGCGTTCTGGCCACGCTTGTGCATCAGGGCGCCCAACGCGGCGTAAACCCACGGCTGCGGGCGGCTGGCCAGGATGGCCTTGAGGAATTTTTCCAGCTCCTCGAAACGGTTGAGGTTGCGCAGGGCATCGGCCCGATAGCGCAGACACAGTGGCGCCAGACGCGGGTCCTTCTTGCACAGCTCGGCACAGGCCGCCAGCACCTCAGCCGGGCGGTTGCGGTCCAGCGCCTGCAGGATTGGTTTGAGCAGCGTCTTGCGCTGGAACAGTTTCTCGACACGCTGGGCCAGG
The DNA here is from genome assembly GCF_048068035.1 of Pseudomonas sp. NY11955. Lineage (NCBI taxonomy): Bacteria > Pseudomonadati > Pseudomonadota > Gammaproteobacteria > Pseudomonadales > Pseudomonadaceae > Pseudomonas > Pseudomonas sp. NY11955. The sequence continues at coordinate 17,904 of NZ_JBLUPS010000011.1, forward strand.
CCAACCCGGTTGAACGGCTTGGTCAGGTAGGCATCGGGTTCGTGCTCGATGGCGCTGAGGACAATGGCCTGGCTACTCTCGGCAGTGACCATGATGAACACGCACTCATGGCTGATGTGCTTGTCGATGATCAGGTCTTCGAGCACCTGTTGGCCGTTCTTCTTGCCGTCGCCCAGGTGGAAGTCCTGCAGGATGAAGTCATAGCGCTTCTGCGCGCACATGCGCAGCGCCTGCTCGCCGCTGTCGGCGGTGTCCACGTCGCGCACGCCCAGTTCACGCAGCATGGAACGGGTCGACGTGCGGAAGTCGGTAAAGTCGTCGACGATCAAAAAGCTCTTTTGCCCGTACTGCAGCATCAACACGACCTGCCTTGGAATGATTGAAAAATCGCGCGAGGCGATGCCACCGATTGCTGTATCGGCAGCCGGTCGGGAAAGATGAGGGTAGAGCATTACCAGCCACAAACCATGGCCTCAGGCCATCACTTTAGCGAGCAATGGCCTGCGGGGCCAGTATCACGCCAGCAACCCCAGCGATTTCGCCTTGGCCACCGCCTGGGTACGCCGCTCCACGCCCAACTTGCTGTTGATATGGCTGGCGTGGGTCTTCACCGTGTGCAGGGAAATGAACAGCCGCTCGCTGATCTGCTGGTTGGAACAGCCCTGGGCAATCAGCTCCAGTACCGCCAGCTCGCGGCCACTTAGTGCTTCGCCGCTGCCTGTACTGGCGATTGGCATTGGCGGAAGGCGCATGAGCAGTTCGGTCTGAACCGGGCAAGCCGTGCCCGCCTGCAGTTGCTCATGAAGCCATTGCGGGTGCTTTTCCAAAAGTGTCTGGAACGGCTGTAGCACCCCGCCATTAGCGGCCTCCAGCAAGCCTGGCAGCAACTGCGCGGCCTGCCCTTCCCGGCCTTCGTCCAGCAGCAGGGAAAGCCATTGGCACAGGGCGCTGACGGTAAGCATCATGCCGCCACTGGCCTGGCCGCGCTCTACCAGGCTTGCCAGGCGTTGCACAGCCTCGTCACCACGCAACTGGATACGTTCGAGCAACGCCTGCTGCAAGGCAATGTGCAACGGCAGCAGCGGGTGGAACTCCGGTGCCGCTGCCGGCTGCTCGCCGCCATAGGTCTGCCCCAGCCGCAGCAGCCAGGACTCCGCCAGGTCGGTACGCCCCTGGGCCAGCCACAGTTCACATTTGACCAAGGTGATCATGGCCAGGTAATAGACCGGAGGCACGTCCCAGATATGCATCAAGCGCTCGGCCTCGGCCAATTCGGCAAAGGCCTCGGCAAAGTGCCCTTCCCGGCCATCGAGTGTGGCAATCACGCAATGGCCGATGAGCACACTGATGTCCCGGCAAGCCCGCGCCTCGCCCAGCCCAGCACGCAAGCGCGCTCGGCCCTGGGCCGGCTGCAGGCGTGAAACCAGCAGGTAACCTTCGTAAAGCGTCAGGCGCGCGCGCACGGCATACAGCCGTTGCGCCGAAAGCCCTTGCAGACGTTGCAGCCCCTGGCGCACTTCGTCCAACGCACGCAGCACCTCGCCACGGGCATGCAGCACCCGCGCCCGATCGTAATGGGCCAGCGCCTCGAACAATGGGTTGCCGACCCGCTGAGCCAGTTCCAGGGCTTCGCGGTTCCAACCGCGGGCCCGCCAGAAGTCGCCATCGGCGATGGCCAGGTTGGAAAGCGTCGACAAACACACCAGGCGTTGGCCGTAACGCTTGCTTGGTAGGCTCTGTAGCGCTTCGCCGCAATAGGCCAGGGTGCGCTCGCGGTCGCCACGGCCACGGGCAATGACCCCGCTCAGTGCCAGCCACTGGGCCAGCATCGACTTTTGCGCAGTCGCCGAAGGTGCGGGCAGGAAGCGGCTGAGGTAACCGGCCAGCTCCTCGGCCGCATCCAGTTGGCAAGCCAGGCCCAACGCCCAGCTGTACAGCACGATCAGTCGTGGCGTGCTGATCAGCAAACTGTCGGGCAGGTCCATCTTCCAGCGCAGCAACATGCCAACGTTCTGTTCAGCCAGCAGTTGCTCCTCGGACAAGCTTTGCACCAGGTCGGCGGCGACATCCAGATGGCCGGCGCGCAAGGCCTGCTCCACCGCCTCGTCCAGCAGACCCTGGGCTTCGAACCAGCGGCAGGCCCGCAAGTGCAGGCCGGCTAGCGGCTCGCTGGCCTGGCGGCTACGCAGCAGGTCGGAGAACAAGTGGTGATAGCGGAACCAGTGGCCATGCTCGTCCAACGGCACCAGGAACACCTGATGCGCCTGCAGGAAGCGCAGGATCGTGGCACTGTCGTGGCGGCCACGCAGCGCATCGCAAAGTGAAGCGCAGAAACGCTCCTGGCAGGCGGTTTCGTACAAGAAAGCCTGTACGTCCGCGGGCAGCATGTCGATGACTTCTTCGAGCAGGTAGTCGCGGATCAGGCCCTCGCCGCCGTGCAGTGCCTGGGGCAAGGCTTGGTCGTCAGCGCTGTCGCTGGCCGCCAACTGCCAGAAGCGCAAACCGGCGACCCAACCGTCGCTGCGCTGGATCAGGTTGTCCAAAGCCTGGCCGCGCAGACCGGTGGGCTGGCGACCAATCACTGCCAGCGACTCTTCCGCAGTGAGGCGCAGGTCCTGTTCGTTGAGCTCGACCAACTGCCGTGACAGGCGCAGACGTGCCAGGTGCCAGTCTGGCCGCTGACGGCTGGTAACCAGCAACACCAGGCCAGGGGGCAGGTGATTGAGGAAAAATTGCAGGCAGCGGTCAAGCACCGGCCCCTGGGCCAAGTGATAGTCGTCCAGCACCAGTAGCAACGGAGTATCGGCTTGCAGGTACAACGCCAGCTCGTCGAGCAAGCCGTCGAGCCACTCTTCGTAGGCGAATGGCTGGTGGCGCTGGCGCATTTTCAGCAGCCCCATGGCCTGGCCGCCCAGCGCCGGGCAGTACTGCTGCAGGCCTTCGAGCAGGCGCTCAAGGAAGCGGCCAGGGTCGGCATCGCGCTGACTCAGACCCAGCCACAGGCTGCGCCAGTGCTCGGGCAGTGCTTCGCAAAACTCGATGGCCAGGGAGCTTTTGCCGAAGCCCGCGGGAGCATTGACCAGCAGCAAACGCCCGCCCAGGCCCGCCTGAAGCCTATGGCACAGGCGCAGCCGCGGCACATGGCCGTCCGGCAGCGGTGGCCGGAAGAAACGCCCGTCCAGCAGGCCCAGGGCCTGGCTGGCGAATCCATGCATACGGGACAAATCTGTCATGGCCGGCTCGTTCTGGTTGGAAGACTACGGCGGTATGGATGCTTGCGAGACTAGCGGGTAACGCGGCGCATTTGAAGATAATGGGCGCAATTGCCCCGGAAAAGACTGCGACAAAAAGCAACATGACTGATGGACAGCGGCTGCTGGGGGGCTTTGGATGGGTATTCAGCAGATTTATTGCCCGCGCCCACAGGCGTTGCACAGCGCTCAAGGCCAGTGCAGGGCCTGTAGGAGCAGCCTTGTGCTGCGAAGAGGCCGGTCCGGCTAAAGATTACCTTCGACTGCAATGGCCTCTTCGCAGCACAAGGCTGCTCCTACAGGGCTTGGGTTTGTCTTGAAATCATCGCCGGAGCAGAAAATAGAAACGCCCCGGCAAGCCGGGGCGTTCTGGGGATCACACGGCGTTAACCGGGTTCAGCTTAGCGAATACCCGACTGGCGCAGCGCCGCTGGCTGGAAGTCGGCCTTGCTGGCACTGAAACCGAAGTCGTAGGCGCGCTTCTCTTCGTTCTTCATGCCCAGGGCCAGGTAACGACCGGACTGCAGGTCGTAGATGGCTTCCAGGGTGTACCACGGTACCTCCACGTTGTAATAAGGCTGGGCGTGGGCCTCGGACACGCGCCAGAGCTGGCCACGGCCGTCGTACTGGTCGATGACTGCAGCCTGCCAGGTGTCCTCATCGATGTAGAAGTCACGCTTGGCATAGATGTGCCGCTGGCCCGGTTTGAGGGTTGCGACCACGTGCCAGACGCGGCGCAGCTCGTAACGGGTCAGGTCCTGGTTGATGTGCCCGGCCTTGATGATGTCGGCATATTTCAGCTTGGGGTCATCGAGCTTGAAGGCATTCGACGCGATGTACAGCTCCTTCTTGCCTTCCAGCTTCCAGTCATAACGGTCTGGAGCACCGTTGAACATGTCCAGGTTGTCCGAGGTACGCAGGCCATCGGCAGCGGTACCCGGGCCGTCATACGACACTTGCGGCGCCTGGCGCACGCGGCGCTGGCCGGCGTTGTAGATCCACGCCTTGCGCGGCTCCTTCACCTGGTCGAGGGTTTCGTGCACCAGCAGCACGGTCCCTGCCAAACGTGCAGGCGCGGTCACTTCCTGCTTGAAGTAGAACAGGATGTTGCCCGGGTTGTTCGGGTCGTAATCCTTCATCTTGTCGCGGAACACGAACTGGTCGGAGAAGTACACGGGGTTGAACGAGCCGTTCTGCTGCGGCGTGGCCTGGGTCACCAGGCGGCTGACACTGCCGCCACGGTAGCGGGTGATGTGGTTCCAGATCACTTCCAGGCCAGTTTTCGGGATCGGGAACGGCACCGCCGTGCGGAAGTTGTTGAGGCCGTTGCCGCCTTCCACCAAGGTGGTTTTGGTGGCGTTTTCCTTGATGGCGGCAAACACGTCGGCAGGTACCGTGGAACCGCGATGGGTCTTGAATACCGGAATCTTGAAGGTGTCCGGGTAGCGCTTGAGCATGGCCAGCTGGCCTGGCGAGAGCTTGTCCTTGTACTGGTCGGCGTTCTGCGCAGTGATGGTGAACAGCGGCTTGTCACTGCCGTACGGGTCGGACAGGAAGCCCTTGCCGTCGACACTGCCCGCCGTCTTCGACAGCGGCTCCCACGGGCCGATGGAGCCGTCGGCATTGCCGGCTTTTTCCGCCCCCATCGGGGTCAGGGTGCTACCCAACTTGGCCGCCTCGTCAGCGGATACCGCAGCCATGACGCTGGTCGCCAGCAGGGACAGGCCCAGCACACCGGCTTGCAGCAGACTTCTGGTCTTGTTCATGTCGTGTCGTCCTGGATCTGTTTGCTTAGAAGTTCACGCCGAAGCTGAGGGCGACGAAGTCGCGGTCATCCACGGTGCTGTACTTGCCGTCGAAGAAATTGGTGTACGACAGGCTCGCCGTGTAGGTGTTCTGGTACTCGGCGTCCAGGCCCAGACTCACAGCCTTGCGGCCCTCCTCGAAGTTGGCGCCCGGGCCCGGCGAGTAGCCGGACACATCATGCGACCAGGCCACGCTCGGTTTCAGGTTCACCCCGGCGAACACGTCGTTGTAATCCCAGATGACACGAGCGCGATAACCCCAGGAAGTGCTGGTGGTGTAGCCGTCGTTCTCGCATTTGCGGTTCAGGTTGGTGGTGGATGCCCCAGCACCGGCGCCGGCGATGGTGCTGGCGTTGAGGGCCTGGCAAGTATCCGCGCCGCCTGTGGACGGCAATGGACCAGGGCCGAACACCGGGTCGCGGCCGTAGCGGGTTTCGTGCGCGCTCTCCAGGCCGCCGACGTGAGTGACACCCACTTCGCCCACCACGGTCATGCGGCTAGCGCCCATCACTTGGTCGAAGAAGTGGGTCAAGGTGGTCTGGAACTGGGTGATCTCTTTACGGCGATAGCCGTGCAGGTCCTGGCCCGGCGTGCCAGACAGCAGCGAAGCGTTGGTCAGTGCGCCACCCAGCGGGCGTACACCGGCAAACAGGATATCGGTGGTATTCAACTGCACAGGCGCGTTGGGCCGATAGCTGATCTCACCGCTCCATGCCGTGCCGGTAGGCAAGGTGGTGGAGAAACTCAGGCCGTAAAGACGAATGTCTTCCGGGTATTCGACGAAGTATTGCGAATTGCCCGCCACGATCAACGGGGCCAGGGCTCGCAACTGTGCCGGCAGGCCGGCAATTCCGGAGAACACCGAAGCCGGGGCGCCGGTGGCGCTGAAGATCGGCGCACGGCTGTGGTAGTTCATGAAGTAGGCACCGAATTCGGTGTCCAGCGGCTCGAACATGTAGCGCATGGCCACACCGAACTGCCCGCTGTCGCGGGCGTCGCGGTCGGCACCACGGCGCACCATCACGCCCTCTTCGTTGATGTTCACGCCCTGGGTGGCGAGGAACTGCTGGGCCGCACCCGGCACCGTGCGGCTGCTGTTGAGCACGCGCAAGTTGTCGGTACAGCCGTCGGCAATGATGTCCGGCTGCGAGAAGAAGGTGCCGCAGTTGTCGACGACCGTCTGGTCCCACTCAAGCTGGTAGAAGGCCTCGGCCGACAGGTTGTCGGTCAGGCTCTGGGAGATGTAGAACATGTTGACCGGGATCAGGCCTTCCTTGATCTCGGCCCCTGGGCGGCGGAACGCCGACACGTCGATGGGGTTGATCGAGTTGATGCCGCCGCCGATGAAGGTACTTTCACCCCAGCTCACCACCTGCTTGCCGAAGCGCACCGAACCCGGCTGATCGCCGATGGAGTAGTTGTGGTAGACGAAGGCGTCGAGCAGCTCGGCGCCGGACGACTTGGCGCCCTCCTTGCGATTGGAGTCGCTGATGTCCTTGAACTCGCGGCTTTCGTCCTTCAGCTCGAAGTCGTACCAGTACTTGCCGCGCACGAACACGCCGGTATCACCGTATTTGAGCTCAAGGTCATGGATGCCCTTGAAGATCTTGGAGAACGTTTCGCCCTTCTTGAAGTTCAGGTGGCCATCGTCGGACGTCTGCGACAGGCCCTTGCCGCCGTTGTTCACCCCGATCAGGTTCTTGTTGGGGTTGGCCGTCGACCAGCTGGCGCCGATGGAGAGCGACGAGTCGAACTGGCCTTCGATTTCACCAATGTTGAAACTGACAGCGAAAGCAGGACTTGCGAGCGTGGAAGCAAGGCTGACGGCCAAGGGCAACTTGGCCCGGCGCCAGAACAGGTTTGCAGATTTCATCGACGCTACTCCATGTACTTTATTGTTATGGCAGTGAGTCCTTTCAAGAACGGCCCGAGCGACCGGTTTGCAGGTTTTCACCCGCGGCGACACGGCTTGCGCGTGTCGCCCTCCCCCATTCCTGAAAATCCCCTGGCCCCGACTATAGCCAGCAAGGCACAGGCGCTTGATCCCTCTAAAGTGTGATTTGCGCTCCATGCCGCCAACTCGCTGCTATTTGTCCCGATTGCGTGCTGGCAGTGCTCAAGGATGGCGCATTTCTGCCATTTGGCAAGGCGCCAAGCCGTCTAGTATGCGGGTCGCGTTCTGACGCACGCGACCCGCACAGCGGTTACAGGGTGGAAAGGAACGCACTGTTGCTGGCCTGCCACTGGACGATGTCCTGGCGAATGCGTTTCTTGTCGAGCTTGCCGACGCTGGTCTTGGGAATTTCAGTAACAACGGCAATTTGGCTTGGAATCGCCCACTTGTTGATGTGACCTTGCTCGACAAACGGCTTGAGGTGCTCCTTCAGCGCCTTGGCATCGATGGCATGGCCGTCACGCACCACCAGCAGGGCAAACGGGCGCTCACCCCACTGCGGATCGGCCACGCCCACCACCGCCACTTCGCGCACGGCCGGGTGGCGGCTGACCAGGTCTTCCAAGTCGAGCGAGGAAACCCACTCGCCACCGGTCTTGATCACATCCTTGATGCGGTCGCGTATGTCGATATAGCCCATGCCGTCGAGAGTGGCGACGTCACCGGTGTGCAGCCAGCCACCTAGCCACAGCTCCTCGCTTTTTTCCGGTTCCTTGAAGTAGCCCATGGTCAGCCACGGCGCACGCAGCACCAGCTCACCCTGGGTTTCGCCGTCTGCCGGCAGGAAGTTACCGTCGCCATCGACAATCGCCGCCTCGACCAGTGGCACCGGCACACCGGCCTTGATGCGGTAGGTGACACGCTCATCCTCGCTGCCGGCCTGCAGTTCGTCATTCAGGTGCGCGGCGGAGATCAGCGGGCAGGTTTCCGACATGCCATACGCAGCCGTCAGCTGGATGCCACGCGCCAGCGCGGCCTGGTACAGCGAGCGGTTGAGCGAGCTGCCGCCGATGATGATTTTCCAGCCGCCGAAGTCCTGCCCTTGGGCGGTCGGGCAGTTGAGCAGCATCTGCAGGATGGTCGGCACGCAATGGGAGAAGGTGACTTTCTCTTCGCGCCACAGCTTGACCAGCATGTCCGGCTCGTAGCGCCCGGGGTACACCTGCTTCATGCCAAGCATGGTGGCAGCGTAGGGGATACCCCAGGCATGCACGTGGAACATCGGGGTGATCGGCATGTACACGTCGTTACTGCCCAGCAGGCGCACGCTGTCGATACTGCCGGTGACCGAGGCCTCGGCCAGTGTGTGCAGCACCAACTGACGGTGGCTGAAATACACACCCTTGGGGTTACCGGTGGTGCCGGTGGTGTAGAAGGTGGTGGCCACCGAGTTCTCGTCGAAGTCCGGGAAGTCGTAGCGCGGGCTGGCGGCCGCCAGCAGCTGCTCATACTCGCCGACCAGGCCTGGCAAATCGGCGGTCTTGTCCGGGCCATCGGTCAACAACAGGGTCTTGTCGACGGTGGTCAGCTGCCCGGCGATAGCCTGGTACAGGCCGACGAAGTCGCTGTTGACCAGCACCACGCGGTCTTCGGCGTGGTTCATGGTGTAGAGGATCTGCTCGGGCGACAGACGCACGTTGATGGTGTGCACCACGGCACCGATCATCGGAATGGCGAACATGCATTCCAGGTAGCGGTGGCTGTCCCAGTCCATCACCGCCACGGTATCACCGGCCTTTACCCCGGCCTCGGTCAGCACATTGGCCAGGCGCGCGATGCGCTCGTTGAGCTGTGGATAAGTCAGCCGCATCTGGTCGCGGTAGACAATTTCTCGGGTCTTTTCATAGCGGCTGCCAGACATCAGCAGACGCTTGATCAGCAGTGGGTAGGCGTAGGCGCCCTCGGCGGGCTTGATGATGCGGGTCTGCAGCATGGGTATCCCTTTTCTGAAAAGCGAGCCGGACAAATGTGGTAACCACTGTAGTTCGCCAATGTGACGGCTAAATCAGCCGAAGGAATGATTTGCTTGCCAGAGGTATGAGTGGCGGGCGTTGACGGGCGGTCACCGCGGGCTAGACACTGCGCTGAAAGCTTCAGGGTTTGCGCTGGAGCCAAGGGCCTCTTCGCGGGCACGCCCGCTCCCACAGGTAAACCACCAAACGCCGGAGTTGTGGGGTACCTGTGGGAGCGGGCGTGCCCGCGAAGGGCCACAACTACCCTTTCCCGCCCCGTCTCCGGAGAACCCTATGCCCAGCCCGCGTCGCGCCGTGTTTCTCGATCACCAGTCCCTGGACCTTGGCGATCTCGACCTCTCGCCCCTGAAGCAGCAGTTCGACGCGTTCGAACTGTTCGCCGCCACCCGCCCGGACCAGGTCGCCGAGCGCCTGCAGGGCGCAGTCGCGGTGGTCAGCAACAAGGTCATGCTCGACGCCGCGACCCTGGCCGCCAACCCGCAACTGAAGCTGATCCTGGTGGCCGCCACCGGCACCAACAATGTCGACCTGGCAGCAGCACGCGCCCAAGGCATCACCGTGTGCAACTGCCAGGGCTACGGCACGCCGTCCGTCGCTCAGCACACCCTTGCCTTGCTGCTGGCCCTGGCCACCCGCCTGTGCGACTACAACCAGGCAGTGGCCAGCGGCCAGTGGGCCAAGGCCAGCCAGTTCTGCCTGCTGGACTTCCCCATCGTCGAGTTGGAAGGCAAAACCCTTGGCCTGCTCGGCCACGGCGAGCTGGGTGGCGCAGTGGCAAGGCTGGCCGAAGCCTTCGGCATGCGCGTATTGAGCGGGCAGATTCCCGGCCGCCCGGAGCGCGCCGACCGGCTGCCACTGGACGAGTTGCTGCCGCAAGTCGACGCCCTGACCCTGCACTGCCCGCTGAACGAGCACACCCGGCACATGCTCGGTGCCCGTGAACTGGCCCTGCTCAAACCCAATGCACTGGTGGTGAACACCGCCCGCGGCGGCCTGATCGATGAGCAGGCGCTGGCCGACGCCCTGCGCAATGGCCACCTGGGCGGCGCAGCCACTGACGTTCTGAGCGTGGAGCCACCGGTCAACGGCAACCCGCTGCTCGAACCCGGCATCCCGCGCCTGATCATCACCCCTCATAGCGCCTGGGGCGCGGTGGAGTCGCGCCAGCGCATCGTCGGCCAGCTCAGCGAGAACGCCCAGGCCTTCTTCGCCGGCCAGCCACGCCGCGTGGTCAGCTGAGCCCGGCGCCCGCCTCTGCTACACTGCGCCACTTTTTTCAGGAGGCGTCGTCCATGGACCCGCGCAGTGAAGTGTTGCTCCGCCAGGCAGAGCTGTTCCAGGGGCCGCTGCTGATCGCTGGCGCCCCCGCCGACGACCTGCTCGGCCAGTTGCCCCAGGCCCAGGCCTGGACCTGGCATGCCGGCGATCAAGCCATGCTCGACAGCCGCTTTGCCGGGCGCAGCCATTACGCGGTCGAGCCGCCCGACGTAGCCTTCGACAGCGCCGTGCTGTTCCTGCCCAAGTCCCGCGAGCTGGCCGCCTACTTGCTCAACGCCCTGGCGTCGCGCCTGGCCGGCCGCGAGTTGTACCTGGTGGGTGAAAAACGCGGGGGTATCGAAGGGGCGGCCAAGCAGCTGCAGGCCTTTGGCAAACCACGCAAGCTCGACAGCGCTCGCCATTGCCAGCTGTGGCAAGTGACCATCGACCAGGCACCCCAGGCAAAATCGCTGGAAAGCCTGGCCGAGCGCTTCGAGCTGGCCCTGGAAGACGGCCCGCTGCAGGTGGTCAGCCTGCCTGGGGTATTCAGCCACGGCCGCCTCGATCGAGGTACCGCCCTGCTGCTCAAGCACCTCGACGGCCTGCCCAGCGGTCACATGTTGGACTTTGGCTGCGGTGCCGGGGTACTGGGAGCCACGCTCAAGCGTCGGTACCCACAAAGCCGGGTGACCCTGCTGGACGTGGATGCCTTCGCCGTGGCCGCCAGCCGCCTGACACTGGCGGCCAATGGCCTGGAAGGCGAAGTGATCAGCGGAGATGGCATTGACGCAGCCCCCACTGAGCTGAGCCTTATCCTGAGCAACCCGCCCTTCCACACCGGTGTGCATACCAACTACCAGGCCTCGGAGAACTTGCTGAAAAAATCGGCCGTTCATCTGCGAAAAGGTGGTGAAATGCGCCTGGTGGCCAACAGCTTCCTGCGCTACCAGCCGCTGATCGAAGGGGCACTGGGCAACTGCCAGGTACGCGACGAGGCCGATGGTTTTCGCATCTACCAGGCAACGCACGGATAAAAACAGCGCTTGCCGAAAGCGTTTTGCCTAGGCAGAATCCGCACCGTCCTAGGGGAGTAGTCTCCCGCGAGCACCCAGCTCGCCCGGTACGCGTCAACATACTTGGTCCACAGACCATGGCGCGTGCGACCCACCATGCCAGCCTGCATGGCAAGATCCGCACAGACGGATCCAGGGTTTGACAAGACCTATGACACGCACACCTTACCCGGGGCGGGGAGGCTGTACGTGTCATAGCCGTGTCGACCCGCCCCCGTAGGAATCCTGATGCTGGAATCTCTGTTGGTCCCCACCGCTATCGTTGCCCTCGCCGAGATTGGCGACAAGACGCAACTGCTCGCGCTCATTCTCGCTGCTCGCTTTCGCAAGCCGTGGCCGATCATCGCCGGCATCATCGCCGCCACCCTGGCCAACCATGCCGCGGCCGGTGCCGTGGGTGCCTGGTTCGGTAGCTTCTTCAGCGAGTCGGCATTGCACTGGATCCTGGCCGCCAGCTTTACCGCCACTGCGCTGTGGACCCTGGTACCAGACAAGATGGATGACGACGAGAACCCGGCACGCCGCTTCGGGCCGTTCCTGACCACGCTGATTGCGTTCTTCCTGGCCGAAATCGGTGACAAGACCCAGGTCGCCACGGTAATGCTGGCGGCACAGTACCCACACCTGATCATGGTCATCCTCGGCACCACGCTGGGCATGCTGATTGCCAACGTGCCGGTGGTTCTGGCGGGTAACTTCGCGGCAGACAAACTGCCGTTGACGCTGATTCGTCGCCTGGCGGCCACGGCGTTCTTCGTACTGGCGATCGTAGCCGTGTACTCGGCAATGAAGGCCAGTGGCTGGGTGGGTTAAGCAAAAATCACAGGCTGACACACAACCTGTAGGAGCAGCCTTGTGCTGCGAAGAGGCCGGTAAGGGCCCCAAAAAATGGACTGCCCTTACCGGCCTCTTCGCAGCGCAAGGCTGCTCCTACAATGGGACCGCGCAAACCGAAAACTTAGTCTTACGGCTTGGCCGCGGCCTGATACAGCGGCATTACCTTCGGAATCGCCGCCTGCAGCGAAGCAATGCGGCTTTCGGACGCTGGGTGAGTGCTCATGAACTCAGGCGGCGCACCCTCGGAAGCCTTGCTCATCTTGTTCCACAAGGTGATCGCGGCATTCGGGTCATAACCGGCACGCGCCGACAACTCCAGGCCAATCAGGTCGGCCTCGTTCTCGTTGGCCCGGCTGTTGGGCAAAGTCATGGCGTAATTCACCACGGTGTCGGCCATGGCCATGCTGCTCTGGCCAAGACCGAAGATGGCACCGGCACCCTGGCGGGCCATCTCCACACCGTACGCCTTGGACATGGCCTCGCGGCTATGCTCACGCAGGGCGTGGGCAATCTCGTGCCCCACCACCGCGGCAATTTCCGCATCGGTGAGCTTGAGCTGATCGATCAGCCCGGTATAGACGATGATCTTGCCGCCTGGGCCGCAGTTGGCGTTGAGCTCGTCGCTCTTGATCACGTTGACTTGCCAGTCCCACTGCGCGGCATCCGGGCGGAACTTGGGCGCCTGGGCGATCAGGCGGTTGGCAATGACCTGCACACGCTTGGCTTCGGCACTGGTCTTGTCCAGCACACCCTTGCTCGAGGCCTCACCCAAGGTCTGCTGGTACGACTGGGCGTACATCTGGTTGACCTCATCGGTCGACAGCATGCTGAACATGTACTGCTGGCGCTCGACGCCCACAGCACCGCCGCTGGTGGTATTCACCGCCTGGCAGCCGGCCAGCAGGATGCCAGCACTCAGCAGGCTGACGACAAAAGACTTACGCATGAAAACACTCCCTATCCACATGCGGCGTATCCTAGGCCGAGTCGCCACTGGCTGCCATAGCCACAGGGAAGATTTATCAAACCGGGGTGAGGCACTCCGGCGCATCCAGCTTCGGGTCATTGACGAAATTGGCCAAAGCCCGCTCGCGCAACTGGGCCGGGGGGCTGGCCAGCAGCTCGTGCAGGCGGGCAATCGGCGTGTCCGGGTCAAGCCAGGCCGCCTGCCCGCCCTCATCCAGAATCAGCGGCCGACGCTGGTTCATGGCCGCCTGGGTCACCACCGCGCAACTCAGCCACACCTGGTCCTGCACCGGGTAGGCTTCCCACACCGCCGCGAAGTACAACGACGCGCCCTCCCCCGGAGTCAGCCAGTACGGGCGTTTACGCACACTGCCACGCCATTCGTAAAAGCCGTTGGCCGGCATCAGGCAGCGCCGCTGGCGAAATGCCTCACGAAACATTGGCTGCTCGGCCAGGGTTTCGGCGCGGGCGTGGGCAGGGGTGCGGGACAGGTCGGTGAGCCAGGCCGGGGTCAGCCCCCAGCGCGCCTTGGCCAGTTGCTGTTGGCCGTCGAGCTGACGCTGGATCAGCACCGAAGCCCCGGGCGAGATATTCCATTGGGCCGGCTGACCAACGGGAAAGCCCGGCAGACTGGCAAGGGCCTGGGGCCAGCGAAACAGGGCATAACGTCCACACATGGGCGAATTCAGAACCTAGCAGATCAGGGTACCGGGGAAACTCTCCGGCTCGTCGCCAACCAGTGGCTGGGCATCATTGTACGCATCGATCAGTTGCCGTGCGTACTCGGCCTGCTCATCCGCCACCGCAAGCCCGAGCAGGCCTTGCAGCGGCAGCTCGCCCACGCCGCCCATCAAATCACGGCCCACCAGCTGCACGTCGACGCCCTCACTGGCCAACATACCGACCAGCATTTCGGCTTCGAGAAGGTTTTCCGGTTCATAGATCCGCCGCATCAGTCATTCTCACCAAAGACATCCAGCATCCACTCCTCGCCATGCACCTGCAGCACGAAACGGATAGGCTTGCAGCACACCTGGCAGTCCTCGATGTACTCCTGATCGCCATTGGACAGGTCCACTGTGGTTTCGACTTCTTCGCCACAATAAGGGCAATCGTAGATCGCAGTTTCCAGCATCGCGGCCTCCGGGGTGACTTATGCGTATAATTGCCGGTCTGTTTACAGGGCCTGTGTGCGTCCGAGCCGTTTTTCGGAGCCCGCCCCTACCTTATTACCCTAGCCGTTTCCAACAAGAGAGCATGATGGGCGAATTCGATGCCATCCGACCGTACGACGACGCTGAGGTCCCTGCCGTTCTGGCACGCCTGCTCAGCGACCCGGCATTCCTCGATATCCTCACCCACTTCCGCTTCCCGCGTGCGGCCGGTGCTCTCGGCTGGTTGCTCAAGCCGCTGATTGCCCGCCGCCTGCGCAAGGAATTCGCCGGCGTCACCTGCGTTTCCACCCTGCAGGACAAAGTCGAGTACTACGTCGACCGGACCATCGACCGCGCCACTGACGGCGTCACCTATTCGGGCGTGGAACAACTCAAGGCCGGCACCGCCTACCTGTTCCTGGCCAACCACCGTGACATCGTCATGGACCCGGCCTTCGTCAACTACGCGGTGTACCACGCCGGCCTGCCCACGCCGCGCATCGCCATTGGCGACAACCTGCTGCAAAAGCCCTTTGTCAGCGACATGATGCGCCTGAACAAAAGCTTCATCGTGCACCGCTCGATCAGCGGCCGGCGCGAAAAACTGGCGGCTTACCAGTTGCTCTCGGCCTACATCAACCACTCGATCCGCAACGATGCCACGTCGATCTGGATCGCCCAGGCAGAAGGCCGGGCCAAGGACGGTGATGACCGCACCGACTCGGCGATCCTCAAGATGTTCCACATGAGCCGCAAGGACGAGCCGTTCGGTGCAGTGATCCAGAGCCTGAACCTGATTCCCGTATCGATCAGCTACGAATACGACCCCTGCGACCAGGCCAAGGCCCGCGAGCTGTACATCCGCGCCACCACCGGCACCTACAAGAAGGCGCCAGGCGAGGACGACAACAGCATCGCCAAGGGCATTACCGGCTACAAGGGCCGGGTGCACATCAATTTCGCCCCGCCGGTGACCGAGTACCACGAAGACACCAAGCAGCTGGCGGCGGAGATCGACCGGCAAATTCTGGGTGGCTACCGGCTGTTCCCGGTGCATTACCTGGCGTATGCGATGTGGGAAGGCAAGGACGAGGCCCTGCAGGTGCCCAGTGCCGAAAAAGTGTTCCCGGCGGACGAGCTGGCAAAAGCCAAGGAAGAATGGCAGCGCCGTCTGGATGCCTGCCCTGAAGAGCAGCGGCCTTACCTGGTGTTGCAGTATGCGACGCCGGTGCGTAACCAGTATCAAGTCAGGCAACAGGCCCCAGTAGCCTGAAGGATTGCCGGGGCCGCGTTGCGGCCCCAATTTCTCAGACCCAGGTACTGAACCAGGACAACAACAGCGCCATCGCCAGGCACGAAAAGCCGAGAATGTAGAAGTAACGTGGCACCCGCAGATCGAAGGCGTCCACTACCCCTTCGTCCACTGCCATGTATTCGCGAGTCTCGGCCTCGCGCCGCCGTGCACTGTGCAGCAGCAACCCGCCCGGGCAGGTCAGCAGCAGCGCCAGCAGGTTGATCAGCTTGGTGGGATGGGCGGCCAGAAACCCCCAGAGCACTTGCAAGGACATCACGCAACCTCGGTGTGAGCGACGGCAAAGGCCCGCATTCTACCCAAGTCGCACCCCGTCGCCCGGCCTTGGCGACAAACTGTCATTAAATTTCATCTGTCATCCGCTCGTCATCAGAACAGGCCACCCTGTCGGCCTTTCAATGACCCGGAGCTTGTCATGCTGCACGCTGAAAACCAGGACCGCCTCTACCTCGTTGCCCAGAGCGACGAACAACAGGCGCTGATCGACGGTTTCGCCATCAATGTGCAGGACCGCCAGTGGCTGGTCTACTGTGCGCTGGGTGGGCATGCGCATGAAGACTTGCCGCAGGTGCATGCCGAAACCGGGTTCAGCTTGCTGGACTTCCACATAGAAGCCGCTTGAACCTGCAATAAAAAACCCGCTGCCTGGCACACAGGCAGCGGGTTTTTTGTTGCTGCTGAACGCTTACTGGCCCAGCACCTGCCCGATGGTCGGGTCTTTGAACATGCGGGTCAGGGCATCGCTCAGCACATCGCCCACCAGCTGGGTGTTGGTGTCCTGGTTCGGCGCCATGCCGAAGCGCTGGTCCAGCGACGCACCGTAACGGCCGCTGTAGCTGCGGCCGCCATTGCGCACGTCGGCACGGAAGGTGGCACCGATGGTGGCCTCGGTCACGTACAGGTTGTCTTTGGGCGACTGGTACTTCAGCTCGGCCAGGGTCACGGTCAGCTGTGGCGCGTTGTAGGCGTTCGGCGTCGGGGTAAAGCCGAGCAGGCGCACCGCGGCTTCAGCTTGAGCCTGCAGCTTGGGCACAACGTCGTTACCGCTGACGCTGATGGTGCTGGTCTCGGGATACATGCCACCACGGGTACCCAGGGACTGCGAAGGCCGGCCATCCACTACCCGGACCACCACCGGCTGGCCATGGCCGACCGGGGCAAGCTGGGCCTTGAGCGTGGGTTGCGGGTTGAGTTGTTGCGGGCTGTGGGCACAACCGACCAGGCTGAGGCTGGCCACGGCGATCAAACCGAACAACAGACGTTGCAACATGCGCGTTTCTCCAGAAAATGCGGCAAAGGCCCACAGTATACCTAGCCAGGCACAGACCAGTCATCGGCCTGCCTCGCTTGTCACAATCGTTTCATGGCCATGCCCTTATCCTTGCGCCAAGCCCTAGCACAAAGGACTCGCCGCCATGGCCTCGCTCTGGACTCTGCTCTTCCAACGCCCGCGCCACAACGCCTACGCCCGCCTCGACGCCCAAGGCAAATGCCTGGCCTTCAAGCAATGCAGCCAGGTGCCCAGCGGCAGCGGCTGGGTCCAGGTCAGTGAAATTCAGCTGGCCTGGCTGGGCCGCGAGCTGCCCGCCGACGCCCGGGTTTGCGCGCGTGCAAGCCGCCGTTGGCACCAACGCCTCCTCGCGGCCTGACAAACGCTGCAATAAAAACCACGAATGGCGACATTTCTGCCCGCGACATCGCTATAATCTCCCCCCGATTATAAGGACGTCTCCTGATCGGGCCCCGCACTCGCCGATTGACCCCGGCAACTTCACCGCTTCGCCCACAGAGAGCCTTCCACTCAGGTCTTGCATCGGCTGTCGTGCCTGCTTTTCCGGCCCTTCACACTGCATGAACCTGCGGGTTGCCATCGCGCAGTCCCCTTTTGAGGTTCACGTCTCCAAAAGAGCGTGAAAAAACGGTTTTCACAACTTCACAAGAGTGTGGCGAGCAAATGAACAGTCTGGCATGTGCAAAAGCGGCAGATGTGTCCCGAACAGCCCTGAACAGACGGCAGATGCGCTCATCCCGTATGAGTGTCTGAACCGTTCCATAACGCACGCACGACACCTTGACCATAAGTCGAATTGCCGCACCTGTGGCAAACGGCGTTCAATACACGAACCCGAAGACTGATTGGCGGTGTCCGCGGAAGTTGCAAGAACTGCGAAAAGTCGGACATGGCGACCCTGGCGAACCCAGGTCCTATGCTGTCAATTAGGTAGCTGTAGATTGTGGAGACGCGTTAAATGGCGCAGAACGAATCGGTTGATGTAGTACTGGTAGGCGCGGGCATCATGAGTGCCACCCTGGCCGTACTGCTCAAGGAGCTTGACCCGACCCTGAAGCTTGAGGTCGTCGAGGCGATGGACTCCGGAGCCGCGGAAAGCTCCAACCCCTGGAACAACGCAGGCACCGGCCATGCCGGCCTGTGCGAGCTGAACTACACGCCGCAGGCCGCCGATGGCAGCATCGACATCAAGAAGGCCGTGCACATCAACACCCAGTTCGAGGTTTCGCGCCAGTTCTGGGCCTACCTGAGCAAGAAGGGCAACTTCGGCTCGGCGCGTGCCTTCATCAACCCGGTCCCGCACCTGAGCTACGTCGAGGGTGACAAGGGTGTTTCCTTCCTCAAGAAGCGCTTCGAGCTGCTCAAGCAGCACCACGCCTTCCATGACATGGAATACACCGAAGACAAGGCCGTGATGAACGACTGGATGCCGCTGATGATGCCTGGCCGCCCGGCCGACCAGCACATCGCCGCTACCCGCGTGGCCAAAGGCACCGACGTGAACTTCGGCGCACTGACCAACAAGCTGCTGAAACTGCTGGGCGACTCGCCGGACGCGCAGGTCAAGTACAGCAAGAAGGTTGTCGGCCTGCGCCGTAACGGCAGCGGCTGGACCGTGAGCATCAAGGACGTCAACAGCGGCGGCAGCCGTGAAGTCGACGCCCGCTTCGTCTTCCTCGGCGCCGGCGGCGCGGCCCTGCCGCTGCTGCAGTTGTCCGGCATCCCGGAAAGCAAAGGCTTCGGCGGCTTCCCGGTCAGCGGCCAGTGGCTGCGCTGCGACAACCCGGAGATCGTCAAGCAGCACCAGGCCAAAGTGTACAGCCAGGCCGCCGTAGGTGCCCCGCCGATGTCGGTACCGCACCTGGATACCCGCGTTGTGGACGGCAAGACTTCGCTGCTGTTCGGCCCCTACGCTGGCTTCACCACCAAGTTCCTCAAGCACGGTTCGCTGATGGACCTGCCGCTGTCGGTGCGCATGGGCAACATCGGCCCAATGCTGGCCGTGGCCCGCGACAACATGGACCTGACCAAGTACCTGGTCAGCGAAGTGATGCAGTCCATGGAGCAACGCCTGGAAGCCCTGCGTCGCTTCTACCCGCAGGCCAAGGCCGAAGACTGGCGCCTGGAAGTGGCGGGGCAGCGCGTGCAGATCATCAAGAAAGACCCGAAAAAGGGCGGCGTGCTGCAGTTCGGTACCGAGCTGGTCTCGGCCCAGGACGGCAGCCTGGCCGCACTGCTCGGCGCATCGCCGGGCGCTTCGGTGACCGTGTCGATCATGCTGGAACTGATCGAGCGCTGCTTCCCCGAGCAGGCCAAAGGTGCCTGGGCTGCCAAGCTCAAGGAAATCTTCCCGGCGCGCGAGAAGACCCTGGCAACCGATGCCGCCCTGTACCACAAGATCAGTGCCGAGAACGACGTGGCGCTGGAACTGGTGGAAAGCAGCCCGGCAGCCAAGCATTACGCCTGAACCGACCGGTAACGAAAAAACGCCCCTCGGGGCGTTTTTTTGTGCCTGGCATTTCATCAAACCTGTACCGGCCTGTTCGCGGGCATGCCCGCTCCCACACCTCAGGTTCTGTGCAATTCCTGTGGGAGCGGGCATGCCCGCGAAGGGGCCAGTCCAGGTTTGAGATCAACCGCGGGCGTTATCGATGATCTCGATGTATTCCGGTGCATTGCGCTGGTCGGCAATTTGCTCGACGAAGGTCTTGCCGTGCTCGTCCTTGCCATCCAGGTCCAGGCCAGCCTCGACGAAGAAGCCAACAAAGCGCTCGAAATCGTCCACGCGCAGGCCGCGGTAGGCCTTGACCAGCTTGTGCAGCGACGGCGAGGTCACACCATCGGCCGGCTCGAACTGAAGGAACGACTTGATGTAGTCGTCGCTGATTTCGTCACCGATTACCTGTTTCTTGTCTTTACGCATTGCCGACTCCAACTGGACCATCACGGAATTTCGAAGGCCGGCAGTTTACCCCCCGCAGGCCGCGCGCCTCAACGCGTACGTACGGTACCGGTGTGCAGGTCGGCCCAGATGTGGCCGTTGCCGTAGGTGAGAAACTGCACATACAGGGTTTCGTTGCGCAACAAGTCCATGACCACCCGGTAATCACTGACCGGATAATTCAGGCTAAGGGTACGGGTTTTATCGTCATACACGGGCTTCTTCAGGCTTTTGGCAGCTTCACCGTCGAACGTCAGCAGCACCTGGGCGATGGTCGCCCCCTTGCTCAGCGGCTTGCCCTTCAAGCGCACCTGCAGCGACGACGTGATCGGGATCGGTTGCTGGTCGGACTGGCGCTGGGCGCCTACCACCACCGAATAGTCGGTCACTTGCAGCAATTGCTGGCTGGTCGGCGCTTCCTGGCGCAGGGACTGATCATCGGGAGGCAGGAACTGGCTGTGCAGTGGTGCAGCGGCGAGTGGCAGGCTGACGGCCAGCAGGAGGGGAAGAATCGCACGCATGTGAGGCTCCTTGTATGAAGGAGCACTCTAGCATGCCGGCTGCAGGCCGCATCAATCGAACTGCGCGTGCATCCAGGCCTGGTACTCGGCCACGCCCACTTCACCCTCACGCGGCGCCCAGTGCGCATGCTCGCCCTCGCCCACTGGTCGATACGGCCCGGCCTTGCACTCGAACAGAATGCTGTCCGGCTCCAGCACCACCAGCCCGTGGTAGGTACCAGGCGCCAGGTCGACACCCAAGCAGTCACCGCCTGCCTGTAGCACCCGCTTGTCGGTCACTGCGCCCTGCTCATCGAAGATCAGCAAGCCCAAGCGGCCTTTGAGCACGATCAGGGCCTCGGCCTTGTCGTCGTTCAGGTGCCGGTGCGGCGGAATGTAGGTGCTCGGCTGCAGCCCGACCGCCATGCGGTGGCAGGGCTCCTCCATTTCATGGAAATTATGGTGCTGCCGCCCGCGCGGGTTGGCCGCAGCCTTTTCGGCCAGCCCGGCGAACAGCGATTGGTCGATGAACGCAGGCTGGCGCATGGTCACAGCCCCTTTACGGCAAAGATGCCGTTGGCGTTGCGCCAGTAGCCTTTGTAGTCCATGCCGTACCCGAAGATGTAGCGATCGACGCAGGGCAGGCCCACATAGTTGGCTTTGAGGTCTGGGCTGGCCTTGCGGTCGTGGTCCTTATCGATCAGCACGGCGGTGTGCACCGAGCGCGCGCCGGCATGCTTGCAGAACTCGATGATGGCGCTGAGGGTGTGGCCTTCGTCGAGGATGTCGTCGACGATCAGCACGTCACGGTCGATGAACGACACTTCCGGTTTGGCCTTCCAGAACAGCTCGCCGCCGCTGGTTTGGTTGCGGTAACGGGTGGCGTGCAGGTACGAGGCTTCCAGCGGGAACTGCAGGTGGGTCAGCAGTTTGCCGGAGAAGATCAGGCCGCCGTTCATCACGCAGAACACCACGGGGTTCTTGTCGTGCAGGTCCTTGCAGATCTGCTCGCCGACGTTGGCGATGGCCGCTTCGACTTCGGCTTCGGTGTACAGGCAGTCAGCTTCACGCATGACTTGACGGATATGCTCGAGATCGGCGGACATGGCGCTCTCCGGGGGGTGCATTTTGGAAAAGCGGGCAAAGGTACGCATCCGCTCGTCACAGATCAAGCATTTATGGACTAACGTCCAGAATGACCAGACGACAGCACAGGCTGAATAGATTAATCTAGCGCGGTTTTTTTGCCCGCCTTTCGGAGCCCCCCTATGCCCACTCGTGAGATCCGCCATCCGCTGATCCGCCACAAGCTCGGCCTGATGCGCCGTGCCGATATCAGCACCAAGAATTTTCGCGAACTCGCCCAGGAAGTCGGCGCGCTCCTGACTTATGAAGCCACTCAGGACCTGCCCCTCGAAACCTACGAGATCGACGGCTGGTGTGGCAAGGTGCAAGTTGAAAAAATCGCCGGCAAGAAGATCACTGTAGTACCGATCCTGCGCGCCGGCATCGGCATGCTCGACGGCGTGCTCAGCCTGATCCCGGGGGCCAAGGTCAGCGCCGTTGGCGTTGCCCGTAATGAAGAAACCCTCGAAGCCCACACCTACCTGGAAAAACTCGCGCCGGACATCAACCAGCGCCTGGCCCTGATCATCGACCCGATGCTGGCCACCGGCGGTTCGATGGTCGCCACCATCGACCTGCTGAAAAAGGCCGGCTGCAAAGAGATCCGCGCCATGGTGCTGGTCGCCGCGCCAGAAGGCATCGAAGTAGTAGAAAAAGCCCACCCGGACGTGAAGATCTACACCGCCTCGATCGACCAGCGCCTGAAAGAACACGGCTACATCGTGCCGGGCCTGGGCGATGCCGGTGACAAGATCTTCGGCACCAAGCAAAAGGACGCCTGACCATGCAGGACGGCTTCAACGACCCGCTCTGGCGCCAGGTCGTTTCGGGCGCGCAGATGCTCTTCGTGGCATTCGGCGCGCTGGTGCTGATGCCCCTGATCACCGGCCTGGACCCCAACGTCGCGCTGTTCACCGCTGGCATCGGCACACTGCTGTTCCAGCTGGTCACCGGCCGTCAGGTACCCGTGTTCCTGGCCTCGAGCTTCGCCTTCATCACCCCGATCATCCTTGCCAAGGGCCAGTTCGGCCTTGCCGAGACCATGGGCGGGGTGATGGCAGCCGGCTTCGTGTACACCTTCATGGGCCTGATGGTGAAAATCAAAGGCACCGGTTTCATCGACCGCATGCTGCCGCCGGTGGTAATCGGCCCGGTGATCATCTCCATCGGTCTGGCCATGGCGCCAATCGCCGCCAACATGGCGATGGGCAAGGGTGGCGACGGCGCGGCACTGATGCCGTACAAGACCGCCATGCTGATCTCCATGCCCGCCCTGCTGACGACATTGATCGTGGCCGTGTTCGGCAAGGGCATATTCCGCCTGGTACCGATCATCGCCGGCGTGCTGGTGGGCTTTGCCCTGTCCTTCGCCTTTGGTGTGGTCGACACCGCCAAGATTGCCGCTGCACCGTGGCTGGAGATCCCCAACTTCACCGCGCCGGCATTCAACTGGCAGGCCATCCTGTTCATCGTCCCGGTTGCCCTGGCACCGGCGATCGAACATATCGGCGGGGTGATCGCGGTCGGCAGCGTGACGGGACGTGACTACCTGAAAAAGCCAGGCCTGCACCGCACCCTGCTGGGTGACGGCCTGGCCACCACCGCAGCCGGCCTGTTCGGCGGCCCGCCCAACACCACCTACGCCGAAGTGACCGGCGCGGTGATGCTGACCAAGAACTACAACCCGAAGATCATGACCTGGGCGGCGATCTTCGCCATCACCCTGGCGTTCATCGGCAAGTTCGGCGCGCTGCTGCAAAGCATCCCGGTGCCGGTGATGGGCGGTATCCTGTGCCTGCTGTTCGGCTCGATTGCGGCGGTGGGCATGAACACCATGATCCGCCACAAGATCGACCTGGCCGAAGCGCGCAACCTGGTGATCGTCTCGGTGACACTGGTGTTCGGTATCGGCGGCGTGCTGATCGGCAGCGGTGACGGCCCGGATGACTGGGGCCTGAAAGGCATCGCCCTGTGCGCCATCGTGGCGATTGCCCTGAACCTGATCCTGCCGGGCAACGATGGCTGGAAGCACAAGAAGCTGGATGTGTAGGAGCGGCCTTGTGCCGCGAAGGGGCCGCAAAGCGGCCCTTTCCAATCAAGCCTTTTCGCACAGTTGCGCCAGCACCCCCACCCACTGCGGGTGATCATTCAGGCACGGCACCAGCACCAGCTCCCGCCCGCCAGCCTCGACAAATTGCTCGCTGCCACGTATGCCGATCTCTTCCAGCGTCTCGATGCAATCAGCCACGAACGCCGGGCACATCACCAACAGTTTCTTCACCCCGGCCTTGGCCAGCTCGTCCAACCGCGCCTCGGTGTAGGGTTCGATCCACTTGGCCCGCCCCAGCCGCGACTGGAACGACACCGACCACTTGCCATCTGGTATGCCCATCTTCCGCGCAAAGGCCTTGGCCGTGGCCAGGCACTGCCCGCGGTAGCACACCGCGCGCATCTCGGCGCTGGCATCCTTGCAGCAGTCGGCTGCCTGGAAGTCGTGATTGCCGGTCGGATCCAGCTTCTTCAGGTGCCGCTCCGGCAAACCGTGGAAGCTCAGCAGCAAGTGGTCGTAATCCTGTTCCAGGTACGGCCGGGCGCTGGCGGCCAGCGCCTCGATGTAGTCAGGGTGATCGTAGAACGGCTGCAGCACGCGCATCTGCAACGGCAACTGGCGCTCGCTGAGCGTCTGCTTTGCCAGCTCGATGACAGTGGTCACCGTACTGTCGGCGAACTGTGGATAAAGTGGCGCCAAGGTCACCTTGCGCACACCTTGAGCCGCCAGGCGTTCCAATACTTCAGGCAAGGCCGGCTGACCATAGCGCATGGCGATTTCCACCGGGCCATGGGGCCAGTGCTCGACCATAGCCGCCTGCAGACGACGGGTCAGCACCACCAACGGCGAGCCCTCCTCCCACCAGATCGAGCCATAGGCATGCGCCGACTGCTCCGGGCGCTTGACCAAAATCAGCGACACCAGCAAGCGCCGCACCGGCCACGGCAGGTCGATCACGTAGGGGTCCATGAGGAACTGGTTGAGGTAGCGGCGTACGTCGGCCACCGAGGTGGAGGCCGGGGAACCCAGGTTGACCAGCAGCAGGGCGTGATCGGTCATGCAGCGTCCTATGTCAGAGGCGGCTGGACAGGTTGTCCAGCGCCGATTGCAAATCGTTGAAGCGGAAGGTGAAGCCTGCCGCCAGCAAGCGTACCGGGCGCGCCCGCTGGCCGCCCAGCAGCAAGGTCGACATCTCGCCAAGGCCGGCCTTGAGCAGCATTGCCGGCATCGGCAGCAGCGCCGGCCGATGCAGCGTACGGCCCAGCCGCCTGGCGAACTCGCGGTTACGCACCGGCTCTGGGGCGCAGGCATTATAAGGACCGCTGGCATCCTTGTGCTGCAAGAGAAAATCAATCAGGGCGACCTGGTCATCTATGTGCACCCAGGGCATCCACTGCCGTCCGTCCCCCAAAGGCCCGCCCAGCCCCAGTTTGAAGGGCACGCGAAGGCGCGACAAAAAGCCGCCATCGCTGGCCAGTACCAACCCGGTTCGCACCAGTACCACGCGGATACCCTGCGCTTGAGAACGCTGGGCCGTCTCTTCCCAGGCAATGCACAACTGGCTGGCGAAATCTTCCCGCACCGGTGGTGAAGCCTCGGTCAGCTCACGTTCGCCACCATCACCGTACCAACCTACCGCAGAGCCGGAAATCAGCACTTGCGGGCGCTGTTCACGGGTGCCCAGCCATGCCAGCAACTGCTCGGTGAGGGTGACGCGGCTGGCCCACAGCACGTTGCGCCGGGCCGCCGTCCAGGGTCTGTCGGCAATTGGCGCACCGGCAAGGTTGACGACCGCATCCAGATGATCGTCTGCCTCCAACTGCTCCAGGCGGGCGATGCCACGCACGCCGCTGCCACAGATTTTCGCCACCTGTTCAGGGCGCCGGCTCCATACCGTCAGCCGATGCCCCTGGCCAAGCCAGTACTGGCACAGATGCTTGCCAATCAAACCAGTGCCACCTGTCAGCAATATATGCATGGCTGTGTCCTCGCAGTATGCGGCGGTGGTCTATTTTTAACATCAAGGCACTTTTTTAACCCGACGCTCTCGGATAAACATAGGCCAACCTGCCACCAAAGCGGAATAACCTTATACAAAAGTTATGCATTGTACAGGTTTGCCTGACAGCGTAGTCTGCTCACAGCAAGGTTTGAAGAGGCCATCATGACAGTACCTATCGCCATCATCGGGGCCGGTATCGCCGGTTTGTCAGCCGCCCAGGCCTTGCAGAAGGCCGGGCAATCCGTGCACTTGTTCGATAAAGGCCACGGCAGTGGCGGGCGCATGGCCAGCAAGCGCAGCGAGGCTGGCGCGCTCGACCTCGGCGCCCAGTACTTCACCGCCCGTGACCGGCGCTTTGTCGATCAGGTGCAGCAATGGGTTGCCGCTGGCTGGGCCGAACAGTGGAAGCCGCAGCTGTACAACTACCGTGATGGCGAACTCACCCCCTCTCCCGACGAGCAGACGCGCTGGGTAGGCGTGCCACGCATGAGCGCCATCACCCGTGGCTTGCTCAAGGACGTGACAGTCAACTTCGGCTGCCGCATCGCGGAGGTGTTTCGCGGCAAGCAGTACTGGCACCTGCAAGACACCGAAGGCTGCAGCCATGGCCCCTACAGCCGCGTGGTGATCGCCGTACCGGCACCGCAGGCCACGCCACTGCTGGCCGCAACGCCGAAACTGGCCGCCGTGGCCGCCGGCGTGCAGATGGAACCAACCTGGGCCGTCGCCCTGGCGTTCCAGTCACCGTTGGATACGCCGATGCAAGGCTGCTTCGTGCAGGACAACCCGCTCGACTGGCTGGCTCGCAACCGCAGCAAGCCTGGCCGCGACGAACACCTGGATACCTGGGTACTACACGCCACGTCAGACTGGAGCCGCCAGCACATCGACCTGTCCAAGGAAGACGTGATCGAACAGCTGTGGGGCGAATTCGCCGAACTGGTCGGCTGCGTGGTGCCGGCCCCCACCTTCGCCCTGGCTCACCGCTGGCTCTATGCCCGCCCCAGCAGCAACCATGAATGGGGCGCGCTGGCCGATGCCGACCAGGGCCTGTATGCCTGCGGCGACTGGTGCCTTTCCGGCCGCGTCGAAGGCGCATGGCTGAGTGGGCAGGAAGCGGCGCGACGTTTGCTCGAACACCTGGAGTGATGTAGCGCTATACAAAAATACTAGTTTGCATAACTTCAGTGCTGTGCTGGAATAAACCTGTACAAGTTTTGATTCACGTACAGGTTTTTTCGGAGGCAGCCATGCACGACCCTTTCGCCTGCAGCAAGCCGCGTATCGCCATCAGCGCCTGCCTGACCGGGCACAGCGTGCGTTACAACGGCGGCCACAAGGCCTCCGACCTGTGCCGTATCCAGCTGGAACAACATTTCGACTGGCTACCAGTGTGCCCGGAAGTAGCAATCGGCCTGGGTATTCCGCGCGACCCGATTCGGCTGGTCGGCAACCCCGAACAGCCCGAAGTGGTCGGCACTCGTAACCCCGGCATGGACCTGTCCGGTCCGCTGCGCACCTATGGCGAGCAGATGGCCGCCGAACTCGACGACATCTGCGGCTACATCTTCATGCAGAAGTCACCTTCTTGCGGCCTGGAACGGGTCAAAGTCTACCAGGACAACGGTCACCCGGCCCTACACGGCGGGCGCGGCGTCTATGCCCAGGCATTCTGCACACTGCGCCCGGACCTGCCTGTAGAAGAAGAAGGCCGCCTGCATGACCCCGTGCTGCGCGAGAACTTCATCAGCCGCGTCTACGCCTACGCCGACTGGCAGCACCTGCTGGCCGAAGGGCTGAGCCGTGGCGCCCTGGTGCGCTTTCACTCGCGCTACAAGTACCTGCTGATGGCCAACAACCCCCAGGCCTATCGCACCCTAGGCCGGCTGCTTGGCAGCATGAGCAAAGATGACGACCCACACCGCATCGGCCCGCGCTACTTCAGCCAGTTGATGCAGGCCCTGCGCCGCTGCGCCAGCCGCGGCACCCACTGCAACGTGCTGCAGCACCTGAGCGGCTACTTCAAGGATGCCCTGACGCAACAGGACAAGGCCGAGTTGCAGACTGTCATCGGCCAGTACCAGCAGGGCGTAGTGCCGCTGGTGGTGCCCCTGACCCTACTCAAGCACCATTTGCGCAAGCACCCCGATCCGTACCTGCAGCAGCAGGCCTACTTGCAGCCGCACCCCGAAGCCTTGGGCTTGCGCAATGCCGTCTGACACCTTGCTACCCATTGGCGAACTGGCCCGCCTGACTGGCGTCAACCCGGTCACCCTGCGCGCCTGGGAGCGCCGATATGGCCTGCTCAAGCCCCAGCGCACCGCCAAGGGGCATCGGCTGTACCCGCTGGAACAGGTCGAGCGGGTCGAGGCGATCCTTGGCTGGCTGCAGCGTGGCGCATCGGTCGGCCAAGTGCGCGAGCTGCTCGACAAACCCTCCAGCACGCCACCCAAAGGCGACTGGCAGGCCCGGCAGTTCCAGCTGATCGAGGCCATTGCCAACCTGTCGCAGCGCGCCCTTGACCATCAGCTCAACCAGGCCATGGCCCTGTACCCGGCCGTCACCCTGTGCGAGCAATTGCTGCTGCCACTGCTCGACCTGCTCGACCTGCGCTGGCGCAACTACTTCAATGCGCGGCTGGAGCAAGTGTTTTTCCACAGTTGGCTGCGCAGCAAGCTCGGTGCTCGCATTTACCACGACAACCAATGGCTGCAGGGCCCCGCCGTATTACTGGTGGAAGACAGCGAGCGGGCCTTCAGCCCCGGCCTGTGGTTGTGCGCCTGGCTATTCACCAGCAATGGCCTGCCGGTCGAGGTGTTCGAGCACCCGGTCAGCGGCCCGCAACTGCACAACGCCGTCAGTGCGCTGAAACCGCGCGCCGTGCTGCTGCACCTGGGCCCACGCATCGATGACAAGGCGCTGCTGCGCACCCTGCAAGGCTTGCCAGGCACCACGCTGCTGGGCGGCGCCACGCTTGCCCTGCATGAAGCCCGTCTGGAGGCGCTCGCGCTGCCCGATGTTTTTCTGTTCGATACCCCGCAGGCGGCATTGCGCTTGCTTCAAGCCCATGACCGCCAGCCTGTTGAGATGAAGGCCCCATGCACCTGACCTGGCTGCGCAGCGACCTGCGCATCGATGACAACACTGCACTGAGCGCCGCCACCGAGCGCGGTCCGACCATCGCCCTGTGGCTGATCAGCCCCGGGCAATGGCAAGCCCATGATGACGCCGCCTGCAAGGTCGACTTCTGGCTGCGCAACCTGCGCGAGCTGCGTCAATCGCTGGAGCACCTGAATATCCCCCTGCTGATCCGCAAGATCGACACCTGGGACCAGGCCCCCCAGGCGGTGCTCGACGTATGCCGCCAACACCAGGTGCAAAGCGTGCACTGGAACGAAGAGTACGGCATCAACGAACAGCAGCGCGACGACGCAACCCGCGCCCTGTTGGAGAAATCATCCATCCAGGCTCACAGTCACCTCGACCAGCTTTTTTTCCGCCCAGGCACCATCCTCACTCGCAGTGGCGACTACTTCCAGGTCTTCAGCCAGTTCAAGAAAACCTGCCTGGAGCACCTGCACCGCAGCCTGCCTGCCCTGGCCCGACGGGTTGAACGACAGGCGCCGCTGCAGATCCATAGCGACCCGATTGCGCAACACCTGGACGGTTTCGCCACCCCCACGCGCGCCTTGCGCGAGCATTGGCCGGCGGGTGAAGCCGAGGCGCAGGCGCGGCTGGCTCGCTTTCTTGACGAAGCCATCGACGACTACCAGCAACTGCGTGACCTGCCTGCCAAGCCCGGCACCAGCCAGCTCTCCCCCTACCTGGCCGCCGGCGTGATCTCGCCCCGCCAATGCTTGCACGGTGCACTGGTCAGCAACCGGGGCGAGTTCGACAGTGGCAGTACGGGCGTGCAGACCTGGATCAACGAGCTGCTCTGGCGCGAGTTCTACAAGCACATCCTGAGCGGTTATCCACAGGTCTCGCGGCACCGCGCTTTTCGCGCCCAGACCGAAGCCCTGCCCTGGCGTGACGCCCCTGCGGACCTGCAGGCCTGGGAACAGGGCCGCACCGGCTTCCCGATCATCGACGCCGCCATGCGTCAGTTGCTGCACACTGGGTGGATGCACAACCGCCTGCGCATGGTCGTGGCCATGTTCCTCAGCAAAAACCTGCTGATCGACTGGCGCAAGGGCGAGCGGCATTTCATGCGCCACCTGATAGACGGCGACCTGGCCGCCAACAACGGCGGCTGGCAGTGGAGCGCCTCAACTGGCACAGATGCCGTGCCCTATTTCCGCATTTTCAACCCGGTTTCTCAGTCGCAGCGTTTCGACCCGCAGGGGCGCTTCATTCGTCATTGGCTACCGGAATTGCAGGGCCTGGACGATAAAGCCATTCATTTACCAGTGCAGTCGGTCGATCTTTTTGCTAATAATTCCTATCACAGTCCAATTGTAGATCTCGGTAGCAGTCGCCAGCGGGCCCTGGAAGCGTTCCAAGGGCTACCACGCCGGCAGAAATAGGGGACAACGTCTTGATTAACTCACGCAGTTTCTGGGTTACAGGCGCAAGCAACGGACTTGGCTTGGCTTTGGTGGAGCGGATGCTCGAGGAAGGACATCGCGTTGCCGCAAGTGGCAAGGAAAGCGCAGCACTGGACGCATTGGCAGCACGCTACGGTAGCCAATTACTGCGCTTGCCGTGGCAGTTGCATGAAGAACAGCAAGTCACTCACGCATGTCAGCAGATCTGTCACGCCTGGTGCTCGCTGGACGGTTTGGTCATCAACACTGGCACCAGCGATTATCTGGCAGACGATACAGGTGACAGCGAGCTGTTCGAAGCGATCGTCAGCACCAACCAGCTGGCCGGCGAACACTGTCTGAACAAAGCGTTGCCGCTGCTGGCGAAGGGGACCTCGCCGCAGGTAATGGCACTGTTCAACCGTTATTCCGCGTTGCAGCTCCATGCCCCGACACAGGTGACTGCTGGCTGGAACAACCTGCCACAGTGGATGCGTGAGCAGCACAAGGCCCTGACGGATCAAGGGATAGTGCTGACCATAGTGGGGCCACAGTCGCTCAAGGTACCGGTGACGCCGGCGCAGGCGATACCGGAGGCGTGGACGCCACAGAGTGTCGCTGAAGAGTTGCTGCGACGCTGGCCGCAGGGCGAACCGGAACTGGTCCTGGAAACCCTGGACCTCAGCAGCCTGTGGCCGTTGACGCGCTAACGACTGAAATCAGCCTGACATCCTGTAGGAGCAGCCTTGTGCTGCGAAGAGGCCGGTCCGGCTGAAGATCTTCTTCGCCTGCAATGGCCTCTTCGCAGCACAAGGCTGCTCCTACCCGTGTGGCGTTTCCCTGTGGGAGCGGGCGTGCCCGCGAAGAGGCCGGACCGGCCGAAGATCTTCTTCGCCTGCAATGGCCTCTTCGCAGCACAAGGCTGCTCCTACCCGTGTGGCGTTATCCCTGTGGGAGCGGGCGTGCCCGCGAAGAGGCCGGTGCAGGTGCTCAGAGTGCCATGCGGTAATGCAGGCTATAGCTCTCAACCCCATCGTTGGGCTGCTTGATACCCGCGTTCGAGTAATGAATCGCCCGCACCCCAATCTCATGCCCGCCGGCAAAGCGCAAACCAAAGCCGATACGGTCCTCGAACTGGAATGCCGAGCCTAGCTCGTTGCTTTCCAGCTCGGTGCTGGAGAACGCCGCCACACCGATCCCCGCTTCGATGTAGGGCTTCACCGACTCCCCGGCAAATTCATAGACGAACACTGGCGCGAACGACAGGCTATGGTTGCTTGCGGTCTTGTCGCCATCCCAATAGGTGTAGGCCCCATCCCAGTAGCCTGTCAGGCGACCGACACTGGACTGCCACCAGCTCGTATCCCAGTTCGATTGCAGCCCCAGCCGATAAACCATGGTCGAGTCGCCGGTCTGCCCCACCGAAAACGACACATCGGCAGCCTGCGCCGATACCACTTGCCCCAAGGTGAAAGCGGCAGCCGCCGCCAAGCCCAGCAGTTTCTTCATGAGAAACATCCTTCTTCCTGATGCTGTTATTAGTGTCCGCCTCATGTCAGGCAAAACGGTAGAAAGCGGCGATGGAACGATAGTTCAGCTGTTTTTCACGTTTTTTCACAACGCAAAGCTTTGCACATCGCCGGCCTTATGCCACAGCACAGGTAGGATTTTTCTCAAGAGATGTGGATCAGCGCTGGTCCAGAAGCGGGTATCGCCTGCCGGTCCTTCGGCCAACAGGTCATTTGCACCCAGCAACCGCTGAAGCTGACGCGCCACGGCCGCACCGGTGTCGATGATGGCCACGTCCGCGGGCACCATCCCGGCCAGCAACGGGCGAAGGAAGGGATAATGGGTACAGCCGAGGATCAGCGTGTCGCAACCAGCCGCCAGCAGCGGTTGCACGTAACCCCAAAGCATCTGGCGCAACACCAGACTGGTCAGGTCACCGGTCTCGATAAGCTCGACCAACCCCGGGCAAGGCTGGGTAATCACCTGCACATCATTGGCGAAGCGGTCGAGCAAGGCTGCGAACTTGGCGCTCTGCAAGGTGCCGGTGGTAGCCAGCACACCGACCACGCCCGAGCGGGTGGCGGCCGCAGCAGGCTTCACGGCCGGCTCCATGCCCACCAACGGCCAGGTGGGGTACAACTCGCGCAGGTCAGCCACCGCAGCCACCGTGGCAGTGTTGCAGGCCAGCACCATGGCCTTGGCGCCATGCTCCTGGAAGAATCCGGCAATCTGCCGACAGCGCTGGCGGATATAGTCCGGCGACTTCTCGCCGTAAGGCACATGGCCGCAATCGGCCACGTACAGCAGCGTCTCGTTGGGCAGCAGGCGCTGGATCTCGGCGAGCACCGACAAACCGCCGACCCCCGAATCCATCACGCCGACCGGCGCCGAGCGCTCAGCCATCGCGCTTGCCACAGACCGCGCACCCCGGGTCGCGCTTGACACGCAGCTCGCGGATACGGGTGCCGAGCGCGTCGATCAACAGCAAGCGACCGACCAAGGGCTCGCCGAAGCCGGCCAGCAGCTTCATTGCCTCCAGCGCCTGCAGGCTGCCCACCAGGCCCACCAGCGGGCCGATGACGCCCGCTTCGCTGCAGGTCAGTTCGGCTTCGCTGCCATGCCCATACAGGCAGTGGTAGCAAGGGCTGTAGTCACGCCGTGGGTCGAACACCGACAGTTGCCCTTCCAGGCGGATCGCCGCCCCGCTGACCAGCGGCTTGCCGGCGGCGACACAGGCAGCGTTGACCGCCTCGCGAGTAGAGAAATTGTCGGAGCAGTCCAGCACCAGGTCGACCGCAGCCACGGCGGCGGCCAGTGAATCCTCGTCCAATGCCTGACGGTGAGCGACCAGGTTGATTTCCGGGTTGATCGCCTGCAGGCGCTGCAAGGCCGAATCGACCTTGCTCATGCCGACGCTGGCACTGTCGTGGATCACCTGGCGCTGCAGGTTGGTCAGGTCGACGGTGTCGAAGTCCGCCAGGTGCAGTTCCCCCACCCCGGCGGCGGCCAGGTACAGGGCAACCGGGGAACCCAGGCCACCGAGCCCGACGATCAATGCCTTGCTCTGCTTGAGCCGCAGCTGGCCGTCAATGTCGATCTGGGCCAGCAGTACCTGGCGGCTATAACGCAACAGTTCCTGATCGCTCAACATGGCAGGCGCCCCAAGGTAATGCGTTCATGGCCGCCCAGGTCCGTGCGGCTGGCCACCTCGATAAAGCCTTGTTCAACCAGCAGAGCACGTACCGCTGCGGCCTGATCGTAGCCGTGCTCCAACAGCAGCCAGCCACCTGGCAACAGGTGCGCGGGGGCCTGCGCGGCGATCACGCGCAGGTCGTCCAGGCCATCGGCACCGGCCACCAGCGCGCTGCTGGGCTCGAAGCGCACATCACCGGCCACCAGGTGCGGGTCTTCGGCGGCAATGTAGGGCGGGTTGCTGACGATCAGGTCGAAACGTTCGCCGGCCAGGCTGTCGAACCAATGGCTTACCCGTACCTGGGCGTTGGCCAGGCCCAGGCGCTGGCGGTTGCGCTCGGCCAGGGCCGCGGCCTCCTCCACCCGGTCAACCGCAATTACCTGCCAGGCCGGGCGGTCGCTGGCCAACGCCAGCGCGATGGCCCCCGTGCCGGTACCCAGGTCGAGCACCTTGGCTGGCGAAGCGGGTTGCAGCTCAAGGGCCGTCTCCACCAGCAGCTCGGTATCGGGGCGCGGAATCAGGGTATGCGGCGCCACTTCCAGGTCGATCTTCCAGAAGCCCTGCTGCCCAAGGATATAAGCCACCGGCTCGCCGCCACGGCGGCGCTGCAGGTAGCCGGCATAGGTCTCGGCATCTTCGCTGCTGACGATACGTTCGGGCCAGGTATGCAGGTAGCTGCGCGACTTGCCGATGGCGGCAGCCAGCAGCAGTTCGGCATCCAGCCGCTCGGTGGGCGATTCGGGCAACTGCGCGTTGCGCAGCAGGCTGGCGATGATAGTCATCAGTCCCCCAGGGCGGCCAGTTGATCGGCCTGGTATTCGGCCAGCAGCGGTTCGATCACTGCCTCTACGCCACCGCTGAGGATGTCGTCCAGTGAATACAAGGTCAGGTTGATGCGGTGATCGGTCACCCGCCCCTGTGGATAATTGTAGGTGCGGATGCGTTCGGAGCGGTCACCGGAGCCCACCAGCAACTTGCGCTCGCTGGCAATGGCGTTCTGCGCGGCGCTGGTCTGCATGTCGTTCAGCTTGGCCGACAGCCAGGACATGGCGCGGGCACGGTTCTTGTGTTGCGAGCGCTCTTCCTGGCATTCAACCACGATACCGGTGGGCAAGTGGGTGATGCGGATCGCCGAGTCGGTCTTGTTGACGTGCTGGCCGCCGGCACCGGAAGCACGATAGGTGTCCACGCGCAGGTCGGCCGGGTTGATTTCGATGGCTGCCTGCTCATCCGGCTCGGGCAGCACCGCCACGGTGCACGCGGAGGTGTGGACACGGCCTTGGGATTCCGTCTCGGGCACACGCTGAACACGGTGTGCACCGGACTCGAACTTGAGCTTGCCATAAACGTTCTCACCCTCGACGCGGGCGATGATTTCCTTGTAGCCGCCGTGCTCGCCTTCGTTCTCGGACAAGATCTCCAGCCGCCAGCCGCGTTTTTCGGCGTAGCGCGAGTACATGCGGAACAGGTCGCCGGAGAAGATTGCCGCCTCGTCGCCACCGGTACCGGCGCGGATTTCGAGGAACACGTTGCGGCCGTCGTTGGGGTCCTTGGGCAGCAGCATGCGCTGCAGCTGCGCCTCCAGCGTCAGCAGTTGCTCCTTGGCTTCACGCACTTCTTCCACGGCCATTTCACGCAGGTCCGGGTCGCTGTCCTTGAGCAGCGCCTGGGCACCTTCGAGGTCGCCCTGGACTTTGCACCACTCTTTATAAGCAGCGTAGACGGGCTCGACCTCAGCGTATTCGCGGGAATACGCGCGAAAGCGCGTCTGATCGGAAATGACCTCGGCATCACCGAGCAGTGCGGTGAGTTCTTCGAAGCGGTCCTGGAGAATGTCCAGTTTGTTCAGCAGCGACGCTTTCATTGCGGGGATTTGTCCGTCGAGCCCTCGTTGAGGGCAAAGAGTTCCTGGGCCATGGCCAGCGCATCGACGCGCCCCTCGGCCGAGAGCTTTTTCAGCTGCACGCTGGGCGCATGCAGGAGTTTGTTGGTCAGGCCCCGGGCCAATTGGGCCAGCACGTCTTCGGGGTTGCCGCCGTTGGCCAGCAGGCGCTGGGCCTTTTGCAGTTCTTCGTCGCGAAGGCGCTCGCTTTGCTGGCGATAGGCCTTGAGTACGTCCACCGCCGCCAGCTCACGCAGGCGCAGCATGAAATCCTCCGCGCCCACGGTAACCAGCTCTTCGGCGGCCTGGGCCGCGCCTTGGCGGC
This sequence comes from Pseudomonas sp. NY11955, assembly GCF_048068035.1. NCBI lineage: Bacteria > Pseudomonadati > Pseudomonadota > Gammaproteobacteria > Pseudomonadales > Pseudomonadaceae > Pseudomonas > Pseudomonas sp. NY11955. The sequence continues at coordinate 53,330 of NZ_JBLUPS010000011.1, forward strand.
TCTTGAGGTTTTCCGCCACCACGTCGTGCAAGTCGTCGACGGTGTACAGGTAGACGTCGTCCAGTTCGCCCACTTCGGTTTCGATGTCGCGTGGTACGGCGATGTCGACCATGAAGATGGGCTTGTGCCGGCGCTGTTTCAATGCGCTCTCGACCGCGCCCTTGCCCAGGATGGGCAACTGGCTGGCGGTGGAACTGATGACGATGTCGCTGTTGGCCAGTTCCTGGGGGATGTCTGCCAGCAGCACCGCATGGGCACCGAACTGCTCGGCCAGGATGCTGGCGCGCTCCAGGGTGCGGTTGGCCACCACGATACGGCGTACGCCCTGCTCGTGCAGGTGGCGGGCGACCAGGGTGATGGTTTCGCCGGCACCGATCAGCAGGGCCTGGCTACGGCCCAGGTCGGCGAAAATCTGCTTGGCCAAGCTGACTGCGGCGAATGCCACCGACACCGGGTTCTCGCCGATGGCGGTATCGGTACGCACCTGCTTGGCGGCGCTGAAGGTGGCTTGGAACAGGCGCCCGAGCAACGGCCCGACGGTGCCGGCTTCGCGGGCCACGGCATAGGCGGACTTCATCTGGCCGAGGATCTGCGGCTCGCCCAGTACCAGCGAGTCCAGGCCCGAGGCCACGCGCATCATGTGCTTCACGGCATCGTGCTCTTCGTGCACATAGGCACTGGCGCGCAGCTCGTCGAGGCTGAGGCGGTGATAGTCGGCCAGCCATTGCAGCACGGCATCGGCGGACAGGTGGTCCTGCTCTATATATAGCTCGCTGCGGTTGCAGGTCGACAGAATCGCCGCTTCGCGGCTGGATGTCAGTCGGCAGAGCTGCTGCAGGGCGTCTACCAGCTGCTCTGGGGTAAACGCCACGCGCTCGCGTACGTCTACCGAGGCAGTCTTATGGTTGATACCAAGTGCAAGAAAGGCCATGCAAGGTCGCTGGTTGTGACGGGAAGCCGATAATTGTCCTCTTTCGCAGGTTTTAGGACAACCACCGTTCGCTATTGCGCTGATAGTCTGGTGATGTACTTCGCGGGTGTCCGCCACTTCACAAACTTCGCCCTTGAGATCGAGCGCCGCCCACGCGGCGCTTCGCGGCACAAGGCCGCTCCCACATTTGTTGCAACGTGCCTGGCCTGTCAGGCCATGGTTGTCAGCCTGGGAGGGCCGGCTGGATTTCTGGGTTGGCATCACTGCCGCCCCACCTGCCTCAAGCCTTGCACCCAGGCGGACAACGCCTCTCCCACAGACATGGCCACGTTGCAACAAATGTGGGAGCGGCCTTGTGCCGCGAAGCGCCGCGCGGGCGGCGCTCGATCTCACAGGCGCAGAAAATGCCAAGCCAGGCACCCCGCCTCCCCCATGAAGGAACCCTTCCCCCCCGCAAAGGTCGCATTCAACCAGGTGCCACACTGGTGGGTTTGCCCCCGCGCTTGTGTCATCATGCTCCGACCGCCGGTGAGTCCTCCTATAAGCCTTTCTATGAACAAACCATACGCATTGCTGCTTGCCTTCGCCCTGCTTCAGGGCTGCCAGAGCCTGGCCCCGCAAAAAGCCGAGCCTCCCGTCGCCGAAGCCGGCAAGGGCGAGGCAGAAAAGCCCGTGGTGTATGGCTCGTTCAAGCAAGACACACTCTATAGCCTGTTGGTCGCGGAGCTGGCCGGCCAGCGCAACCGCTTCGACATCGCCCTGGCCAACTACACCGACCAGGCAGCGAAAACCCAGGACCCCGGGGTTTCCGAGCGCGCCTACCGCATTGCCGAATACCTCGGCGCCGACGAGCCGTCGCTGGAAAATGCCCTGGTCTGGGCCCGCAACGACCCGCAGAACCTCGACGCCCAACGTGCCGCCGCCATCCAGCTGGCCCGCGCCGGCCGCTATGACGACTCCATGGCCTACATGGAAAAGGTCCTGCAAGGCCAAGGCGACACCCATTTCGACTTCCTCGCCCTGTCCGCGGCCGAAACCGACCAGAGCACCCGCGACGGCCTGCTGCAAAGCTTCGAACGCCTGCTGGTGAAATACCCCGACAACGGCCAACTGGTATTCGGCAAGGCCCTGTTGCTGAACCAGGACGGCAAAGCCGAAGAAGCCCTGGAGCTGCTCGAATCGCACCCGGCACAAAACGGCGAAATTGCCCCGATCCTGCTGCGCGCCCGCCTGTTGCAGGCCCTGGACCGTGGTCCGGAGGCCCTGCCACTGCTACGCGGCGCAATTCGCGACAACCCGGACGACAAACGCCTGCGCCTGACCTACGCCCGCACCCTGGTCGAACAGGACCGCATCGCCGATGCCAAGGCCGAATTCCTCAGCCTGGTCCAGCAATACCCCGATGATGACGAACTGCGCTACTCCCTGGCCCTGGTGTGCCTGGAAAACAAAGACTGGGATGAAGCCGAAGGCTACCTGCAGGAGCTGGTGGAGCGCGACAGTAACGTCGATGCCGCGCACCTGAACCTGGGCCGTATCCGTGAGGAACGCCACGACCCTGCTGGCGCGCTGCGTGAATATGCCTTGGTTGGCCCTGGCCCCGACTACCTGCCGGCACAGTTACGCCAAGCCGACATTCTCATCGCCAACGGCCGTGGCAGCGAGGCCTCGCGCCTGCTCGCCGAAGCCCGCGAAGCCCAGCCGGACTACGCCATCCAGCTGTACCTGATCGAATCGGAAAGCTACAGCAACAACAACAAGGACGCCCAGGCCAGCCAGGTGCTGCAACAAGCCATCCAGCGCTACCCGGACGACCTCAACCTGCTGTATACCCGCGCCATGCTGGCCGAGAAGCGCGACGACCTGGCGCAGATGGAAAAAGACCTGCGCGCCATCATCGCCCGCGAGCCGGAGAACGCCATGGCCCTGAACGCCCTGGGCTACACCCTGGCCGACCGTACCACCCGCTATGCCGAAGCCAAGGCGCTGATCGACAAGGCCCACCAGTTGACCCCGGACGACCCGGCGGTGCTCGATAGCCTGGGTTGGGTCAGCTATCGCCTGGGCAACCTCGACGAGGCTGAAACCTACCTGCGTCAGGCCTTTGCCAGCTTCCCCGACCACGAAGTGGCCGCCCACCTGGGCGAAGTGCTGTGGGCCAACGGCAAGCGCCGCGAAGCCCGCCAAGTCTGGGCCAAAGGCTTCGAAGCCCAGGCCGACAGCCCCATCCTGCGCAAGACACTCTTGCGCCTGACCGGATCCGAGACTCTTTAACGCCATGTTCCTGCGCCATTGCATCACCTTCACCCTGATCGCCCTGCTGGCCGGCTGTGCCGGCTTCGGTAGCCGAGAGGCCCTGCAGGGTCACGGCGACCCGCAACAGTGGCGCGCCCATAAAGAGCAGCTGAGCAGCCTCGATGGCTGGCAGATCAACGGCAAGGTCGGCATCCGCGCCCCACGCGACTCCGGCAGCGGCACGCTGTTCTGGCTGCAGCGCCAGGACTACTACGACATTCGCCTGGCCGGCCCGCTGGGCCGTGGCGCCGCACGCCTGACCGGCCGCCCGGGTGGCGTGGTACTGGAAGTGGCCAACCAAGGCCGCTACGAGGCCACCAGCCCCGAAGCCCTGCTGGAAGAGCAACTGGGCTGGCAGTTGCCGGTCTCGCACCTGGTCTGGTGGGTGCGCGGCTTGCCCGCCCCCGACAGCAAGAGCAAGCTGACCCTGGACGGCGATAGCCGCCTGGCCAGCCTCGATCAGGATGGCTGGCAGGTGCAGTACCTGAGCTACACCGAACAGAACGGCTACTGGCTGCCCGAACGCCTGAAACTGCACGGCAAGGACCTGGACGTGACCCTGGTGGTCAAGGACTGGCAGCCGCGCCAGCTGGGGCACTGACCCCATGCACACGCTCACCCTGCCCGCCCCGGCCAAGCTCAACCTGTGGCTGCACATCATCGGCCGCCGCGCGGACGGCTACCACGAGCTGGAAACGGTGTTCCAGTTCCTCGATCACGGCGACGAACTGAGCTTCGCCCTGCGTGACGATGGCGTAATCCGCCTGCACACCGAAATCGAGGCCGTCCCCCACGACAGCAACCTGATCGTGCGCGCCGCGCGCAAACTGCAAGAACAATCAGGCAGCACGCTCGGCGCCGATATCTGGCTGACCAAGGTACTGCCCATGGGCGGCGGCATCGGTGGCGGCAGCTCGGATGCCGCCACCACCCTGCTGGCCCTCGCCCACCTGTGGCAACTGGATTGGGACGAAGACCGCCTGGCCGCACTGGGCCTGAGCCTGGGCGCCGACGTGCCGGTGTTCGTACGCGGCCATGCGGCGTTCGCCCAAGGCGTGGGCGAGCAACTGACCCCGGTCGACCCGGCCGAGCCCTGGTATGTCGTGCTGGTGCCGCAAGTGTCTGTCAGCACAGTAGAAATTTTTTCACATCCACAGTTGACACGTGATTCACTCCCCCTTAAGATGCGCCCCGTTCCCGAGGGAAACAGTCGAAATGACTGCCAACCGGTGGTAGAGCAGAATTACCCAGAAGTTCGCAATGCGTTGAATTCACTGGGGAAATTCACTGAGGCTCGACTAACCGGCACTGGAAGTTGTGTGTTTGGGGCCTTCCCAAGCAAAGCCGAAGCTGATAAAGTTCTGGCCCTTCTTTCAGCGACCCAAACAGGGTTTGTGGCGAAAGGAAGCAATGTTTCGATGTTGCATCGCAAGCTGCAAAGTCTGGTCAAGAAGTCGAGCGCATAAGCGTTCGCAGCAACAGATACAGGGGCGTCGCCAAGCGGTAAGGCAGCAGGTTTTGATCCTGCCATGCGTTGGTTCGAATCCAGCCGCCCCTGCCATTTTCCTTATACTCATCCAGGTATACCCTCAGCCTTCAGGTACTGCGCGTGTCCAAGATGATGGTCTTTACGGGGAACGCTAACCCCGATCTGGCTCGGCGTGTCGTACGTCAGCTGCATATCCCTCTCGGTGACGTCTCTGTCGGTAAATTCTCCGACGGCGAGATCAGCACTGAGATCAATGAAAATGTTCGCGGTAAAGACGTTTTCATTATTCAGCCGACTTGTGCCCCGACCAACGATAACCTGATGGAACTGGTAGTGATGGCCGACGCCTTCCGCCGCTCCTCAGCATCCCGAATCACCGCCGTGATTCCTTACTTCGGATATGCCCGCCAGGACCGCCGTCCGCGTTCGGCACGTGTAGCCATCAGCGCCAAAGTCGTCGCTGACATGCTCACTGTCGTAGGTATCGACCGTGTACTCACCGTCGACCTGCACGCTGACCAGATCCAAGGCTTCTTCGATATCCCCGTCGACAACATCTACGGCTCGCCCGTACTGGTTGACGACATCGAAGACCAGCGTTTCGAGAACCTGATGATCGTCTCCCCGGACATCGGTGGTGTCGTGCGCGCACGCGCTGTCGCCAAGTCCCTGGGCGTCGATCTGGGTATCATCGACAAACGCCGCGAAAAGGCTAACCACTCCGAGGTTATGCACATCATCGGCGACGTCGAAGGGCGCACTTGCATCCTGGTAGACGACATGGTCGACACCGCCGGCACCCTGTGCCACGCGGCCAAAGCCCTGAAAGAACACGGCGCTGCCAAGGTTTATGCCTATTGCACGCACCCTGTCCTGTCGGGCCGCGCGATCGAGAACATCGAGAAGTCGGTACTGGACGAGCTGGTGGTGACTAACACCGTACCGCTGTCCGCCGCTGCTCAAGCCTGTGACCGTATCCGCCAGCTGGATATCGCACCGGTTGTCGCTGAAGCGGTACGCCGCATCAGCAACGAAGAATCGATCAGCGCGATGTTCCGCTAAGCGGGACACGTGTTGATGTGAAGCGCCCCGCCCCAGCATGTGTTGGGGCGGGGCTTTTTTGCCATCCCCGTTGGCGCTGGTCGCAAACGCCCTCGGGGGGCTATTTTGGAGAAACAAAATGACTGATTTCATTCTGAACGCCCAAGCGCGTACTGACCTGGGGAAAGGTGCGAGCCGCCGCCTGCGTCACTCCGCCAACATCCCTGCCGTTGTATACGGTGGCGATAAAGAAGCTCAATCCCTGACCATCCTGGCCAAGGAAATCACCAAGCTGTTCGAAAACGAAGCTGCCTTCAGCCACGTTATCGAGCTGAACGTTGACGGCGTCAAACAGAACGTCATCATCAAGGCCATGCAGCGCCACCCAGCCAAGCAGTTCATCATGCACGCCGACTTCGTTCGCGTCGTTGCTGGCCAGAAACTGACCGCTGTTGTTCCAGTGCACTTCATCAACGAAGAAGCACCGGTCAAGAAAGGCGGCGAGATCTCCCACGTTGTTTCCGAGATCGAAGTTTCCTGCGAAGCCAAAGACCTGCCTGAGTTCATCGAAGTTGACCTGGCCAACGCCGAAGTCGGCACCATCATCCACCTGTCGGACCTGAAAGCTCCGAAAGGCGTAGAGTTCGTCGCTCTGGCCCACGGTGATGACAAAGCTGTTGCCAACGTTCACGCTCCACGCGTTGCTCCAGAAGCAGAAGGCGCTGCCGAGTAATCCACTCGCACGCCGGCGTTGATCGGGTTACAGTGCCGCGCGCACTGTAACCCACCAACTCCAAGGAAGAGCCCCTGACGTGACCGCCATCCAGTTGATCGTTGGCCTGGGTAACCCCGGCCCCGAATACGAACAGACCCGGCATAACGCAGGGGCTCTTTTCGTTGAACGCATTGCCAGCGCCCAGCGTGTATCGCTGACCGCTGACAAAAAATATTTCGGCCTGACGGCTAAGTTCAGCCATCAGGGCAACGACGTTCGTTTGTTGATCCCCACCACCTACATGAACCGCAGCGGCCAGTCCGTGGCGGCCTTGGCCAATTTCTTCCGCATCAAGCCGGAAGCAATCCTGGTGGCGCACGACGAACTCGACCTGCCCCCAGGCGTTGCCAAGCTCAAGCGCGGCGGCGGCCATGGTGGGCATAACGGCCTGCGCGACATCATCGCGCAGCTCGGCAACCAGAACGACTTCCACCGCCTGCGGCTTGGCATCGGCCACCCGGGTGACGCCAAACTGGTATCCAACTTCGTCCTGGGCCGCGCGCCGCGCGCCGAGCAGGAGAAGCTCGACGCCAGCATCGATTTTGCCCTCGGCGTGCTGCCGGACGTGCTTGCCGGCGACTTCGCCAAGGCGATGCGCGAGCTGCACAGCCAGAAGGCCTGATTTCCTTTAGAGAGGGGAATACCCATGGGTTTCAATTGCGGCATCGTCGGCCTGCCCAACGTCGGCAAGTCCACCCTGTTCAACGCCCTGACCAAGTCTGGCATCGCGGCGGAGAACTTCCCTTTCTGCACCATCGAGCCAAACAGCGGCATCGTGCCAATGCCCGATGCCCGTTTGGCTGCGCTGGCTGAAATCGTCAAGCCAAACCGCATCCTGCCGACCACCATGGAGTTCGTCGACATCGCCGGCCTGGTTGCCGGTGCCTCGAAAGGCGAAGGCCTGGGCAACAAGTTCCTCGCCAACATCCGCGAGACCGACGCCATTGCCCACGTGGTGCGCTGCTTCGAAGACGAGAACGTGATCCACGTTTCCAACAGCGTCGACCCCAAGCGTGACATCGAGATCATCGACCTCGAACTGATCTTCGCCGACCTCGACAGCTGCGAAAAGCAACTGCAGAAGGTAGCCCGCAACGCCAAGGGCGGCGACAAGGAAGCCCTGGCGCAAAAGGCCATTCTGGAAAAACTGATCCCGCACTTCACCGAAGGCAAGCCTGCGCGCAGCCTGATGAAGAACATGGCTGACGACGAGAAAGCCGCCATTCGTGGCTTCCACCTGTTGACCAGCAAGCCGGTGATGTACATCGCCAACGTGGCCGAAGACGGCTTCGACAACAACCCGCACCTGGACGTGGTCAAGGCCATTGCCGAAGAGGAAGGCGCGGTAGTGGTGCCGGTGTGCAACAAGATCGAAGCAGAAATCGCCGAGCTGGAAGACGGTGAAGAGAAGGACATGTTCCTCGAGGCCCTGGGCCTGGAAGAACCTGGCCTGAACCGCGTGATCCGCGCCGGTTACGAGTTGCTGAACCTGCAGACCTACTTCACTGCCGGCGTGCAGGAAGTACGTGCCTGGACCGTGCGCGTAGGTGCCACCGCACCACAAGCCGCCGGCGTGATCCACACCGACTTCGAAAAAGGCTTCATCCGCGCTGAAGTGGTGGCCTATGACGACTTCATCCAGTTCAAGGGTGAAGGCGGTGCCAAGGAAGCCGGTAAATGGCGCTTGGAAGGCAAGGACTACATCGTCAAAGACGGTGACGTGATGCACTTCCGCTTCAACGTCTAAGCGCTAGCCTGCTGCAACCACGAACCCCTTGAGGCTTACGCTTCAAGGGGTTTTGCGTTTCCAGCAGGTAGCCACGGCCAAGGAACATGCCTTGATCTCGCGCATGTGAACCGAGATCACAAATGATGTGCCCCTTCACCGGATATTCATCCCGCGTCGTATCCCCCACAGTAGAGCCCATCGACGCACACCTCACGCGTCTGCCGGGCAACAATCATAAATGCCGGCCCGGCCGCCTCCCCCGCCCCCACAAGAACCAGAACTCCGGCGAAGGCACCTTATCGTCTTGCGATTCTCGAATCCGGAGTACTGAACATGAGCAGATCCAGCACCGGGCTGCATCCCGGCATCCTCACCCTGGCGATCACCGCCTTCGCAATTGGCGTCGCCGAATTCATCATCGTCGGTATTCTGCCGTCGATCTCGACCGCCTTTGCGATCTCCCTCGCTAGCGCCGGCAGCCTGGTTGGTCTGTATGCCCTGGCCTTGGCCATCGGCACGCCGTTCATCGTCATCGGCCTGGGCCGTTTCCCGAAAAAAACCGTGCTGATGATGCTGATCGGCGTGTTCCTGCTGGGGAACCTGGTCTCGGCCTTGGCGCCGAATTACCCGATCTTATTGTTGGGGCGGATCATCACCGCGCTGGCGCACGGCAGCTTCTTCGCCATCGGCGCTACCGTAGCGGCTGGCTTGGCACGTGAAGGCCAGGCCAGCAAGGCGATTGCAGTGATGTTCGCCGGCCTGACCCTGGCGATGGTCATTGGTGTGCCACTGGGCAGCTACCTTGGCAACGCCCTCGGTTGGCGCCTGCCGTTCTATGCGGTGGCGTTGCTCGCCCTGCTTGCGCTGCTGGCAACCGCAGTTTGGCTACCACGGCAACCGGCCAGCAAAGCCGGCAATGCCCTGGGGCAGTTGGCTGCACTGCGCAGCCCGGCGATCTGGGCAATGATGTCGGTCACCGTCCTTGGCTTCGGTGCAAGCTTCTCGGCATTCACCTTCATCACGCCAATCCTGACAGACATCACCGGGTTCTCGGCCAGCAGCGCCAGCTTGCTGCTACTGGTGTTCGGTGTGGCAACCATGATCGGCAACCTGCTGGGTGGCCGGCTGTCCGATAGCCTGGGATGGGAACGTACCTTGCGGCTGCTGTTCGGCGTATTGGCGCTGACACTGGTGGCCCTGGCCCTGTCGCTGTCGTACAAAGTCTTGATGGTGATCACCGTGTTCGTCTGGGGCGTCGTGGCCTTCGGCATGACGCCAGCATTTCAGACCGGCATGTTGTCCACCGCCCGCTTGCATACGCCAAAGGCGGTGGACTTCGCTTCGGGACTGAACATCTCGGCATTCAACCTGGGCATCACCCTGGGCGAACGAGCAGGTAGCGTGCTGGTGGAAAACGGCCAACTGGCGCTGACCCCCTGGGCTGGTGTAGCTGCCGCCTTACTGGTGAACCTGCCGCTGGCCTGGTTGCTGTGGCGCCGGAAAGTGACCATGGCGGCTTGAGAGTCGGCGGTAACTGACGTCAAAGTATGCTGCGAATAGTTCCACCCTCCACCCGCATCGCCATCCCATTGAGAGCGGGCGATGCGGCCAGGTGCACCACACTGCGGGCCACCTCCTCCGGCTCGATCATGCGACGGATCAAGGAGGTGGGCTCGGTTTGGTCGAAGTAATCAGCCACCACCTGCTGCGCGCTGATGCCCTTTTCCTCCGCGATCTCGGCATGGTAACGGCGCACCGCCTCAGTGCTGGTAGGCCCCGGCAGGATGCTGTTGACCCGCACCGCAGTTCCCTTGGTCAGTTCGGCCAAGGCACGGGATACACCCAACAGGCAAGACTTCATGGCACCGTAGTGGACCATCCACGGCTGCGGCTTGACGCCCGACTCACTGCTGATGAACACCACCGAGCCCTCGCCCGCGGCCAGCATCTCGGCCAGCACCAGGCGAGTCATGCGCACCGCCGTCATGACGTTCACGTCGAAATAGCGAAACCACTGCGCGTCGTCGGTCTCGAAGAAGTCGCGCACCTCGAAGATGCCGACACAGTTGATCAAGTAATCGATGGGGCCGTTGCGCCGCGCCTGCTCGACAAGGCTCTCGGCAATACCCGGTTGGGTCAGATCGCCGGCCAGACCGCTGCAGCGAGGGCCGAGGGCTTCGCAAGCTTCGGCAACCATTGCCTCAGTCAACCCACTGACGACCACATGAGCGCCTTCGTCCAGAAAGCACTGGGCAATGGCCTTGCCGATACCCGTGGCGCCGCCGGTGATCAGGACATTCTTGCCGAGCAGTTGGTAATCCATGATGCCGTACCTTTTGTAGTTGTTCTGGCCAGGAATCTATTACGAATCGGCGTGACAGCCGTATTCACTTCCCGTGCAAACACAATTCAGCAAATGTTGATACGAATCGACGTCACAAGAGTTGTGCGTGGCTAGCGGCTGGTCGCGCCTTCGGCAAGTTCTTACCGTAGGCCTGCAACACAGATTGCTTCCCTCCACTCATCAATAAGAAAGGTCCACGATGAAAATCTTCATTACCGGCGCTTCAGGCTACATCGGTGGCTCGGTAGCCAAGTACCTGGCAGACGCCGGGCACGAGGTCACCGGCCTGATCCGTGATCCTGCCAAACGCGATGCCCTGCAAGCCTTGGGTATCACCCCAGTACTGGGCACCCTGGATGACACCTACATCCTCACCCAGCAAGCCCAGGCCGCCGACGCCGTGGTGCACACCGCCGACTCCGACCACCGGGCCAGTGTCGAGACCTTCATCAACGCCCTACGCGGCAGCGGTAAACCGTTCATCCACACCTCTGGCTCCAGCGTGGTCGGCGACGACGCGCGCGGTGCCTACGAACGAGAGGCAATCTTCACCGACGAGACGCCGTTCGAGCCGATGGACATTCGTCGCGACCGTGTGGCGATCAACCAACGCGTGCGCAATGCCGGCGTCGAGCTGGGCATCCGCGCCATTGTGTTCTGCCCGACCATGATCTACGGCGATGCACTGGGCCTACCGACCGCCAGCGACCAGTTGCCCAAGCTGCTGGCCAAGTCGCGTCAGTTCAGCGCTGGCGCTTACCTGGGCGCAGGTGTGCACCGGTGGTCCAACGTACACATTGAGGACCTTGCCGAGTTGTATCGACTGGCCTTGGAAAAGGCACCTTCGGCGTCGTTGTTCTTTGCCGAGAACGGCGAGGCTTCGTTCATCGAGATCGCGACTTCCATCAGCCACGCACTAGGCTTCGAAGGGCGTATCGAGAGCTGGCCGGCGGACGAGGCGATTGCCGAGCTAGGTGACTGGGCCCGCTTTGCGATTGGCTCGAACAGCCGCGTACGGGCGGTAAATGCGCGACAGTTGCTGGGCTGGCAGCCCAAGCGTGAGTCAATTCACCAGTGGCTGCGCACGACCAGCGTGCATTGGTAAGCCAACCGGTTTAGTCAGTCCCCCCACTTAGCGGCAAACCGGATCGCGATCGGGCGGGTGCGGGTCACCCCACACCCGCCCCACTACCGCCTCACTTCCACCAATACGCCACCTGCACCCCGAAGTTACTGCCATGCAGCGCATTGCCGAGAGCTCCGCTTTCAGACAATGCCAAGCCCGCCGCAATCTCATTCGCGGCGCGCTGCCACCGATCACCCGCTGTGAGCATCGCGGCTGTCGGGCCGTTGCAGATAACTCACGCCCAACTCCAGCTCTCCCCCTGAATTGCTCTTGAAGCCATCGACATTGAAATCGTGGTGGTTGATGTAGGGCTCCTGAAACAGGTTGCCCTTGCGCGAGAACACATGGCTGTACCTAAAGTCACCAATGGCCACCTCGTCAAAGCCAAAGCCTGTGGCGCTCTGGTTCCAGCAGAAATAGTCAGAAATGTGAATGTCGTTACGCGGGCGACAGCCGTCCGCGGCTAGGGCGTCAGACACGCGCTCACCCGCCGCGCGATCGCGGCGAAAAAGGTTTATTGGGGTTCTGTTGAAGTTGTCAGTCGCAGGAAAGGCTCAGCAGGGCCAGCCCTGCCGAGTGTGCCCAACACGCCCCTACAGACGTCGAGATGATCGCCGTAGGAACGTGCTGGCACTGCAGTGGGTGAACTGCGGCTTCAGGTCAGTCGATCAACTCTCTGGCCACACTTTCGATGCCTTCGGCATCCAGCTTGTAGTGACGATAGAGGTGGGTAGGCGGTGCGATCAGGCTGTACTCGTCGTAGATGCCATGGCGGCGGATGCGCGTGCCAATGCCAGCCTCGGCGATCACCTCGCACACAGCGCCCCCCAAGCCACCGATGATGTTGTGCTCCTCGACGGTAAGGATCGCCCGGCTTTGGCGCGCCACGCGCAGAACTGCCTCCACATCCAGCGGTTTGACCGTGGTCATGTCCAGTACCCCCACCGAACGCCCCTGGGCATTGAGCGCCATGGCCGCCTGCAGCGCCGGGTGCACAGTCGAGCCTGTGGCGATGATGGTCAGCTCGTCACCGGTCAGCAACGTGGTGGCCTTACCAAACTCGAACACAGGTTCTTCTTCGTACACCACCGGGTCACGCCCGCGCTGGATGCGGAAGTAGATTGGCTGCGGGTGATTGGCCGAGGCCTTGATCGCGGCCTTGAGCTGGTTGGCATCGGCCGGTGCGACGATGGTGATGTCAGCAATCGCGCGCATGATCGCCAGGTCTTCGGTGGCATGGTGCGAGGTTCCATAGAAGCCCAGGGATATCCCGGCGTGGTGGCCAATCAGGCGCACCGGTAGCGCCGAGTAAGCGACATCCATGCGGATCTGCTCGCAGCATAAAAGCGGCAGGAACGAAGCAAAGGTGGCCACGAACGGCTTCATGCCGACCGCAGCCATACCGGCGGCACATGACACCATGTTCTGCTCGGAGATACCGAACTGCACGAAGCGCTCCGGATGAAGCTGAGCGAATTTGGCCAGGCCGTTGGAGTATTGAAGGTCCGCAGTACCAGCGACCACCGGTTCGCCCTGCTCGACCAACGCCAGCAAAGCATCGGACAACGCATCCAGGCCAGGCGTTTGGGTATTGAGGGCACGGTACTGCCAGGAGTTGGGGGACAGGGGGGCAGTATTCATGATCAGATCACCTTGCTCTTGATTTCGTCGATGGCGCGTTGCGCGTCTTCAGGGTCCAGGTAGCCCAGGTGCCAACCAGGTTCCGTCTCCATATACGAGACGCCTTTACCCTTGAGGGTCTGGGCAATGATGCACACCGGCTTCTCACGGCCCTTTTCAGCCTTGATACGCCGCAACAGAGGGGTCAGCGCGGCCAGGTCGTGGCCATCGACGTCGTAGACCTCCCAGCCGAACGCACGCCATTTGTCAGCCAGTGGCTCGACACCAATCACATCGTCAACGCTGCCATCGAGCTGGAAGCCGTTGCGATCGACGATGGCCACCAGGTTGCCTACCTTGTGATGCGAGGCGGCCATGGCCGCTTCCCACACCTGGCCCTCCTGCATTTCACCGTCGCCGACCATGACAAACGTGGTGAAGTCCTGGCCGAGCATGCGCCCGGCCATCGCCATACCCAAACCGCCCGACAGCGCATGGCCGATGGAGCCTGAAGAGAAGTCCACGCCGGGCACCTTGCGCATGTCCGGGTGATCACCCAGCGGGTTGCCCAGGCGGGTGTAGCCGTCGAGGATCTCCTTGTCGAAGAAGCCCCACTCCACCAGCACCGGGAACAGGCCCACGGCGGCGTGGCCCTTGCCCATCATGAAGCGGTCGCGCAGCGGCCACTTGGGCTCACCATGGCGCAGGGACATCACGTCGTAGTACAGCGCGGCGAACAGCTCGGCCGCGGAAAACACCGAAGTGTAGTGGCCCACCTTGGCGATCTCGATGAGGCGGATGGTTTCCAGGCGGATGAACTGCGCCTTTTCACGCAGGCGCGCCAGCTCGCTCGGCGTGAGCGCGTATTCGTCGGTGTTGCTCGGATCAACTGCTAGGGTCATGTTGCACCTTGGATCGGTAAACGTTCTGAAGGCATCAGTCAGGCGCTGACGGCCATGGCTGCATCGAGACGCGGCTGCATGTAACGGCTCAGTCGTGGCATCACTTCACGGGCGGTCAATTCCATCGAACGGCGCCACAAGGCCTCGTCATCCCATTCGTGGAAAGTGGTCATCAGGGTGCCGAACGGGCCGGTCCGCTCACTGAAGGCGACCAATTGCTCGACCACGCTGTCGGCATCCCCGTAAATCACCATCTCGCGGATGCAGTGATCGACCGTGACCTCGGCGTCAGTCATGTCAGGGCGGGTCTTGAAGATTTGCATGTAGTTGTTGCTGGCGAGGTTATCGATCATGTACTCGAAGTAACGCCGCAGGGTGCAGTTCGGGTCAGCCAGGTAATCCTCGGCCTGGGCCTTGGAGTCTGCGACGAACACCGAGCGCGCCACGCGCCAGTTGCGCGGGTCGGCCTGGTGGCCGGCCTCCTCGGCACCTTTGAGGTAAGCCTGCCAGTGCGACGCTACCGTCGCGGTCGGGTTGAAGTTCGCGGACATCAGGTCCCAGTCCTTGCTGCCGGCCAGTTTCGCCGTGCTGGAGAACGGGCTCATGGCGGTCGTGGCAGGGCGCGGGAACGGATGCTGGAACGGCTTGGGCATGTAGCCGATCTCCAGCTCATGATTGACCGTGTTCACCAGCGACACATCGAAGAACTCGCCAGAGAACTGGTAGGGTGCATTGCTGCTCCAGATCTTGCGGATCATCTCGTAGCACTCGACCATCATCCGGCCACGATCCTTGCCGTTACTGCCATACACTTCAAAGTCGGAGGCCAACCCCCCTGGGCCGATACCCATGATGAAGCGGCCGCGGCTCATGTGGTCGAACATGGCAGCATCGGCGGCAATGCGCGCCGGGTGGTGGTGCGGCAGGTTGAGCACACCGGTGCACAGTTTGATGCGCTGAGTCAGCGGGATCAGTGCAGACATGAATTGCAGGGCGTTGGTAATCGGCTCGGTGCGCTGCGAGGTGTGCTCACCGATCCACATTTCGTCGTAGCCGACCTGATCGGCATGGACGACACAGGCTATGTCCTGGTCGTACATTTCATGGTAGTCCCAGCCCTTGTGGTGCAGAGGCTGCATGAACATCGCGAGTTTCATGATGGTTCTCCTTTATCAGGCGATAGCGTGCCCAGGCACCCACACAGGCGCCTTGGCGGTAGGGCGAGGGCGTCAGCTGCCGTGCAGCAGCCAGCCGCCGTCGACCGTGATGTCGGTGCCGGTGAGGTACGAGGCCAAGGGCGAGGCCAGGAACAACGCCACGTTGGCGATTTCGTATGGCTCCCCGGGGCGGCCCAGTGGGATGTTTTCCAGCACACGGTTGTGCTGGTGCTGGCGGAACAATTCGGGTTCCAGGTTGCCCGGTGTCGCGGTCAGCCCGGGCGAGATGGAGTTGACCCGGATGCCATGACGGCTCAGGTCCTTGGCCAAGCTGCGAGTCATGGCCAGGATCGCGCCCTTGCTGGTGTCGTAGGTCACATGGTTGGCCATCGGTCGATGACCGCACACCGACGACAGGTTGATGATGCTGCCGCCCTCCCCGTGTCGGCGGATTTGCGCCTGGGCGCACTGGGCGCCGAAAAATGCGGCGCGGGTGTTGATTGCCTGCATGCGATCCCAAAAGCCCTCGTCCACTTCGTCGATGGCCTTGAGTGGGTAGATGCCAGCGTTGTTCACCCAGATGCGCAGCCTGCCCTGCCCACTCGCCTCGGCCGCTAGCCGTTCGAGTTGCGCACGGCAGCTGACATCGGTAGCGACGAAGTGCACGGCCAAGCCTTCGTCCATCAGCTCATCGGTGCGCTCGCGGGCCAGGCTGCCGATCACCACGCGCGCACCGGCCTGGGCCAGGCGCCGGGAAATGTCCAGGCCGATCCCAGAGCTGCCTCCGGTGACCACTGCCACTTGGCCGTCCAGGTCCAGCAGGCTCTCGAACGGCGTCTCGGGAAGGTGCTGGTATTCGATAGCGTCCATCGGCACTCCTCAGGCAGTCGCCAGGGCCATGATCTGCTGCGGTGCGACGTGCTCACCGACGAGAATGCCCTGGCAAGTGCCACGGGCCATGACCATCACACGGTGGGAAAGGCCAATCACCTCGTCCAGGTCCGAGCTCACCACCACCACGGCCGCGCCACTGGCGGCGAGGTCGGCGATCAACTGGTAGATCGCGGCGCGGGCCCCCATGTCTATGCCACGGGTCGGCTCGTCGAGGATGATCACCTTGGGCTGCCGCGCGATCCATTTGGCGATCACTACCTTCTGCTGGTTGCCGCCGGAAAGCTTGTCCAGGGGCTTGTCCGGATCGCCCTTGACGCCGAGGGTGGCGATGCGCTCGCTGGCGAAAGCATCGATTCTGCCCCGCGTCAGCAACCCTCGAATGCCGAGGCGGTCAAGGTTGCAATACGCCAGGTTCTCGGCAATCGAATGGTCCAGTACCACGCCTTCGGCCTTGCGGTCCTCGGGCACCAGCACGACACCGGCATAGATCGAAGCGCGCACACCGTCCAGGCGCAGGACCTGGCCGTCGACTGTCACCTCGCCGCTGGCCACCGGGTCGACCCCGGCAATGGCCCGGATAACCTCGCTACGCCCAGCGCCGACCATTCCGGCGATACCGAACACTTCACCGGCGCGCACCGAGAACGAGATGTTCTGGAAGCGTTTGCTGCGGCAAGTCAGGTGACGCACCGTCAACACCTCTCGGGCACGGGGCGCTGCGATCACTGGGAACAGCCGCTCGATCGAACGCCCGACCATCTGTGCCACCAACAGGTCCACCTCGACATCCGCTTGAGCGTGATGGGCCACCAGGTGGCCGTCACGCATCACCACGATGCGGTCGGCAATACGGCCAATTTCTTCCATTCGGTGGCTGATGTAGATGAACGACACACCTTCGCGCTTGAGCGCCTCGATCTGCTCGAATAGCCGTTCAGTCTCCTCTGTGCCCAGCGCGGCGGTGGGCTCATCAAGGATCAGCAGCCGTGAGTTGAGGGTCAGGGCCTTGGCGATTTCCACCAGCTGCTGAGCGGCAATGCTCAGCTCACGCACCAGTGTGTCCGGCGAAATGTCCAGGCCCAGGCGCTCTAGCTGTACCTGTGCCTCGCGGCGCATACGCTGGCGGTCAACTACGCCACTGCGGGTCGGCAGATGGCCAAGGAAGATGTTCTCCGCCACGCTCAGCTCAGGCAGCAACTGAATTTCCTGGTGGATCATGATCACACCCAGGGCGATGGCATCCTTCGGGCAGGTCGGCGCATAGGGCTGGCCCTCGAGGGTCATGCGGCCACGGCTCGGGCACAGGGCGCCGGCGATGATCGACGACAGCGTGGACTTGCCAGCGCCGTTTTCGCCCAACAACGCCACCACTTCACCCCGGCCTATCTCCAGGCTGATGCTTTCCAGCACACCGACACCATTGAATGACATCCCCAACTGGTCGGCGCAGAAGAAGGGCGCGTGCGTGCTTGCCATTTTCATGCTCGGCGTCCTTTTCATGGGTGGCGGGCGATGAACGTCTCGACGTTCTCGCGGGTGGTGACGAAAGCGGGCAGCGCCTGATTTTTCTCCACCGGCACGCCAGCCTTGAGGGCCAGCGCAGTGCGCAGGACGACACGGCCCATCTCCACAGCTTGCTGGGTGATGGTCATGTCCATCTTGCCGTCACGCACCGCCTCCAGCGCAGGACGCAGGCCGTCGTAGCCGAAAATCCACACCTTGTGCTGTACGTTGGCCACGCGTAAGGCCTGGGCGGCACCCAAGGCCGGGGCATCTGAGCGGCCAACGAAGACATCGATCTGCGGATGCTTCTGCAACATGTCCTGGGCCACCTTGAAGCCGCTGTCCTGCAGCCAGTCGGTGGGTTTGCGATCGACGATCACCATTCCCGGGGTCTTGGCCAGTTCGACGTCGAAACCATCGGCGCGGGTCTTCTCGGTGGTGTCGCCAAGGGTCCCTTGGAGCAGGCCGATCTGCGCCTTGCCACCGGTCAGTTTCACCACCTGACGCGCCAGCTCGGCGGCGGCGGCGGTGTTGTCAGTGGAGATGTAGGCGTCACACTCGACGTTCTTCGGGAAGTTATCGACGCACACCACCGGTACACCCTGCTGTTTGGCCAGGCGTACTGGCACGGCCGAGGCAGCGGACCCGGTGGCGGTGTACAGCAGCACGTCGATACCTTTGCTCAGCAAGTCCTGAATCTGGCTGACCTGACGCGCGGCGTCGGCCTGCGCGTCAACGACCAAGACCTCCTCGATGCCATCTTTCGCGGCCTGCTCCAGCACGCCGTCACGCACCATCAGGTAGAACTCCCATTGCAGGCTCGGGATAGACATACCCACTTTCAGCGGTTTGCCTTCAGCACTGGCCAGGGCAGGCAGCAGCAGCAGGGCAAGAAAAACGCGCACACGTGAAGAGAAAACGTTCATTTACACGCCTCCAGAATTGTTCTGATTGTCAAAGGCTGATGTGGTTGTTACGCGGTCTTTCGCTTCATGGCATCGAGCATCACGGCAGCGGCGATGACAGCGCCAATGATCACTTGCTGGACGAAGGGCGAGATGCCGGCCAGGTTCAAACCGTTGCGCAGTACGCCGATGATCAGGACACCCACCAAGGTGCCGACCACGCTGCCTGCGCCGCCCTTGAGGCTGCCGCCGCCGATCACCACGGCAGCGATTACATCCAGTTCGTAGCCGACCCCGGCGCCAGCACCGGCGGTGTCAAGGCGCGAAGTGAGGATGACCCCACCCAACGCGGCGGTGATGCCACAGATCACGTAAACGATGGCGGTATGGGTCTTGACCCGGATGCCCGACAGCTTGGCGACCTTGGCGCTACCGCCGATGGCATAGAGGCTGCGCCCGGCCACGGTGAAGCGCAGCACGAACCAGAACAGCAGGGCCAGAACCACGAAACAGGCCACAGTCAGCGACACCACACCGGCGTATCGGATGATGGAAAGGTTGCCGAACCATTCTGGAAAGCCGCTGATCTGCGTACCGTCCGTAACCATGTAGGCCAGGCCACGGGCAACGGACATCATGGCCAGGGTGGCGATGAACGAAGGCAATCCGGCACGCACCACCAGTACCGCGGTGACACCACCGCAAGCCGCGCCAGTAAGCAGTGCCGCGCCGATCGCCAAGCCCATGGGCAGGCCGATGACGTGCTCGGCCCAGCTCATGACCATGATCGACACGGCCAGCACCGCCCCGACTGACAGGTCGATTCCGCCAATCAGGATAACCAGTGTCATGCCCAAGGCCATGATGCCCAGTACGGTCACTTGATCGAGGATATTGAGGAGGTTGCTCAAGGTGAGAAATGCGTCGGTGGTCAGGCTGAGCACCACGCACAGAAGGACCAGACCGAGCAACGGGCCGGTGATGCCCGACGCCTGGGCGTTGAGCTTGAATGAAGGCGGGATCAGGCGCACCTTGGAACTGAAGCCATACATACGAACACCACTTCTTGTATTTATTTGAGGGGTACGAGCACTAATTGCAGTCAGGCTGCCAGTTCCCTGAAGCGCCCACCCATGTACACGAGTGGCGACTCCAGCGACTGGGTCATGACGTTCACGACATTGCCGATGAAGATGGTGTGGGAGCCGTATTCGACCGCCTCGACGACTTCGCAGAAGATCGAAGCCTGGGCGTCGGCCAGGTAGCGCAGGCCGTTGACGCCCACAGCCCAGTCGCCATCGACGAAACGCCGGTCTCGCAGCTCAGGCTTGCTGAAGATGGCACACAGGGCCTCATGCTCTTTCTGCAGCATGTTCACGCAGAACAGGCCGGACTGTTTGATGATGGGTGACGCACTGGAAGTACGGTTGACGCAGACCAGCGCGGATGCGGGGTCCATCGAAACCGAGGAGAACGCGGTGGCGGCCAGGCCGTGCGGGCAGCAGTGCTCGTCGACCGTGGTGACCAAGGTGACCGATGAGGCGAAACGCCCCATGGCGCTGCGAAACAGATCGGCGACATCCTGATTGCCGTGGGTGGTTTGATTCGATGCAACAGACATCATTCAACTCCTCTTAGCGTTGAGCCTGTTGCCATGTTAAGGAGCGTTTCTACCCGACAAGTATTCGATTTTCCCGGAATGACTTTTCAGCGCATTCGAAAGGCCACCCCCTGTATTAGCCGCCTTCAAGCCATTACATTGCCTAGCTTTAAGCAAACGTGAAAAATGATGCCCTGGCACGCAATGACGACAACGAGGTGACACCATGGCAGACAGGCTCCAGGACCTACGGCTGTTCAGGCTGGTGGTACAAAGCGGTTCATTGTCGATGGCCGGGCGTCAGCTTGGCCTTTCGCCAGCAGCCATGAGCGGTCGCCTCAAGGCGATGGAGGAGTTCTATGGTCTGCGCCTGCTCAAGCGCAACACACGTGGGTTGAGCCCCACCGCCGAAGGGTTGTACCTGTTCGAGGCGGCGCAGAAGATCCTGGAGGACGTGGAGGCGCTCGACGGCGTCATCCGTGGTGGTAGCGCACAACTGCGCGGTACGATCGGCGTCACCTGCCCCACCGATCTGGGCCGCCAGTGGGTCAGCCAATTGGTTGACGCTTTCGTCGAGGAGCACCCCCATGTCACCGTGCGGTTGTTCTTCACCGACCGCTTGCTGGATTTCGTCGAATCCGGCTCGGACATTGCGATCCGCTATGGCAATCTGCCTGACAGTACCCTGGTGGCGCGTTCGCTGGGAGGTGACCGGCGCATTGTCTGCTGCTCGCCGGATTACCTGGCACGCCACGGTACGCCGCTGTGCCCGGAGCAGTTGCTGGAGCACAACTGCCTGATTCATCTACAGGCGGATTTCCCCCAGGACAAGTGGCGCTTCACGCGTGACGGGGAAACGTTTTCGGTGCAAGTCCGGGGTAATCGCCTGGTCAACGATGGTTTCACCCTGCGCCAATGGGCGCTGCAAGGGTTGGGGATCGCCTGGAAGTCTGTCTGGGAGGTTGCCGAAGATATTCACGAACAGCGCCTGGTGCCGTTGCTGGAGGATTTCAGCTGCCCAGCGACCGGCTTCCACCTGCTGACCGAGGGCGGTAAGAAACTGCCCCAACGGGTACGGGCATTCGTCGATTTCGCAGTGCGTTATTTCAACGAACTGGAAACTCCTGCGCGCCACCTGCTCAGGCCCGAGGGACATTGAGGGCTCAAGAGGTCTGCAACCACAATCAGGCCAGCACCGACCGGTCTACATCCATGGCAGCCTCGCCATGTCCTGGAATACCGGCCCAAGCGCTTCCAGCATCCTGCCGTACACCTCCCGCCGCTGCTGGTACAACCCGTGCTTCGATTGGTCCGGCAGCGTGATCCCATTCACCGCCTCCGTCACCCGCCCAGCAGCCTTGCTCAGGTCGGTGAAAACCCCAGCTCCGTGGCCGGCCAACAGCGCCGCCCCTCGGGCCGCGGCCTCGAATACCCCGTGACGACGATAGGCCAGCCCTAGCACGTCGGCCTTGATCTGGTTGAACACCTGGCTCGAGGCCCCCCCGCCTACCACCAGCACACCACCTTCGACGGGCCTCAAACCGGTGCCCCGCATGGCCTCCAGAAAACCGGCGTACTCAAAGGCGGTAGCCTCGACCATCGCCCGCTGCATGTCGGCCAGGCCGTGCTGCCAGGTCAGGCCAACAAAGGCACCGCGCATATCCGCAAACAACGGCAAATGACGGCCGCCCATGTGCGGTACGAACAACAGCGGTGGCATCTGTGCGCGTTCTCGCAATGCCGCGCTGACATCCTGAGGCGGGCGGGCTTCAGCCCGCAGCGACTCCAGCCAGTCACAGCACAACCCGCCGCCACCAACGTAGCCAGCGCTGTAATAGAGGCCCGGTATGCAGTGGCGCAGGGTCAGCAATGTGTGGTGCTGGTCGTCCACGCTGAAGTCGTCACGTACCGCGCAGAACACAGAGCCGGTACCCGCAATGTCCACTAGCTGCCCTGGCACTGACACGCCAGCGCCCAGCAAGGTCGCGGCGACATCGCCGCACCCGGCGAACACCGGCGTACCCTGAAGAAGACCAAGCGCCTGGGCTATGTCGCGGGTCAAACCACCGACCCGCTCCCAGGGTTCGATGACGCGCGGTAGGTGCGCAGGGTCGAGCGCC
This sequence comes from Pseudomonas sp. NY11955, assembly GCF_048068035.1. NCBI lineage: Bacteria > Pseudomonadati > Pseudomonadota > Gammaproteobacteria > Pseudomonadales > Pseudomonadaceae > Pseudomonas > Pseudomonas sp. NY11955. Next base: position 75,761 of record NZ_JBLUPS010000011.1, read on the forward strand.
AACGCCCGGACCAAATCAAGGTTCCAGCCACCGCAAGCAACATCGGCAAAACAGTTGAACCCCAGGCAAGTGGTATCCATGAACGTCGCTTGCCCAGGCAGCCCACACAGCCGTCCGGCCACCAAAGCAGAAGGCACCGTCAACTTGCACAAGCGCTGGTAGCGATCTGGCTGTTGCTGGCGGATCTGCAGCCACCTGGCTCCATGGCTGGCGATCAGTTGGCTGCCCGAACGCGCCACGATCTCCCGCTCATGCGACCGCAACAAGGCCACGCTTGAGGCACACGACAGGTCGAGCCAGGCATCGCAGGAAGTCGCGGGTTCACCCATGGCATCCACCGCGCAGAGCCCGGCCATCTGCCCACACAATGCGATCCCGGATACCTGCGCCGGGCTCGCCCGGGCGTCGACAAGCGCTTGCCGGATGGCCGCCAGCGGTGCATCGAGAAACCCCTCCCGCGCCATGCCTTGCCCGGGCCTCTGCGCCATCGGCACATCGCCCACGCGTGCGACACCACGCAATGTGCCCTGGGCATCGAGGGCCACGGCTCGGGTGCTGGAGGTACCCAGATCGACACCAATGAGAATCGCCTGGCTGCTCACATTGCGCACCTCGACCAGGGTGACCGGCGCACGGCCACGGTCATTGAACGTGTACGTGCTCGACGAGAAAATCCAGCACCGCGCGAACCCGCAGCGGTACATAGCCGTCCTGGCCGACGAACACTGCATGAACTTCTTCCAGGTCGCCTGGGTTGTACGCCTCCATCACCGGCACCAGACGCCCCTCGGCGATGTCCTCACGCACCCGGAACGCCGCCAACCTCGCCAACCCTGTGCCACTGAGCGCCAAGCGGCGCAAGGCTTCGCCATCACTGGCCTGAACGTTGCCTGCCGTAACCACTTTGATCACCTGCCCCCCATCCAGCAGAGGCCAGCCATTGAAGGCTCGCGCATAGTTGGCCGTCAGCAGGTTGTGGCGCTGCAGCGCTGCGGGACAGTCTGGAACACCATGAAGTTGAAGATAGCCGGGCGCGCCAACGATCACCATGCGCGTGTGGCCAAGCTTGCGAGCGACCAGGTTGGAGCTTTTCATGGGGCCTGCTCGTACAGCGATATCGGTGCGCTGGCCGACTACGTCGATCACCTCGTCGGTCAGCACCAGATCGAGCTTCACTTCTGGCAAGTGCTTGATGAGCAGTGGGACCAGCGGCAACAGGTAGTGATAACCGAAGGCCATGTTGGCATTGATGCGTACCCGTCCTCGCGGCGCATCCTGGGAGGCAACGTTGCGCTCCAGTTCGTCCAGATCGGCCAGTAGCCCCACGCCACGCTCGTAGTAAGCGCGACCTTCATGGGTCAGGCTCAGCTGGCGGGTCGAACGGTTGAACAGTCGTGACCCCAGCCGCCCTTCCAGGCGTGCGACAAGCTTGCTCACCGCCGAGGGCGTTATACGCAGGTCTCGCGCCGCTGCCGAGAAGCTTCCGGCCTGGACGACACGCACGAACACCTCCAGTTCACCGGAGCGGTTGATGTCAAGTCGGGCCATTGCTGATCCTTGGGCACAAATAGAAAGATTAGCGTGCGATATGGGGGCTGGGCAGACGGCAACGGGTAAAAACTGTTTTCAGGATCACTGACAAGTGAGGCGGCTCCACAAAGAGCCCAGCGACATTCACAACCTCAATTCACAATTGATTTGAATTATCCGGGTCTACTGCACAAGCTGGAGCTGCCTTAGGCTGGTCGCCATTTCTTTTCTTGCGATCCCCAACCATGAATTCTACTTTGCAGAAACTTACCACTGGAGGCCTGAGCATTGGCCTCGAACTGCCGTTGGACAACGATTGGAACAGCGTGCGCGAGCAGTCTCGGCAGCGGGCGGGGACACCGTTCGGGATACCGGATCTCACCCACCACGCACGCTTGGCTACCCTCGCTGACCGCCTGGGATTCCGAGCGCTTTGGGTGCGCGACGTACCCCTGTACGATCCAAAGTTCGGCGATGCCGCACAGGTGTTCGAGGTATTCACCTACCTAGGTTTCCTGGCCGGTGTGACCCGCAATATCCTGCTCGGCACCGCCGCAGTGGTGTTGCCGATCCGCGAACCGTTGCTGACCATGAAGGCGGCTGCCAGCGTCGACCTGCTAAGTGGCGGACGCTTGCTACTGGGAGTGGCCAGTGGTGACCGCCCCGTGGAGTACCCGCTGTTCGGCCGCGACTTCGATAACCGTGGCGAAGTGTTTCGAAAGCAAATCACCCTGCTGCGCGAGTGGCGCAGTGCCGATCTACCGGCTGGCGTCGAAGTACTTCCAAGGCCGCACCAGCCTATACCGCTTCTCGTGGCGGGCCTGGCGCAACAGAGCCCGGCCTGGGTCGGCGAGCACTTGGACGGCTGGCTGGCCTACCCTGGCACCCCCACCGAACACGTACGTCGCGCGGGTGTGTGGCGTGAGGTGGCGGGAGACAAGCCATACGTGTCATTCCTTCACCTGGACCTGGATGAAAACCCCGAAGCGCCGCTGGAGCGTCACCGCTTCGGCTGCAAGGTGGGGCGCAAGGGGTTGATTGCCGAACTCGAAGCCATGCGCGCGGCGGGCGTGGCGCATATTGGTCTCCATTTGCGGCACAACCGGCGCCCGTTGGACGAGACACTGGAGGAGTTGGGAACATTCGTGCTACCGCATTTCCATGGGTAGCCGATTGTTCAATCTGGAGCCAAGCCCGCTCGTCAAGCCTGTGCGGACTCAGCCATCTTCTTGAGCTCGCGTGCAGAATGCACGATCGCCCAGCCAGTCAGTATTGCGCCTATCAACGCCATTGGAAGGCTAAGGTACTGACCTGTGCTGAACAGTTGGTGGGCTTCGTAGGCGGCCTGCGGCTCCTTGAAAAACTCGAGGATCAAGCGGGCCGAAAACACCAGGGTCAAAAACAGGCCAAACAGCAGGCCATGGGGAGTGCGGTGCTTGAATTTTTGGTAGCAACCCAGCAGAACCAAGAACGTCAGCAGATAGGCTAGCGCTTCGTAGAGTTGAACGGGATGGCGTGGTACTGCATCAACGGACTGAAATACGACGCCCCAATCTGAATAGGTAGGCTTGCCCAGAATCTCGGAATTCAGAAAATTGCCGATTCGTACAAGCGCTGCTCCCAATGCTGCGGGAAGGCTTGCCCGGTCGATCAACCAGAGGAAGGGCATCTCCGATTTCACTGAGCGAGATCCAAGCCACAGTCCAATCAGTACACCGATCATTCCACCGTGGCTAGCCAGGCCTCCTTCCCAAACACGGAGGATCGCCCACGGATTGGCGAGATAGTAATCAGGGTCGTAAAACAAGCAATGGACAAGTCGTGCGCCAACGATGGCGCCGACCAGCGCGAAGTAAAGCAACCGCTCTGCGTACTCCGGGTTGATGCCCTCAGCCTTGAAGATGCCTCTGAGTATTCTTTGTGCCCCCAGGAATGCGCCGACGAAAAGTACCCCGTACCAGCGGATAGAGAATGGCCCGAAAGTCACCAGGACAGGGTCAAAGCTCCAGTGGATCATCATGTGTGTAGCCTCCAACAGTGTTGGTCGTTTTCTTCATCTGTGCGGGCATGGAACGGGGGTAGGCCTAGCACTTGGCGCCCCAGGGGGCGTGAAATTTTGGCAAGGCTGAGGCGTTTGGATTAAGTGCAGGTTATGGGCTCCCCTGTTGATCAGTGTTTCTGCAGACGCTGCAATACAGCCTGGCCCACCTGCGTCGCCGATGCCGGGTTCTGCCCGGTTATCAATTCACGGTCGATGACAACATTAGGCGTCCAGGGCGACGGGTTGCTCTGATACTGCCCGCCCGCGCGCTCCAGGGCGGTCTGCGGATAGAACTTCATCTGCCCCCCGCCGAGCAGGCCCTTGGCCTGTTCTTCCTCCTGGTTGCTGATAACCGTCATGCGGTAGCCGGAATAGATCCAGTCGTCGGGCATCGCTGTCGGGCTCCCGCTCTCCAGTGCCTGGATCAACTTGCGCGGCTGGTCCAGCGCCGAGAGCAGAGCAATGGGACCGTGGCAGAGCAACGCGGTGGTTTTGCCCTCGGCGTGGAACGCACGAAGCAGACGACCCAGGGCCGGGTCGGCGAGCAGGTCTTGCATCGGGGCATGGCCGCCGGGCACGTAGACTGCATCGAACTTCCCATAGCCAATCTGCTCCACACGGGCCAGGCTGATCACCGGCGAATGCTCCGCAGAAGTAAGCTGCAACTGGTCCAGCAGCGCCTGGTATTGCTCCAATTGCTTTGGATCGTTGCCGAAGTACTGGGCGGCGGCCGAGCTGCGGTCCAGAGTAGGCGCACGGCCGAGGGGAGTGGCGAAGGTCACTTGGTGGCCGGCGTCGAGCAGCATTTTGGTCGGCTGCAGCAGCTCGTTGAGGTAGAAGCCGGTGGCGAAGGCCTTACCATCGCGCAGGTCTAGGTGGCTCTCGTCGGACAGCACCACCAGCACGTTCGCCGCGTGGGCGCCCAAGCTCGCGCTGCCAATGACAGCAGCCAGGATCAGTCGTCGGTAGGTCCCCATCGCATTTCCTCCCATTCATGCACAAGCCGGATGCCGTGCCCTGATGGACACTTTATTGATGATCAACCAGGCGATAAATTGGGGGGGCGGGAAAGCAGTTTTGCTCTGGAGAACAAGATGGCGCGACGGTTTGATCACTTAGGGGATGTCGAGGCGCTGCTGGAGGTGGTCGAGCGTGGCTCGCTCAGCGCGGCAGCGGTGGCCCTCGCCACCACACCATCCGTGATTAGTCGGGCGATTTCGCGGCTTGAGGCGCACCTAGGGGTGCAACTGCTACGCCGCACCACGCGTCGATTGAGCGTCACCGACAGTGGCCTGGAATACATCGAGCAGGCCCGCGCTGCGTTCCAGCAGATCGCCAGCGCGGAGCGAGCACTGAGCGGCCATGGCGAGGTGCAGGGCCGTGTGCGCCTGAGCGCGCCGACCACCTATGGGCACCACCGGTTGCCGGCCATGCTGGCAGCCTTCGCGCTGCGTTATCCGAAAGTACAGGTCGAGTTGAGCATCACCAATCGTAATGTCGACTTGGTGGCCGAAGGGTATGACCTGGCCATTCGTCTTGGCGTCTTGCCGGATAGCGCCCTCGTGGCGCGTCGGTTGGAGGAAGCTCGGCTTTGCCTGGTGGCGGCGCCGGCCTACATCTCGCGTGCCGGCAGGCCGCAATCCATAGCAGAGTTGGCCGGACACAACTGCCTGCCTTTCGTAATGCCCAGCAACGGCCGGCCAGGCGTTTGGCAGTTCCGCCAAGGTGAGGAGGAAATACTCTTCATACCGCAGGGAAATCCGGTGGTGGCGGACGATGTGCTGGGTTGCATCTCACTGGCCGATCAGGGTGTCGGGATCTGCCAGACTTACGAGTTCATCGTCGCCGAACGCCTGCAGCAGGGCCGGCTGGAGCGTTTGTTGGAGGACTACGAAGGTGCCCGACGGCCTTTCTCGATCATTTATCCGCCGCATCGCCAACTGTCCGCGGCCAGCCGGGCATTGATCGATTTTCTGATAGCTACGGCTGTGGATGAAGGCGCAACCTGAGGTTGGATTTGTGTCCAACATCAGGAGCGCAATTCAGCGGGGTGTTTGCGGCGAGCTTCAGAAATCTCCACGCAAGGTCAGCATGTAGCTACGCGGCGCGCCGTAGGTAGTGCCGCGGGTCCAGTAACCGGTCGAGTCGAAATACTTGCGGTCCAGCAGGTTCTCCACGTCCACGCCCACGGTCCAGTGCTGGTCGAGCTTGTACGCCGCCCGTGCATCGAACACCGCCCGGCCGCTGTTGCTCACACCATTGTAGGCGTCGTAGTAGTGGGACTGGGCCGACACGCCACCGCCAACACTTAAGCGGTTCCACTCACCCGGCAGGGTGTAGTTGGTGTTCACCCGCAGCAGGTGCTTGGGCGTTTGTGCCGAGATCGGCCCGCCAGTCTCCGACTGCGTGGTGTTGAAGGTATAACCCGCCGCCACCTGCAAGCCCGGCAGCAACTCGCCACTGGCCTCCGCCTCGAAGCCCTTGCTGCGGCTGATGCCATCGCTGTTCACGTAACAACGGCCGGCAACGTCCGAGGGGCAGTTGCCATCGTTGGCATAGTCGCGGGCGGCGACGTCCTCCTGCTCGATATAGAACAGCGCAAAGGACAGGTTCAGACGCTTGTCGAACAACTCGCCCTTGATGCCGGTTTCGTAGTTGGAACCGATGGCAGGGTCGAGCATCTTGCCACCGGCAGTGCGATAGCTGGCCTGGGGCATGAAGATGTCGGCATAGCTGGCGTACAACGACCAGTTGTTGTCCAAGTCATAGATGGCACCGACGAAGGGCGTGAACTCGTGCTTCTGTTCATTGGTGCTTTTCAGCTCGCCACTCCAGGCTTCGGTCTTGTACCAGCTCAAGCGCCCGCCCAGTACCAGGCTGAGGTCCTCGGTCATGTGCAGGCGAGCATTGAGGTAGGTGCCGTAACGGGTATCGAAGGTGTCGTCCTTGTAGTCCCAGCCCTGCCGCGAAGGCTCGGGGACAATGCTGTGGTCCGGGTCGAACACATTGAGCGGGATGGGGCTGTCCAGTTTTACCGTGGCGTCCTTGTCGTTCATCTTGCGCCTGGACCAGTTGGCCCCCAGCGACAGCTGATGGCTCAGGCCAAAAGCTTCGAACTCGCCGTCCAGGTGGCCGTCCACCGCGTTGGCGGTGACATCGAACTTGTGAAAGCTGGTGTCGTTGATCATCGGCCCAGTGGGGCTGCCGTACTCCAGCGTGTCCTCTGCGCTCCATTCGATGGCGCTGCGGTTGTAGCTGCTTTCGGAGTGCGACAGCGCCAGCTTGCCGGTCCAGTCGTCGTTGAAACGGTGATTGAGGTCGGCGAACACTTCATCGGTACGGGTCTGCAGCGTGGCCCAGTCCTGGCCCAGGAAGGTGGAACGCTTGAGGTGCGGGTTGCTGCCATCCGGGTTGTTCGGCAGGCCCAGCACGCTGTAGCCGTCAATGCGCGAGGTCTGCCGGCGCAAACCCAGGGCGACGGTAGTGGCGTCGCTCAGGTCGCCTTCGACAATGCCGTACAGCAACGGCCGCTTGGACTTGCTGACATCGGTGAAGTAACCACGGTCCTCGTAGGACGCCACCACGCGGCCGCGCAGGGAGCCTTCCGGGTTCAGCCTGCCGCTGGCATCCAGGTCCAGCCGGTAATTGTCCCAGGAGCCAGCACGGGTGGTCACCGAGAAACGCGGCTCCAGGGTCGGGCGCTTGCGCACCAGGTTGACCGCGCCGCCAGGGTTGCCCGCCCCGACCAACAAGCCCGAGGCGCCTCGCAGTACCTCGACACGGTCGAACACCGCCATGTCCGGGATCATCCAGCCGGTGTAGGCGTAGGCCTGCCCGGCCACGCCGTCGACCATGTAGCTGTCGTCGGTGATGTCGAAGCCGCGGGAGCTGAAGTGGTGGTTGCCGTAGCCACGGTTGGCGCGGGTGATGCCTGTGGTCTGGGCCATCACCTGGTCCAGGGACACCAGGTTCTTGTCGTCCATCAGTTTGCGCGTGACCACAGTTACCGACTGCGGTGTGCGGCGCAGCGACTGCGGAGTCTTGCCGATCGTCACGGCGCCGGTGGTGTACGAGCCAGAGCCCTCGGTGGTTTCGCCTAGCCCTACGCTGTTGATGTTGGTAGCACCCAGCTCCAACGCACCCTTGGCGTCGACCGCCGGCACCACACTGAAGGTGCCGCTGCCGGTGACGATCAGCTCCAGGCCGCTGCCTGCCAGCGCCTGCTGTACAGCTTGCAAGGCACTCATCTCACCGTGGATGGCGGGTGCCTGTTTGCCGACGACCAGGGCCGGGTCCAGCGACATCACCTGCCCACCTTGGCGGGCAATGGCGTTGAGGGTTTGCGCCAGGCTGGCGGTGGGCAGGTCGAATCGCTGCACCTGTTGCTGCACCGGACCTTGCGCCTGGACAAAGGCCGTTGGTGCGGTTGCCAGCGCAATGGCAAGGGCGAGGGGCCAAGGTTTGAACACGTGGATACTCCTGAATTTTTACTGTTGTCAGGAGAGAGGTGGGACGAGCGAAAAAAACCGGACACGAATGATAAAAATTTTCATTCAAAAGCAATCCTTAAAGCTGATACGGACTCTGTAGGAGCAGCCTTGTGCTGCGAAGAGGCGGTAAGACAAGAGATTCTCTAATCGGCAGTTATTGCCTCTTCGCAGCGCAAGGCTGCTCCTACAGGTCGATGCGGTCGAGATGGGAGCGGGTCTTGCCGGCTCAGCGCGCATCGATCAGGGTGAGCCAGGGGCCGTAGCGCTCGACACGGATCGGCATCGTCTCTTCCAGGGCAGCCAAAGTACGCTCGCTGTCATCCAGCGGGAACACGCCCTGCACACGCAGGTTGCGCACCTGCGGGCTGACGCGCACAAGCCCCGAGCGATACGGGCGCAGGGCTTCGATAACCGCCCCCAGGGGCTCGTCCAGCACACTGAGGTGGCCTTGCACCCAGTCGGCGCGGTAGGCCTGGCCAGCCGCCAGCGGCTCGATGCGCTGCGCATGCAGCAACGCCGCCTGGCCCTCCTCCAGGTCCAGTTCGCTACCATTGGGCAACGAAGCGCGCACGGCATGCTCCAGCACCACCACGCGGGTGGCCTCCGCCAGTTGCTCGACCAGAAAACGCGTACCCAGTGCGCGGACATCACCTTGGTCGCTACGCACGATGAACGGCCGGGCTGGGTCTGCAGCCACCTGCACCACCAGCCCGCCCCTGCGCAGGCGCAGCAAGCGACGGCTACCGGAGAAGGCGAGGTCGACCGCACTGCCGGCATTCAGGGTCAAGCGGCTGCCGTCAGTCAGTGTCAGGCTGCGACGTTCGCCGGTACCCGTACGCAAATCGGCCATCAATGCCTGGCCGGTGTCGCTACGGGCAGCAAACCACAGGCTGCCACCCAGCAACGAAAGCCCGGCCATTGCCCGCAACACATCGCGCCGGCCGATTTCCGGCTGCAGCAAGGTATCGCGCAAAGCGCCGGGCGCTCGGCGCACAACCTCGAAGTGCTCGCCCAGGCCGCGCTGCAATTGCTCCCAGGCATGCACATTGGCCGGGTCATCCCCCAGCCACTGCTGGAACAGGGCCTGTTGCCGGGCATCGTCACGCCCGGAGCGCAGGCGCACCATCCAGGCGACGGCCTGTTCGGCGGCCGGGCTCAATACGTGCCGATTCAAGCTTGCACCCCACTCAGGTAGCACTGGCGCAGGGCTTGGGTCATGTAGCGACCAACCGTGCGTTCCGATACGTCCAGCCGTCGGCCGATTTGCGCATACGTCAGGCCATCGAGCTGGCTCATGAGAAACGCCTTCTTCACCACCAGCGGCAACCCGGCCAGGCTGCGGTCAATGGCATGCAGGGCTTCCAGCAGCAGGTGGGTTTCTTCCGGCGAGGGCGCCAGTTCCTCGGGCAGCAGCATCAGCCGCTCCAGGTAGGCCTGTTCAAGGCGTCGGCGGCGAAGCCGGTCGGAAATCAGCCGTCGGGCAATGGTCGAGAGGTAGGCTCGCGGCTGCTCGATGGCCTCCGGGTCGACCCGGGCTGCAAGCAGCTGGCAGAACGTTTCGGCCGCCGTGTCCTCGGCGTCCGGGCGGTTGCTCAGCTGCCGTTGTACGTGCCGCAGTAACCAACGGTGGTGATCGCTGAAAAACAAACCCAGCTTGCTGGTATGAGATGCGGGCACGGGCAGGACCAAGTGTTAATGAGAATTTATCGCATCTTATAGGCAGGAAGGGAGAAGCGCTACCCGGCTCCAACACCTATTCTGTGATTGAGCCCCCTCCTTCCCCAGAGCCCGCACCATGCCTGACCCCACTCGCTTCGACTGGCAACGCTGGCTGCCCGGCCTGGTCACCCTGCTCCACTACAAAGCGGCCTGGTTACCCAAGGACATCGCTGCCGGCCTGGTGCTCACCACCATGCTGGTTCCCGTGGGCATCGCCTACGCCGAAGCATCCGGTGTCCCCGGTATCTATGGCCTGTACGCCACCATCATCCCGCTGCTGGCCTACGCCCTGTTCGGCCCCAGCCGCATCCTGGTGCTGGGCCCGGACTCGGCGCTGGCCGCGCCGATCCTGGCAGTGGTGGTGCAGTACGCCGCCAGCGACCCGCAGCGGGCGATCGCCATCGCCAGCATGATGGCCCTGGTGGCCGGGGCGTTCTGTGTGGTTGCCGGGCTGCTGCGCCTGGGCTTTATCACCGAGTTGCTGTCCAAGCCCATCCGCTATGGCTACATGAACGGCATCGCCCTCACCGTATTGATCAGCCAGTTGCCCAAACTGTTCGGCCTCAAAGTCGACAGCGAGGGGCCCTTGCGTGACCTTTGGCACTTGGGCCAGGCGCTGTTCGCCGGCCAAGGGCACTGGCCAAGCTTCATCGTGGGTGCCGGTAGCCTGGCGCTGATTCTGCTGCTCAAACCGTTCAAGCGCCTGCCAGGCATCCTGATCGCCGTGGTTTTGGCGACGCTGGCAGTGAGCCTGTTCAACCTCGACCAGATGGGCGTCAAGGTACTCGGGCAATTGCCCCAGGGCCTGCCCAGCTTGGTGTTCCCCTGGGTAACCGACATTGACCTGGTCGAAGTGCTACTGGGCGGGATTGCCGTGGCGCTGGTGTCGTTCGCCGATACCAGCGTGTTGTCACGCTCCTATGCCGCACGCCTGAAGATGCCGGTAAACCCCAACCAGGAAATGTTCGGCCTGGGCGTGGCCAACCTGGCTTCGGGGCTGTTCCAGGGCATCCCGATCAGCAGCAGTTCGTCGCGCACCCCAGTGGCCGAAGCCGCCGGCTCGCAGACCCAGCTCACCGGTATCATCGGCGCGCTGGCGGTAACCCTGTTGCTGCTGGTAGCGCCCAATCTGATGCAGCATTTGCCCAACAGCGCTCTGGCTGCGGTGGTGATTGCGGCAGCACTGGGGCTGTTCGAGTTCGCCGACCTCAAACGCATCTTTCGCATGCAGCAGTGGGAGTTCTGGCTGTCGTTCACCTGCTTCGTCGGCGTGGCGGTATTTGGGGCCATTCCCGGTATCTGCATCGCCGTGGCCATTGCCGTGATCGAGTTTCTGTGGGACGGCTGGCGGCCGCACCATGCGGTGCTGGGCCGGGTGGATGGCACCCGGGGGTACCATGATGTGCAGCGTTATCCACAGGCCCGACGCATTCCGGGGCTGGTGTTGCTGCGTTGGGACGCGCCGCTGTTCTTTGCCAATGCCGAGCAGTTCCAGAGCACGGTAATGGCAGCTGTGGACGAATCGCCGACACCGGTCCAGCGCTTGATCATCGCGGCAGAACCGGTGACCAGTATCGACATCACCTCGGCAGACATGCTGGCCGAGCTGGACCGGGTGCTGGAAGCACGGGGGATTGAGTTGCAGTTTGCCGAGATGAAGGACCCGGTGAAGGACAAGATGCGGCGCTTCGGGTTGTTCGAGCATATGGGAGAGCGGGCTTTTCATCCCACTGTGGGGGCAGCGGTGGATGCCTATCTGGAAGAAAGTGGGGTTGATTGGCAGCCCTAGGCTTTTCCGTACATGCCCGCTTAGAGGCCATAACAGAAGTGCTAAACCGCCCGAACCCGAAGCCGATCAATCCAGATAAGCATGGCACTGGCATACACTGACACCGCCAAAAACAATGCCATGCGCACCGCAAACGCCTTGTACACATCCTGCCCACCCGCACTGTCCTGCACCGACTGCCCCAGCAGGATAAGCATTGTCGTCAGGCAACTGACCCAGTACGCCGGGCTCTGGCGGTTCGACACGGCCTGGTACAGCCGCCGCGCCTGCCAGAGGGCGAACAGCAGCACCCACAGGAAGAACATCCACAGGTGCACGAACAGGCTCAACGCCCCCCACAGCACAATCGCCAACACCCCGGCAAGCAAGGTCGAACCGATCAACTCACGGCTGGCGTGCCGTGCGCGGGTTTCGCCAGCCTGTTGCCCCACGCTGACTGCTTTCATGATCAGCGGCATGTACTGGTCCGGGGCGATCAGCGCCAGCAGAAATGCCGGCATCACAATCAGCGTGGCACGCAGCGCCACCCAGCTGACATGCTCGCTGGCCAGCAGTGGCGGTGCGGGCTGTACCGGCGCACCGGCAGGTTCGGGGAAAAGTACATGCACCACTGTCGTGCCCAGTACCGCCAACAGCATGCCCTTGGCCAGCGCTTCGACCACCGACAACGCCAGCGTGAAGTCGCTGGTGCCGGCAGCGGCGATCATGGTCAGGCCGACCACCAGCAGGTTTGCCAGCAGGCCGTTGCCGCCCGTCAGCGCGTAACGCAAGGTCAGGAACACGCCCACGCCCACCAGCAACACCCCGCTCACCGGGGCGTGGCGCAACAGCGGAATCAGCAATAACCCGCTACCACAGGCAAGCAGCACCAGCACCGCCAGGGCCGGCGCCGCACGCAGGGGCAGTGGCTGGCTGCGCATGGCCAGCAGCAACACCGCAAACACCGGTGCCAGGATCGGCACCGGCAAGCCGACGCCAAAACTCACCGCCAGGCACAGCGCCACGCCCCAGGCCAGGCGCAGGGCGCGCAGGCGGCGCAACTCAATAGGCATACGACAGCCAGCTCATCAGCCACATGAACAACCGGCCCAGCAGGTTCAGTGGGTTGCCTTCACCGGGCAGGGCCATGACCTCGGCTTGGCCACCGACCCGCAATACGGTCTTGTCCTGAAGCTGGTCGCGCTCCAGCTCGACGATCACCGGGAAACGCTGCGCCGAACGCAGCCACTCGCGGCTGTTCTGCACGGTCGGCAGCGTACCCGGCGGGGTGCCCTGGCCCACGCTCACGCCATAGCCAATGCTGCGTATGCGGCCCTTCAACACGGTGCCGGGCAGCGCATCGAGCACCACCAGCACCGGGGTGTCGGGGCGCAGGCGGCCGAGGTTGTTCTCGGTCATGTCGGCACTTATCCACACGTCATGGATACTGATCAGGGTCATCATCGGGCTGCCCGCCCCAACATAGTGGCCAACGTCGGTGCGCAGGTCGGTGATCAGCCCGTTCGCATCGGCGCGCACCACGGTACGGGCAAGGTCCAGGCGGGCTTTTTCCACGTTGGCCGCGGCGCTGCGCAACTGGGCGTTGTCCTCCTGCGCGCCCCCCTGCTGCTCGCGGGCACGCTGCACTTCGGCACGGGCCGCCGCCACCTGGCTAATGGCCTGGTCGCGTGTGGCCTGGGCACCTTCCAGGCGGCGTACCGACACGGTGCCTGGGTCTTCGTCGATCAGCCGCTTGAGGCGTTCGGCGTCCTGCCGCGCCTTGCGCTCGTTGGCCTGGGCCGCCACCAAGGCCGCCTGAGCCGAGTCGATGCCAGCGGTACTGGCGCCGATCTGCCGGCGCACGGTATCGAGGTCGGCTTCGGCGCGGGCCAGGGCAATGCGGTACTGTTCTTGATCGAGTTCGAACAGCACATCGCCCTGGCGCACCTCCTGGTTGTTGCCTACTGCCACGCGCTTGATCTGCCCGGCCACTTCGGCGGCCACCGGCACCACGTAGGCCTGCAGGCGGGCTTGCTGGGTGTACGGCGTGAAGCGGTCTGCCAGCAAGTACCAGAGCAGGCTCACGGCAATCAGCAACAGCACCCAGCGCATGCCGCGATCCGGGGCTGACGGGGGCGGCGTTGGCGTGGTGTCGCTCATTCGGTTTCACCTTGTGCATGTGCGCTGGGGGCTGGCGCGTCGAGCAGCTCGCCCCAGTCGGTGCGTTGCTGCATGTGCTGGCGGGTGGCTGGGTCGATCGGTGCGCGGTTGGCGTCCCAACCGCCACCCAGGGCCTTGTATAACGTCACCAGGCTGCTGACCGCGTTGCCACGGCTGACCAGGTAACCGTCCTGTTGCTGCAACAGCAGTTGCTGGGCATCGAGTACCCGCTGGAAGTCGGCAAAGCCTTCGCGGTACTGCGAGCTGGCCAGGTTCAGCGAGCGCTGCGCAGCCTGGGAAGCCTGGTCACGAATGCTTGCACTCTGTAGCGAGCGCACCAGCCCGCTGGCCGCATCGTCGGCTTCACGGGCGGCTTCGCGCACGTCCTGTTGGTACAGCTCGATCAGTTGCTGCAAGCGGGCATCTTCCACACGCACGGCATTCTTGCGCCGGCCATAGTCGAACGGGTTCCAGATCAGGCTCGGGCCGGCTGCCAGGTCAAAGGTGTTGGGTAGGTGATTGGCCGATAGAAAGGTCCAGCCAATACTGCCGAGCAGGCTCAGCTGTGGATAAAGGTCGGCCTCGGCTACCCCAACCAACGCCGACTGCGCCGCCACCGCTTGTTCGGCGGCGCGGATGTCCGGGCGGCGCTGCAGCAGGCTGGCAGGCACGTCCTGCAGCACTGCGCGCTGGGGTAACGGCAACTGGCCATGGCCGGCGTCCAACTGCGGTAGCGGCCCGGGCGGGCGCCCCAGCAACGCGCACAGCACATTGCGCAGGGCGTTGAGCTGGTTCTCGAACTCGGGGATGGTGGCCAAGGTGGCCAGGTATTGGGTACGCGCCTGCTGCCAGTCGAGTTCGTCATGTTCGCCATGGCGGAACAGCCGCTCGGTGATTTCCAGGCTGCGCGCCTGGCGCTTACCGTTCTCTTGCGCGATATCCAGCCGCGCCTCGGTGGTACGCAGGGCAAAGTACGTGTCGGCCACTTGCGCACGCAGCAGCAACATGGCGTCGGCGTAATTGGCCTGGGAGGCAAAGTAGGCGGCATCGGCGCTTTCGATGGCACGACTGAAGCGGCCCCAGAAATCGATTTCCCAGCCAATGTCGAAGCCGACGCTGGATTGCCAGAACACTGAATCACGGGCGGTGGAAGTGCCTGACTGGTCCTGCTTCAGATACAGGCTCTGCGCCCTGAGTTGCTGCAGCTGCGGATAACGCCCAGTCTGTACGATCGCCAATTGGGCACGGGCTTCTGCGATCCGCAAGCCCGCCACGCGCAGGTTGGTGTTGTTGGCGTCGGCCTCGGCAATCAACGCGTCCAGCATCGGGTCGGCAAACACCCCCCACCACTGGCGCAGGTCAGGGGTTGCGGCGCTACGCCCTGCCTGCTCCAGCACGGGTGTACTCCAGCCGTCCAACCACGGGACCTGGGGCTTTTCGAAATCCGGTCCGACCTGGGTGCAGCCGGCCAGCAGCATCAGCAACCCCAAGCCATAGCAGCAGTTGGGCATGGCTCAGGCGGCGGGAGGTGCCGGTTGCTCCGGTACCTGCAGGGCGACCCATTGCCAGAACAACACGTAGGTCACGCCAAGAATTACCGGACCAATGAACAAACCGATGATGCCTTTGACCACCATGCCGCCCAGTGCCCCGATCAGCACCACGGGCATCGGTACATCGACCCCGCGCCCCAGCAGCAGCGGTTTGAGTACGTTGTCAGCCAGGCCGGCGACGAAGGTGTAGATGGCGAAAACGATGGCCGCCACCGTGAAACCTTCGGTGTTGAACACATAAATGATTACCGGCACCGTGACCAAGGTGGCCGGGGCTTGGGCAATCCCCAGCATGAGGATGACGATGGCCAGCATGCCTGCCCCTGGTACGCCTTTGATGACGAAGCCGACACCGATCAGCAGCATCTGGATGAAAGCGATACCGATCACCCCCTGCGCCACCGCGCGAATGGTGGCCGTGCACAGCGTGGCCAAGGGTTTACCGCGCTCTTCGCCTGAAACCCGCATGGCGATACGCTGCGCAGCGATTTCACCACGGTCGCCAAAGGCCATGATGACCCCGGAAATGATGATCGCGCCGATGAACAGCAGGAAGGCGCCACCGGCGCTGGCCGCAGCGCCCAACACCGTAAGCCCGGCACCCTTGATCTGTGGCATCCACTGATTCAGTACACTGGCCATGTTTTCGGAGGCCGCCAACCACAGCGCATGCACCTTCGGCCCGATCAGTGGCCAGGTCGCCACGGAGTCAGGGGGGACCGGCACACTCCAGGCACCGCTCTTGAGCAACGTCACCAGGCTGTCCACCGATTCACCGATGGACATCACCACGAGGTAGATCGGCACCAACAGCACCACCAGTACCAGCAGCACCACCAGCGTCGCCGCATAGCCATGCTTGAGCCCGGTGCGGCGCTGGATACGACAATGCAACGGGTACAACGTGACCGCCAGGATCACTGCCCACAGCATCAACTCCAGGAACGGCTGGAACACCTGGAAGGCGAAGATCACCAAGGCGGCCACCAGGCCAGCCTTGATGAGCACATCGAGCAAGCCCCGCGACAGGGCGCTGTCCAGTTTGAAACTCGACTGCATGATTCACCTCCCTACATTCAATGCGCCAGCAAGGCGCAATTCACTGGTCCGTTTCAGGGGATGCCTGCACCTGGCGGTCATCGCGCAGTTGCCGCGCCAGGGCCATCATTACCAAGGGCACCACCGCCATCGACAAGGTGATGGCCAGTACCAGCAGGTCGTGTACCTGCTGGGTGAGTACCTGGTGGTCCAGCGCCAACTTGAACACCACGAAGGCGAACTCGCCCCCCGAGGCCAGCACCACGCCCAGGCACAGCGCCTGGGCCTGGTTGAGGCCGCCAAGCGTGCGCCCCAGGCCATACAGCAAGGGCAGCTTGATGGCGACCAGCAGCACGGTCAGCCCCAGCACTATCAGTGGCATGCCGAGCAACAGGCGCAGGTCGGCGCTCATGCCCACGCCAACAAAGAACAGCCCCAGCAGCAGGCCCTTGATTGGCTCGATCTGGGTTTCCAGTTCGTGGCGAAAAGGCGACTCGGCCATCAACACGCCGGCCAGGAAGGCGCCCAGCGCCATCGACACACCCACGTGTTCCATCAACCAGGCGGTACCCAGCACCACCAGCAAGGCCGTGGCGGTTGACAGCTCGGGCAGGCCCGAACCCACCGTCCACTTGAACACCGGGGTCAACAGATAGCGGCCAAAAACGATCAGCACGCCAATGCCGACCGCCACGGCCAGCAATGGCCAGGCACCTTCGTCGGCGGTGCTGACATCGCCACCGAGCAACGGCACCACGGCAATCAGGGGAATGGCGGCAATGTCCTGGAACAACAAGATGGCCACGGCCAGGCGACCGTGTGGCTTGCCCAGGTCCTTGCGCTCGGCCAGTACCTGCAAGCCGAAGGCGGTGGACGACAGGGCCAGGCCCAGCCCCAGCACGATGGCAGCAGCCCGCGACTGATCGAACAGCCAATACGCCAGCAGCCCGAGCAGCACGGCGGTCAGCCCCACTTGCAAACTGCCAATGCCAAACAGCGCCCGGCGCATGGTCCACAAGCGCCGTGGGGATAGCTCCAGGCCGATCACGAACAGCAGCATGACCACGCCCATCTCCGACAGCCGCGCCACGTTGTCCGGGTTGCCGAGCAGGCCAAGCACCGACGGACCAATCAGGATACCCGCCAACAGGTAACCCGGTACCGCCCCCATTTTCAGGCGTTGCGCCAGCGGTACCAGAAGCACCACAGCCAAGAGGAATACCACCGTCGCCTGCAACAGGCTGCCGTCATGTGGCATGAGCTCGTACCTTCGCAGCTCCCAGCAGGGAGGGGTTCAGAAGCGTTCTTCGACGACCTTGAACGGGTAGGCCACAGCCTTGTACTTGCCGATCTTGCCGCGTTTGGGCAGCTTCACCAGCTGTTCACGGGTGATGTCTTTGTAGGGAATACGGCTGAGCAGATGGCTGATGATGTTCAGCCGGGCGCGACGCTTGTCGTTGGAATGGGCCATGAACCACGGCGCCCAGGCGGTATCCGACGCCTGGAACATGTCGTCGCGGGCCTGGGTATAGTCATCCCAGCGGGTGTACGACTTGAGGTCCATCGGCGACAGCTTCCACAGTTTGCGGCCGTCGGTGATGCGATCCTGCAGACGCCGGGTCTGCTCTTCGGCGCTGACTTCGAGCCAGTACTTGATGAGGATGATCCCCGACTCGACCATGACCTTTTCGAACACCGGCACACCGGTCAGGAACTTGTCCACTTGCTCATCGGAGCAGAAGCCCATGACCCGCTCGACCCCCGCACGGTTGTACCAACTGCGATCGAAGATCACCACTTCGCCTGCCGCTGGCAGGTGCCCCAGGTAGCGCTGCAGGTACATCTGGGATTTTTCCCGTTCGGTCGGCGCCGGCAGCGCCACCACGCGGAACACCCGCGGGCTGACACGCTCGGTAATGGCCTTGATGGTGCCGCCCTTGCCGGCGCCATCGCGGCCTTCGAAGACAATGCACACCTTCAGGCCCTTGGCTACCACCCACTCCTGCAGCTTCACCAACTCTACATGCAGGTTCCTGAGCGCTTTTTCGTAGGCCTTGCCGCCCAGTTTTTCTGGCTGCTCCTGGGTGGGTTTCTTCCTGGACGGCTTCGACATGACACTCTCCTGAGGGCGAATGAAGAGTCAGTATGGTCGATTCATGACGGTTTGCCGCTTCGCTTGCAGATTGATTCGGGGGCTGCCGTGCAGCCCCCAAAAGGCGTTATTTGGCCAGCTTGTTGTAACTGGTCATCAGGTTGCGGTAGTCCGGGATATGGTTGGAGAACAGGGTTCCCAGCCCTTCGATGTCATTGCGCCAGTCGCGGTGCAGCTCGCACGCTACGCCAAACCAGGTCATCAGTTGCGCACCGGCAGCCTCCATGCGCCGCCAAGCCGAATCACGGGTCAGTTCGTTGAAGGTGCCAGAGGCGTCGGTGACGACGAACACCTCGAAGCCCTCTTCCAGTGCCGACAAGGCCGGAAAGGCCACGCACACTTCGGTGACGACCCCGGCGATCAGCAGCTGTTTCTTGCCGGTGGCTTTTACCGCTTTGACGAAGTCTTCGTTGTCCCAGGCGTTGATGTTGCCTGGGCGTGCAATGTAGGGGGCGTCGGGGAACTGCTCTTTCAGTTCCGGCACCAGCGGGCCGTTGGGGCCGGTCTCGAAGCTGGTGGTGAGGATGGTCGGCAGCTTGAAGTACTTGGCCAGGTCAGACAGGGCCAGCACGTTGTTCTTGAAGCGGTCGGGGTCGATGTCCCTTACCAGCGAGAGCAGGCCGGTCTGGTGGTCGACCAGCAGCACGGCGGCGTTGTTCTTGTCCAGACGCTTGTATTGGAAGGTCACGGTGGATCTCCTTGCTTCAGCGGGTTGGGAACTTCAGCGTAGGCAAGGATGAGGGGTGGGAGAGACCGTCAGTCGGTTCGCATGCTCCCGGCTTCTTCGCGGGCACGCCCGCGAAGAGGCCGGCTCAGTCTCAATATTCTCGGCGCTTGCGAAACGCCCAGCGCCCCACCAGCACGGTGAACGTCGCCACCAGGGCCACCAGCACCCAGAAGCCATGGGGGTTTTCCGCCAGGGGCACGCCGCCGACGTTCATGCCGAAGAAGCCGGCGATGATGTTGATCGGCAGCGCCAGCACCGTTACCACGGTCAGGGTGAACAGAGTGCGGTTGGTCTGTTCGTTGAGCTTGGCGGCAATTTCTTCTTGCAACAGCTTGATCCGCTCGCCCAGGGCAGTGAGGTCGCTGATCACCAGGGTGAACTCTTCTGTGGCCGCACGCAGTTGGCGGATGTCTTGTTCCTGCAGCCACTCCGGCGGGCGATTGAGCAGGCGCAGCAGTGCCCCCGGCTCCAGCGCCAGCAGGCGCTGCAAGCGCACCAGCACCCGGCGCATGCTGCCCAGCTCGGCACGGTTGTCGCTCAGGCGCTGGGACAGCAGCTGGTCCTCGATACGGTCGACGCTGGTGGTGGTTTCACGCACGATCTGGGTCAGCACATCGCCCTGGTCGCGCAGCAGGTGGACCAACAGCTCGATGGACGAATGAAAACGCTCGCCCTGTTTGACCGACGAACGCAGCTTGTCCACCGAGTGCAACGGCTGCAAGCGCGCACTGACCAGCAACTGGCTGCTGGCACAGGCCCACAGCGTGGAAATGTCCGACGACACCAGGCCGAAGTTGAACACCACGTCGTTGACCACGGCCAGCAGTGCCGAGTCGGCATGCTCGATGCGGGTCGAGCGGGAACCTTCGCGCAGGGTTTCGAAGTAAGCGTCGGGCAACTGCAGGTGGGTGCGCAGCCAGCGTTCGCAGGCAGCGTGGGCCAGGTTCAGGTGCACCCAGAGAAACTCGCCAGGCTCTAGCGGCTGGCCGAGCTTGTGCAGCAACTGCGCCGAGTCGATTTCGCGCCCTGGCTGGCCGGGGCGGAAGGCAAAGGCGTAGAGCAGGCCGAACAGGTCGTGGTCCTGTGGCAGGTGCAGCGCGGGATGGCCCATTCGAACTCGCAATGAGGCACGGGGAGATGGCAGAAATGTTGCTGAATATTCGTTGCAGCCAGATGACAGCAACCTTCAGCGACACTGCCCCTGTGAGTGCCTGTGGAAACCTGTGGGAGCGGGCGAGCCCGCGAACACCGGCGAAGCCGGTGCCATGCACCGCGTCGCGTTTTTCGCGGGCATGCCCGCTCCCACAGGGTTCGGTGTCTACCAGCGATAGGTGGCCGTGCCCAGCACCGTGCGCCCATTACCGTAGATGCATCGGGTGGCGTCATAGCAACCCGCCACGTACTCCTTGTCGGCCAGGTTGCTGGCGTTTACCGCAAACCGCCACGGCCCGGTTTCGTAATGCACGGCCGCATCCAGCAAGGTATAGGCCGGCACGTTCAGCGAGTTGTCCGGTGCCCCCGGGTTGCGACCGGTGTAGCGCACCCCGGCGCCGAACCCCAGGCCCTTGAGCAGCCCATCTTGCAAGGTGTAGTCAGCCCATACCGAGGCTAGATTGCGCGGTGTCGGGATGCTGATCGGCGTCTTGCCATCGGTCTCGTCATTGGCCTTGGTCACCTTCACGTCCTGATAGGTGTAGGTAGCGATCAGGTTGAGTTCGTTGCTCAGGCTGGCCACCCCTTCCAACTCGATGCCACGCGAGCGCACCTGCCCTGTCTGCACCTTGTCGTTGGGGTTGCCTGGTGCGGTGGTCAGCACGTTGTCCTGGGTAATCTCGAATACAGCGGCGGTTATCGAGCTGTTCGACCCCGGTGGCTGATACTTGATGCCCGCTTCGTATTGCTTGGCTTCGGTGGGCTCGAATGGCTGGTTGTTGGCATCGGTGCCGGGGTTTGGCGTGAAACCTTCGCTGTAGCTCAGGTAAGGCGCGAGGCCGTTATCGGCCAGATACACCAGGCCAACCCGGCCACTGAACGCCTCGTCACGTGTCCGTATTTCAGGATCGGAGCCAGCATCGGTCCAGTTGCGGGTTTGCGATGTGGCCCAGTCATAGCGGCCGCCCAGGGTCAGTACCCAGTGGTCGTCGAAATGCAGCTGGTCTTGCAGGTACAACCCGGTCTGTCGGCTGGTCTGGTGGCTGTAGCTCCAGGTGTCCGGGGTGAACTGGCTGGGGTCGACCGGGCCATAGTCGGCGCCGCCATACAGGTCGACGGGGGTGGTGAGGATGTAGGCCTGCGGGTCGGAAGTCTGCTGGCGCTGCCAGTCCACGCCGATGAGCAGGGTATGGCGGATATCGCCAGTGCTGAAGTCGGCCTGGGCCTGGTTATCCACAGCCCAGCGGCTGTACTTGGGGTTTTCGATGCCGGCGTAGCGTAGCAGCGTGCGCTCGTCACCGCCCTCCATGCCGTAGTAGGCGGTAGTACCAACACCGAAGACCATGTTGTCGTTCAGGTCCAGGTGCGAATAGCGCAGGTTCTGGCGCAGCTGCCAGACGTCGTTCAGGCGCGTTTCGAATTCGTAGCCAAGGCTGTATTGGGTCTTCTCGTACTTGGAGAAATGCTTGTCGCCGGTAAAGGTATCGCGACCGATCTTGCCGTAGGGCGAGTGGGACAATGTACCAACTGCCGGCAGGAAGTTGTCCTGGGCGTTGGAGTCGTCCGCCAGGTAGTTGCCCATTACGGTCAGCCGGGTGTCTGCGGACGGCTGCCAGGTCAGGGCGGCAGCGACTGCCTGGCGCTTGTCCTCCCAAGGGGTATCGCGAATATTGGCTTCATGGCCGATGGCCGTTATGCGGTAGCTCCAAACGCCCTCGTCATCCAACGCGCCAGTGCTGTCGAAGCCCAGTTGGCGGCGCGCATCAGTGCCGTACTGGGCCTGGATTTCGTGGCTGCTGACAGTGCTCGGGCGCTTGGACACCTGGTTGATCACCCCGCCAGGGTCGCCCTGCCCATACAAGACGCCCGCCGGACCGCGCAGCACTTCGACACGTTCGAGCATGTAGGGGTCGACCATCCAGCTGGCCAGGTTGATCGTGGTCGGCAGTTGCAGGCCGTCCAGATAGGTCGTGGGCGAGAAGCCCCGTAACACCGTGTACCAGTCGGAGCGGTTGTTGGCGCCATAGGAAGACACGCCTGGGGTGTAGCGCAGGGCCTCGTTGACCGACTGCACGCCTTGGGCCTCCATGCGCTCACGGGTGACCACCGAGATCGACTGCGGGGTCTCATGGATCGGCGTGTCGGTCTTGGTTGCAGTGACACTGCGCTTGGCCACATAGCTGCCCACCGGCCCCAGTGGGTTCTCTTCGCCCAGGGCGGAAATGGTCTGTGCCTGAAGGGTGACGGTGCCCTCGGCACCTGCGCGCACCAGGCGCCAGCTACCATCGCTGCTGGCCTCGGCGGCCAGGTCGGTATTGCCGAGCAAGGTGGCGAAGCCAGCATCGACCGGGTAATCGCCCGACAGGCCGCGGCTGTTCAGCCCGCGTGTCAGTGCCGGGTCGAAGCTCAGCAGCACGCCGGCCTGGCGGGCGAAGGTGTTGAGCGCACCCTCCAGGTTACCCGCCGGGACTTCGAAGTGATGGCTTGGCGCAGCCAGCGCCAGGCTGCCCAGGGGCAGGCTGACACTCAGGCCCAGCAGGGCGATACGCAGGGCGCGGGCAAGCGGGGTGTGCGGGGACGACGCCATGGGGTTTCCTTGTGGTCATGAGCGGAATTGCAAGGAGGCCGAGCCACGGCGAAAAAACTGCAAAAGAAATTGAGAATATTTTTCCAAGGTCCGCACTGGCCCCTTGTAGGAGCAGCCTTGTGCTGCGAAGAGTCCGAGAAGCGTCCGTCATGCGGGCCTCTTCGCAGCACAAGGCTGCTCCTACGAGGGGCCAGGCCGGTGCAGATGTTGCGCTTGATTCAGACCGGCTCCAGGGTCACCCACCACTGGGTCAAGTACCGCGTTCTTACGGGCAGAGTACGGCCCAGTGCCGCCAGCGCCCGGTCCGGCTCGTCCAGCGGAAACACCCCGGAAATCAACAAGTCCGCTACTGCAGGGTCACAGCGCAACACCCCGTTGCGATAACGCCCAAGCTCGGCACACAGACGCGCCAAAGACCACTGCCGAACGACCAGATACCCGTCGCGCCAGGCCAGTGCGTCACGGTCCAATGGCTGGGTCGCAAATACCCTTTGCCGGTTGAAACGCACCTGCTCCCCCGCGCGTACAACCGCCGCAGATCGCTGCAAGGTACCTGGCCGTACCGCAACGGCACCCTCCTCCACGGCCAGCAACGCGCTGTCGTCGTTCAGCCGCACCGAGAAACCGGTGCCTAATGCCTGCAAGGTCCCCAAGGGGGTTTCAACCCAGAATGGCCGTTCGGCCCCTTGCTTGCCGGTCTGGATCATCACCTCGCCGGCCAGCAGATTTACCCGCCGCTGCTGGCCGTCGAATTCCAGGTCCAGCGCGCTACCACTGTTCATCTGCAGCCAGCCGCCATCAGGCAGTTGCAGGCGCCTGCGCTCGCCCATGGCTGTGCGCTGCCCGGCCAGCCAGGGCGAGCCGCGCAACCCCAGGCTTGCGCTACCGACCACGACTGAGCTGCCCACTAGCAACGCCAGCCCTTTGAGCACCGTGCGTCGATCGCGGTAACGCAGGGCCTGGCTTGCCTGTGGTGGCGGCATCGCCCCCAGGCGCCCGTCGAACACCGCCAGCCGTTGCCAGGCCTGCTCATGGCTTGGGTGCAGCCCGCGCCAGCGCTGGCAGGCTTCCAGCTCTTCGACCTGGGCCAGCCCCGAAGCCAGGCGTACGCGCCAGTCGATGGCCTGCGCCACCACCTGCTCAGTCGGGTCCCCCGCGCTCACGAATACAGCACCCGGTAGCAGTGGCCGAACGCCTGGGTCATGTACTGCTGCACCGAACTGAGCGAGAGGCCCAGCTGTTCGGCGATTTGTGGATAAGTCAGCCCGTCGAGCTGCGACAGCAGGAACGCGCTACGCACCTTGGGCTTGAGCCCATCGAGCATGCGGTCGATTTCCACCAGGGTTTCCAGCACCAGCACCCGCGCTTCGGCTGATGGTGCTTCTGGCTCAGGCAACGCCGCCAGGCTGTCGAGCCAGGCGCGCTCCAGGCTCAGCCGACGGTAATGGTCCACCACCAGCCCCTTGGCGACGGTGGCCAGAAACGCGCGGGGTTCGCGCAGGCCATTGAGGGTGTCCCGCCCCAGCAGGCGCAGGAACGTGTCCTGGGCCAGGTCGGCAGCCTGGTGCTGGCACTCCAGGCGCTTGAATAGCCAACCACGCAGCCAGGAGTGATGGCCACGGTAAAGCTCGCCGACTTGAGCGTTGTGGGGCAGCGACGACACGGGAGTACCTCGGGGGCAGGGTTACGCGAGGGTGCTAATGGGAAGCAGTATTATTTACATGCATGGGCTTTTCAATACTCGTCTGCCGGGGAAGCAGACAAATGGCATCCACCTACATCTCCACTACTTGATCGGTTACTGGGTCGCTACCATCACTTCACAAATTCCTGAACTGATTATTTGCCGCCAGCGATTTTTCCCCCCGCCAACCACCACCAGAATCGCTTCACCATAATCACAAAAACCGTGAGGCCACTGCCGTGGACCAGACACTCCAGGTGCGCCAAGCCGCCGCCGACCTCGTTGCCGCGTTCGCCAGCAACGACACCGCCCGCTATTTCGCCTGTTTCAGCGAAGACGCCACGTTCCTTTTCCATACCTTGCCGCAACCGCTGCTGTCGCGCCGTGCCTACGAAGATCTCTGGGCCCAGTGGCAGGCCGAGGGCTTCGCCGTGCTCGCCTGCGAGTCGGGCAACGCCCAGGTCAGCCTGCAAGGCGACGTGGCGATCTTCATGCACGATGTGGCCACGCATATCCGCATCGCCGGTGAAGAACACCAGTTGAGCGAGCGCGAGACCATTGTCTTCCGCCGCCAGGGTGAACAGTGGCTGGCCTGCCACGAGCACCTGTCGGTCGTTACACCGGCCTGATCACCTTTTTACGCGGCGCTGCCGCCCTGCCATCGCACCCACAAGAAGGCCCGCGCACTGCGCGTGCTACAACAACCGCGCTGGAGCATCACCATGAGCCACTCGACCGGTATCGAGACCAACGGCGTCGAACAGATCCCCGACGATCAACGCGACGCCGCCCCGCTAGACCTGTTCCGCCTGATCTTCGGCGGTGCCAATACCTTCGCTACCGCCGTGCTGGGCAGCTTCCCGGTGCTGTTCGGGCTGTCGTTCCAGGCGGGTGTGTGGGCCATTCTGCTTGGCGTTGGCATTGGCGCGCTGATCCTTGCACCCATGGGCCTGTTCGGCGCGCTGAACGGCACCAACAACGCTGTTTCGTCGGGTGCGCACTTTGGCGTGCACGGGCGTATCGTCGGCTCGTTCCTGTCGTTGCTCACGGCAGTGGCGTTCTTCTCGCTGTCGGTGTGGAGCTCGGGCGATGCCCTGGTCGGCGGTGCCAAGCGCCTGGCCGGCCTGCCGGAAACCGACCTGACCCTGGGCCTGGCCTATGGCCTGTTCGCGGTGCTGGTACTGGTGGTGTGCATCTTCGGCTTCCGCTTCATGTTGTGGGTCAACAAGATTGCCGTGTGGGCTTCGAGCCTGCTGTTCCTGCTGGGTATCGTCGCCTTTGCCGGGCCGTTCGATGCCGGCTACGCAGGCAGCGTCAACCTGGGCCAGGCAGGCTTCTGGGCGGCGTTCGTCGGCGCGGCGATCCTGGCCATGAGCAACCCGGTGTCGTTTGGCGCCTTCCTGGGTGACTGGTCGCGCTACATCCCGCGAGAAACCCCCAAGGCACGCATCATGCTGGCCGTGATCGCGGCGCAGGCGGCGACGCTGATTCCATTCCTGTTCGGCCTGTGCACTGCCACCTTGGTCGCCACCCAGGCACCGGACTACATCGCCGCCAACAACTATGTGGGTGGCCTGTTGGCGGTAGCGCCAAGCTGGTTCTTCCTGCCGGTGTGCCTGATTGCGGTGATCGGCGGCATGTCCACCGGCACCACCGCGCTGTACGGCACCGGCCTGGACATGTCCAGCGTGTTCCCACGCTTGCTCAGCCGTGCCGGCGCCACGCTGCTGATCGGCGTGCTGGCGATCGGTTTCATCTTCATTGGCCGCTTCACCTTCAACCTGGTGCAGAGCGTGTCGACCTTCGCCGTGCTGATCATTACCTGCACCAGCCCATGGATGGTGATCATGATCCTCGGCCTGATTACCCGCCGCGGCTTCTACCACGCGGACGACCTGCAGGTGTTCACCCGCGGCCAGCGTGGCGGCCACTACTGGTTCCTGCACGGCTGGAACTGGCGCGGCATGGGGGCATGGATCCCCAGCGCGGCGGTCGGCCTGTGCTTCGTCAACCTGCCGGGGCAGTTCGTCGGCCCGCTGGGCGACCTGGCCGGCGGCATCGACCTGAGCCTACCGGTCACCCTGGGGCTGGCTGGCGTGCTGTACCTGCTGCTGCTCAACCTGTTCCCTGAACCCGCTGGCGTGTATGGCCCCCAGGGCCCACGTTGGGTGCGTTGCAAAAGCACCGTGCACACGCCTGTGACCACTGCCGAAATGGCCTGACTGGATACCAACCATGACCACTTCCCACTATATCGCCGGCCATTGGGTCGAAGGCCAGGGCAGCGACTGCATCAGCGTCAACGACCCTGCGCTCGGGCAACCGTTCACCGAATTCATGGCGGCCAGCGTCGCCCAGGTCGACCAGGCCGTGGCCGCTGCCCGCAGCGCCCTGCCCGCCTGGAAACGCACCAGCGCCAGCGAGCGCGCCGCCTACCTGCGCGGTTTTGCCGAACAGCTCGGCCAACGCCGTGAAGCGTTGATCGCACTGCAGATGCGCAACAACGGCAAGCCGCGCCATGAGGCCGAGATCGACCTGGATGACGCCATTGCCACCTTTACCTACTACGCCGAGCTGGCAGAACAGCTGCCTTCGAAGA
Organism: Pseudomonas sp. NY11955; assembly: GCF_048068035.1. Lineage (NCBI taxonomy): Bacteria > Pseudomonadati > Pseudomonadota > Gammaproteobacteria > Pseudomonadales > Pseudomonadaceae > Pseudomonas > Pseudomonas sp. NY11955. Next base: position 102,961 of record NZ_JBLUPS010000011.1, read on the forward strand.
ATCGCGATGTAGCGCTGGCCGTGCCAGGCTTCACCGCCCGCACCCGCCTGGAGCCGGTGGGCGTGGTCGGCCTGATCGTGCCGTGGAACTTCCCGCTGGTGACCAGCGCCTGGAAGCTTGCCCCGGCCCTGGCCGCCGGCTGCACCGTGGTGCTCAAGCCGTCGGAGGTCACCCCGCTGATCGAGCAGGCCTACGGCCAGATCGCCGACACCCTGGGCCTGCCGGCTGGCGTGCTGAACATCGTCAACGGCAAGGCCGAGACTGGCGCGGCGCTGAGCAACCACAATGGCCTGGACAAGCTGTCGTTCACCGGCAGCAACAGCGTCGGCAGCCAGGTGATGCGTAGCGCATCGGCGCAGTGCAGGCCAGTCACGCTGGAGCTGGGCGGCAAGTCGGCGATCGTGGTGTTCGATGATTGCGATGTAGACCAGGCCGTGGAGTGGATCGTCGCCGGCATCAGCTGGAACGCCGGGCAAATGTGCTCGGCCACTTCGCGGCTGCTGGTGCAGGACGGTATTGCCGATGCACTGCTGCCCCGCTTGCAGGCGGCACTGGAAAAGCTGCAGGTGGGTAATCCGTTGACCGAAGAGGTCGATATGGGCCCGCTGACCAGCCAGGCGCAATGGCTGAAGGTGGCCAGCTACTTCGCCACGGCGCGGGAAGAAGGTTTGCAGTGCCTGGCCGGTGGCAAGGCGCTGGACCGGGACGGCTGGTTCGTCAGCCCGACGCTGTATGCCGATGTACCGAAACACAGCCGCCTGTGGACCGAGGAAATCTTTGGTCCGGTGCTGTGCGCACGGCGGTTTGCCAGTGAGGAACAGGCGATTGCCGAGGCCAACGACAGCCGCTTCGGGCTGGTGGCCACCGTCTGCTCTGCTGACCTGGAACGGGCCGAGCGCGTGGCCGATGCGCTGGAGGTTGGCCACGTGTGGATCAACTCGGTGCAGGCGGTGTTCGTCGAGACCTCATGGGGCGGCACCAAGGGCAGCGGGATCGGCCGCGAACTGGGGCCTTGGGGGTTGTCGGCCTACCAATCGGTCAAGCATGTGACACGGTGCCTCGGCTAGCATCGCAAGGGCCGCATTGCGGCCCATTCGCGGGCGAGCCCGCTCCCACAGGGTTGCTCAATTCGATTCGTCAGCTGGTCGCGCGCCCTCTTGCACCAACACCATGCTTTGCGGCGAAGACAGGGGAATGCCTTCATCACGCAGGCGCCCAAGAATGGTGAACAGCAAGTCGCTGCGCGTGCCAGAGACCTGCCGCGGCCCGGCCACGTAGCCGCTGACGCCAATCACCATGCCACTGGCCGTCAGGTCCTTGAACGACACCGACGTAGCCGGTGCATCCAGAATCGCCTCATGCTCGTGATAGGCCGCCAGCAGCAGCTCACGCACGTGGTTGGCATCGGTCTCCAGCGGCAGTGTCAGGGTGATACCGACTACCCCCAAGGCATTGCCCATGGTCACGTTGCGCACGTTCTGCGAGATGAACTGCGAGTTGGGCACGATCACCGTTGAACGGTCGGACATCTGGATTTCGGTGGCACGCACGTTGATGCGGCGGATATCGCCCTCAACGCCCGCCAGACTGACCCAATCACCAACCTTCACCGGGCGCTCGGTCAGCAGGATCAGGCCAGAAATGAAGTTCTGCACGATCTGCTGCAAGCCGAAACCGATACCTACCGACAGGGCACTGACCACCCAGGTCAGGCTGGTGAGGTTGATGCGCAAGGTCGACATCACCAGCATGGCCAGGAACAGGAAGCCCAGGTACCCCACCAGGGTCACCAGCGAGGCGCGCATGCCGGCGTCCATGTCGGTTTCCGGCAGCAGCCGATCGCTCAGCCAGCGCTTGACCACGCGAATGGCGAACAGGCCACCGAAGAAGATCGCCAGGGCCAGCAGGATGTCCTGCGGCACGATGTTCAGGTTACCGAGCAGCTTGCCGCCGGTACCGTCCCAGTCACCCAGGCTCAGCAGCAGTTCGCTGGGGCTGGTGCCCGAAGGCATCAACACCAGCAGCAACGCCAGGAACAGCACGATGGTGCGGCCAATGCCGGCCAGGATGGTGCTGGCCTGTGCCTGATGACGCGGTGCGAGGCCCAGGGTAGAGGCCAGCGCCAGGCCACCAGGCTGACGTGGCGACAGCAGGGTTTCGCACAGGTCGCCAAGGAAGGTGGTCAGCAAGTAGGCACAGGTGACCACCAGGCTGACCCACAGCAGCTTGGCGGTGAGGAAATAGGCAAGTGTCAGGTAGCCGGCGAGCAGTGCCAGCAGGATCAACGTCAGCCAGATCACCATCACAAACGGAATCAGCCCGGCCAGGCCCGTCGGGCGCTCCAGGTCATGCTTGCGCAGGGTGCGACGGTAACGCAGCAACGCGCCGGCAAAGATGAACGCGACCACCAGCGCAGTCAGGCCATTGACGGCCACCGTCAGCGCCAGGCTGGCACCGATCACGCTGTTCATCCGTTCCATGGTCATCATGACCATCAGTGCCAATGCCAGCACCTTGGGGAACCAGCCCAGCGCGCTGGCGACTTCGTCGTGAATCGGCGGTAGCCGCCAGGACGGGCGCTGCAGCATCAGCATGGCGCGGCCCAGGCCGGTGATAAAGGCACTGAACACCACCAGGGCGAGAATGTGATTGGTCAGGCTGGCGATGTCGCTGCCCAGCTCGGCGCTGCTCTCCAGCCCCCAGCGCAGCAACGAAACAGACCCGGCGATGGTACCCAGGGTGGCCAGGCTCACGCCCAGGGCCAAGGCGCTACGGCGCAGGCGCCCCTCTGGCAACCAGCCCACCATGGCGCTGGCCAGCAAACGCTCCAGCACGCGCCGCACCAAGGTCCAGACCAGAATCGCCGCGACCAGGCTGGTGATGAACAACCAGCGGTTATCGGCGCTGAAGGCACTGCTGATGGCATCGGCTGCCTCGCCGCGCAGGTCACGCAGGCGCGACACGTCGTCCTGGGTGGGACGGATGATGCTCTGCCAGAATGCCGGGCTCAGGGGCGATGCGGCACGGCTGGTGATCTGCGAGTTGAACTGGCTGCGGCGCAGGTTGACGATCTGCGTGGACAGGTCGCGGGCCGACTGGGTCAGCTTGGTGGCCTGATCCCGCTGGGTTACCAGGGCCTTTTTTTCGGCCTCCAGTGCCTTGCGCTGCTGGGTCAGGGTAGCGGCCTCGTCCGGCTGCAGCGGGCCAATCACCTTCAGCTTGTCATCGAGCTTTTCCACATCGGTGGTGCGCTGAGCGCTCAAGGCATCCGCCTGGCGCTGAACCTGCATCGCTGCCAGACGCAGTTGCGACAGCAGGTCGTCGTTGGCCTCGCTGGTGACGCCCTGGCGAACCTGATCGAGTCGGTCGCTCAGCTGTTCGATGCTGGCGTTTTCATCCAGCGCTGGCGCTTCTGCGGCCGCCAGGTTGGACAATGGCGTGGCCGGGGCCGACCAGGCTGGGCTGGCAAGCGCCAGCATCAGGGCCAGCAAGGCCAGCAGGCCTGGGCAATAACGGGCAAGGCTGACACGCCTCATCGAATATTCCTCTTTACAATTCGATTTGGCGGGGGATTCTACGCGGCTTCTGGCAATCAGGAGAGTGCCGTCTCTCGCTTCAACAACTGCTGTTTGCGCTCCACGCCCCAACGGTAACCACTGATGTCGCCATCTCGACGCACCACACGGTGGCAGGGGATGGCGACGGCAATGTGATTGGCCGCGCAGGCCATGGCTACCGCACGCACCGCCTTGGGGGCGCCGATGCGCTCGGCGATGTCGGTATAGCTGACCCGGCTGCCGGCCGGCACCTCGCGCAGCGCCTGCCACACCCGCTCCTGGAATGCCGTGCCCTGCACATCCAGCGGCAAGGCCAGGCCAAGCGCCGGGGCCTCGACGAAGCCCACCACTTCGGCAACCAGCTGTTCGTAGCCACTGTCGCCGCCAATCAGACGGGCTTTGGGGAACTGGTCTTGCAGGTCTTGCACCAGGGCTTCGGGGTCGTCGCCCAGCAGAATGGCGCAAATGCCCTTCTCACTCTGGGCCACCAGGATCGCGCCCAGTGAGCACTGGCCGACCGCGAAGTGGATGGTTGCCCCTGTGCCGCCGGCACGGTACTGCCGGGGCCGCATGCCCAGCCGCTGGTCGGCGCTTTCGTAGAAGCGGCTGTTGGAGTTGTAGCCGGCATCGTAGATGGCGTCGGTGACCGAGCGCTGGCCGTCGTCCAGGTGCGCACGCAGGCGCCGAGCGCGGAAGGCCGTGGCGTAGGCCTTGGGGGTAACGCCGGTTTCGGCCTTGAACAGGCGGTGCAGGTGGAAGGGGCTGACGGCCAACTGCGCGCTGAGCTGGTCGAGGCTGGGCGCCGGATCAGTGGTTTCGATCAGGCGACAGGCACGGGTGACCAGCTGGCTGTGGCGGGTGGTGCTGGCCTTGCTGATGCAGCGTTTGCAGGCGCGGTAACCGGCCGCCTCGGCCGCAGCGGGGGTGTCGTAGAACTCGACGTTTGTGCGCTTGGCCAGGCGTGATTTGCAGCCGGGGTGGCAGTAGACGCCGGTGGTGCGTACGGCGTAGACAAAGTGGCCGGTGGCGGCGCTGTCGCGGGACGCTACGGCTTGCCAGCGTTGGTCGAGGGTGGTGTAAGCGTTCATCTTTGATTTCCGAATATGTTGTTACCTGTACCGGCCCTTTCGCGGGCATGCCCGCTCCCACAGTGATCGCGCTGTGCAGATACAGCCAGGGTACCTGTGGGAGCGGGCGTGCCCGCGAAAGGGCCGGTACAGGCAATGCAAGCGCCTCAGGCTCGCCATAGGTACCAAGCCGCCACAGTACGGTACGGCCGCCATCCGCCACCCAGCGAGCGCATCTGCGCGGGTGTCGGCGCCTTTTCCAGCCCTTTCAACCGCCGATACCCCTCACGCACGCCAAAATCGTCCACCGGCAGAATGTCCGAACGCTCCAGGCTGTAGATCAGCAGCATCTCCACCGTCCATCGCCCTACCCCACGCAGCGCCACCAGGCGTTCGATCAAGGCCTCGTCAGCCATGGCCAATGCCTGCTCGCGGGTCGGCACCAGCCCTTCCAGGCTGGCTTGAGCAATACCCTGGATCGTTGCCAGCTTGCTCGCCGAAAAGCCGCAGGCACGCAGAGATTGCGAGGTAGCCGCCAGCAACTGCTCTGGCTGCGGGAAAGCGCCCGCCGGGAACAACGCCTGCAACCGCCCCAGAATCGCCTCGGCGGCACGGGCGTGCAGTTGCTGATAGGCAATCGCCCGCACCAGCGCCTCGTAAGGCTCACGTCCCGGCGTGGCCTGGTGCAGGCAGGGCCCGGTCGCGGCGATGTGCCGCGCCCAGTCCGGATCAAGTGCCGCCAGGTAGTCGGTGGCCTCGCGGTAGGCCTTCGGGGAAAGATCGGCCAGAATCATGGCACCTCCATGCAGTCGATTGCAGGTCCAGCTTAGCGCAGCCGTTCATCGGGCAAACGCCGGTTCTTGCGCGGCTAATTCCTGGCATGGCATTGCCCCGCGCCATCCTCCCCGCATAGAATTGAGAACTATTCACAATCGCACCTATCACGGGACCGGGCCTTCGCAACGATGCAGATCAACGACACGCTCAAACCGGCCGAGGTCGCTCTGCTCTACCAGTCCCACCATGCCTGGCTGCGCGGTTGGTTGCGCAGCCGGGTTGGCTGCAGCGAGCATGCCGCCGACCTGGCTCAGGACACTTTCGTGCGTGTGCTGCGCGCCCGCCAGGTGTCGCCGCTGAAGGAGCCGCGCGCCTACCTCAGCAGCATCGCCCGTGGTTTGATGATCGACCAGTTCCGCCGCCGCGCACTGGAGCGAGCCTACCAGGAAAGCTTGGCTCACCTGCCCGAAGCAGAGGTGCCCAGCGAAGAGGATCGGCTGGTCATCCTCGATAGCCTGGAACGCCTCGACCGTGCCCTGCACCAGTTGAAGCCGCGCGTGCGCCAGGCGTTCCTGCTGGCCCAGCTCGACGGCTTGAGCATCGTGCAGGTCGCCCAACGCCTGGAGGTGTCCAGGGCTACCGTGGAACGCGATCTGGCCAAGGCCTTGGCCGTCTGCTACCGGTTGCGCTATGCCGACGCCTGATGGTAAGCCCGCACAGGCGCAGGTCGATCAGGCCATCGACTGGCTGGTGAAGCTGCGCTTCGACAGCCCTAGCCCGCGCACCGAGCAGCAGTTCCAGCGGTGGCTGAGCAGCCACCCGGACAACCCTTTGGCCTGGCAGCGGGTCAGCACCCTGGGCGAGGAACTCGCCGGGCTGCCCAAGGGCCTGAGTCGGCGAACTCTGGACGGTAGCCAGCGGCAACGCGTCAGCCGCCGAGACCACCTGAAGTTGCTGGGGTTGTTGGCCGTGGGTGGCAGCCTGGGCTGGGCCGCGCGCGAACCGTTGGGCCTGCCCCAACTACTGGCCGACAGCAGCACTGCCACAGGCGAACGGCGCCAATGGCAAGGCAGTGATGGCAGCCGCATCCAGCTCAACACCGCCAGCGCCATCGACCTGCGCTACGACGCGCAGCAGCGCCAGCTGCAATTGATACAGGGCGAGGTCAGCCTGGACAGCAACCCGAATGACAACCGCCCGTTCCATATCGACACACGCATCGGCCCGCTGACCACCTTCGATGGCCAACTGTTGCTACGCGAAAACAGCCAGGGCCTGCTGCTATCGGTGCGTCGCGGTGAAGTCACGCTGTTCCCTGGTTCTGCCGTGCCGAGGCAGGTGCTGCCAGGTGAAGCCCTGCAAGTCGGGAGCAACGGCAGCATCCAGGCGTTGGCACTGCGCAGCGACCCTTGGGGCTGGACCGATGGTGTTCTGAGCGTGCAGCAGATGCCACTTGCCGAGTTCGTTGCCGAACTTGGCCGTTATCGCCCAGGCCTGTTGCGCTGTGCTCCAGAAGTGGCGGGTTTGAAGGTATCAGGCACCTTCCAGTTGGCCGACACCGGGCAGATCCTGCAGTTGCTCAGCCGCAGCCTACCGGTGCGGGTCGACTACAGAACGCGCTACTGGGTAAGCATCGCCGCGGCGTGAGCGGCATCACTGCGCCACCGCCCCCATGCGCCCTACACGCCGGTATGACTGCCTGGCGAAGCACACGAACAGCCCAGCCATCAGTGCCAGCGCCATGGGCAAACCATGCGGCGCAACATTCATGGCCGCACCACTGAGCAGCGGCCCGACCAGGCTACCCACGCCCCACAACAAGCCCACACTGGCATTGGCAGTGACCAGGTCCTGGCCCTTGAAGCGCTGCCCGATCAGCACCAGCGCCAGGGTATAGATGCCCCCTGCCACCGCGCCCAGCACCACCAACAGCGGCCACAACAGCCAGGTCAGGTTCAGCAGCCAAGGCAGGCCGATGCCGATCGCCATCGCCACCAGCCCGCAGACCAGGTGCAGCCCAGTGCGCTCGACCCGGTCGGCCAGCCAGCCCAGCGGCAGCTGGAACAGCATGTCACCGGCAAACACCACCGTCACCATCAACGCCGCCACACCCACGGCAAAACCATGGCTGGTGGCGTACACCGGCAGCAGCGACAACACCACGGCATCGAAGAACGAGAAAAACAGCACCGCCATGCATAACGCCGGCGCCACGCGGAAGAACCCGGCCAGGCCGAAGCTCTTTTCACCCTCTTCGTGCTCGACATGATCGTTGGGCACGGTCAGCACGATGCACAGCAACGCCAGCCCGTAACAGACCGTGACCACACCCGTGATCCAAGGGCTGTCGGCACCCAGCACTGCCAGCATGGCTGGGCCGAGCACCTGAAAACCGGTGAAGCTGGTGGCGTACAGGGCCATGATCTTGCCGCGGTTATGCTCCGGGCACAGCTCGTTGACCCACGACTCACCCAGGATGATCGCGATCCCCATGCCCAACCCCAGGCCCAGGCGCAACAGCGCCAGCAGCCACAATGAGCCGAACGCCGATTCGAGCAAGGCGATGCTGACCGTGCACAAGCTGAAACACAGCAGGTAGATGGTGCGTCGGGTGAGATGGCGACAGCAGGCGTCGACCAGGAATGCCGAGAGCATCATGCCCGCGGCAGGGATGGCCGAGATGATGCCGATTTCCAGGGTACTGGCCCCCGCTTCATGCAGGCGCAACGACACCAGCGGCAAACTGGCCCCCAGGCTGAAACCCACGACCGATACGGCGAACAACAGGCCCGCCAGCAAACGCATGTTCATGTACCACTCCTTGCAAACCGAAAAGACGTGCAGACACAGGCGCGCACGCCAAGGCGGCGCGCGACGCAAAAGCGCAGATCAGTTCAGGCGAGGTGTGGCGAGAAGGTGAAGGCAAACAGCACGCTGCGGCGACGCTTGAGTACCGTGTCGCTCGGCCAGGCACGACGCAGGGCCTGGAGGGCAGGCTGACGGGCGTGTGGCAGGGACTGGGTACGGCGCATTGCTTTGACTACTACGCAGGTGGTTGGAAAAAGAGGCGGCACTCTAGGGCACGGCGGGCGAGCTAGTCAATCGCCCGTGGACCGCTGCGAGGTCCATTCGCAGCACAATGCCGGCCGGTCGCGCGCCCCTTGTAGGAGCAGCCTTGTGCTGCGAACGGGCTGCAAAGCAGCCCCAGCAATCTCAGCGTCTACCGGTAGAAGGCAGAAACACCGCCAACAATCCGAACAGCGGCAGGAACGAGCACAGCCCATACACATATTCGATCCCGCGCAGATCCGCCACATACCCCAACAGCGCCGCGCCAATGCCGCCGAAGCCGAACATCAAGCCGAAGAAGATCCCGGCAATCATGCCCACGCTACCCGGCACCAGTTCCTGCGCATACACCACAATCGCGGAAAACGCCGAAGCGAGAATAAAGCCGATCACCACACTGAGTACCGTGGTCCAGAACAGGTCGGCATACGGCAGCGCCAAGGTGAACGGCGCCACGCCCAGGATCGAGAACCAGATCACCGCCTTGCGCCCGATACGGTCACCGATCGGCCCGCCAAAGAAGGTGCCCGCCGCCACCGCACCGAGGAACAGGAACAGGTGCAGCTGCGAACTGGCCACCGACACACCGAACTTCTCGATCAGGTAGAAGGTGAAGTAACTGGTGAAGCTGGCCATATAGAAGTACTTGGAGAACACCAACAGGCCCAGCACAATCAGCGCTGCAATCACCCGATTGCGCGAGATGCCATGGGTGGCCTGCACCGCCTTGCGCGCCTTGGCCTGGTTGAGGTGCTCCTTGTACCAGCCGCGCAGCATCAGGGTGACGCCCAGGAAGAACAGCCCGGCCAGGCCGAACCAGGCCACGTGGGTCTGGCCGAACGGGATGACGATGGCCGCCGCCAGCAGCGGGCCCAGGGCGGAGCCTGTGTTACCGCCAACCTGGAAAGTCGATTGGGCCAGGCCAAAACGTCCGCCCGAAGCCAGCCGTGCGATACGCGAGGTTTCCGGGTGGAAGGTCGACGAGCCGATGCCCACCAGCGCCGACGCCAGCAAGATCATCGGGAAGCTGCCGACGAAGGCCAGCATCACGATGCCCACCAGCGTGCACAGGGTGCCCAGCGGCAGCAGGTTGGGCGCCGGGCGGCGGTCGGTGAAGAAGCCTACCCACGGCTGCAGCAGCGAGGCGGTGATCTGGAATGTCAGGGTGATCATGCCGATCTGGGCGAAGCTCAGGTCGTAGTTGGCCTTGAGCATCGGGTAGATCGCCGGCAGTACCGACTGGATCAGGTCGTTGATCAAGTGCGCCAGGGCGCAGAAACCGATGATGCGCATCACCAGCGGCGTGGCCTGGTTGGCCGTTGCAGCGGTGGATGCGGTGGAGGCACTACTGGTGGCCATTTGCCTAAATCTCCGTCCTCAGGTTTGGGATCCGATTATCGGGAAACAAATAGATACATAGCTACCTTTTTTATCCCTCCGTCGTGACGTACTTGAAAATGGTTCTCAATATAATTAGCATCCTTGACTGATTATCCCTGTCATCGTTGGGCGAAACGGCCCCTATCGTGAGCAGACCGAACCCATGAGCCCGATGCCCGCCAAGCAGCTGCAGCCCGACCCACAGCAGGAAGCGCTGGAGTGGTTTTCTTTGCTGCGCCAGCCCGGCTGCGACGAAAGCCAGCGCCAGGCATTCGCGGCCTGGTGCCAAGCGCCTGAAAACGCGCACGCCTATGCCGAGCTGGAAACCTTCTGGCAGCAGCTGCAACCACCCCCCGTCCGCCCTCGCCCACGGCAAGTCACTGTGCGGCGCAGCCACCTGGGCAAATGGTTGGCGGTCGTATTCCTGCTTGGTCTGGGCGCCGCGGCCTACCTGTACTGGCCATTGATGCAGCGCCTGGCCAGCGAGCTGCACACCGATGTGGGCGAACGCCGCAGCACACGCCTGGCGGATGGCACGACACTGAGCCTGGACAGCGCCAGTGCGATGAACGTCGACCTGCGCGGGCGCACCCGTCATCTGCACCTGGTACAAGGCCAGGTGTATATGGAAGTGGTGCTCGACGGGCGGGCCATGGAAGTGGAAGTGGGCAACGCCCGCATCCAGGTGTATGGCACCCGCCTGCAGGTAGCCCGCCATGCGGGGCGTGACGAACTCGTGGTACTCAGTGGCAAAGCCATGATCACCCAGGGGGGTGAACAGCGCATGGTCTCGGCGGGTGAACGGGTAAGCTTCGATGACACACGGATCGACCCGGTGCAGAAGGCCGACCTGAAAACCGCCGACAGTTGGCGTAACGGCCGCCTGAAAGCCACCGACATGCCTTTGGGGCAGGTGCTGGAACGCCTTGCTGGCTACCAAGGGCAGCGTCTATGGATGATGGATGAACAAGTGGCTCATCGACGCGTGAGCGGCGACTTCAACCTGGACCGGCCTGGCGAAAGCCTGCAATCCCTGGCAGATGCTCAGCATCTGCAGCTGCAAGGCGTGCTCGGGCACTGGCTTGTAGTGCATTGAAACCGGGGCTGGCCGCTAAGTTTTTGAAAGCGTGCAAATTTTTTTTGAAATGAGTGTTGACAGAGGTCCCGTTCAAGAGAATAATGCGCGCCATCGGCTACATAGCTCAGTTGGTTAGAGCATAGCATTCATAATGCTGGGGTCCGGGGTTCAAGTCCCTGTGTAGCCACCAAACAAGACGAAGGGCTTACCGCAAGGTAAGCCCTTTTTCTTTGCCTGCACTTTATCAACCGCTGAACGCCACTGCCAGGCCAAGCCCGATCAAGGCCAGCCCAATGACTCGGTCCACCAGCATTTGCCGCTCGATCATTGCCTTGCGCAATGCTGTGCTGGAGAAAAACACTGCGACCAGGCTGAACCACAGCCAATGGGCAAAGGACATGAACGCGCCGTAGGCAAATGCCAGTTTCAACGGGCTACCAGGTTGCACCACCTGGGTGAAGGCGCTAATCACGAACAGCATGGTCTTGGGGTTGAGGGCGTTGGTCAGAAAGCCCGTGCGCAGGGCTTGCAGTACGCTGGCGGCCGGTTGATCGCCACCTTCGAGGCTGATGCGCTGGGTGTTGGTAAGCGATTTGTAACCCAGATAGACCAGATAGCCGACGCCCAGCACTTTCATGCCCAGGAACAGTGCCGGGTTCTTGCTGATGATTACGGCAATGCCCAAGACCGTGTATAGCACGTGTACCTGTACCCCCAAGGCGATGCCCAAGGCGGCGGCCAGCCCGGCTTTGCGGCCCTGTGCATAACTGCTGCGGGTGACCATGGCGAAGTCGGCACCGGGGCTGATGACGGCGAGCAAAGTGAACAGGGCGACGGCGATGAGTTCGGGCATGCTGATGGTTCTCGATAGGCGACGGAAATGCACAGACCGCGTAATTATCGAGGGCTTAATAGCGGGGAAAAATCGATTTATAGTGGGGCATATCTGATAGTTTTTCTCACAGAGGTGTAGCGCCAGTTCTGGCCTCTTCGCGGGCAAGCCCGCTCCCCAGGTACAACACAGGCCCAGAATCCGGTGTTGTACTGTGGGAGCGGGCTTGCCCGCGAAGAGGCTTGGCCTGCAAACATACAAGCCATGAAGCTGCCACCACTTAACGCCTTCCGCTACTTCGACATCGCCGCCCAAACCGAGAGTTTCGTGCGCGCCGCCGAGCACTTGCATGTCACTCACGGCGCGGTCAGCCGTCAGATACGCCTGCTGGAAGAAAGCCTTGGTGTGGACCTGTTCGAACGCCGTAACCGGGCCATTTTCCTTACCCCCGCAGGCCGAGCCCTGCACGGCACCACCCAGGCGATCTTCGAACAACTGGAGGGCGCCGTGCAGCGCGTGCAGCAACAAGCGCGCGACAATGTGCTAGTGCTGTCCTGCGAGCCGACCATCGCCATGCGTTGGCTGATCCCGCGCCTGCCCCGTTTCCACACGGCCCACCCAGACCTGCAGTTGCACCTGGTAGCCGCGGGCGGACCACTGGACTTCACCCGCAGCGGTGTCGACCTGGCCATACGCCGCGACGACTTCCACTGGGCCAACCAGCTGTACGAGCAGAAGATCTGTGACGAATGGATCGGCCCGGTTTGCCACCCAAGCTCCCCCACCCTACTCCACGGCCAACGCCTGCTTCATAGCAGCTCGCGCCCTGCCGCCTGGCCCACCTGGCTGCGCCTGAGCGGCCAGCAGGCACGGCACAACGAACGCAGCGACTACGAGCATTTCTACCTGTCGATCCAGGCCGCCAGCGCCGGCCTGGGGCTGGCCATGGCCTCAGCGCTGATGGTGCGCGACGAGCTCGACAGCGGGCAGTTGCAGGCGCCGTATGGTTTTGTCCGCGACGGCTCGGCCTACCACCTGCTCAGCCCGCAGCCCCTGGCAGACAGCGGTAAACGTCAGCGCTTCGCCGAGTGGGTCATGGACGAATGCCGGAGCTGCTTGGCTCATTTGGGTTTGCTGCAGAACGACGACGCCGCACTGCCATCGCCACCCCAGGTGCGGTAGCCAGCGGTATCCACATGAATGCGGCCTGAAGGATAGCGGCCCAGGCCCATGTTCCAGGCTTGCCCGTGCTGCTGCCAGAAACGGCACAGCGGGTTGGGGTCGGCCCAGGTAGGCAGCAGGATATCGACGGCGAAAGCGCGGGTATGGGCACTGTTGGTCGCCCCGCCGGCACAGCTGTTCAGGCGCGGCTCACGGTAAGCCGAAACCACCTCGAACTGGCGCAGGATGCCTTGGTCGTCGAGTGTCTTGATCAACGCGAGGGTCGAGCGCACTGCCGGCCAATTGGCAGCCGGCGGTACCGCGAAAGGCGAGGCGTGGCACAGCTTCCAGTCCGAGGCCGAGCGCAGCAACTGGTGAATGGGCACGACACCGTAAAGCCTGGCATCCACCAGCATTTCACGGAAAGGTCGGGTTTGATGATCGCCAGCCCACTGGGCGAACATCCACAGGTCGCGCTCGTCGGCGTGGGCAGCCCCGGCAATCAGCAGGCCCGCCGCAAGAAGCAGTTTTTTCATCCTTTATCCATCCGTGCATAGAGAACAAAGAAAACCACGCCGCGGGCACTACCGGATACGCCAGATCAGTCCTCGAGCAGCGTGCAGGCCATCACCAGGGCGTCTTCACGGCCGCCGGCTATCGGGTAATAGTCGCGGCGGCGGCCGATTTCGTTGAAACCGTAACGCTCGTATAGACGATAGGCGGACTGGTTGCTGGCGCGTACTTCCAGGAAGCATTCGCGGCCATTGAGTTGGTAGGCCCGGGCCATCAGGTGCTCGAGCAGGCGCAGGCCCATGCCACGCCCCTGGTTCTCCGGCTTGACGGTGATGTTGAGCAGGTGCGCTTCGTCGATGATCACGTTGATCACGCCATGGCCCACTTGCTGCTGGCCGTCGAACATCAGCCAGACCTCGTACGACTTGAGCGCATCCTGAAAGATCCCGCGGGTCCAGGGATGACTGAACGCGGCATATTCGATTTTAAGTACGGCATCCAGATCCGCCTCGGTCATCGGGCGGAAGCTGATCGAGTCACTCATTCAACGCTCTTCCAGCGCGCCATCAGCTGGCGCATGGCTTTCCAGACGTCCGCCTTGCGTTGCGGTTCGTCCATCAACAGTTCAAGGCCCGGCAAGCCCCAGGCGTCGCCCAGGCCGTCGAGCTTCAGGGTTTGGTAATAGGCGTCGGCGTCGGCATTGGCGGCAAAGCGCAGCGCCGGCAGGCCGACCAGCCACAGGCAGGTGCAGGGGGCGTCTTCCAGGCGGGCCTGGACAAAGCCCTGGACGAAATCGCGCGCGGCCTCCGGGCCCTGGTCTAGGTTGCCGCGCACCAGCAGCGGCCAGCGCACCGGCTCGCCGATGATCTGCGGGGCATCAGGCAGGCCGGCGGCGCGCAGCATGTCCTTGAGCAGCAGGTAGGACGGGTCGCGGCTCTGGAAGGGTTGGCCGGTGGCCAGCTCCACCAGTAGCAGGCAACTGCCGGCGCGCAGCAACTGTAGCGAGAAGCGCGGAGGCGGCACGGGCGCCGGGCGGGGTGCCACGGGCTGCTCTTCGGCCTCGACCGGCTTGACGGCAGGCTTGGGCACACTGTTCGGGCGCGGAATCTCGATTTTCGGCCGCTCGCCGGAACGGGCCTGGGGGGTGGCGGGTGCGTCGTTTGCAGCCGAGGCCGGCTTGACTTCGAAATCGACATCCTCGAGCGGCGCCACCGGCAGCAGCAGCTCGGGCCGCGACGGTGCGGCGAACGGCAGTTCGGCGCGCGGCAGCCAGTGCACCACTTGCATGGCGGAAAGGTAGGCGCGGCGACGGGGTTCGGTGAGCAAAGGGCGGGTATCCGGGGGGTGAAGACAGTTGGGTATTCTAACGTGTACGCCTTGGTTTTTGCAGCGCCTATCAGACCGAGCGCCGCCCGCGCGGCGCATCGCGAGCGAAGCTCGCTCCTACATTTGTTTCGGGCCAGTTATTCCTGTGAAGGTCGCGCGCGTCCCCTTTACGCTTGGCGCGATATCGCGTCGTACAAACAAGGCGGTCGCGCGCGTCTGCCACAGGCGATACTGGCCCGAAACAAATGTAGGAGCGAGCTTCGCTCGCGATGCGCCGCGCGGGCGGCGCTCGATCTCAAAACCACCCCAAAAACAACGCCATACACCTATTGGCCATAAGGTTATCCCCCATTACAGACCAAGGGGTGAAAACCTCCCCCCGGGATGCAGTACAATCGCCCCCTTTTTCTTGGCAACGAGTCGAAGCCAATGATCGAACCCAAGCGCGTCCTGCGCGCCCTAGCCGAACACTGGGCCCTGATCGAGCCGCTGTGCGAGCGTTTCGACCAGGGCACCCTGAGCCTGGTCGAGTTGCGCCAGCACGTGGCCCGCCAGCAGCTCGAAAGCACCCCGCAGGACATCACCCAGCTACTCGACGTGTGGATCCGCCTGGATATCCTGGTCCCGGTGGCCAAGAGCCCGAACCGTTTCGAGCTCAACGCGCAGATCCACGACTTCCTCGCCTACCTGCGCCGCGAACACCGGCTGGGCCTGTGCCTGGAGATCGAGGCCTACCTGCGCCACCTGGAGCGCCTGGCCGGGCACATCCAGGATGCCTTCGACAACCGCGACAGCGACGACCTGGCGCGCCAGCTGCGCTTGCTCGACATGCGCGTGCGCGATGTGCTGAAAAAGCTCGACAACGACGAGCAGGCGCTGGTGGCCGTGGCCGAACGCGCCAAGACCAGCAACCGTCAGATTCCGCTGCGCCAGCGTTATGCCGAAGTCCTGGCCACCTGGGACGAATACGTCGAGCCGATGATCCAGCTGGTCAACGCCGACGGCGCCTTCGAACAAGGTGTGCGCAAGGTCGAGACCGTGCTGCTGAAGCTGCTGGGCGAACAAGCGCGCCTGGGCCACCTGGTCGATGACGACATGCTGCTGCGCACCCACGCACGCATCCTGGAAATGCAGACCAGCGCCCAGCTGACCCTGCGCCACGCCCGCGAACTGCTGCTGCCGCTGCGCGAAGAAGCCCGCCGGCACAATGCCGTGACCCGTGGCGCCGCACTGGCCCTGTCGGTGATCCGGCGCAAGGGCATCGATGCCGTGCCGCAAGCGGCCATGCCGATGTTCACCCGCCCGCAAAGCACCTTCCTCGGCAGTGCCAGCCACGTCGAGGCGTACGTTTACGCCCTGGCCCGCTTCGAACCCAAGCCGGCGCGTTTCCCCAAGGCCCACAAGACTCAATCCGGTGCCCTGCCCCGCGCCCCGCGCACGGTCAAGGAAATGGCCGAACGCTGCGAACAGGCCCTGCCACTGCCCGACCTGATGGTCTGGCTGCTGGAGCAGGAGCCCGAAGGCGCTACCGACGAGCTGCTGTACTGGTTCTCGCGCCTGTCGCGGGAAAAGCGCTTCAAGCGCGAACGCCTCGACCGCCGCGAGTACATCACCCAGGAACACTTGGTCAGCCTGCGCTCGTTCGCCCTGACCTCCAGCCGCGAAGACGCCACCAGCGCGCCTACCGAATCCAACGCGAGCCCAGCCCATGCATCTTGATCTTTCCGAACTGTCCCAGCTCGCGCCGATCTTCCGCGAGCTGTTCAAAGGCTTCCACGTCAGCCGCCGCGACCCCGAGCTGTACGCGCAGCTGTCGAACTTCCAGGACCAGTACCGCACCCTGTTCAAGGCCCTGGGCTTCGAACTGGTATGCGATACCCGTGGTTTCTACTACTTCGTCCCGGACATGACCGCCGCGCAGGTCAACAAGACCGCGCAGCGCCTGTCGCTGTTCACCTTCATCCTGGTCGAACACCTGGCCGACCAGGGCCGCGACCCGATGGCCGTGCTCGACGGCGGCAGCATCGGCCGCGACGAACTGCCCTCGCTGCTGGACAAGTACCGCGACCTGTTCCTGCAGGCCGAAGTACAGACCGTGGACGAGCTGGAGGAAAAAATCCTGCGGCGCATGACCCAGCTTGGCTTCGCCCACGAGGAAGGTGGTATCTACCGCTTCCTGCCGCCGATGCACCGCTTCCTCGATGTGTGCCTTTCGGTGCAGCAGGACCGCGACCTGGCCGCCACCCTGCACAGCGACTTGCCACTGCCAACCCCGGTCCTGGTCGAAGAAGAAAGCGCCGAAGAACTCAACCGCACCGACGACCCGCTTGACCTCTCACCCTTCGAGGGCGAGGAAAGCGAAGAGGACGCCCTGGCCCGGGCCATCCGCGAAGAGCAACAGGAGATTGACGCATGAGCCAGGAACGCTACGGCATCCGCCGCTTCGCATTGCTCAACACCGCCGGCTACAGCCTTGGCCTGTTCCCGCTGGAGCACCCGCTGTCGGTGTACGGCGCCAACAACCTGGGTAAATCGGCGTCGATCAACGCCCTGCAGTTCCCGATCCTGGCGCGCATGTCGGACATGAGCTTCGGCAAGTACAGCCTCGAGCAGTCGCGCCGTTTCTACTTCGCCAGCGACACCTCGTACATTCTCTGCGAACTGAGCCTGCCCCATGGCCCGCACGTGATCGGCGTGGTCGGCCGCGGCCCAGGTGGCGGTTTCGGCCACCAGTTTTTCGCCTACAAGGGCGAACTGGACCTGGCCCACTACCAGAAGAATGACACCTGCCTGCGCCAGAAAGAGCTGTTCACCAACCTCGAACGCCTGGGGATCAAGGCCTACGAGCTGAAACCGGACGAACTGCGCCGACTGCTGGTTGGCGGTCACACCTCGGTGCCGCTGGACCTGACCATGATCCCGCTGCGCTCCACCAGCGAGCAAAGCCTGAAAACCTTCCGCGCGCTGTTCATCAACCTGCTGCACATGCGCGAAATCACCGCGGCCAAGCTCAAGCAACTGTTCCTCGACGCCTTCGAGCACAGCCTGCGCTCGGGCAGCGTCGACTACATCGCCGCGTGCGAGGAAGCCTTCCGCGACGTCCGCCGCATGGAGCAGGACTACAACGCCCTGGTCGCTGCCGGCCCGCTGGTCGAGGCACTGGCCGGTGGCGTAGCCCAGCGCGACATCCTGCGTGGCAAGCTGCACCGCATTTCGCCCGTGCTCGACACCCTGCTGGGCACTTGGCAGGAATACGCCATGGCGCGCAAGGAAGAGCTGGTCATCCAGTCCGAGCACTACCGTGGCGAGCAGGACCGCCTGCAGAACGACCAGCGCGGCGGCACCCAGGAGCTGATGCGCCTGGAGCGTGAAATTACCGGTATCCAGCGCTGGCTGGGTGAGCTGTCGGTGCTCAAGCACCGCTTCGCCCTGGTCGATGACGTGAAGGTGCTGGAGCAGCAGCTGCTGGCGGCCAAGGACGCCCACGACGAACTGGCCGGTGCCCTGGCCCAGTCGCGCCAGTTCAGCGCCGAAGACCTGGACGAGCGTGTACGCGATCTGGAAAAACGCCTGAAGCAGGTCAAGCAGCAGCTGGACCACGCCGACAACAACAGCTACGCCCGCCTGCGCGAAGAGTTCTCGCAGCAGGACGTCGACCGCCTGATGCGCCTGTTCAATGGCGCGCTGTTCAGCCTGCCACTGGGCGACCGCGGCATCGAACTGGACGACAGCGACCTGTGGGTGAAATCGCTGGAGGCGGTGCTCGACGGCTTCAAGGGCGAGCGCTTCGAAGCCCCGGGCCTGGCCATCGACCTGACCCACATCGACCCGCCGGCACTGCAAGCCCTGGCCGACCGCGCCGCCCTGCGCGACCAGAAGGAGCGCCTGGAAAAAGAGCTGAAGCAGCTCAAGACCCAGCAAGCCGTGGCCGCCGACCGCACCGCCTCCAAGGCGCAGACCGAAACCCTGTACCAGCAAGTGCTGGACGCGCAGAAGGCGCTGGAAGACTTCCGCCGCAGCGAAACCCTGGCCGCCGAAGAGCCCGAGAAGCTGGAACAGCTGTCGCAACTGGAAGCTGCCCAGGACGAACTCAAGCGCTCCAGCGATGCCTTCACCGAGCGCGTCCAGCAGCTGTCGGCCAAGCTGCAGCTGGTCGGCCGGCAGCTCGGCGACCTGGAGTCCAAGCAGCGCACCCTGGAAGACGCCCTGCGCCGCCGCCAACTGCTGCCGGCCGACCTGCCCTACGGCACGCCGTTCATGGAAGCCATCGACGACTCGATGGACAACCTGCTGCCGCTGCTCAACGACTACCAGGACAGTTGGCAGGGCCTGCAGCGGGTGGACAACCAGATCGAGGCGCTGTATGCCCAGGTGCGCCTCAAAGGCGTGGCCAAGTTCGACAGCGAAGACGACATGGAGCGCCGCCTGCAGCTGCTGGTGAACGCCTACGCGCACCGCACCGACGAGGCCCTGACCTTGGCCAAGGCACGTCGCGCCGCAGTCACCGACATCGCCCGTACCCTGCGCAACATCCGCAGCGACTACGACAGCCTCGAACACCAGTTGGCCCTGTTCAACCGCGAGATCAACAAGCGCCAGGTGTCCAACCTGGAAAGCTTCCGCGTGGTGCTGGCGCCGAACAAGGAAGCGCTCAAGCACATCGACCAGATCATCCACAGTGCCGGTCAATACGAAGAAGGCGAAACCCTGTCGGTGTTCGACCTGACCCAGAGTGCCGATCAGGACAACAAGAACGAAGAGGCCAAGGAATACCTGGCGCGCCTGGTAGCAGCCAACCACAACCAGTTGGGCCTGAAGGATCTGTTCGAACTGGCGTTCGAAATCACCAAGGTCAACGGCCAGCCGATCATCCACGCCGACATCGACGGCGCGGCGTCCAACGGCACCACCATGACCATCAAGGCGCTGACCAACATGTACCTGTTGCTGCACCTGATGGACCGCGACCTGGCCGGGCGCATTCGCCTGCCGTACTACCTGGACGAAGCGGCGGACATCGACGAACGCAACCAGGCAGCACTGCTGGAAACCAGCCTGCAATTGGGCTTCGTGCCGATTCTGGCGAGCGTGAAGCCACAGGTCTCGGCACGCGTGGCGATCGACCTGGAAGGTGGCAGTGGGCCGAATGGCATCTACATCGACGAGGCGGACTGGAAGTTCATCAGCCGGCTGGATGAGGTGAAGGCGGTTGTGCGTGAGGATCAGGCTGAAGAGTTGGCCTGAGTTAGCTGGGGCCGCTTTGCGGCCCATTCGCAGCGCAAGGCTGCTCCTACAGGGGTTACGCATTCTCCTGTAGGAGCAGCCTTGTGCTGCGAATGGAGGCCAAAGGCCTCCCGGCAATCTACCAGGCTATCAGTGAGCCCAAGGCAAGATCGGAATCGCCGTCACCGCATTCTGTGGGCTGCCTTCGATCATGCGGTCGCTATACACCAGGTACACCAGCGTATTGCGTTTCTTGTCCAGGAAGCGCACCACCTGCATGGTCTTGAACACCAGCGAGGTGCGCTCCTTGAACACTTCCTCGCCATCCTTCAACTCCCCCTTGAAGGTGATCGGCCCGACCTGACGGCAGGCAATCGATGCCTCCGCCCGGTCCTCGGCCAACCCCAACCCACCCTTCACGCCGCCCGTCTTGGCCCGCGACAGGTAACAGGTCACACCCTCGACCTTGGGGTCGTCGAACGCCTCGACCACGATGCGGTCATTCGGCCCGAGGAACTTGAACACAGTGGAGACCTGGCCGATTTCCTCGGCCCCGGCCAACATCGGCAGCGCGAGCGCGGCCACAGCGATGGCCTTCTTCAGCAGGCTCATACCAGCACCAGGTTGTCGCGGTGCACCAGCTCTGGCTCGGCGCTGTAGCCAAGGACCGATTCGATAGCGTCGGACGGCTGACCAATGATCTTCTGCGCTTCCAGCGCGCTGTAGTTGGCCAGGCCACGGGCCACTTCAATACCGTCCGGGCCGACGCACACCACCATCTCGCCACGGCGGAAGCTGCCCTGCACGGTCTTCACACCAACCGGCAAGAGGCTCTTGTTGGCCTGGCGCAGTGCCTGCACGGCACCGGCATCCAGCACCAGGGTGCCACGGGTCTGCAGGTGGCCTGCCAGCCATTGCTTGCGCGCAGCGAGCATGCCGCGCTCGGGCGACAGCAAGGTACCCAGGCGCTCCCCCGCCTTGAGGCGGTCCAGCACGCGCTCGATACGGCCACCGATGATGATGGTGTGGGCACCGGAACGGGCGGCCAGGCGCGCTGCGCGCAGCTTGGTCTGCATACCGCCACGGCCCAGGGCACCACCGGTACCACCGGCCACGGCATCCAGCGTCGGGTCGTCGGCACGGGCTTCGTAGATCAGCTGGGCTTCGGGGTTGTTGCGCGGGTCGGCGTCGAACATGCCATCGCGGTCGGTGAGGATCACCAGCAGGTCGGCTTC
Organism: Pseudomonas sp. NY11955; assembly: GCF_048068035.1. Lineage (NCBI taxonomy): Bacteria > Pseudomonadati > Pseudomonadota > Gammaproteobacteria > Pseudomonadales > Pseudomonadaceae > Pseudomonas > Pseudomonas sp. NY11955. The sequence goes on from NZ_JBLUPS010000011.1 coordinate 124,179, forward strand.
GACCAGGTTGGCCACCAGCGCCGCCAGGGTGTCGTTGTCGCCGAAGCGGATTTCGTCGGTGACCACGGTGTCGTTTTCGTTGATCACCGGCACCACGCCCAGGTCGACCAAGGTACGCAAGGTGCTGCGGGCGTTCAGGTAACGCTTGCGGTCGGACAGGTCGTCATGGGTCAGCAGGATCTGCGCGGTGTGCTTGCCGTGCTCGCCGAAGCTCGACTCCCAAGCCTGCACCAGGCGCATCTGGCCGAGCGAGGCAGCTGCCTGCAGCTCGTTCATCGCGCTCGGTCGGGTGGTCCAGCCCAGCTGGCTCATGCCGGCAGCCACGGCCCCGGAGGAGACCAGTACCAACTCCACGCCTGCCTCACGCAGCGCAACCATTTGCTCGACCCAAACGGCCATGGCGCCGCGATCGAGGCCTTTGCCATCGGCGGTCAGCAGCGCACTGCCAATCTTCACGACCCAGCGCTTGGCGCCCGTCACCTTGCTTCGCATCTTCTTCCAACCTATGTCGAATCTGTAGATACCGTGGATACAAAAACGCCGCTCCAGAGAGCGGCGTTTAGTGTACTGCAACCGATCAGTCGCGCACGTAAATGATTTCCGGGCCGTCTTCGTCGTCCTCGAAATCATCGTCCCAACCGTCATCGTCGCCGATGTCGTGCACGCTCTTGACGCCAGTACGGCGCAGGGTACGCGCGTCGTCCAGGGCCTGCAGCTGGGCACGGGCTTCGTCTTCGATGCGCTGGTCGAGGTCGGCCAGCTCTTCGGCGTAGGCCGGGTCGTTGGCCAGGCGGTCGGCGCGGTCTTCGAGGTAGCGCATCAGGTCGTGGCTGAGCTTGTCGGTGCCCTGCTTGGAAATAGCCGAGATCACGTAGACCGGGCCTTCCCACTCCAGGCGGTCGATCACCTCCTGCACACGCTCGTCGCGCTCGTCGTCCATGACCATGTCGGCCTTGTTCAGCACCAGCCAGCGCTCACGCTCGGCCAGCGACGGGCTGAAGCGGGTCAGCTCGTTGACGATGACTTCGGCGGCATCGGCCGGGCTGCTTTCATCCAGCGGTGCGATGTCCACCAGGTGCAGCAACACGCGAGTACGCGCCAGGTGCTTGAGGAAGCGGATACCCAGGCCGGCGCCTTCGGAAGCACCTTCGATCAGGCCGGGGATGTCGGCGATGACGAAGCTCTTCCAGCGGTCGACGCTGACCACGCCCAGGTTTGGCACCAGGGTGGTGAACGGGTAGTCGGCCACTTTCGGTTTGGCGGCCGAGACCGAACGGATGAAGGTACTCTTGCCGGCATTCGGCAGGCCCAGCAGGCCGACGTCGGCCAACACCTTCATTTCCATCTTCAGGTCACGCTGGTCGCCCGGCTTGCCTGGAGTGGTCTGGCGTGGCGCACGGTTGGTGCTGGACTTGAAGCGGGTATTGCCCAGGCCGTGCCAGCCGCCTTGTGCAACCATCAGCTTCTGGCCAGGGGTCACCAGGTCACCGATCACTTCCTGGGTGGACGCATCGATCACGGTGGTGCCGACCGGCACGCGCAGGAACAGGTCTTCACCCTTCTTGCCGGTGCAATCGGTGCTGCCACCGTTGGAGCCACGCTGGGCTTCGTGGTGACGGGTGTAGCGGTAGTCGACCAGGGTGTTCAGGTTTTCGTCGGCAACCATGTACACCGAGCCGCCGTCACCACCGTCACCGCCGTTGGGGCCACCGTTCTCGATGAACTTTTCGCGACGGAAGCTCATGCAACCGTTGCCGCCGTCACCGGCCTTGACCCGAATCGATACTTCGTCAACAAACTTCATTAAAACCGCCTCTCGTCGGCAGACGAGCTGAATGACTCAAAACATGAGGCTCTTGCAAAAATGAGCGCGGCGGCCCCGTACGACCGTAGAAACCAACGCCGGCAACCCAGACAAACAGCTTTGCAAGAGGCTCACCACAAACGAAAAAGCCCCGTCGCATGACGGGGCTTCTGGAGCGACGTCGCGATTAAGCGGCGACGATGCTCACGTAACGGCGCATGAACTCGCCTTTCTTCTCGAACTTGATCACGCCTTCGATCTTGGCGAACAAGGTGTGGTCCTTGCCCATGCCAACGCCGTAGCCAGCGTGGAATTCGGTGCCGCGCTGACGGACGATGATGTTGCCTGGCTTGATAACCTGGCCGCCATACATCTTCACGCCAAGGCGTTTAGATTCTGAGTCGCGACCGTTACGAGTACTACCACCAGCCTTCTTGTGAGCCATGGTTCAATTCTCCAAATAAATTCAGGGGATCTAGGGGATTAAGCCTGGATGCCGGTGATTTTGATCTCGGTGAACCACTGGCGGTGGCCCATACGCTTCATGTGGTGCTTACGACGACGGAACTTGATGATGCGAACCTTGTCGTGGCGGCCTTGCGAAACGACTTCGGCCACTACTTTAGCGCCAGCAACAACTGGAGCGCCGATGGTGACTTCTTCACCGTTGGCGACCAGCAGAACGCGATCGAAGGTCACGGATTCGCCAGTGGCGACTTCCAGTTTTTCGATCTTGAGGAATTCACCTTCAGCGACTTTGTACTGCTTGCCGCCGGTAACGATTACTGCGTAAGACATGGTATTTCTCCGATAATCCTGCTCACCCAGCGCTTTATATGATGAGTATTGGCTGGCATGGCTGCACAGGGCTGGAACGGCCCGGCGCAATTGCGTAAGGCAGGTGCTGCCCAGGAAGTTAGGGTGCGCGATTGTACGCAACCGCGGTTTTGCTTGCAAGTACCGCCCCCGGCCAGCTGGCACCGCGCCTTGACACACCGGGACCCGCGACCTAGCATGCCGCGCAACCTCACTGGAGCAGCCGATGCAACCCCAAACCTTCTACCGCGCGGTGGCTGATGATTTCAGCGCCGTCGACGAGATCATCAAGAAGCAGCTGACCTCGCGCGTGCCGCTGGTATCGAAGATCGGCGACTATATCACGTCCGCCGGTGGCAAGCGCCTGCGTCCCCTGCTGGTACTGCTGTGCGGCAAGGCCTTGGGCCGCGAAGGCGACGACTTGCGCCTGCTGGCCGCCACCATCGAATTCCTGCACACCGCCACCCTGCTGCACGACGACGTGGTCGACATGTCCGGCATGCGCCGTGGCCGCTCTACCGCCAATGCCCTGTGGGGCAATGCGCCGAGCGTGCTGGTGGGCGACTTCCTTTATTCGCGCTCGTTCGAAATGATGGTCGAACTGGGTTCGATGCCGGTGATGCAGATCCTGTCCAAGGCCACCCGGGTGATTGCCGAGGGTGAAGTGCTGCAGCTGTCGCGGGTACGCGACGCCAGCACCACCGAGGAAGTCTACATGGAGGTCATCCGCGGCAAGACCGCGATGCTGTTCGAAGCCTCCACCCACAGTGCCGCGGCGCTGGCCGAAGCCACTGACGCGCAGCGCGAAGCCCTGCGCACCTTCGGCGATCACCTGGGCGTGGCCTTCCAGCTGGTCGACGACTTGCTGGACTACAAGGGTGACTCGCAGACCCTGGGCAAGAACGTCGGTGACGACCTGGCCGAGGGCAAGCCTACCCTGCCGCTGATCTACACCATGCGCGAAGGCACTGCCGAACAGGCTGCACTGGTTCGCCAGGCGATCCAGAAGGGCGGCCTGGAGGACCTGGAGCAGATTCGCGTGGCGGTCGAAGAGTCGGGCGCGCTGAAGTACACCGCCGAGCTGGCGCGTGATTACGTGAAGCGTGCCATTGAGTGCCTCGAAGTGCTGCCGGCCAGCGAGTACCGGGATGCGCTGGTCGAGCTGAGCGAGTTTGCGGTCGCGCGTACTCACTGACAGACCGAGTCGTCTTCATTCGCGGGCAAGCCCGCTCCTGTAGGAGCGGGCTTGCCCGCGATGCTTTTGTCCGGACATAATCCCTTCTGCAAAAATACCTTTTACAATGCAGGCCTTTAACCGCCCGTCTGTTTGTTCGAGGATCCGAAGTGAGCACTCTGCCACCCTGCCCAAAATGCAACTCCGAATACACCTATGAGGATGGCACTCAGCTGATTTGCCCTGAATGCGCCCACGAGTGGTCGGCCAACGGCGATGCCGAGGCTGCCAGCGACGAGGTGGTGAAGAAGGACTCGGTCGGCAACATCTTGCAGGACGGCGATACCGTCACTGTCATCAAGGACCTCAAGGTCAAAGGTTCGTCCCTGGTGGTCAAGGTTGGCACCAAGGTCAAGAACATCCGCCTGTGCGACGGCGACCACGATATCGACTGCAAAATCGACGGCATCGGCGCCATGAAGCTGAAGTCCGAGTTCGTGCGCAAAGTCTGATTACACAAAAACCGCCAATTGGCGCTTGCTATTCTGATAATAAGAATTATTCTCATTGGAACCGCTATCCAAGGAGAATAGCCATGACTTATCTGATCGACGCCTGGCTGGACCGCCCTCACCCCTACCTGCGCATTCTTCATCGGGAAACCGGCGAAGTGTGCGCGGTGCTTGAAGAAGAGGCCCTCGACGAACTGCGCGACCAGGGTGACCTGGACATGAGCGGGTTGAATTCGAGCGAGCCGGGGGTGCTCAAGGAGCTGGTGCGCAATTTGTTTCTGTTTTGCTATGCACGGGCGTTGCGCCCGACGGGGACGGATTGGAACTGACAGACATGGCGAGGGCTTCGCCCTCGTTCGCGGCACAAGGCCGCTCCTACAGGGATACGCGTTTTCCTAGGATATGCGTACCCCTGTAGGAGCGGCCTTGTGCCGCGAACGGGCCGCAAAGCGGCCCTGAGGGTATTACAGAACGTCGAGCAGCTCGACGTCGAACACCAGTACGCTGTGCGGCGGGATGCTGCCAACGCCTTGGGCGCCGTAAGCCAGCTCGCTCGGCACGTACAGGCGCCATTTGCTGCCAGCGTTCATCAGCTGCAGGGCTTCGGTCCAGCCAGCGATCACGCCGCCTACCGGGAATTCAGCCGGCTGGCCACGCTCGTAGGAGCTGTCGAACACGGTGCCGTCGATCAGGGTGCCGTGGTAGTGGGTACGCACGTTGTCTTCGCGGGTTGGCTTGGCGCCTTCACCTGCGGTCAGTACTTCGAACTGCAGGCCCGAAGCCAGGGTGGTGATGCCATCACGCTTGGCGTTTTCAGCCAGGAATGCCTTACCAGCGCCAGCAGCGGCTTCAGCCTTGGCAGCCGCTTCGGCTTGCATGATGTCGCGGATCACTTTGAAGCTGGCCGACAGGTCGGCTTCGCTGACGCGGCTGTCGGCGCCATTGAAGGCGTCGGTCAGGCCGGCCAGGATGGCTTCCAGGCTGACGCCTGGTGGCGGGTTGTCGCGCAGCTGGCCGCCCAGCTGACGGCCAATACCGTAGCTGACGCGCGTTTCGTCGGTGGACAGATTGAGTTCGGACATTGTCGTGCTCCACTGCAGGGCGCAGTGCAGCCGCGCCCTTGATGAAAAGGGCGAGCAGCCTAGCACACTGGGGCGCTGCGAGCAGCTACCAGGCGGAACGCTGGGAAATCGGCACCTTCAGGTCTTCTTCCGGGTGCGTACCCATGCCGCACATTTCATCCTGCACCGACCAGTGCACCAGGTTCATCGAAACCATGGGGATGGTTTGCAGCAACTTGCGCGCATCCTCCACCGAGTGCACGCGCAAGCGTTCACCGCGGGTATCGGACAGGGGGTGAGCGTGGCCTTTGACCCGGGCCTCCAGCAGGTAATCACCGCCTTCGATGGCGATCAGGTTCAGTTCGTCGACATGGCCAGCCCTGGCCTCGGTGTTGAGCTGATGCAGGTTCATGAGAGCACCTCGCGATGGGAACCACGCATGAGAGCACATTTTTTGTACAGCCCGGCCGAAAGTACAAGCCAGAAACGACACCGCCCGTCCGTTTGGCAACGGACGGGCGGTGGGTGCAGCAACCTGGCTCAGTGCTTGGTCAGCTTGTCCAGGTAGCCCATGCAGAATGCCGAGATCACGAAGGTCATGTGAATGATCACGTACCACATCAGGTAATCGGTGGAGATGTTCTGCGCATCCATGAACACCCGCAGCAGGTGAATCGACGAAATTGCCACGATCGATGCGGCAACCTTCATCTTCAGCGACGAAGAGTCCATCTTGCCCAGCCAGTTGAGCTTTTCCTTGCTCTCGTCGATATCCAGTTGCGAAACGAAGTTCTCGTAGCCGGAAATCATCACCATGACCAGCAAGCCGCCCACCAGCGACATGTCGATCAGCGACAGGATCACCAGGATCAGGTCGGCTTCGCTCAGGGCAAAGACGTTGGGCAGGACGTGGACCACTTCCTGGAAGAATTTCAGCGCCAGGGCCAACAGGCCGAGGGACAGGCCGAAGTAGATCGGGGCGAGCAGCCAGCGCGAGGCATACATCGCGTTTTCGAGAATACGTTCCATGAAGTTTGAGGACTCGTCAGGTGACTTGAAAAACGACGGCGAGTATAGCCAGCCACCTGTTACAGCAAAAGCCCGGTGATGGGGGCCGCTTTGCCGCCCATTCGCAGCACAAGGCTGCTCCTACAAGGGAACGCGATCTCCTGTAGGAGCAGCCTTGTGCTGCGAATGGGCTGCAAAGCAGCCCCCAGCATCAATCAGGTCTCCGGATGAAACTGGTAGTCCCCAAGATTCCGGCACCGCTCGCCGTTAATACGCCGCAGCTGCGCCTGCAAATGCAAACACCAGATCTGCGGGTCTTCGGCCACTTGGTACCCATGCAAGGTCAGGCTGTCGACAATGGCATTTAGCACCGATTCGGCCACCAGCGGCCCATGAAATGGCCCCTGTGCCTTGATCGCGGAAGGTTGTTCACCGGCCATGCCGGCGGCGAACAGCAACGTCCACATGCCATTGTCCCCGGCCAGTGGGCGAATGCTGCATTCAATGCGGGTCACCAGGCCCAGGCACTGGCGTGTGAGGCTGAGGTTGCGCATGGCCGCGTCCCCTCCAAAGAGCCTTGTTCAGCCTGAACCTCAGGCTGTTTCCATCCTGAACCTGATACTGTCCTTAAGTTCCAGCATAGAAGAACAGTACAGAAAGATGGAAAACTGGCGCTGAACGGTAGCACATCGCCGCCAGCGCCAGTTTATTGACTCAGGCCGGCTTGGCCTGGGCAATCACCTCTTCCAGGCGTTCCTTTTCTGCCTTCTCGATGTCTTCTTCGCTGATCATTTCGGCAATTTCACGCAGGCGTTCCACCACCCGGGCATTGACGCTGCCCTCGGTGAACAGCCCCTTGTCGTCGAGCACACCAGCCTCCTCGCCCACCAGCAGGCTCAGTGCCTCATCCGCCTGGCTGACCGCGTAGACGTGGAACATGCCGTTCTCCACCGCTTGCAGCACACGTTCGTCAAGCATCAGGGTGGCGACGTTGGCACGCGGAATGATCACCCCCTGCTCGCCGGTCAGGCCTCGGGCTTCGCACAAGCGGAAGAAGCCCTCGATCTTCTCGTTGACCCCACCCACTGCCTGCACTTCACCAAACTGGTTGATGGAGCCGGTGATGGCGAAGCACTGCTTGAGCGGCGTGCGCGACAAGGCCGAGATCAGCGTGCAGGCTTCGCCCAGCGAGGCGCTGTCACCGTCCACGTAGCCGTAGGACTGCTCCAGGGCGATGCTCGCGGAAATCGCCAGCGGGAACTCCTGGGCATAACGGCTGCCCAGGTAACCGGTGAGGATCATCACCCCTTTGGAGTGGATCGGCTGGCCAAGATTGACCTCACGCTCGATGTCGACGATGCCGCTGCCGCCCGGGTACACCGTGGCCGAAATACGCGCCGGCATACCGAACGCCGAATCGCCCACCTCCAGCACGGTGAGGCCGTTGCACTTGCCGATGGCCGCGCCTTCGGTGTCGATCAGGATGATGCCGGCGAGCATGTCGTCCAGCACCCGCTGCGACACGCGGCCAGTGCGGGTAGCCTTGGCCTTGAGCGCACGCTCGATGTGGCCGGCATCGGTCATTTCGTCACTGGCCAGCTGGCGAATGAAGTCCGCCTCGCTCACCAACTGGAACAGGTCGCCGATGCGCGCCGACAGGCGCGACTGGTTCTCGGCCAGGCGAGCGCTGTAGGTGGCCAGGCGCGCCACGGCGTCGCTGGTCAGCGGTGCCATGCCCTCTTCGTTGGTACGGGTGCGCAGCAGCTGGGCGAACTGTTCCAGGTTCTCGTCCACCATCGGCATGTCTTCGTCGAAGTCCACCAACACGCGGAACATCTCCTGGAAGTCCGAGTCGTGGTCCTGCAGCGCGTAGTACAGCTGGCGCGAGCCGATGATCACCAGCTTGACGTTGAGCGGAATCATCTGCGGCTGCAGACTGACCGTGGCGACACGGCCCAGCTCGCCGATCGGCGACTCCATCTTCAGCTTGCGTGACTGCAACGCCCGCTTGAGCGCATCCCACACGAACGGCTCGCCCAGCATCTTCTCGGCCTCGAGAATCAGGAAGCCGCCGTTGGCACGGTGCAGCGCGCCTGGGCGTAGCTGGCGGTAGGAGGTGTACAGCGCGCCTTGGTCGGTGCTGTATTCGATACGACCGAACAAGTTGTCGTAGGTCGGATGCGGCTCGAACACCACCGGCGCACCACCGGCGGCGTGATGGCCCACCACCAGGCTCGGCGCGTACTGCTCTTCGAGCAGTTTGCGGGCCACGGCGTCGGTCTTGCTGTCATCGACCAGTTGTTCGACGACGGTACGCAACAGGTTCAATTGCACCGATTGCAGATAGGCACAAACCGCCGCGTTCTCGGCGTACTTTTCCGACAACGGCGCCAGCAATGGCTGCAGCGCCAGCGTGATGGTTTCTTCGTTGAGCTGGCGCAGCTGGTTGTTCGACTCGCGCTTCCATTGCGGCAAGCTGGCCAGCTCTTCGTTAAGGCGCTCCTCGAGCAGCGCGATGTCCTCGTGGAACTGTTCGCGCACCTCTTCCGGCAGTTGGGCAAACTCGGCTTCATCCAGCGCCTTGCCTTCGGCCATCGGCGTGAAGGCGACATTGCTGGCGTCGCGGTACAAGGCCACGTCCTTTTCCAGCGAGGCGCGCTCGATCACATCCAGGGCGCGGTCATAGCGCTGGTTGAAGGCGCGGTCGATGGCGCCCTTCTTCTGCTGGTAGGACGGGTGTTCGAACACGGCCGGGAAGGTGGCCAGCAGGTTGTCGATCAACCCGCCCATGTCGCTGATGAACGCCGCGGCGCTGCCGGACGGCAGCTCCAGTGCGCGGGGTTCGCGGGTGTCGTCGAAGTGGTTGACGTAGACCCAATCGGCCGGGGTCTGCTGGCGCTTGCCCTCGGCCTTGAGGTAGCGCTTGACGAACGAAAAGCGCCCGGTGCCGGGCTCGCCCATCACGTAAACGTTGTAACCGGGGCGCGGCATGGCCACGCCGAACTGCAGGGCCTCGACAGCACGTTCCTGGCCCAGGACTCCGCGAAACGGCTCCAGATCGTCGGTATTGGTAAAGGCAAACTGCTCGGGGGAGAAACGCCGGGTCAGGGCTTCAGGCGCGAGACGCAGGCGCGCAGCGACAGGATCGGGCATTGGGTTTCCTTACTTCGGCGGGGCAGATACGCAGCATTCTGGCGCTGCCCGCGCGCGCGTTGCAAGGCTCCACAGGACTTTATGTCGCAGCCAGTGCCGGTCATATAGCAGCAAATTTTTCGCAATCAACAACGCAACCTTTAGATCGTGCCTAAACTCCAAGCTGCGCGGGTGGGTGAAATGCTTTCCCGACCTGGCAACCGAGTTGCCAGAAACCCTGACCCTTGGTTAAGACAAAGAGAACAAATGCTATGAAACGGATTCTTCTGGGTACTCTGTTCACCGTAGTCTCGCTGAACGCCATGGCCGAAGCGCCAGGCGGCCCGAACTGCGGCTGGGGCAACATGCTGTTCGAAGGCCAGCGCGGCACGCCGGCACACTTCCTGGCTTCTACCACCAACGGCACTTCCGGTAACGCCACCTTCGGCATGACCTCCGGCACCAACGGCTGCTCGACCAAGGCTTCGCTGACCTACGGCGGCAAGTCCTGGTTTGCCATGAACGGCATGATGAACGAGCTGTCCGAAGACATGGCCATGGGCCAGGGCGAAGCACTGACCACCTATGCCGTCGTCCTCGGCGTGGCGCCGGAAGACCGCAGCTACTTCAACTCGGTTACCCACCAGCACTTCAACCAGATCTTCAGCAGCGCCGACGTCACTGCCGAAACGGTCCACAGCAATACCCTGGCCGTTCTGAAAAGCGACCCACGCCTGGCCAAATACGCTACCGAGGCCTAAGCACCGCTGTTCCCGCCCCACCCCGGGGCGGGTTTCGCCTTTTTCGGCATCGTCAAGAAGTAGTTGCCCGATATGCTCAAACGCCTCGCTTCCCTGGCGCTGCTTGCCTGCGCCCCTGTTCATGCAGCGCCCGTGCTGGATCAAGGCCGTCTCCAGCAACTGGCCAACACCCCTTACTGGCTCGCCATTGGTCATTACGAAACCGCCAAGCTCGGCGGCTGGCGCAGCTATGTGGACGATGATGCGTTCTTCCTCGCCAAGGACGGTGCCCACCATCCAGACCAGGAGCTGCAAGCCACGGTCGATGCGCTGTATGCCCCGGCCAGCCTCGGCGACAAGCACGCCCAATGCGTATTCCCGGCGCGTACCCGCTGGCTGCGCGAACAACTCGACCTGCAAGGCTTGCCGCAACCGGACTGCCAGGAATTCAAGACCTGGTACCAGTCGATCGACCCGCACATTGCCGCGCTGATCTTCCCAGCCGCCTACCTGAACAGCCCGTCCTCGATGTTCGGCCACACCCTGCTGCGCATCGACCAGTCCAACACCCGCAGCGACGACACCACGCTGCTGAGCTACGCGATCAACTTCGGTGCCTACATCGAAGGCAGCGACAACAGCATCCTGTACGCCTGGAAAGGCCTGATGGGTGGCTACCCAGGGCTGTTCGCGCTGATGCCCTACCAGGAAAAACTGTCCGAATACCGCAGCCTGGAGAACCGCGACCTGTGGGAATACCAGCTGGACCTGACCCCCGAAGAAACTGGCCGTATGGTCGAGCATGTGTGGGAGCTGAAGCAGATCCAGTTCGACTACTTCTTCTTCGATGAAAACTGCTCATATCGCCTACTGGAGCTGCTGCAAGTGGCCCGGCCAAGCCTGGACCTGACGTCGCAGTTTCCATTGACCGCCATTCCCACCGACACAGTGAAGGCCGTGAAGCAGTCCGGCCTTGTCGCCAGCGAGACTTACCGCCCCTCGCGTGAGCGTGAATTGCTGGCGCGGGCCGAACCGCTCGACCACGACGAAAAGCGCCAGGTGCTGGCCGTAAGCGCCGACACCGCGCAGTTGCAAAGCCCCGAATTCAAAGCCCTGCCCCGCGAACGCCAGGCGCTGGTGCAAGATGCCGCGTATCGCCTGGAGCGCTATCGGGCCAATGGCCAGGAACGCGACCCCGGGCAGGCCAAACGCAGCTTCGAGCTGCTGCGGGCAATCAACGGCAACCCACCGCCGCCCCTGCAGATCGAGCGCCCCGGCCTGCCCGAAGATGGCCATGATTCGCGCACCTGGCAGTTGGGCGTGGGCACCCGTGAAGACCGCGCCTACGCCGAATACGGCCTGCGCATGGCCTACCACGACCTGAACGACAACGCCTATGGCTTCCCGCTGGGGGCGCAGATCGAAATCCTGCAACTCAAGGTGCGCCAGTACGAAGGCAACGACTGGCAGGTACAGCGCCTGGACCTGGCCACCATTCGCTCGCTGACGCCACGTAACGAGCTGCTCAAGCCCTGGTCATGGCAAGTGGCTGGCGGGCTGGAGCGGGTGCCGGGCAAGCATGACGACGAGGTGCTGGTGAGCCATGTGAATGGCGGCGCCGGCGGCACCTGGCAGTTGGCCGACGGGTTGCTGGGCTTTGCCCTGGGCACGGTGCGGGTCGAGCATCACAACGACTTCGCCCAGTTCATCGCCCCCGCGGCGGGGTTCAACGGTGGCCTGCTGTGGCGCAATGGCTTGGGTAATATGACGCTCGAGGCCAAAGTCGACTACTTCACCAATGGCGAAGTGCGGCGTAGCGTGAGCCTGAACCAGCAATGGGAGATCAGCCAGAACCTTGGGGTGCGGTTGAGCGCTTCGCGCCAATTCAGCCACTTGGCTACCGCGCAGAATGAGGTAATGCTCGAATTGAAGTGGTACCACTACTGAGTGACTCAATCGAGTCTTTGACACGGTTTTGACACCTCCCCGACAAATCGCCACCTAGACTTTCCACTGTCAACTGGAGGGTCTGGTGGTTATGTCGCGGTACTGGTTCGGTGTGTGCATTGCGTTGTTGCTGTCAGGTTGCCAAAGCACCCACGAGCAGATGGTCAGCCGTGGTTATCCCCCTGCCTATGCCGATGGTTTCCAGGACGGTTGCAGCAGCGGCCGCCAGGCGGCCGGCCTGATGGTAGGCGACTTTCGCAAGAACGTGCCGCGCTACCTGCATGAGCGCCAGTACGAAACAGGCTGGGACGACGGCTTTCGCCAGTGCCATGCGATGCAGAACAGTGAAGAGCAGCGCCAGTATCACGAGCGTTTCTGGGACGAGCGCGAGCGTGAATGGCAACAGGAAAAGGATCGCGGTGCCGCAAAAGCCTATCGCCACAACTAAGTAAGTCGTAAACGGACATCCCTTGAAACCGGCGGCCTGCCATGCTGGTCTTCAGCACAAGGAGGCCCAGCATGAGCCGAGCATTCGTCAACGAAGACCAGGCCGCCGCCCAGGCCGACCAACCGGTCGAGCGCCTCGTCAGTGAACAACCCAACTACGTTACCGCCAACGGCCTGCGCCTTTTGCAAGCGCGCGTGGCCGAACTGAATGCCCTGCGCAGCGAATTGCAGGCACAGGGTGAACGTGGCGACAAACAGCGGCTTGCCGATACCGAGCGCGACCTGCGCTATTTCAGCGCGCGGGTGCAGAGTGCCCAGGTGGTGCCGGCGGCGACTTCCCGCAGCAAGGTGCAGATTGGTAGCCGGGTGCGGTTCGTGGATGCGCAGGAACAGGAGCAGGTGGTGCAACTGGTGGGCGAGGATGAAGCGGATGCCGGGCGCGGGCTGATTAACTGGGGTTCGCCGCTGGGGCGGGCGTTGCTGGGCGCAAGGCCTGGGGATGAGGTGGTTTGGCGGCGGCCGGTGGGGGACCAGGTGATCGAAATTATCGAGATTGGTTGAGGGCCTTGGGGCTGCTTTGCAGCCCATTCACGGCACAAGGCCGCTCCTACGGAAGTACGCATATACCTGTAGGAGCGGCCTTGTGCCGCGAATGGGCCGCAAAGCGGCCCCGGCGTTTTCGAATCAGACCACGCCTTGCGCCAGCATCGCGTCGGCCACTTTCACGAAGCCTGCGATGTTCGCGCCTTTGACATAGTTGATACGGCCATCGGCCTCTTCACCGTAGTGCACGCACGCATGGTGAATCGACTGCATGATGTTGTGCAGCTTGCTGTCCACTTCACCGGCAGTCCACAGCAGGCGCATGGCGTTCTGCGACATTTCCAGGCCCGACACGGCCACACCGCCGGCGTTGGAGGCCTTGCCCGGGGCGTACAAGATGCCGGCGTCCAGGAAGATATCCACAGCCTCCAGGGTGGTCGGCATGTTGGCACCTTCGGCCACGCAGATGCAGCCGTTACGCAGCAGCGTGCGGGCGTCTTCGGCACCCAGTTCGTTCTGCGTGGCGCACGGCAGGGCGATGTCGCACGGCAGGCTCCATGGAGTCTGGCCCTTGCGGAACTCCAGGCCAAACTGCCCGGCCAGCTCGCTGATGCGGCCACGCTTGACGTTTTTCAGCTCCATCAAGGCGTCCCACTGGGCGTCGGTCAGGCCGGCTTCGGCGTACAAGGTGCCTTCGGAGTCAGACAGCGAGATCACCTTGCCGCCCAGGTCCATGACCTTGCGCGCGGCATACTGGGCAACGTTGCCCGAACCGGACACCGCCACGCGGCGGCCGTCGATCCGCTTGTCCTGGCGCTTGAGCATTTCTTCGGCGAAGTACACGCAGCCGTAGCCGGTGGCTTCCGGGCGAATCAGGCTGCCGCCGTAGGTCATGCCCTTGCCGGTCAGCACCGAAGTGAACTGGTTGGCCAGGCGCTTGTACTGGCCGAACATGAAGCCGATTTCGCGAGCGCCCACGCCGATGTCACCGGCCGGTACATCGCAGTCGGCGCCGATGTGGCGGTACAGCTCGCTCATGAACGCCTGGCAGAAGCGCATCACTTCGGCGTCGCTCTTGCCTTTGGGGTCGAAGTCCGAGCCGCCCTTGCCGCCGCCCATGGGTAGCGAGGTCAGGGAGTTCTTGAACACTTGCTCGAAGGCCAGGAACTTCAGCACGCTGAGGTTAACCGACGGGTGGAAACGCAAGCCGCCCTTGTACGGGCCGATGGCGCTGCTCATCTGGATGCGGTAGCCACGGTTGACCTGGACCTTGCCCTGGTCATCGACCCAGGACACGCGGAACAGCACAGCCCGCTCAGGCTCGACCATGCGCTCGAGGATGCCGGACTGCAGGTAGTGAGGGTTGGCTTCAAGGAATGGCCACAGGGTGCGCAGCACCTCTTCCACCGCCTGGTGGAATTCGGGTTGGCCAGGGTCACGCTGTTGCAGGCGTGCAAGGAAATTGTCGACAGATTCGATCATGGTAGACATCTCACCGAAGGTTTTGGACTTATTGGTTTTTTCAGGAATGTACCAAGAAGCAATCGCACCGGAATAGGGCGAGATGTCGTTTTTTTGAAATTATTTGGTGCGTTTTATATAAATGTATACAAAACCACCCTCCGCGGTGCCTGATTCGCGGGCAAGCCCGCTCCCACAGAAACCCTGAGAACCTCAAGGCAGCGCTGTACCTGTGGGAGCGGGCGTGCCCGCGAATGAAGCCAACGCTACTTTTCAGCCAGGCACAAAAATGGGGCCACTGAGGGCCCCATTCCTGTGCATTGAAAACCGGCTTACTGGGCCAGCTTCTTGTGCCGTACACGGTGCGGCTGGGCAGCGGCGTCGCCCAGTCGTTTCTTGCGGTCGGCTTCGTACTCGGTGTAGTTACCTTCGAAGAACACCACGTTCGAGTCGTCTTCGTACGCCAGGATGTGGGTCGCCACACGGTCCAGGAACCAACGGTCGTGGGAAATCACGATCGCGGCGCCCGGGAAGTCCAGCAGGGCTTCTTCCAGCGAACGCAGGGTTTCGACGTCGAGGTCGTTGGACGGTTCGTCGAGCAGCAGGACGTTACCGCCCTCCTTCAGGGTCAGGGCCAGGTGCAGGCGGCCACGCTCACCACCGGACAGGTCCTTGACGAACTTCTGCTGGTCGCCACCTTTGAAGTTGAAGCGGCCAACGTAGGTGCGCGACGGGATCTCGTAGTTGCCGATGCGGATCTGGTCGGAACCGTCGGAGATCTGCTGGAACACGGTCTTGGCGCCGTCCAGGTCCTCGCGGCTCTGGTCCACGCAGGCCAGTTGCACGGTTTCACCGATCTCGATGCTGCCCGAGTCCGGCTGCTCCTTGCCCATCAGCATGCGGAACAGGGTCGACTTACCGGCACCGTTACCACCGATCACGCCAACGATGGCGCCTTTTGGCATGGCGAACGACAGGTTGTCGATCAACACGCGGTCGCCGTAGCCCTTGGTGACGTTCTTGAACTCGATGACCTTGTCGCCCAGGCGCGGACCCGCCGGGATGTAGATCTCGTTGGTTTCGCTGCGTTTCTGGAATTCCTGCGACTGCATTTCTTCAAAGCGCTGCAGACGGGCCTTGGACTTGGACTGGCGAGCCTTGGCGCCTTTGCGCACCCACTCCAGTTCCTCTTTCATGGCCTTCTCGTGGGCGCTCTGCTGCTTGGATTCCTGCGCCAGACGCTCCGACTTGGCTTCCAGCCAGCCCGAGTAGTTGCCTTCGTACGGGATACCGGCGCCACGGTCCAGTTCCAGGATCCAGCCGGCGACGTTGTCGAGGAAGTAACGGTCGTGGGTAATGGCTACCACGGTGCCTGGGAAGTCGTGCAGGAATCGCTCCAGCCAGGCCACCGAGTCGGCGTCCAGGTGGTTGGTTGGTTCGTCGAGCAGCAGCATGTCGGGGGCCGACAGCAGCAGACGGCACAGGGCCACACGGCGCTTCTCGCCGCCAGACAGGTGTTCGATACGCGCGTCCCAGGCCGGCAGGCGCAGGGCGTCGGCGGCGACGTCCAGCTGGCGCTCCAGGTTGTGGCCATCGGCGGCTTGCAGGATGGCTTCCAGCTTGGCCTGCTCGGCGGCCAGCTTGTCGAAGTCGGCATCCGGCTCGGCGTAGGCGGCGTAGACTTCGTCCAGGCGAGCCTGGGCGTCCTTGATCACGCTGACCGCTTCCTCGACCACTTCACGCACGGTCTTGGTTGGGTCCAGTTGCGGTTCCTGTGGCAGGTAACCCACGTTGATGTCGGGCATCGGACGGGCTTCGCCGTCGAATTCCTTGTCGACGCCCGCCATGATCCGCAGCAGGGTCGATTTACCGGCGCCGTTCAGGCCGAGCACGCCAATCTTGGCGCCTGGGAAGAACGACAGGGAAATGTTCTTGAGAATTTCCCGCTTCGGCGGCACGACCTTGCTCAGCCGATGCATGGTGTAGACGTATTGAGCCAAAACCAAGCCCTCTAATCAGATAGGTAAAGACATCGACGATCGCCCGGCAGCATGGCCAGGGGATGTGTGTTGGGTGTCATTGAACAAAGTCGACCATTCTACGCCAACGCACGGCGTTGCATAGGAGGGGCCGCCAGTGGGGGTGGGATCGGTGTGATCCTTGGGGGAATCTATTGCCTGTTCCGGCCTCTTCGCGGGCACGCCCGCTCCCACAGGTTCAGCACAGGGTCGAAGCAACCAGAGATCCCTGTGGGAGAGGGCGAGCCCGCGAAAGGGCCAGCACAGTGGCCGAAGAGGGCTCAGACGTGACGCTGCTTGACCTTGCCCCGCGGCAACCGGCAACGGTCGCCCTGCTCGGCCAGGCGCGCGGCCCAGGCGGATTTCACGCAGAAACCAGCGCTACGAGCAGGCTGCTGCTCGGCCACCTTGGCTGGCTTGCCGGCCGCAGGCGCAGTGCCGACGACCTTACCAGCAGGCTTGGCCGCAGCCACTGCAACGGCTGGCTCTGCTGCCACCTTGGCGGTCTTGCGCAGTTCAGCCAGCGATGGGGCCTTGCTTTTGGCGGCAGCGGCCGCCTCGGGTTTGCTCAGCGAACGCTGGCAAGACTTGCAGGATACGTCCTCGGTCACGGCAGTGCTGACAAGGGTCTGACTGCTGCGCCCACAGGCGGAATCGAGGCCATTGGAGGAAAAGTGAGTAACCAAAACCGAACATCTCCGATGCGTTGTCATGTGAAGCGGGCGCTATTCTCGCACAGGTTGCAGGGGCTTGCCGAACCACCGGGCAGGCACCACCGGTCAACACGGCTGGCACTTTGCCATAATCCTAGGCATGCTAGCCGGTTTCAGGTGTCCGGCCTTATAGTGCGCCACCGCGTCGCAACGACCAGGCACCGGCATACACCGTGCATGATCCTTCCCTGCCATCGCCAGCCCAATCGCAGGATCAACGCTTGACCAACCTTACTCATCCGTCGTCATTGCGTACCGCGCCACAAGCGCCCGCCGTTACCCTGCGCGGGTCGATCAAGGGTGCGTTGGCACTGCTGGCCCTGATACTGCTGGGCCTGCTGCTGTGGCAGCTGTTCGCCCAGTTCAACCATACACAGGCCGACCTGCGCAAACAGAGCCTGGACGCCAGCGCGGAATTGGCCGACCACCTGAGCCTGAACATGGCGTTCAAGGCACAGCAGGCCGTGAATGTGGTGCAGCCCTACGTCAATGCGCCGACGCCCGCTGCCCTGCCGAGCCTGGTAGACACCCTGCGCGAGCGCCTGCCCGCCTTGCACAGCGTGGCCTGACTGGACAGCGCCGGGCAAGTGCGCGCCGACAGCCTGGCCGGCAGCCCGGACCGCCAGTTGCTTGACGAGCTGCTCACGCTGAACCAGGGCCGCCCGTACTTCTTCACCAATTCGGCCGACAACCGCACCCTGTACCTGTTGCTGCGCCAGGCCGCCGAACAGGACCGCGGCTACTGGTTGCTGCGCCTGTCACCGGGCTACTACCACGAGCTCACCATTCACCTCGACGGTGGCGGCCACCCGCTGTGGCTACTGGAAAACAGCCGTAGCGGCGAGGTGCTGCAGCGCCATGCGCCAACCAACACCAGCAACGCGCCGCTGCAAAGCGTGATGCTGGCCTTCATCGACAACAGCACCTGGCAGTTGCGCGGCCTGTTCGACGCCGAGCTGGCCCAGCAGAAATTATTGCCGGCGCTGATCGGCAAATGCCTGCTGGTGCTGTTCTGCGCCCTGCTGCCGGTGCTGGCACTGATCAACATGCGCCGCCGCCAACGTGCCCTGCAAGAAGACCGTCGGCGTTATCAGGAAATTTTCGAAGGCACCGGCGTGGCCTTGTGCGTGCTCGACCTGTCGAGCCTGCCCGGCCAGCTCGACCGCTACCACTTGCGCAACCGCGCCGCGCTCAAGCACAGCCTGGCGCTGGACCCGAACCTGCGCCGCTCGCTGCTGCTGGAGCTGAAGATCACCGAGGTCAACCAAGTGGCCCGCCAACTGCTGAACATCGACTGCCACGAGGGTGCCTGGCAGCGCCTGATCGACGGTACCGGCGATGGCCGTGACAGCATCGGCATGCAATTGGTCGACGCGCTGATCGAACAACGCCCGCTGCTGGAGCTGGAAGTCCGCCTGCCGGCACCGCTAGGCGGCGAGCTGCACCTGTGGCTGATGGCGCGCCTGCCGCAGCAGCGCCGCGACTACCAGGCGGTGATCCTCAGCATCAGCGACATCACCAGCCGCAAACAGGTCGAGCTGTCGTTGCTGGAGCGCGAAGGCTTCTGGTCGGACGTGGTACGCACCGTGCCCGACCAGTTGTACGTGCAAGATGTGCTGAGCCAACGGATGATTTTCAGCAACCGCCACCTCGGCCAGACCCTGGGCTACGACCGTACCGAGCTGGCACAGATGGGCGACCGTTTCTGGGAGCTGCTGCTGCACCCCGAGGACGCCGCGCACTACCAGGCCCTGCGCCAGCAGCAACGCGACAGCGGTCATGACCAACCGCTGCACTGCCAGTTGCGCTTCCGCCATCGCGACGGCGGCTGGCGCTGCTACGACATCCGCGAGCAGGTGCTGACCCGCAACGCCGAAGGCCTGGTTACGCGCATCATCGGCGTGGGCAAGGATGTGACGGTGCAAATTGAGGCCAGCCAGTCGCTACGCGACAGCGAGCAGCGCTACCGCATGCTCGCCGAAAGCATCAGTGACGTGATCTTCTCCACCGACAACCTGCTCAAGCTCAACTATGTCAGCCCCTCGGTGCAGAGCGTACTGGGCTACCAGGCCGACTGGATATTCGCCAACGGCTGGCAGTCGATCATCGCCAACCCGGCCCAGCTCACCGGCATCTACAGCCTGATGGAGCGTGTCAGCAAGGCCATGGGCGACCCGCTGCAACTGGCCCAGCTACGCAGCCAGCTGCCAACCCAGCTGTTCCTGTTCGACTGCTTGCGCGCCGATGGCCGCAAGATCCCGATCGAGCTGCGCCTGGTGCTGGTGTGGGACGATGACCAACGCTTCGAAGGCGTGCTCGGGGTGGGCCGCGACATCAGCCAGCAGCGCCGTGCCGAAAAAGACCTGCGCATGGCCGCGACGGTATTCGAACACTCCACGTCGGCGATCCTCATCACCGACCCGGCCGGCTATATCGTCCAGGCCAACGAGGCGTTCAGCCGCGTCAGCGGTTACGCCGTCAGTGAAGTGCTCGACCAGTTGCCGGGCATGCTCACCGTCGACGAACAGCAGGAAGGCCATCTGCGCTATGTGGTCAAGCAGCTGCACCAGCGCGGTAGCTGGGAAGGCGAGGTGTGGCTCAAGCGCCGTGACGGTGACCACTACCCCGCCTGGGTCGGCATCACGGCGGTACTGGACGACGAAGGCGACCTGGCCAGCTACGTGTGCTTCTTTACCGACATCAGCGAGCGCAAGGCCAGCGAACAGCGCATCCACCGCCTGGCCTACTACGACGCCCTCACCCACCTGCCCAACCGCACGCTGTTCCAGGACCGTTTGTACAACGCCCTGCAGCAAGCCGAGCGGCAGAAGGCCTGGGTGGTGCTGATGTTCCTCGACCTCGACCGCTTCAAGCCGATCAACGACTCCCTCGGCCATGCCGCCGGCGACCGCATGCTCAAGGACATGGCCCTGCGCCTGCTGGCCTGCGTGGATGACGACGACACCGTGGCGCGCATGGGTGGCGATGAGTTCACCCTGCTGCTGCAACCGCGCCCCACCCGTGAAATGGCCCTTAACCGCGCCATCCACGTGGCCGAAAACATTCTCGGCAGCCTGGTGCGGCCGTTCGTGCTGGAAAACCGCGAATTCTTCGTCACCGCCAGTATCGGCATCGCCCTCAGCCCGCAGGATGGCAGCGAGCTGAGCCAGCTGATGAAAAACGCCGACACCGCCATGTACCACGCCAAGGAACGCGGCAAGAACAACTTCCAGTTCTACCAGGCCGAAATGAACGCAAGCGCCTTGGAGCGCCTGGAGCTGGAAAGCGACCTGCGCCACGCCATGGAGCAGAACGAGTTCATCCTCTACTACCAGCCGCAGTTCAGCGGCGACGGCAAGCGCCTGACCGGCGCCGAAGCGCTGCTGCGCTGGCGCCACCCAACCCGTGGCCTGGTGCCGCCGGGCGACTTCATCCCGGTGATCGAAGAACTGGGCCTGGTGGTGGACGTGGGCGACTGGGTATTGCGCGAGGCCAGCCGCCAGCTCAAAGCCTGGCACAAGGCCAAGGTGCGGGTGCCGAAGGTGTCGGTGAACATCTCGGCGCGGCAGTTCTCCGATGGCCAGCTGGGCACACGAATCGCCAACATTCTCGATGAAAGCGGCCTGCCGCCGGCCTGCCTGGAGCTGGAGCTGACCGAAAGCATCCTGATGCGCGAAGTGAACGAAGCGCTGCAGATTCTGGCCAGCCTGAAAAACCTCGGCCTGAGCATCGCGGTGGACGACTTCGGCACGGGCTACTCGTCGCTCAACTACCTCAAGCAGTTCCCCATCGACGTACTGAAGATCGACCGCACCTTCGTCGACGGCCTGCCCGAGGGCGAACAAGATGCGCAGATCGCCCGGGCGATCATCGCCATGGCCCACAGCCTCAACCTGGCGGTAATCGCCGAGGGCGTGGAAACCCACGAGCAGCTGGAGTTCCTGCGCGAGCATGGTTGCGATGAGGTGCAGGGCTACCTGTTCGGGCGGCCGATGCCGGCGCATCAGTTCGAGGCGCAGTTCTCCAACGAGACACTGTTCATGTTCCATTGACCCGCGCCAGATGTACCTGCCATGCCTCGATCACCTGTAGGAGCAGCCTTGTGCTGCGAAGAAGCCCATAACGGGGGGCAAATCTTCTTTTGCAATGCCGGCCTCTTCGCAGCACAAGGCTGCTCCTACAGGCGCCTTGAAACTGGACTTATGAGTCAACTCGGGGAGCCACGCAACCCAGGCACGGCGCGGGATGCAACATGAAGCCCATTGGTCCGCGACTTGATGCCACTTCATATGCCAGGCGCGGATCAATCGGTTAGAATGCCCACCCAAATTACCCCGATCCTTGAGGACCGCCATGTTCAGCCGTGAT
This sequence comes from Pseudomonas sp. NY11955, assembly GCF_048068035.1. Taxonomy (NCBI): domain Bacteria; kingdom Pseudomonadati; phylum Pseudomonadota; class Gammaproteobacteria; order Pseudomonadales; family Pseudomonadaceae; genus Pseudomonas; species Pseudomonas sp. NY11955. Next base: position 145,923 of record NZ_JBLUPS010000011.1, read on the forward strand.
TTGACCATTGCCAAGTACGACGCCGAGCTCTTCGAAGCCATGCAGCAAGAAGCCCTGCGCCAGGAAGAGCATATCGAGCTGATCGCTTCGGAAAACTACACCAGCCCGGCAGTCATGGAAGCTCAGGGCTCGGTCCTGACCAACAAGTACGCCGAAGGCTACCCAGGCAAGCGCTACTACGGTGGTTGCGAGTACGTCGACGTCGTCGAGCAACTGGCCATCGACCGTGCCAAGGAGCTGTTCGGCGCCGACTACGCCAACGTCCAGCCACACGCTGGCTCCCAGGCCAACGCCGCCGTCTACCTGGCCCTGCTGTCGGCCGGTGACACCATCCTGGGCATGAGCCTGGCCCACGGTGGCCACCTGACCCACGGTGCTTCGGTAAGCTCGTCGGGCAAGCTGTACAACGCCATCCAGTACGGCATCGACGGCAACGGCCTGATCGACTACGACGAAGTCGAGCGCCTGGCTGTCGAGCACAAGCCAAAGATGATCGTTGCCGGCTTCTCGGCCTACTCGCAGGTTCTGGACTTCGCCCGCTTCCGCGCCATCGCCGACAAGGTCGGTGCCTACCTGTTCGTCGACATGGCCCACGTTGCCGGCCTGGTTGCCGCTGGCGTGTACCCGAACCCAGTGCCGTTCGCCGACGTGGTCACCACCACCACCCACAAGACCCTGCGCGGCCCGCGCGGCGGCCTGATCCTGGCCCGTGCCAACGCCGACATCGAGAAGAAGCTGAACTCCGCTGTCTTCCCAGGCGCACAAGGCGGCCCGCTGGAGCACGTCATCGCCGCCAAGGCCATCTGCTTCAAGGAAGCCCTGCAGCCTGAGTTCAAGGCTTACCAGCAGCAGGTGGTGAAAAACGCCCAGGCCATGGCCAGCGTGTTCATCGAGCGTGGTTTCGACGTGGTTTCCGGTGGCACCCAGAACCACCTGTTCCTGCTGTCGCTGATCAAGCAGGAAATCTCCGGTAAGGACGCTGACGCCGCCCTGGGCAAAGCCTTCATCACCGTGAACAAGAACTCGGTACCGAACGACCCACGTTCGCCGTTCGTCACCTCGGGCCTGCGTTTCGGCACCCCAGCCGTTACCACCCGTGGTTTCAAGGAAGCCGAGTGCAAGGAACTGGCTGGCTGGATCTGCGACATCCTGGCTGACCTGAACAACGAAGCGGTAATCGACGCCGTACGTGAGAAGGTCAAGGCCATCTGCAAGAAGCTGCCGGTTTACGGCAACTGATAGGCGCTAGCCTGAAGTGAGAAAGCCCGGCCCCGTGCCGGGCTTTTTCGTTATCGGGCTCGCCGGCCTGATACGAATCCTGTGGGAGCGGGCGTGCCCGCGAAGAAAGCAACACGGTCGATGGCACCGGCTGCGCCGGTGTTCGCGGGCACGCCCGCTCCCACAGGAGATGATTTCGAGCAGCCACCTGCCATCACGTATTACCCTGTGCCCCTTTGACACCACCAAGCACAGGCCGCACCTTGACCAGAGAGCAACTTGAAACCCGGCAGATCCCCATCTACTTCGCCGCCGTCCTCGCCGCTGCCATTTTTGGCTTGCTGGCCAGTGACAGCGCGCGTCACCTGGAAACCCTGGTAACCCCCGCCATCGCAGTGCTGATGTACGCGATGTTCCTGCAAATTCCCTTCCTCGACCTGCGCCAGGGCCTGGGTAACCGCCGCTTCATCACCGCCCTGCTACTGGCCAACTTCATCCTCGTGCCGCTGTTGGTCTGGGCCATCACCCGTGGGCTGGTGGAACACCCGGCGATCCTCGTCGGCGCCTTGCTGGTGCTGCTCACACCCTGCATCGACTATGTGGTGGTGTTCACCCACATTGGCAAAGGCGACTCGCGCCTGACCCTGGCCGCCACCCCCGTGCTGCTGCTGGTGCAACTGCTGCTGCTGCCGATCTACCTGACGTTGATGCTCGGTGACAGCAACCACGTGGCCATCTCCATCGCCCCGTTCGTGGAAGCGTTCGTGCTGCTGATCGTGTTGCCGATGGCCCTCGCGGTGCTCACCAGCGCCGGTGCCCGGCGCTCACGCGCGATATCGGCCTGGAACGATGCCTGGGCGTGGTTGCCGGTACCGGCGATGGCCTTGGTGCTGGTGGTGGTGATCGCTTCGCAAATTGCGGTGGTGTTGCGTGACTTCGACCGTTTGCTACCGGTGATTCCGGTCTACATCGGCTTCATGTTGCTGGCGCCCGTGCTTGGGTTCATCGCGGCGCGGTTGCTGCGCTTGCCCGCCACCGAGGCACGCTCGGTAACCTTCAGCGCCGCCACGCGCAACTCGCTGGTGGTGTTGCCGCTGGCGCTGGCCTTGCCCGAAGAGATGCGCGGGTTGGCGGCGGCGGCGGTGATTACCCAAACGCTGGTGGAGTTGGTGAGTGAGCTGGTTTATGTGCGGGTGGTGCCACGGCTGGTGCGTTGATTCCAACACCTATGTCACCTGATGGGCCGCAAAGCAGCCCTCAGGGCACGCCAGCTCGGTCTTGGCCTCCAGCTTGAAAGCGTTACCTCGCCACTTAGAACCTGGCCCGCAGCGCCACGTTGAAATTGCGCGGTTCACCGTAGAAGTTCCAGTAGTTGGGGTTGCCCAGGGTCTGGTAATACTTCTTGTCGAACACGTTATCCAGGTTGTACTGCACTTCGAGGTTCTTGTTGATCTCGTAGATCGCATGCAGGTTGGTCAGGTGGTAAGCGTCCTGCTGGATCTTGTAGTCCTCGCCAACTTCGGTCTGGGTCATCTTGCTCTGGGCGTAGAAGCTGCCGCCTACACGCAGTTGGTTGAGCGCACCTGGCAGGCGGTAGTCGGTGGCAACCTTGAACAGGTGACGTGGCGAGGCGCCGTTGAAGTCTTCGCCTTTCTGCTCGCCGCCGATGTACTTGGACTGGGTATAGGTGTACCCCGCCGACACATTCCAGTTCGCCAGCACCTCACCGGTCAGCTCAAGCTCGATGCCTTTGTTGCGCACCTTGTCGGATGCGCGGTAGCAAGACCAGTCCATTTCACAGGTCACCAGTTCCGCCCGGCCAGTCTGGTCGGCCTGGAACAACGCAATGGCAGTTTGTAGGCGCTTGTCCAGGAACTCACCCTTCAAGCCAATCTCGTAGTTGCTGCCGGTCATCGGACGGAGCGTGCTGCCATCCACAGCCTGCGCACTCTGCGGCTTGAAGATTTCGGTGTAGCTGACATAGGCCGACCAGTTTTCGTTCAGGTCCTGCACCAGGCCCGCATACGGGGTGACTTCGCCACTTTTGGAGAAGTGCTTGTGGTCTGTGGGCTCACGCACGCCATTGGTGTCGTCCAGCGAATCGTGGCTGTACCAGCTCAGGCGGCTGCCGAGGATGAACGTGGTGCTGTCGGTAAGGCTGAACCGGCTGGCCACATACACGCCCTTCTGCTCCTGGGTGCGGTTGTATTGCCACTGGTTGACGTTAAGGGCGGTCGGCTTGGGTGGGTCGAACGCTGCCAGGTCGTTCATGTCGACGATGTAGCGGTAGGTTGCATCGCGCCCGCCGTGATAGTCGAAGTCGTCCTTGTTCCAGTTGCCACCGACGATCAGCTCATGCTGGCGGCCCAGCAGCTGGAACGGGCCGGTGAAATAGCCGTCGATGCTGGTTTGCGTGTCATCGAAGTGAAAGTGGCGCGGGTTGAGGGTGAACAGATCGGTGCCCCCCCCCGGATAGGTGTAGTTGCCCAGGAAGTCCGACTTGGCCCACATCTGGTTCACCGCCACCACGCCCTTCCAGCCGTTGGCGAAGGTGTGCTGGAGATCGGCGAACAGGGTGGTATTGCGCTTGTCCAGGTGGTTCCAGTCGCCGGTCAGCGAGGTAGAGCGGGAAATCGGGTAGAACGCGCCGCTCTCCTTGCTGGGCAGGCCCGACCAGTCATAACCGGCGTTGCGGTCCTTCTGATAGGTAAACCCGACGGTGGCCAGGGTCGACTCATCCAGATCGGCCTCGATAATGCCGTAGAAAAGCTGGTTTTCCTTCTGGGCAGTGTCCAGGTAGCTGTTGGCATTGTTGTACGTAATGACCGAGCGGCCGCGCAGGGTGCCTGCTTCGTTCAGCGGCGCGGACAGGTCGACCATGGTCTTGTAGTCGTCCCACGAGCCAACCGATGTTTCGAGCAACGCCTGGCGCCCGGTCGTGGGTCGCTTGCGGACCAGGTTGATCGAAGCCGACGGGTTACCCGCGCCTTCCATCAGGCCGGTGGCACCGCGCACCACTTCCACGCGGTCGTAGATATCGGTGTTGGGCTTGGAGATAGTGTCCATCGAATAGGGGTTGCCGATGTTGGTCGGCACACCGTCAATCTGCAGGTTATCCACCGTTTGCCCGCGGGCCTGGTACAGCGAGCGCTCGCTGCCGTTCTTGATGATGGTGACGCCGGTGGCATTACGCATGACGTCGTCGAGGTTTTTCATGTTCTGGTCATCCATGCGCTGACGGGTGACCACGGTGACCGACTGTGGCGTTTCGCGCAGGCTCATCGGCAGCTTGGTGGCGGTGGACGAACGCCCCGTAGCATAGGCCCCGGTGCCTTCCGTCAAGTCGCCCAGGCCCTGACCGGAGATGGTGGTACTGCCCAGCGTCACGGCGCCCGCCGCGTCCTCGGCCTGACGCACCAGCTGGAACTCCCGCTCGCCCGTGCGCACCGCCTCCACCCCACTGCCGGCCAGCATCTGCGCCAGCGCCTGCTCCACACTGCTGGCGTGTACCACCTGGCTCTGCTTGTTGGCGGTGAGCGTGGCATCACCGCCAATCAACAACCCGGCTTGGCTGGCCAGCAGATTCAGTTGCCGCGCCAACGGCCCGGCCGGGATGTCGAACAGCACAGCCTGCGCCACGGTGCCGTTGCTGTCGGCCTGGGCGGCGCCAACATGGCCACCAAGGGCAAGGAGAATGGCCAGGGCCAGCGGATGACGGCGCGCAGAAGCAGAGTCGCGAAGCAACATGAAGGGGTCCTTGCGAAAGTAGGATGAAGTAGCGTCATCCCACCAAGCGCATGAGCGTCGTAAAACCAGAAAAAGAATTTTGAAATTTTTCAGCGCGCCTCGATGGAGACCCACCAAGGCAAGGTGCGCACTACCCGAATGGGCAACGCGCGCTCGAGCATTGCCAGGGTGCGGTCCGTGTCGAGCAGCGGGAAGGTACCGACCGCACGCAAGCTGCCAAGCGACGGGTCGATGCCCAGGTGGCCATGCCGGTAGTCGCGCAGAATATCGACCACTTGGCCCAACGGCATGTCCTCGGCCACCAGCACACCACGGCTCCAGTCCTCGCGCCACGGTTGTGCGGCGAACGATGCACCGGCATGCTGCGCGTCGAACACCATCATTTGCCCGGCGTGCAACGTGGCTTGCCGGCCACTGCCGGCGCAGGTTGCCTGTACGGCGCCAGCAAATACGTTCAAGGTGGTTGTCAGGCCTTGGTCGCGCACGCTGAACCGCGTGCCAAGCGGTTGCATCCGCCCTGCCCGCGTCACGACGGTAAAAGGCCGAGGGTCCTTGCCGGTTTCAACCAGGATTTCACCGCGATACAAGTGCAGCTGCCGCATGCCTTCATCGAACTGCACATCCAGCGCCGTTTCGCCGTTCAGCCACAGCTGGCTACCATCGGCCAGCGTAAGCGGCCGCACGTCGCCCAGGCCCGTGCGATAGGTGGCGAACCAGGCGCGCGGCGAGTCTACCCAACCTCGCTGCCAGCCACCCCATCCCAACAGCCCTGCCGCGCCCGCCACACATAGGCTGCCAAGCACAGTCCGGCGCGATTGCTGGCCACGCCGAACGCTGTCGAACACCTGTCGCGCCTGCTCGGCCTGGCCGTCGAGGTTACCGAAGCGCTGGTTGATGTTTTCCACATAGGACCAGGCCAGGCGATGCCGCGCATCTTCCTTCAGCCAAGCACGCCATTGCGCATTGGCGGCGGGGTCATTCTGCGCCGCATGCAGCTGCGCGAACCAGCCGGCAGCTGCTTGCAGCACAGCATGGTCAAGTGGCGCCCTGCTCATCTCAGGGCGTCATCCAGTTGCACTTCCAGCAGCAGGCACTGGTACATCGCCTGGGCCAGGTAGGTGTTCACGCTGCGCTCGCTCACGCCCAGCTGTTCGGCGATCTCGCGCTGCTTCATGCCCTGCAGCTGCGCCATGAAAAATGCCTCGGCCACCCGCTTGGGCATGCGCTCGAACATCGCCTGCAGTTGCTCCAGGGTTTCGAGGATGACGGCCTGGTGCTCAAGCGATGGCACCAGATGCTCTGGCTGGGCTGCCAGCACCTCCAGGTAAGCCTGCTCCACGCGGCGCCGACGCCAGAAATCCACACAGGCATTGCGCGACATACGCCCCAGGTAAGCACGGGCGTGCTCGTGGTCATTGAACGCACGGGGTTTGCTCAGCAGCCGCACGAACACATCCTGCGCCAACTCCGCCGCATCGTGGGCGTTGCCGAGCTTGCGCTGTAGCCACTGGCGGATCCAGCCGTGATGGGAACGGTACAGTTCCTCCAGTTCGAAACCAGGGGCTGGGAGGCTGGGAGGGGCATTCATGGGGGACGCCATTATGCTAATAGGAATTATTCACAATGGTAGCTTGGAAGAATGGATATGGGCAATTGGGGCGAGGGACTGCTGTTCAGGTGTTTGCCTTGAATGTTTCAGGGGGGCATAAATCGAGCGCCGCCCGCGCGGCGCATCGCGAGCGAAGCTCGCTCCTACATTTGTTTCGGGCCAATTTTTCCTGTGGGATTTGCGCGCGTACGCCTTGGCGCATGGCTCGATATAGCGTCGTACAAACAAGGCGGTCGCGCGCGCCTGCCACAGGCGATACTGGCCCGAAACAAATGTAGGAGCGAGCTTCGCTCGCGATGCGCCGCGCGGGCGGCGCTCGATCGCACAGGCGCCAAAAACGCTATGGCGAACACATTAAGACCGTGCCCCCTCACTCACAACGCCTTCATCTCAGCAATATCCCGCGCCACCTGATCGGCAGACTGATCGAACATCGCCTGCTCCTGCGCATCCAGCGGCAATTCGATCACCCGCGTAAGCCCCTTATCTGCGAGTACACAGGGCACGCCCATGGCAATATCATCGCGCCCGTACTCACCCTGTAGAATCGCCACCGCCGGCAAAATGCGATTTCGCCCATTGGCGATGGCATCCACCATCTGCGCAATGGCCACGCCCGGTGCATCGCAGGCGCTGCCCATCTTCTTCAACCCCAGAATCTCGCCGCCGCCTTTGCGAGTTCGTTCGACAATCTGCTCGATCTCCTCATTGGACAGGAAGTGCGACAGGGGAACCGAGCCGATCTGGCAATAGCGCATCAGCGGCACCATGCTGTCGCCATGCCCGCCCAGCACCAGCGCCGTGATGTCCTTGGCAGAGAAGCCCGTTTGTTCAGCGATAAAGCACTTCATGCGCGCGGTATCCAGCACACCCGCCTGCCCAAACACCTTGTCACGCCCTAGCCCGCTGATGCTCCAGGCGCGATAGGTCAACACGTCGACCGGGTTGGACACCACCAACACCGTCGCTGCCGGGGCATGGTGTTTGATGTCCTTCATGATGCCATCCAATATCGGCAGGTTGATGCTCAGCACGTCCTGGCGCGACTGGCCAGGCTTGCGCGGCACGCCTGCGGTAATCACCACCAGCTCAGAACCGTCCAGCATTTTAGCTTTGGCCCCACCGTAAACCCGGGTATCGGAGCCTGACTCGACAGCGGCCTGCCACACATCCAGCGCCTTGCCCTGGGCCAACTCGCCCTGCACATCCATCAACACCAGTTCACGGCACAACTCGTCACGGGCAATGATTTGCGCCGCCGCCTCGCCGACCAGGCCGGCACCCACGATCGTTAATTTGTTCACCAGACACCTCCCAAGCGGCGCGCGCCACCAGGAACACGCCTGCGTATTGAGAGAAGTATTGACTGTTGGGGCTAAAAGGCCACTCGAAGCTAATACCTGGCGGCACAGCGACAACGCCTGTGGGAGCGGGCATGCCCGCGAAGAATCCAACTCGGTGAATGGCACCGGCTTCGCCGGTGTTCGCGGGCGAGCCCGCTCCCACAATGATCGCGTGGGCTTTAGATTTTGCGCGCTTGACAGTGCCCCATTACAGCGCGAATACTTTGGTCAGATTCATATATATGACCATACAACAAGGTGAATCGCTCGATGAACACTGCCAGCCTCAGAACCATTCCTCTCTGCTGCCAATCTTCCGTTACCAGGCTGCCGCCGGTAGGCGTCAGGTAGCGCAAATTCGCTTTCCCTCCATCGAAACCGGAACGCCGCTCGAGCGCCATCCGAACCGAGATTTCTTGAATGACTCCCTTAGATATTCAGTTGTTACTGACGGCACTGGTCAGCGTCCTGGTACTGGTGGCGCTCATCGTTTCGCGCCTCAAGATGCACCCGCTGCTGGCCTTGCTGGTGGTGTCCATTGGTGTGGGCTTCGCTACCCGCATGGAACCAGGCAGCATCGTCGCCCACTTGCTTACCGGCGCCGGAAAAACCCTGGGGGCCGTCGGGGTGGTGATCGCGCTGGGCGCGATGCTCGGCAAAATCCTGGCTGACGCTGGCGTCACCGAGCAGGTCGCCGATGTCATCCTCAAGCGCACCTCGGACCGCATGATTCCCTGGGCCATGATGCTGGTTGCCTTTGTCATCGGCATCCCGATGTTTTTCGAGGTGGGCCTAGTGATCATGCTGCCGCTGATCTTCAGCGTGGCGCGCAAGCTGGAAGGCCAGGCGCGGTTCAAAGGCTCGGCGTATGTGTATGTCGGTGTGCCGGTAATTTCCGCGCTGGCCGCCATGCACGGCATGGTACCGCCGCACCCTGGCCCCTTGACCGCCATCGCCGTGCTCAAGACCTCCGTAGGGCCCACCATGCTCTATGGTTTCCTGGCGGCTATTCCGGCAATGATCCTGGGCGGCCCGCTGTATGGCATGTGCATTTCGCCGCGCATGAGCACCCGGCCCGATCAGGCCTTGCTGGACCAGTTCACCCTGGCTGACAAAGCCGACGATCAACCCCGCCCCGGCGTAGTGATCGGCATGCTGGCCGCGTTGCTGCCGGCGATCCTGATGCTGGTTCATGCCGTCGCCGAGATGCTGCTACCCAAAGGCAATGCGCTGCTGGAGCTGGCCAGTTTCCTCGGCAACCCGCTGATCGCCATGCTGCTGGGCGTGCTGTTCGCCGGCGCCAGCCTGGTACTGGCGCGCGGTGGCGACGCTGAACAGCTGCGCGACGCACTGGGCAAGAGCCTCAAGCCTATCGCTTCGATCATCATGATCATCGCCGGCGGCGGGGCCTTCCAGGAGATGCTGACCAGTGCCAAGGTCGGCGACGCCATTGTGCACCTGACTCAGCAGTCTGCCTTTCCTCCGCTGATCCTGGGGTGGCTGATTGCGATGTTGCTCTCGGTGTCTACCGGCTCCGCCACTGTGGGTATCGTAGGGGCTGCAGGCCTGCTGGCACCGCTGGCCGGCGCTGACCCCAGCCTCAACCTGCCGTTGCTGGCGTTGTCCATCGGCTGCGGTTCGCTGTTCTTCAACTATGCCAACCATGCAGGGTTCTGGATGGTGAAGGAGTCCTTCGGGATGACCATGGGCGAAGCCACCAAGACCATTTCGGTGGTGCAGTCCATCGTGGCTGTGGTCGGTTTGATGGTGGTGTTGATGTTGAATGCCGCGTTAACGGTGAGCTGAGACGGGTTCAAGAAAAGCTTGGCCGCCGGGTTATTCCGGCGGCATTTGCCGGCAGCCCCCTGAGTCGCGTGCCAGCGCAATCTCTGAAGGTGCCGGTGCGCAAACGCACGATTTTTCTTTGCTGCTTTTCGAATGCACAAGTACAAAACCAGCCTCAATACCTATAAAGGTTTCGAGCTGCCCCTGCTCCTGTAACCGAGCCGGATTCACCGGCGGCCGTTTGCGAAAGCTAGCTGCAATAAGATTAAACACAGGGCAGGGACGATAGGAAATAAAAGAACATTCAAGCCCAGTGGTCCTCTTGATCATTTTTTTGCTCAGCCTCATGGCAGCCGCTGCCTGATTCTTGGCACATTGACCAGACCAGAGATCCTTGGTCAGATTCCGAATACGTAAGCCCATCATTAACGGCATACCTATCGCCAGCAAAAGCCCAAGCACAAATAGAATAAATGCAGCACCTACAACGTTCGTACTGAGACCATACACGGAAGAGACAACGCAGATTAAGGCAGCCAGCACAGCGGCGGGGATGAAACTCAAAATCCCCAAGCGTATATACCGAAGGCAAGACTCCACTTGTTGTACAAGCTTTGTATCACATCCTTTGCGGTCCGCAAAAATCCAACTTTTCAATACGTAATCATACTCACAACCGGCTACGTTCAGACTATTTATGGCCTCGATCATCAGGCTCGTTATTTCAGCTCGATGCTCCCTGAAGTGCTTATCCACGTGAAAGCTCATCGTATATTTCGACAGCGAGACATTCAGCTTGGGGGCTCGATCCACGGTCATCTTGAGCCCCAGTCCAAGAGGTACTCCAAAACCTTTCCCTTGTATCAGAAACTGGAGTGCGCCACCGACAAACAACGCCGCTACAAAATCCCAGCTCGGACTTGATACAGGCCCAACCAGACAAAATATGACATTAATACCGCAAACCAGAAATGCGAGTATCACCCACCTGCGAGAGAATGCTTTAGCAAATTTTACATTCATGGCGTCAGGCGAAAATTTCTGAACGCTTTTTCTTGAAAACAGCCATGCGACATAAATCAAAACAAGCAAAGCCAACGCACCCACAATATTGACCAACGCCATCAATACACCTACCACGGCATCAACATCCAAAACCATCAGCCCATGCACCTATCTTCTTAAAAACCCATCGTGCCACCTCAAGTTCCACATGGAAATCCCTAAAGTGGATTTTTTGCCAACTGCCTTGTCTCTATTGTTTTACCTTGCTTGCGCATAGCCCACGCCCGTTTACCACCTGGGAAAAGCAGCCGAATTTGCGCCTAGGCCAGAAACGTTCTTTGTTGCGGCTTTTTCCGTGATCGGCTGAAAGGGATCGTTGTGCAAAAGCTATCGAGGCCTATGCCCCCGAGCAGCAGCCCAGAATTCCCCACTTTACCTGTCTATAACTTCATAGTTTAAGGTCGTAGACCACAGAACGAGGTGAAGCTGCATGTATCGCATTTCACAGCTGGCGGCGAAGGCTGGCTTGAGCCGTTCCACGCTGCTCTATTACGAAAAGCTGGGGCTGATTTCATCGAAACGCCAGGCCAACGGCTACCGCACGTACTCGGATCATGATCTTCAGCAGCTGAAGTTACTGCAGCAGCTTCAGGCTGGGGGGCTGACCTTGAGGGAGTGCCGGGCTTGCCTGGAATCACGCATCGACAGAGCGTTGCTGCTTGAGCGCCTGCAAACGCTGGAACAGGAAATTGCCGCAAAACAGCAGTCTCGGGATCTGCTCGCGTCCATTCTAGGCATGGCCTCCATGCGACAGTGGCACCAGGCCTTGGAGAGCCAGGCACCGGGGGCGCACCTGGACTGGCTGCTCAAACAGGGTTTCAGTGAAAAACAGGCGCTGCGCTTGAAGTGGCTGTCGAAAGACATGAATCAACACGAACAGTACATGGCCGATTTCGAACGCATCTTTGAGGGCCTGGATTGCCTTGGGCCGGGGTCTGCCGAGGATACCTTGCAGGCACTGCATGCACTGCCTGTCGTGCCGCGCACGCTGCTGGAGATTGGTTGCGGCAGAGGTAGCACCACCGTGCTGCTGGCAGAGCGTACCCAAGGGCTGATCACTGCCCTGGACAATGATGAGTACAGCTTGAGCTGCTTGCGGGAAACCGTTACTGCCAGGGCGTTGCAGGACCGAGTCACGCTGGTTTGCGCCAGCATGACCGAGCTCCCCTTTGCAGGCCGGCAGTTCGATGCGATCTGGGCAGAAGGCAGCGCCTACATCATGGGCTTTGCCGAGGCCCTGAAAAACTGGAGGCCGTTTATCCGTGCGCAAGGGTTTCTGGTGGTCAGTGATCTGGTATGGCTAGCCGATAAACCCCACCAGGAAGCCGCTGTGTTCTGGCAGCACAATTATCCTGACATGGCAACGGTGAGTAGCCGTTTGGCTGCTGTTGGCAAGCTGGGATACCGGGTACTGCACAGCTACCCGCTGAGCCAGCAGGCGTGGCAGAACTACTTGGCGCCGTTGCGTGAAAAGGTTGCTGGCCTTTGTGCACAAGACTTTTCAACAAAGGCATTGGCCGACATCAACAACGAACTGGATATCCATCAGCGATACCTTGGCGAGTATGGCTATCAGCTATTTGTTTTGCAGAAGGAAGGCTGAGAGCGCCGACGGGTACGTAACCTATCGGCAGTCTCCCGAACATCGAAGAGAAACGTAGAATGACTATGACAATCCGCGACGAACACCCAGAAGACATCGCCACCATTACAAGACTGATTGCGGCAGCGTTCGAACACGAAGCGTATTCAAGCCACACCGAGCATTTTATCGTCAATGCACTGCGCCGCAGCCATCAACTCACCGTCTCGCTGGTAGGCGTAGAGGGCAATGAGATCATCGGCCATGTCGCAATCTCCCCTGTCACGATTTCGTCTGGAGCAAGCTGCTGGTTCGGGCTTGGACCAATTTCTGTCTGGCCTGGCCGACAGGGCCAAGGTGTTGGTTCAGCCTTGATGAAAGCGGCTCTGGCTGAGTTGCAGCGCCTGGGTGGCGTTGGCTGTGTCGTGCTGGGCAGCCCTGATTACTATGGCCGCTTCGGCTTCAAGCCCCACCCAGGGTTAGAACTGCCAGGGGTACCTCAGGAATACTTCCAGGCGCTGTCCTTCGATGGTGAGTTGCCATCTGGGACCGTACAGTACGCTACGGCTTTTGAAGCGACCGAATGAGTGATCGAGGCACCTGGTTTTATCCAATCTGAACGCGTGGAGCGTTCAGAGTCAGAAGTGGTATCTGAACAGCCCGAAGCCCCCTATCCAACAGGGATAAATCACCAGGCGGCCGACCAGCCGCACCGGTGATATTTGGCTCCGCCTTACATCAATGATCTGGCCGACACTCCAGATCTTGCCCACTTCGCGCCATCACCTTCCCACACTGCTCACTGGCCAACCGGCTGATGATCCGAATCGCCTGATGGATACCGGCTGTGTTGCGAAAGCTCAGTCGCGGGTTGTGTTCGCACTCCAGCATTTCATCGTGCTGGACCAAGGCCTCGCCTAGCAGTTCGAGGGTCCAGGCGTAGCTTTGGAGGGTGGATAGGCGTTCTTGGTCAGTCATGGCGTGCCTCCGATTGCGTACAGAGGAAGCGGGGTTGGCTGACGATGAGGTAGTTACGAGCCGCTGGGGAACGACGGCGGAGAACGGATGCGAGGATCTTGCTTGGACTTGAGGTAAGCATGCATGAGGCTCCAAGTTTAAGCTGGAGCTGCCACGATCCTTCCTACGGGATTGGGTGGCAGCTGTGTGCGGGGTAGGAATACCGGGAAACTTGGAAACCCGGCCAGGCCGAAGCCTGCCCACACACAGCCGCCATGACACAGCACAGCAGACAAAAAAAGGCGCCAGCTGTGGTGCAGGGGCGCCAAGTGCGTGCGCCAAGTTTACCAACGGGTTCCTACGCCCGGTCACGGGAATTATCGTGACGGAGAGATTTAGCCTCACATTGCTTGATAGAGCAAGTAGGGGCTTTGTAAGAAAATTCCTTGAAAAATGTACGAATAGTAGCGAATTAGCTGACAATTGTTAGATACGAATGATTTCTATACCTCTAGCTAGGTCTCTGATGAGCGAGCACTGTGAAAAATGGCATCAGGCTTTCAAGGATGTGTGCGCCTTGTTCGGAAGACGCTCGCTGAAACCTGAGTGCATTTTCAACGTTTCTTGAAAAGAGCAGGACACCGATTACTCGGTGCCCTGCTTGACACCCAGCGCGTCAGGGAGCATTCAAGGTGTAACGATCGGGAACCAGAACTCGAAGTTATCCATGTAGCTCATCAGCTCCTCTAGCTTGCCCTCGGCACCTTCGACCTTCACGTCGCCTTTGCTGACCGCGTCCTTGAGCGTGGTCTGCTTGAGCATGATGTTGTTCAAAGTGTCGCGGGTCAGGCTAATGCTTGCGTCGGCATCCTTCGCTTGCATGCCCTCGGTGTGGTTGAGCACACCGTTGACCATTTCCAGCGTGTACTTCTGCTTGAGGTCGGTGAAGTCCAGGTTGAGGGTGATGTGCTTGTCGCCCACTTCTGGCCCTTTCAACCGCATGGCCAGGAAGTCGAAGAACAGGTCCAGATCCATTGCCTTGACAGTGTCTGGGCTGGCCGTGTCCGGTGTTGGCAGTTTCTGTACGCCATTGCGCAGTTCTTGGGCACCGGTCAGGTAGAAGTTGCGCCATGGGCCACTCTCGGCCTGGTAACCCAGTTGCTCCAGCGTGTCGGCTTGAAGGTTCTTTGCCGCTTGATTGCTCGGGTCGGCGAAGACCACATGGTTGACCACCTCAGCCACCCAGCGATAGTCACCCTTGTCGTAGTACTCCTTGGCCTTTTTCAGTACAGCGTCGGCGCCGCCCATCATGTCGACGTAGCGCTTGGCTTGCTCATCCGGCGGCAGCTCCCACAAGGTGGCAGGGTTGCCGATGAACCAGCCCAGGTGCAGCACGTAGGTGGCCTTGACGTTGTGGTTGAGCGAGCCGTAGTAGCCACGGTTGGAGAAGCGGTTGGCGATCGACGGGGGCAGTTTCACCTGCTCGGCGATCTCGGTCATGGTGTAGCCCTTGTTGGCCAGGCGCAGGGTCTCGTCGTTGATGTAACGGTACATATCCCGTTGCGATGACAGTTGATCCTTGACCTCCTTGTTGCCCCAGACCGGCCAATGGTGCATGGCGTACATGACCTGCACATCGTCGCCCCACATTTTCAGCGCTTCGTTGAGGTATTTGGACCAAGGCAGTGGCTCGCGAATCTTCGCACCGCGCAGGGAATAGGTGTTGTGCAAGGTGTGCGTGGAGTCCTCGGCGGTGTTCAGCGCCTTCTTCTCGTGGATGTAATAGAGCATCTCGGCCGGCGCCTCGCTGCCGGGCGCGTAGAGGAACTCATAGGTCAGCCCGTCGATCGTGCGCTTCTCGCCGGTCTTCTCGATGATGTCGGTGGGCGGAATCAGGGTCACGGTGCCGGCGGAGGTGGTAGTGCCCAGGCCGGCACCGAGCTGGCCGGTTTCGCTTGGCGGCAACAGGTTGCCGTACATGTAGCTGGCACGGCGGCTCATGGCAGTACCGGCCATCACGTTCTCGGCCACGGCATGTTCGAGGAAGCCCTTGGGCGCATAGATCTTGACCTTGCCGGCCTTGACGTCGTCCTCGTTTACCACGCCCCGCACACCGCCGTAATGGTCGACGTGACTGTGGGTATAGATCACCGCGACTACCGGTTTCTTTGGCCGATGCTGGTAGTACAGGTCAAGCGCTGCCTTGGCGGTTTCCGATGAGATCAGCGGGTCGAAGATGGTGATGCCTTCCTTGCCCTCGACAATGGTCATGTTCGACAGGTCATAGTTACGCACCTGGTAGATGCCGTCGGTAACCTCGAACAAGCCGGAAATGTTGATCAACTGCGATTGGCGCCACAGGCTGGGGTTGGTCGAAGCGGGAGCCGCTTCACCTTCCTTGATGAAAGCATACTTGCCTGGGTCCCAGATCAGGTTGCCTGAGGGGCCCTTGATGGGCTCTTTTGGCAGCGGTGCGATGAAGCCCTTGTGGGCCAGCTCGAACGAGGTCTTGTCGTTGAATGGCAACTCCTTGAGCAGCGCGTCATTGGCCGCCTTGGTTGCAGCGGTGGCCGGTTTGGCTTTCTCCTCCGCCCAGGCCTGCGACGCCATGGCAATGGCGCTCGCCAGGAAGAAAGTCGAACTAAGTTTCCAGAGTCTGCCCGCCGACGCAGAGCGGTCGTGATTGCTGAACGGTTTCGCGAACAATGTCATTGCCAGCTCCTTTTGACATATGCGCTGTACCGATTCGGCAACTGCCAGCGAGGGGTTCGGGTTGCTTTGATAGAGTAGCTACGATTCTAAATTCGTCCTCTTCGCATACTTGCTTGCAGTAGGCGGCCATAAGGCAGACCCACCGCTTGCAGAGCTGGAATTGCCTTGTGCTGGGTCAAGTGTTGAATGGCACGGGCTTTGCCCGTGTTCGCGGGGCAAGCCCGCTCCCACAGGGATTACGCCGACCTTTCGAGAACGTTCGGCGGTGGCTCAGCCATTGCCGGGAACTTGGATTCACCGGCAGAAGCATACGTTGCTCCACAAAGACCTGAGCGCCCCAGCCCACTCCACGAGGTATCAAAGTCGGCGAAATCACCATCGACAGGGCAATAGAAAAGGCGACCCTTTTGGGTCGCCTTCGGATGTTAATGAGGCTGTAGTCGCAGCGATTCTTTAGTTTTCGGATCTACGCTCCGTCAGGTCAGAACCCAGTCGAAACATCGGCCATATGGTGGGGCCTATCGACTGTCCCTACGTCAGTGAGTACCAATTCCACTGTTGCCAGTTTCGGGGACCAATGACTGGCAAGCCATGCCCGAAAACGCGCGTTTGCAGTCCTCGCGGAAGACTGTCGAAGATTTGCCCTGACAGATCAAACCCCCGGTTTTCGGCAATTTGTTTCAGCAGGCGGCCAGGAGTATCAAGGTCTTTCAGGCACAAAAAAGGCCTGCATCGCTGCAAGCCTTGATGTGTGGTGCGGAGACAGACAGACGGACGGTTGTTGGTCGTGCGGGCACGGTTTTGGCGGGACTGGAATCTGGTGGATTTTTTGATTTACCTCTTAGGATATCTATAAAACATCAGCTAGTTATGGTTTTCGGTGGAATCGAAGCGGAAATTGGGGAAGATCCAGTAAGAGCTGCTCCCTCCTGTTTCAAATGCTATGTTGGGTACGACAGAAACGCCCCACAGCGGCCTTCAGTGGAAGGCATAATACGGGCAAGAGAGGTCATTCCCGAGCGACAGCTTTCGACCAATTGCGGACGTGCGCCAGAGGCTGCTTTCGGCCAAAAGCCGACGCTCATTCAAGACAACTGCTCGCAAGTTGTCTAACTGGAAGAAAAAAGGATAAAGCGGTGCGCATTACGCGCAAGCATGGCACAATCGTTAATCACATGAATACTGAGAGAAATATATGTCCGAATCAGGAAATGTCAAAAGCACGATTGATGCAGTCACAGGCCTAGTCAAAGAAGTTCCGATTTATCAAGACTTGCTGCAGCCCTCGGTTCGAGAAATCGGGAAAGGATTACACACTGTAGCTAAGACAGTTAATATCGCATTATCGCCCCTAAGCAGTCTAGTTTGGGGTTATGATCAACTCAGTAAATTTGTGACGACAAAAGTAGCAGAAAAGCTTAAAGATACACCGATTGAGAACATAGTACCGCCTAAGCTTAATGTAGCAGGACCCGCATTGGATGCCCTTCGATACATTGGTCATGAAGAAGCACTTAGTGATTTATATGCCAATCTTTTGGCCACAGCCATGGATAGAGCAACAGCAGAATCTTCTCATCCTGCATTCGTTGAGATAATTCGCCAGATGACGGCTGATGAAGCGAAAATAATGAAATTGTTTTTAGACAGAAATGCTTTCCCAACAATCAATATTCGGGCAGAAATCAAAGAGAGCAATGCGGGATACGACCACACAATACTAATAAATTTCCTCGGTGATGATGCACAATGCGAACTACCTAACATGAGCCCTTACTACATAGACAACTTGCGGCGCCTGGGGCTTGTAGAGATTCTGCCTGTATATGGCCTCCACGACTCTGATGGATATAGCAGATTGGAAAGTAGCGAAGAAACCCAAAAAATACTCCTCGATATTTCAGGAAAAAACGAATATGAAGCTAGAGTAATTCGCGGCGGCGTTAAAATCTCTCCGCTGGGGAACTTGTTTTTAGATGCCTGCATTAAACTAAAAGCCTCGCCGTCCGACACCCCAGGATTTGTGTAGACAACTCAAGTTGCCGATTACTAACATTTGCAACCGGCAGCTTTCATGATCTGGCCTCCTGAGCACCGTTCTCGGGGGGTGGGTGGAGCGGAGCGGCGTTGGGCTGGAGGTGGGTGCTGTTTGGGAGGCTGGCCGGGGCGTGCTTTGCCTGCAGCCTGATTGCGCTTTTGAATGGTGCGGCGACAGACGGACGGTTGTTAGCCGAGAGCGCACGGTTCTGGCGGGGATGGATTGGATGGATTTCTTGATGTACCTCATAGGGTATCTATAAACAAATCGGCTAGTTATGGCTTTCGATGGAATGGAATCGGAAATTGGGGAAGATCCAATGAGAGCTACGCCCACCTGCTTCAAACGCTAGGTTGGGAACGACAGAAACCTGGCAATGTAGACGCAGGTGACGCCCCCTCTGCCGCTCTGATTAAAATTATGCGTCGCCAAAGGCCTGCCGTCTGATTTTTTACTATTTAATTTCGACTCATGACGGCTTCGGTATTGAGTGTATATTTTGGGTTGTGGATTCAACCGTAAGCCGTCTCTCGCGAAAGACAGTTTTAGATCGACTACCGTCTGTCGAGAACGCCGAATTTTGCCCCATTAACAATCGCTCAGCATCCGAGAACTGCCTATATTTAGAAATTAACCAATCACGAACCATTGAAGCTTGTAGAAATAGCAAAATGCAATAACGGACAGGTAGCTCTTAACATAGTCAGCATTATCGTCTAGCTCCGCCGCATCGACGTAATCGGATATATATTGAATTTCTTCTGAAAACCTCGCGCTCGCGAAAGAAGGGCCGTCTTCGACAACGAACTCGTACACAAGATTGGCCAACTTGAGAAGCGACTCTCTATTCTCCAATTCACCGCCCGTAAACTTTTCTGAAGATCGTTCAATAAGCGTACGAATTCTCTGCTCGAGACCAGCCTCTTGAATTGATTCGAACTCTGGATTCGCGCAGCCGGTAGCCCCTGGCTGATCGTAATACCACGCGGAGTGATTACGAAGGCACTTCGCTGATGGAAATGTGGAGTTTTCAACAATGGTTTTAGATATCGTGTGTTTATACAGATCACTTTGAATGTGAAACGATGGTGATGCATAACAAACCAAGGCATCTCCTGCAAGCTTCGCATCAAGTTTTTCAAGCGCTATTTGCTGGTGAGCTGTGATCTCAAATTTCCAACACCCCGCTTTAATCCCTTTGGCCTTGAGATCTTTGCTACCACTTGAAAGCCTATACGGCCTTTTGGCTTGAAGAAATAAATTCAGCTGGAAACTAGGCAGTTCTTTTCTCTTCTTGCGGCGAGACCAAATAAATCCCCAGTGACGGCGATGCATCAGCGCTCCTCCTAAAGGGGAAGCAAAGCCATGCATTGACCATAGGTACGAGTTAGTACACATTGAGGCGCGGTCGATGCCAATGTGTTTCTCAAATACTTGCCCGGGCTCCCACAGC
This sequence comes from Pseudomonas sp. NY11955, assembly GCF_048068035.1. NCBI lineage: Bacteria > Pseudomonadati > Pseudomonadota > Gammaproteobacteria > Pseudomonadales > Pseudomonadaceae > Pseudomonas > Pseudomonas sp. NY11955. Next base: position 165,432 of record NZ_JBLUPS010000011.1, read on the forward strand.
AGATGATTCCCCCACTCTAACTGATTATACAATGGCCCCCTATATTCGGACTCTTCAAAGTCTGCTACTCGCAATGCGCCGCTCCTTTTATAAGCGAAGTAATCTTTCCATCTCCACGGAAAGTGTATTTCTGAGGTTGTGATGTTCTTCATTGTGCGGGCTAGTGTACTTCAGCCTTAAACGCAGGCCCATTTACAGAGTCATTGCCAAATTTTGCGTCTAAACCCTACTGCAAATTCACCCATGCTGATATTAAAATGACATGATTCCCGCGTTTGCTCAAGTGCATTCCTTTACCAGCACGCAGAGGCGTGCAGGTAAGGGAATACCATGAGTCTGGGCTCGTTGCTTGACGCTGCTCGATTTTGCGCTGAACGTGGCGGGCCATAATTCACTAGTGGGAGGGAAGCTCTGGACGTCAGCACTCCCTTGGCAGAAATGGGGACAGATGGGCCTGTCCTCATTCAGTTGAAAATTATCCTCAGCCTATTCTCAGGCTCCTGCCCCGGTGAAAAACCCTGACAGGGTGATGAAATGCGCTGAGGCATTCTGCCATCCATTCGCCAAAGCCAGTCTCAGGCTCTTCAAGGGAATGGCAGCTATCAACCCGAAGCTGCCGCAGAAAAGAACTGGCTTCGTGAGCGCCACGGGCCTGCTGTGGGATTTAGCCGCGAACCAGGCGCGGCACTGGATGGCAATGGCTGTGCGGTGTTCTCGAGTAAACCCGCTCCCACAAAGATTGCTGTTAGGCTCAACGCCACGTTCGTGTCAAAAGCGGGTCTTTCAGCGGTCCGCTAGCGCCCTACCCCACAGACATCCCGGGTGCACCATGAAAAAGCTCCGTTAGATGGGTGGGTCCCACTCCGCTCCAACCCTTTGTTTTTGTGACATCCACCAACTCAACCGATCTTTCGTACCATTTTCGCAACATCCGGCTGGAAGTTTATTCCTGATTCGAAGCCCCGACGCTATCCAGCCACGCACGTTTCAGATTAGATTCTCGTTTTGCCCTGCGCTCCCTAAAGGAGCGCGCCAAAGTGTGACAGGAGGAAACCCACATGACGATTGAGCGAGACCTCACGCAGATACTGAAGGCAAGAGCCGCAGGTGCATTCCTCTTCATCGGTTCAGGATTTTCCCGCAGATACATTGGGCTGGAAAACTGGGAGGGGCTACTCTCCCGCTTCTGTCTCATGGATAAACCGTATGAATACTATCGCGGAAGTGCTGACGGCCTTACTCCCGCCGCCGCAAAGCTTCTCGCAAACGAATTTCACTCATACTGGTGGTCAGCTCCTGAGTTCGCCGAAAGCGTTCAGATCAATAAAAATGAGATAAGAGATAGCAGCTCAGCTCTGCGCATTGAAATATGCAATTACTTGGCCAACCTAGATTCTGCGACAGCACTTACCGACGGGTATCGTGAAGAAGTAGAACTACTTTCAAGCCTAAATGTCGACGGAATTATCACCACAAATTGGGATCTTTTCCTAGAGGGTCTATTTCCTGATTATAAGGTATTCATCGGACAGAACGAGCTTTTGTTCTCTAACCCGCAAGAAATATGCGAAATATATAAAATTCACGGTTGCGCAACCGAGCCTCAATCGCTAGTACTCACCTCTGATGACTACACTACATTCAACGAACGAAATGCATATTTAGCCGCCAAGCTCATCACAGTCTTCGTCGAGCATCCAGTAATATTCTTAGGATACTCTCTTACTGACACTAACATTACAGGCTTACTACGAGCAATTTCATTGTGTATAGGTCAGGACCAAATTGAACAACTGCGCAAAAATCTAATTTTTGTTCAGCGCCCCAAAAATGGTGAAGATCCTGGCATATCTGATACATACCTAACAATTGACAAGGTTCAAATCCCTCTCGTCCTTATTAAGACTAATGATTTCACAGAAATTTATAAAGCGCTTGCTGCGACCAGAAGAAAAATTCCCGCCCGTGTTCTCCGATACTGCAAAGAGCAGCTGTACGAACTAGTGCGATCGCTGGAACCAGAAAAAAAACTGTGCGTAGTCGGTATTGATGAAATAGAAAACAAAGAGGACGTTGAATTCCTAGTAGGCGTCGGCCTCGCCACAACTGAAGCCCCAGAGATTGCCAAAGTAGGGTATGACGCTATTGAGGTGCGAGACTTGATTCATGACGCCCTCCACCAAAATCGCAATTACGACCCCACTCGCATTTTGCAATCGGCGATACCACGCGCTGGAAGAGGCACTCCGTATGTTCCAGTATTCAAGTATTTAAACGAAATCGGAATACATGACGAAGAGTCATACAAAAAAAGCGGATTCAATTTGGATAAATGGGCTAAATATAACCCTGAAAACTTAAGACTCAAGACCTACAAATCGGGATTTGCTAAGCGCCAAGATCAGTCGATGGAAGAAATTATAAGAAGTTGCCCGCCTGAAGTCGCTGCTGCAATTATACCATTCCTTCAAACTGAAAAAATTGACCTCGACCTCCTTCACGGCTTTCTCATAACAAATGAGGACAAGCTAGAAAACAATAATTACGCTTCATATTTCAAGAAGTTAGTTTCCTTGTATGATCGCCTTAAATGGGGCTGGTAGCGGGCCTGCTTTGAATCCTCAGGCCTTTCAAAAGTTAATGAGCCGTTCGACGCAAGTGATGCGCGAAAAGGGGGCGGATTTATTTTCCTCAGTCAGGGATTTCAGAGACTGGACGAAGAGTAGCAGTTAGTCTAATTTGCAGACTTTTTTAGCGAGCAAACCGGCTATCTGTGGATTGCGCGGAAGAAACTAAAGGGCTTTGGCCTAGCGTAGTCGTGGATGGCACGGGCTGCGCCCGTGTTCGAGGGTTAACCCGCACCTACACGGAACGCACCAGCTTGTAGAAATTGAGCAAGACAATTACTCCTACAAGAGTTGGGATGGTATTGGCTTGAGTAAAAAGTGCGTTCGCCCCATGTTCTGAAGCTGCATAGCGCGATCATTTTAATGATGAGTTCAAGAACTTGGCAAGCAAGCTAGCTCGAATAGACGGTGCATTATACTGGCTGAGTACGTTCCGCCTACTGAGGCCATAATAGTGGCAGCGGAGACTATTGAAAAGCTAGAGCAAGGTCTCCGGAAGCATTTTAAGGCTTCATGAACGTCGACAGTCGACCGAATTCTGCCATTGTGGAGGCAATGGTATTGCTCATTTATCCAGGACAAAGCGATGCTTAACCACCTCAAGTATTGAAGTTTAACAAAACGCGAAAAATCTTGATGACGGCGCAAGATCTAGTTATTTAGCGGAATGAATGCAGGCGACGTCGTGACTCAAATGAAACTGGATCATACGCCAATCTTGCTCGCATTCAATCCTAGAGCTGAAGCCTCGGGGAAATTCTATGCCAAAATTCAACCTCCGGCGCTAGGCCTACTCTTAATTTTCGAAATAGCTACCCGTTTAAAACGAGACGAAAGGCGCCGCAACCTTTTGTACATAAACAATGAGTACACGAACATTATTAGGCAACCGATAGAAACTGGTACTCTAATATCAGTAGGTGCATAGAAAAAAACACTAATCGCACCTGCCAACGAATTTAGAGCAGCACCTCGAGCAATTCGGTCCCTACTTACATATGCCTCCATCGTTCTAACAGTGTCAGGAATTGATTGAGAAAGAATTTCGGCGCCTCGCTCATACGAGTCTTGCTTCGGTTTTCCAGCAAAAAAATTGTATGCACTCACAAAAAACTTTCGAAACCAAGAATATAATTTACTAGCACCTTCAAAACTAGAATCCAAAGACTTCGCGCGCCTAATCAGAAATGATGACGTAGTGTCAACGTATATTCCCAACACATAGGAAACAGGGAAGTAAATTACGACAAATATTTCTTTATAATCATTTATCTTATTGAGGGGAAGCGGAACAAAATTATTGATTACCAACGCGACCCAAACCGAAGCAACAATTCCGGAAATCAGGTATTCTATAAGAGCTACTGCAAACTGCATAATTCCTCCTTAGAAAATTCATAGAACAGGAAACCGCAAAGAGCCTCACGAAAAACCCACATTGGAATACTCAGGAAATCCGATAATAACCAACAGCTTACTGGCACTATTCTTGCGATGACTCAACCCCATATAAACAACGATAACCAGACATCTTCAAGATAGAATCAGCCTGTAACTCCGCCTCTACTCCCCTGATATTCTACGATATTTGACAGCTCTTTCGGATAACGATCTTTAAGCTCTAAAAGTTTTCCATAGAATTTATCCTCCAGCACATTAGGAAACATATACTCTGGCATCCTAAGCCCTTCATAATCAAAGTCTTTATCTAGCTTAATCACGAAATCCAGGTCAGTCACTGCGATATTTCGCTCATGAGACCCAAATAGAGGAAGCCCGCAACTCTGCCTTAACACTCGTTGCGGCTTATATGTTCTGAAGAGATCAAACTCAGAAATCAGATACTCGGCGCTTTTCACCAAAGGATCTCTAAAACAGAATCCGTATATCACTCCCTTGTGTTCACCCTTCTTTATCTTCTCATAATAGGCAACACCAGAAGAATTACGCTTCATTTTATATGTAGCAAAGAAAATTGCAGTCTCGATATCGAATGATATATCCAACCCGGAAGTCTGAGTCGCATAGTGCTGTTCAACGCGAATCATATCGTATGCATGCGAGCTATCCAAGTAAACTTCAGCATTATTAGGTTCTAGCTCATGAAGGAAGTAAGCCAGGGTACGTTGCTCGCTAGGCACATCATAAAATGTATAGTACTCACCTTTTTGCCTGAACAGCCCTGGAAATATGGATAACTCTTCACCTCGCTCATTAGCCCGAACAGGGCTCGGAACCTTTCGCTTATAATAATACTGAGATGTTTGACCTCGGAAGGACAAAATCCCATCATGCCTGTACCTCTGTCGTCGAGCATCAAGCAGCACGCCTTTTATATCATCTATATTTTTTGCGACATACTCTACAAACCCAGGGAGCTTTTGAAATTCATGTTCCCCTTTGACATATTCAACAAATTCATGAATACCAAAGCAGCTTGAGAACATCTTATTCCCATACATCTGATCGCTTATAGTTCCAGGAACCATTCCAAGCGTATACCCAGACTCCAATACGTCAACAATCTTCTCATCACAAACACCACGAGCTTCTAAAAGCCCTCTAAACCTTTCATCTCTTTTATTCAATTTTAGCTGCTTCCTTTCCACGATTTCTCACAAAACTCACCCGGCAAAACATAACACACAAAACTTCGACACACCAGAAACCTACAACCCTTAGAGGCATTCAACAAACTGGAACTAGATTATTACCCAACTTCACCATCACTTCCCATTACCAAAAAATATCCCTAGCGTTCTGCTGACTGATTAAGCCACTCGCAAAGTGTCATGCCGGGGCATTTTCCGACTTTTAAATACAGCATAGAGAACTGAGTTTAATCACCCTAAAAAGCACAAAATCTTCAACTAGCAATTAAATACCCATGCCTTTTTATCGACTTGCGAGCAGATGTACGGTTAGCAAATATTAATACTTAGCTTCCTCACTTCGCCCGGCAAGACAATGTTCCAAAAATCAAGCTAAATGTTTTCGCTGCCAGGCACTGGGGGTGACCCGCTGCTAGCGCTCGGCGATTTCAGCTTGGATGGTCTTCACTTGCCGCAAATGGCGTTTCCGTGTCGAGTACGAACCCGTCAGCGCGCCAGCCAAGAATAACTCCAGATCCAATGACTTACTTGTGTCCGACCCCCAACGTAAACAGCGACCACGTCGATCCGACCATGCCCCAGTTTACAGCCGATTTGGCTTCGGGCCTCAAGATCAAGGTGCCTATTTACCCGGCGACATTGGCCGCCGTTGATGGGCGCACGGTGTTGGATGATTTGCTCATAACCCTCACATTCGTACGCCACTCGTAGCTCATGGAAGCCTTTGAGGTTGTGGGCATGGAGGATTTCCCGCGCAGGGCGAATGATTTCTTGCAGAAGACTCAGGTAGCTTTCGTGTGGCGCAATCAGGTTGCGGCTACCCACAGGCGACACCTGCCTTGCAAGCCCAAGTGCACCTCGAACATGGTCGTCCACCCCAATCCAACGTGGCGCTAAGGCCCCGGAGCGGCCGCCCTTGGTGCCATCCTGAATGTTAATCTTGCCGAGTTCGTTCCCCTCTCTGCTTAGCCGTGGCAGATCAGCCAAGACGGCCTCACGCAAGCGCATTCCGGTAGCTCGGGCCAACAGAACGATCGCTGCGGCCCGCCTCTGATCACGGCTGCATAGCGTATCGACGATCTGCCTAACCTGTTCGCGGTCTTGGCCCTGGGGCACCGTGTGACGAATCCCGGTGCGCTGCATCCCCAACGCCTTGCTCGGACCTGGCAATTTCACGTACTGATCACCGCGAAGCGCTGCCATAGTCCTGTTAACGCTGGAAAGCCGGCTTTGTGCAGTGCTAACAGCAAGGTCGCCGCGCCTAAACAAGCCACGCAGGTACGCTGCATAACTCGCCAAAAACTCCCGATCAATCTGCAGCGCATCATTGATGCCGGGGCCCTCTCCGGAGCGGCACCATTTCGCGAATGCCTGCCACCGATCACAGTGCGCTTTGACCGTGCCGTAGTGGCCGCCGCCGAACATATCTTTCAGCGCCTGCTGCTCTGCGTAGCTCAATTGCCTAGCATAGCCGTAATTGCGGCCATCACGTCTACCCACTAACGCCATGTCGGTTACCTCATCTTCTTTCTCCGATCCTCGCCCCACTTCATCCCGCCAAGAATGCTGAGTGTTATCAGGGATCAAGGCCCCTGCGGCCTGTGGGGAATGTCCTCTTCGCGGGACTGGCGGCTCCTTACGACCGGGAGCAAGGGCATCTCATGATCTGGCCTCCTGAGCACCGTTACCGGTGGGCGGGCGGAGGCAGTACTGGCTGACGAGACCAGTGCCGCGAGACCCTGAGCCAGGTGCATGCAGCAATGCGATGACCGGGGCATGCCTGACTGTCAGTCAGGTGCAGTCCATTCCTTGGTCTGCCGCACCATCATCTGCATCGCTGTTGCTGGTGACATCGGCGTTTGTCACGCCGATTGTCACGAGGGGATCGCCGCAAAGCCTTGTGCGATCAGGGCTGCAGCAGTGCTATGAGGTCCATCAGATTAGGAAGCCCTCCCACCTCCAGTGCAGGTATCCACAAATGGCATTTCGAGTTTTCTTCCATCAGCGCGGAGGCGCCCGATACAAACGGGTAAGCATGCCGACCATTGTTGACTTGATCATGCTCTTGGGATTTGCGTAAGTGACGAACCGCTATGTCCCCAAATTCCTTGAAGTCCACGTGATCGTTTCTCCACGCTCCAAGTGGAGCAATTACCGAAAACCGCAAGGAAAACGCCCTGTGAAAGACCTCGTCATCCGCGTCAACAACATCGTCCTCTACTGCTTGTTGAGCGGAACCTGGGGTGGTTCCGTCATTGTCTTGTTCATCGCCGGATTCCTGCCAGCGCTGGGGATGTTGTAGCTGCCACGGTAGGCTGGTGCATCGTCTCGGGTTTCTGGTTTGTCCAGTCTGCTGCCTATAAAGATCTGCGCAAGCTCAACGCCAATAGAGGTTGGAGCATCGGAGCGGTCCTGTAAGTGCAACCCTTTCGAACGGCCCAGTGAACTGGAAATAGTACGAAGTGGGAAACTACGTTGGCTGGCACGGGCTTCGCCCGTGTTCGCGGGCAAGCCCGCTCCCACAGGAATCGTGTCTGTCTTGATGAATTGAGCCTGCCCGGTGCTCCGGTAGAAGTCTCGTCAGCCTGTTGCAATTGCACGGGGTGGCCTCTCTCCTTGGATGGGGCAGGCCAGGCGGTCTCGCACTCGCGCTTAGCACGAGGTGACGCCCTCACAAGCATTCACGGCCTGTCGAGCGGCTCTGGGATGAACCCCTGCTCCCTCAACGCCTTAATGACCCCACGCACCAGGTAGTTGCTGGAAAATCCAACGGTGTATTGCCTGGAGCCCAAGCTAACTGGCAGAAGCATGCCCTTCTCAACCAGGTTCTTGATCTGATATGTCCGTTGGTTAGCCGTAAGCGTGGGAAGCGCGTGAGCAATATGACTCGACTTCACGACCTTCAGCTTTATCGCGCTGATCAGGATCTGCTCCTCGGTCCCCGTGATCCACTCCCGACTACGTGCAAAGCTCACTGCCGGCATCAAAATAGACTTGGTGAGGTAACCATAGTCGGTGAGCCTGTCCACTTTTTCCAACTCGTCACGAATACCCAGCAGCACATAGGTACACCACGCCTCCAAACCCTCAGTGGTGCCGGTACCGGCAACGCCCAGCATGCCGTAGTACTTGTCTCGATCATTGCAGAACACCGCCGTGGGGTTGAGCACTCTGCCACCCACGTTCACGTTGAGGCCGTATTTCATCAACAGCGCATAGGTCAGCAGCCGTACGACGCGGCCGTTGCCATTACCGAACGGGTGGATCCAGCCGAAGCGATGGTGTGCCAAGGCGACTTTCATCAGTGCGTATTTCGGCAAGTCGTCGCGGTTGATGAAGCTGACCAGCTCCTGCATGTACTGCGGCACCAGCACACCTTCTGGAGGCAGGTGCTCTGCCTGGGCGATCCTGACCGCCCCTTCCCGGTAGGCGCCAGGCGTTCTGTCGCCCTCACGCCGCAATCCTTGCACGGTCATGGCGTGAAGCTCTCGAATCGTATGCTCTGTAAGGTCTGCGCCTGGCTTCATCACCTCTTCGATGTAGTCCATCGCCTTCTCGATATTGGCGATTTCCAGCAACTGGTCTGTGCTCTCGGCTTTGCCGTCCGCCTTGCTGTCGATGTAATCGGCCAACGTGGTGTGGTTACCCTCGATTCGAGCAGACCCCAAGCTCTCCAGCGTGTGAAAAAGCGCCTTCAACTGGAAGAACACCTGGGTTGGCGTATCCCCTTCCAGCCTCAGCCTGCGTAGAAACTCGAGCTCGGCCAGGACGTCAACCAGCGGCGAGTCGAAGGAGGGATTCAGCAACTGAAGGTCGTGATGAACAAACTGGGGCATCTCGAAATTATCTCTAAGCGAGAAAAGCATTATCTAGAAAAAATCTTCTTTTAGCCCTGTAACCGTTACCCAAAACATAAATAACAGATAACCATTATCTAGAAAACGGAGCAACCTTAAGTGGAAAATTGCGATCCGGGAAGTCGAAAACGACGGATCTGCCGGGCAGAAAGCAGACACAAAAAAACCGCACAAGGCGGTTTTTGTTGGATGCCAGTCAGCGAAAAATCGCCCTTGGCCAATTTGAATGGTGCCGGAGACAGGAATCGAACCTGCGACCTTCGCGTTACGAGTGCGCTGCTCTACCGACTGAGCTACACCGGCGTGTAGCGCAACGTACCACTGCTCGCACCCGCAACGCAAACCCCTGTTTCCGCTAGTTTATTGCCCCACCCTCAAGCCCCCTTGCACCCCTTGGGCGCCAGGTCTTCCTCGATGTCGGTCGTGCACGCCCAGCCGCTGGCCGAACGGGTCAAAGTCAGTGCCTTGCCCAGCACATTGGCCGGCGCATCCACCAGCGTGCAAGCAATGCTGCCGCTACCATCCGCCGCCTTGCCGCTGGCGGTGATCGCACAATGCGCCGTCGCTGGCACGCCACCCAGCTCGGCCACGCCTGCCACGTCCTTGCCATCGTTCAAGCGCAGATCCATCGCCGTCTTCAGCGCGCTGATCTCCAGCAAGCCGGCCGCAGCCTTGGAACGGGCCTGGTGGTTGGTGTACATCGGTAAGGCGATGGTCGCCAGAATGCCGATGATCGCGACAACGATCATCAGTTCGATCAGGGTGATACCGCGTTGCCCTTTCATGAACGTAGTTCCTTTTTGATTCGCTTACACATTGAGGTCGGTGGCGCCCCAACCGGCAGCGGCGCAGTAGGCCTGAACAGACACCTTTTGTCACCCCTGCCCGCTTGGGCGTCATCTTCGCTGAACTACTCTAGTGAGCATCACGCACGCATGCCCTCGCATTGACGCGGCAAGCTGTTTCCAGGCTTGTCACCGGGGCAGAAAAAGGACCTTTGCATGACCTCCTCCACACACCTTTACAGTTGGCGTGGCACCGACGCCAACGGCGTACCGGTCAGCGGCCAAACGCCCGGGCGCAGCCCAGCCTATGTGCGCGCCGGGCTGATTCGCCAGGGCATCACGGTGGTCAGTTTGCGGCCGGCCAGCGGGCTGGCCTTCAGCCTGCCGAAGCGGCGCGAAAAGGCCGACCCGGCAGGGTTCAGCCGGCAGTTGGCGACGTTGCTCCGGGCCGGGGTGCCGCTGCTGCAGGCGTTCGAGGTGATGGGGCGCAGTGGTTGCGATGCGGCGCAGGCGGCGTTGCTGGATAGATTGAAACAGGATGTGGCCTCGGGCCTGGGGTTGGCGGACGCACTGCAGCGTCACCCAGCATGGTTCGATGCGCTGTATTGCAACCTGGTGCGGGTGGGGGAGCAATCCGGCACGCTCGACCGGCAGCTGGAGCAGTTGGCGGGCATGCTGGAACAGCGTCGGCTGCTACACAAGAAGGTGCGCAAGGCGATGCTCTACCCGCTGCTGCTGTTGCTGACCGGGCTGGGGGTGTCGGCGATTTTGTTGCTGGAGGTGATCCCGAAGTTCGAGAACATGTTCGCGGGCATGGGTGCGACGTTGCCGGCATTTACCCAGTGGGTGATCGACTTGTCCACAGGGCTGAGTCGGTTTGCCCCGCTACTGCTGGTGATGGGCGCGGTGCTGGGTTTGGCCCTGCGCCAGCTTTACCGGCGGCACGCGCCAGCGCGCTTGTGGATATCTCGGCGGGTGCTCGGCTTGCCGGTGTTCGGCGCATTGCTGGGGCAGGCGGCGCTAGCGCGGTTCGCGCGTAGCCTGGCAACGTCCTACGGCGCAGGGGTGCCGCTGCTGGATGCGCTGGGTACGGTGGCTAGAGTCACTGGGGGCGAGCTGCACGAGCAGGCAGTGCTGCGGTTGCGACAGGGCATGGCCAATGGGCAGGGGCTGAACCAGGCGATGGCCAGTGAAGGGCTATTTCCACCCTTGCTGGTGCAGTTGACGGCCATCGGTGAATCCAGCGGCACGCTGGACCAGATGCTGGAAAAAGCCGCCAGCCATTACGAGGAACAGGTCAGCCAGGCGCTGGACCAGTTGACCAGCCTGCTGGAGCCGGCCATCGTGCTGATCCTGGGCCTGCTGGTGGGTGGCCTGGTGGTGGCGATGTACCTGCCGATCTTCCAGTTAGGTAGCTTGATCTGAACATGACTTCATGGACTTTGCTGGCTGAGCAGCCGGTGTACTTCCTCACCCTGGCCGCGCTGCTCGGCCTGCTGGTGGGCAGCTTTCTCAACGTGCTGGTGCATCGCCTGCCGATCATGCTGACGCGGCAATGGCAGCGTGAAGCGCAAGAAGCATTGGGGCTGCCGACCACGCAGCACGCACGGTTCGACCTGTGCCTGCCGGCTTCGCGCTGCCCCCATTGCGCACATCGAATTCGCCCGTGGGAGAACATTCCGGTCATCAGCTACCTGGCCTTGCGCGGGCGTTGTTCAGCCTGCAAAACCCGCATCAGCCCGCGCTACCCGATGGTGGAAATAGCCAGCGCGCTGCTGTCGCTGGTGGTGGCCTGGCGTTTTGGCGCTTCGGTCGAGGCCTTGCTGGCGCTGCCGCTGACCTGGTGCCTGCTGGCTCTGAGCCTGATCGATGCAGAACACCAATTGCTGCCGGATGTGCTGGTGCTGCCGATGCTGTGGCTAGGGCTCATCGTCAATGCCTTTGGTCTTTATGCACCCCTGACCGACGCGCTGTGGGGCGCGGTGGCCGGCTACCTCAGCCTGTGGACGGTGTACTGGGTGTTCAAGCTGGTCACCGGCAAGGAAGGCATGGGTTATGGCGACTTCAAGCTGATGGCGCTGATCGGGGCTTGGGGTGGCTGGCAGGTGCTGCCGTTGACGCTGCTGCTGTCGTCGCTGGTCGGGGCGCTGATTGGCCTGTGCCTGCTGCGCGTGCGCCGGCAGACGATGGGCACGGCGATACCGTTTGGCCCTTATCTGGCGATTGCGGGGTGGATTGCCGTGCTCTGGGGTGATGAAATATACGCCTCTTACATGCAACTGCTTGGATACTGATGGCCACTGCAGCCTTTACCCCTTGGATTCTCGGCCTGACCGGCGGCATTGGTAGCGGCAAGAGCGCCGCTGCCGAGCGTTTCGTCGAGCTGGGCGTGCACCTGGTCGATGCCGACCAGGCGGCGCGCTGGGTGGTCGAACCTGGCCGCCCGGCCCTGGCCAGCATCGTCGAGCGCTTCGGCCCGGGTGTGCTGCAAACCGACGGCCAGCTGGATCGCGCCGCCCTGCGCCAGCTGATCTTCGCCGACCCGGCGCAGCGCAAATGGCTGGAGCAACTGCTGCACCCGTTGATCGGCCAGGAGATTTTCAGCTACCTGGCCAAGGCGCAGTCGCCTTATGCAGTGTATGTGTCACCGCTGTTGATCGAGTCGGGCCAGTTCCACAAGACCCAGCGTGTGCTGGTGATCGATGCACCGCAGGAACTGCAAATAGCCCGTACCCTGGCGCGCGACAACACCAGTGCCGAGCAGGTGCAAGCGATTCTGCAAGCCCAACTGGCCCGCGAAGAACGCCTGCGCCATGCCGATGATGTGGTGGTCAATGACGGCGACCTGGCCGCGCTGCATGAGCAGATTGACCGCCTGCACCACTTTTACCTGACTTTGAAAGGAGGCCAGCCATGAGCCAGCCATTGACCGTCGATTGCCCGACCTGTGGCGCACCTGTGGAGTGGAACGAGAAAAGCGCGTTCCGGCCGTTTTGTTCGGACCGTTGCAAACTGATCGACCTGGGCGCCTGGGCGGCCGAGGAGCACAAGATTCCGGGGGCGCAAGAGTCCGAGGACGAGCTGTATTCGGGGGATTTGGAGCCGCGGCATTGAGCTGATGGCTCGGTGGCTGTACCGGCCTCTTCGCGGGCACGCCCGCTCCCACAGGTGCTGCACCGGCCTTGAGATTGTGGAAGCGGGCATGCCCGCTCCCACAGGTGCTGCACCGGCCTTGAGATTGTGGAAGCGGGCATGCCCGCTCCCACAGGTGTTGCACCGGCCTTGAGATTGTGGGAGCGGACATGCCCGCTCCTACAGGTGTTGCACCGGCCTTGAAGATTGTGGGAGCGGGCATGCCCGCGAAGAGGCTGGTACAGCTACCGTATGATCACCGCTCATCCTCCTTCCAGGGCGCCTGCAAATACCGCGTGCGGTTGAAGGTTTCCAGCCACTCCGGGCAAAACACCACCAGCGCACTGATCACCATGCCGTTGATGAACGCCTCGGGGAACATCATCAGCCACAGGTAGCCGACAAAGTCGCTGAGCCACTCCGGCAGGGCAAAACGCCCGTCCAGCCACAGCAACCCTAGCGCCGCAGGCACGCAAACCAGCACGGTCAGCGCTGCCGGGAAAAACCCCGAACAGAAGATATAAACGAACAGGTTGCGCGGCTGGGCACGCTCGACCATGACTGCGCACACCTCGGTAATCAGCACCGGCAAGCCCACCAGCAACAAGCCATTCACCCCCAGCGCCGCCAGGTCCTGGCGCCCCAGCGCCAGCAAACCGAGCTGGGCCATGAAACCACCCAGCACCGCCAGCGGCCAGTCCAGCAACAGGGTAACCGCCGTCATGCCAATGAAGTGGTACGACACCCCGGTATCGAAATCTCGCCGCACCAACCACAGCGCAAACAGGCAGAACACCGTGCCAAACAGCAAATGCTGGCGGCGCCGGTCAGTGAACAGTTCTACCCAGCGAACCCGGCTTACCGCCCAGATCAGCAGCGGCACATAGCCCAGCCAGCCAAGGCCAAGGGTGGTACCGGACAACACCTGCGCGCTGATCACCTGACGAATACCCCTGTCGCTGCTGTGGATAAACCCAGTCTACACCCATTCAAATTCAGCATCTTACCGTCATGGTTTAGCGGCTAAGCTTGTCTGCATGGATGACTCAGACTACCTGCGCCTGCTTACCATCCAGGCCGAACAAGCCAACGCCTTTCTCTCCAACGCCCGCAAGTGGGAGCGGGAGCGTTGGGTGTGCCAGCGTCTTTTGCAGGGGCTGAACATTCCCTACCGCAGCGAGGACTTCACCCCGGCCGGCCAGGAGCCGCCAGACGTGCTGTTCCGCGACGCGGCGTTCGAGGTGTTTTTCGTGCTCGACGAGGGCCGCCGGCTGAACGATGAATGGCGCGAAGAGCTGCAGCGCCGGCGCAGTGCGTTTTCCCTGGCGCAGCTGGTGCGCCGCGAAGCGCGCCCGCGGCGCATCAGTGCCACCGAACTGCTGGGGCGCCTGGCGCCGACCTTGCGCAAGAAGGCGCACAATTACCGGGAACGCGGGCTGGAGCTGAACGAGCTGGACATCATCGCGTTCTCCAGCCTCAAGCGCGAAGTGCTCGACCTCAACACCCATTTCCCACCGCCCACCGAATACCTGCGCCAGGGCTGGCGCTCGCTGTCGCTGGTCGGGCCAACCTTTGCCCGGGTGCTGTTCGCCCACCCCGACGCGCCGGACTTCCTGCGCGGCAACCTGGGCCGCAGCATCGTCTTCGACGTGGGCATCAGTCTTTGATCCAGTGCAGCGAATGTTTGCGATGGCGTACACTCGGCGCCAGGGATAGAAAGCATTATCATTTGTTTCAAGCGCTTGCGCGAACGCTGTAGCGTTTGCGCAGTCACAAACGTCTACCTGACGAGGCCCACCATGACCAGCCGCCTGAATCCAGAAGATCAGCGTCGTGTCGATGAGTATCTGCGAGCCCCCCAGCACCAAGTCGAGCGCAGGCCCTTCCGGCCGTGGTTGCTCCTGGTGCTGGTGCTGGCGGTGACCATCGGGTTGGGTCTCATCAGCCGCCTGCTAAGTGGACTGGTGCTATGAGCTGCTTCGCGCTCGCCCTCCCCTCGTGCAGTTTGCGGCCGGCCCCCAGGGCCACGAATTCCGTAAACCTTATGAGATATCCCCATGACTCATCGCATCGTGATTGTCGGCGGCGGCGCCGGCGGCCTGGAACTGGCGACCCGCCTGGGTAAAAGCCTGGGCAAGCGCAAGCAGGCCGACATCACCCTGGTCGACGCCAACCTCACGCACATCTGGAAGCCACTGCTGCACGAAGTGGCCGCTGGCTCGCTGAACTCCTCGGAAGACGAACTGAACTACGTGGCCCAGGCCAAGTGGAACCACTTCAATTTCCAGCTGGGGCGCATGAGCGGCCTGGACCGTGAAGGCAAGCAGATTCAACTGGCCGCCACCCTCGATGAAGAGGGCCGCGAGCTGCTGCCTGCGCGCACCTTGGGCTACGACACCCTGGTCATCGCCGTGGGCTCCAACACCAACGACTTCGGCACCCTGGGCGCAGCGCAACATTGCCTGTTCCTGGATACCCGCAAGCAGGCCGAGCGCTTCCACCAGCAACTGCTCAACCACTACCTGCGCGCCCACGCCGGCGATGTGGCCAGCGAAAAAATCAGCGTTGCCATCGTCGGCGCCGGTGCCACCGGTGTAGAGCTGGCGGCCGAGCTGCACCACGCCGCCCACGAGCTGGCGGCCTATGGCCTGGACCGCATCCAGCCCAAAGACATGCACATCACCATTATCGAGGCGGGCCCGCGTGTATTGCCGGCGCTGCCAGAGCGCATCAGCGTGCCGGTGCACAAGACCCTGGAAAAACTCGGGGTGAAGGTGATGACCAACGCCGCGGTCAGCGAAGTGACCGAGGACGGCCTGAAAACCAAGGACGGCGAAGTGATCCAGGCCAGCCTGAAAGTGTGGGCGGCCGGTATCCGTGCGCCGGGTTTCCTCAAGGACATCGATGGCCTGGAAACCAACCGTATCAACCAGCTGGTCGTGCGCCCTACCCTGCAAACTACCCGCGACGACAACATTTTCGCCTTCGGTGACTGCGCCGCCTGCCCGCAGCCAGGCAGCGACCGCAACGTGCCACCACGGGCCCAGGCCGCGCACCAGCAGGCTTCGATGCTGGCGCAAAGCTTGAAGGCGCGGCTTGAGAACAAGGCGCTGCCGACCTACGAGTACAAGGACTACGGCTCACTGGTGTCGCTGTCGCGTTTCTCGGCGGTGGGCAACCTGATGGGTAACCTGATGGGCAGCGTGAAGCTGGAAGGCTGGCTGGCGCGGATGTTCTATGTGTCGCTGTACCGCATGCACCAGATGGCGCTTTATGGGTTCTTCCGCACGGCGTTGATGATGCTGGGGAGCAAGATCGGACGGGGTACCGAACCGCGACTGAAGCTGCACTGACCGGCACGCGCTCCTACAGGCACTGCACAGGCTTGTGCGTGTAGGAGCAGCCTTGTGCTGCGAAGAGGCCGGCACGACAAAAGATTCGCTCTGCCTGCAATGGCCCTTTCGCAGCACAAGGCTGCTCCTACAGGGGTCGGCTGGATTTCGAGGCAAAGAAAAAGGGCATCTCTTTCGAGATGCCCTTTGTTCATGGTGGGTCGTGTAGGATTCGAACCTACGACCAATTGGTTAAAAGCCAACTGCTCTACCAACTGAGCTAACGACCCAAAAATGGTCGGGGTGAGGGGATTCGAACTCCTGACATCCTGCTCCCAAAGCAGGCGCGCTACCGGACTGCGCTACACCCCGGGTCTTTCAAAAAAAAGGGCATCTCTTTGAGATGCCCTTCTTTACATGGTGGGTCGTGTAGGATTCGAACCTACGACCAATTGGTTAAAAGCCAACTGCTCTACCAACTGAGCTAACGACCCGGAAAATGGTCGGGGTGAGGGGATTCGAACTCCTGACATCCTGCTCCCAAAGCAGGCGCGCTACCGGACTGCGCTACACCCCGAGATTGGCTCCGCGACCTGGACTCGAACCAGGGACCCAATGATTAACAGTCATTTGCTCTACCGACTGAGCTATCGCGGAACTGAACTTCGGTACAACTTACTTCGCTGCTACTCCGAAGGCTGTGTTCGCTTCGGACTCTTTAGCTGCTTCGCTTTCGCGTTGTCGCTGCTGAGGCCGGCTATTCTACATTCTTCGTTTTGCTTGTCAACCACTTTTTTTCATTCAACTTACTGATTTGTAAGTTGTTTTGCGGTCACCGTTGTTGCTGATGATTCGCTTAGTGCCTGACAACGCGGCGTATATTAGGGGCACTCGAAATATGATGCAAGCAAAAATTTCAAAAATTTCAGCAAGTTATCCAGAATCCCCGGGAAAGCCTGGTTTTACTGGGGCTGTGCCGGCCTCTTCGCGGGCTCGCCCGCTCCCACAGGCTCGGAATCCTGTGGGAGCGGGCATGCCCGCGAAGAGGCCGGCACAGGTAAAAAAGGCAAAAAAAAGCCCCGCTGTTGCGGGGCTCATGGTGAAACACATTAGCCAAAGACGATTTCGTCGCCTTCCACCTTGGCGGTAATCGCTGTACCCGGCACGAACTTGCCAGCCAGGATCAACTGCGCCAACGGGTTTTCGATCCAACGCTGGATAGCCCGCTTCAGCGGCCGAGCGCCGTACACAGGGTCGTAACCCACCGCAATCAACTTGTCCAACGCCTCTGGGCTCAAGCTCAGCGACAGTTCGCGCTCCAGCAAGCGGCTGCGCAGGCGGCCCAGCTGGATCTCGGTAATACCGGCGATCTGCTCGCGGCCCAGTGGCTCGAACACCACCACTTCGTCGATCCGGTTGATGAACTCCGGCCGGAAGTGCGCGCCCACCGCGTCCATCACCGCCGCACGCTGCGCCTCGCGGTCGCCCACCAGCTCCTGGATCTGCGCCGAGCCCAGGTTGGAGGTCATCACGATCACGGTGTTGCGGAAGTCCACCGTGCGCCCGTGGCTGTCGGTCAGGCGGCCGTCTTCCAGCACCTGCAGCAGCACGTTGAACACATCCGGGTGGGCCTTCTCCACTTCGTCCAGCAGCACCACCGAGTAAGGCTTGCGCCGCACGGCTTCGGTCAGGTAACCGCCCTCTTCATACCCTACGTAGCCTGGTGGTGCGCCGATCAGGCGAGCCACGGAGTGTTTCTCCATGAACTCGGACATGTCGATGCGCACCATCGCCTCTTCGGTGTCGAACAGGAACTCGGCCAACGCCTTGCACAGTTCGGTCTTGCCCACGCCGGTCGGGCCGAGGAACAGGAACGAACCACTTGGCCGGTTCGGGTCGGACAACCCGGCACGCGAGCGGCGCACGGCGTTGGCCACGGCGGTTACCGCCTCACCCTGGCCGATCACGCGCTGGTGCAGCAGCGCTTCCATCTTCAGCAGCTTCTCGCGCTCGCCTTCGAGCATCTTGGCCACGGGAATGCCGGTCCACTTGGACACCACTTCGGCAATTTCTTCCTCGGTCACCTTGTTGCGCAGCAACTGGTTCTCGGTCTTGCCGTGCTGGTCGACCATCTGCAGGCTGCGCTCCAGGTCCGGGATGACCCCGTACTGCAGTTCGGCCATGCGGCTCAGGTCACCTTTGCGGCGGGCGGACTCCAGCTCCTGGCGAGCCTGCTCGATCTTTTGCTGGATCTGCGCCGAGCCCTGCACTTCGGCTTTCTCCGAGGCCCAGATTTCTTCCAGGTCGGAATACTCACGCTCCAGCCGCTCGATTTCCTCGGTCAGCTTCTCCAGGCGTTTTTTCGCCGCTTCGTCTTCTTCTTTCTTCAGCGCCTGCGACTCCACCTTCAACTGGATCAGGCGGCGATCGAGGCGGTCGAGCACTTCCGGCTTGGAGTCGATTTCCATACGGATACGGCTGGCCGCTTCGTCGATCAGGTCAATGGCCTTGTCCGGCAGTTGGCGGTCGGTGATGTAGCGGTGGCTGAGCTTGGCCGCAGCGATAATTGCACCGTCGGTGATGGCCACCTTGTGGTGCACTTCATAGCGCTCTTTCAGGCCACGCAGAATGGCGATGGTGTCTTCCTCGCTCGGCTCCTCCACCAGCACCTTCTGGAAACGGCGCTCCAGGGCGGCGTCCTTCTCGATGAACTGGCGGTACTCGTTCAGCGTGGTGGCACCAACGCAGTGCAACTCGCCACGGGCCAGCGCCGGCTTGAGCATGTTGCCAGCGTCCATGGCGCCCTCGCCTTTGCCGGCGCCGACCATGGTGTGCAGTTCGTCGATGAACAGGATGATCTGGCCTTCCTGTTTGGACAGCTCGTTCAGCAGGCCTTTCAAACGCTCCTCGAACTCGCCACGGTACTTGGCCCCGGCAATCAGCGCGCCCATGTCCAGCGCCAGCAGGCGCTTGCCTTTGAGGCCGTCGGGCACTTCACCATTGATGATGCGCTGGGCCAGGCCCTCGGCAATGGCGGTTTTACCCACGCCAGGCTCACCGATCAGCACCGGGTTGTTCTTGGTACGGCGCTGAAGCACCTGCACGGTACGGCGGATTTCGTCGTCACGGCCGATCACCGGGTCCAGCTTGCCTTCTTCGGCACGCTTGGTCAGGTCGACGGTGTACTTGTCCAGCGCCTGGCGCGATTCCTCGGCGTTGGCATCGTTCACGGCCGCGCCGCCACGCAGGTTGTTGATGGCATTTTCCAGGGCTTTCTTGGTCACGCCCTGGCTCAGCAGCAGCTTGCCGAGTTTGCTGTTCTCGTCCATGGCGGCCAGCAGCACCAGCTCGCTGGAAATGAACTGGTCACCCTTCTGCTGGGCCAGGCGGTCGGCCTGGTTGAGCAGGCGTGCCAGGTCCTGCGACATGTTCACGTCGCCGGTAGGGTTCTGGATTTTCGGCAGTTGGTCGAGTTCTTTCACCAGCCCTTGGCGCAGGCTGTTGATGTCGAAGCCAACCTGCATCAGCAGCGGCTTGATCGAACCGCCCTGCTGTTCGAGCAGCGCCTGTATCAGGTGCACGGGCTCGATGGCTGGGTGATCCATGCCAACGGCCAGGGACTGGGCATCGGATATTGCAAGTTGCAGCTTGCTGGTCAAACGGTCTATTCGCATGGTGTACCTTCCTTTAAAGGGCAGGTCGGAGCGATGGACAGCGCCTGTTTATGAAGAAACCTGCCTGAGATGACCTTATAGATAAGGCTGATTCTGGAAGATTCAAGCGTAGCGGGGTTGACCGAAGTCAACCTGTTGGATTAGCGGGGCTCCAGCCACACCAGGGATGCAAACCGCCCACCTTGCGGGGTACGGCGATAGGAGAAGAACCGCTCATCGCTGACCGTGCACCAGCCACCGCCATAAACAGCGGTCACCCCACGGGCAGCCAGGCGAATGCGTGCCAGCTCATAGATGTCGGCCATCAGCTTGCCCGGCCGTTCGCCATCGACAAAAGCCCGGGCGGCTTGTGGATGCACGGCAGTGAAGGCATCGCGCACTTCCAGCCCTACCTCGAACGCCTGCGGGCCGATGGCCGGCCCCAACCACACCAACACCTCTTCAGGCGGCAGTGCCAGGCGCTCCAGCGTGGCTTCCAGCACGCCACCAGCCAGCCCGCGCCAGCCAGCATGGGCCGCCGCCACGCGGGTGCCTGCGCGGTCGCAGAACAGCGCTGGCAGGCAATCGGCGGTCATTACGGTGCAGGCGATGCCAGGCTGGTCAGTCCAGCTGGCATCGGCCTCGATCACCACGGCCGGGTCGGCATCCGCCACCACCAGGCCATGGACCTGCTTGAGCCAGGCCGGCTGGATGGCGAACTGCTCGCTCAAGCGGCGACGGTTCTCGGCGACCGCCGCCGGGTCATCGCCCACGTGGTCGCCCAGGTTGAAGGTTTCATAAGGCGGCAGGCTGACGCCGCCCTGACGGGTGGTGACACAGGCGCGTACCGAGGCCGGGGCCGGCCAGTCGGGGAACAGCAGCGACTGCGTCAGGCCACTCATCCGACAAAGCTCTCGCGGTCCTGATTCAGCAGCGACAGCAACCAGACAAAGTCATCCGGCAGTGGCGATTCCCACTTCATGACTTCACCGGTAATCGGGTGGGCCAAGGCGAGGAAACGCGCGTGCAGCGCCTGACGCGGGAAGGTCTTGACCGCCTCGACCATGGTCGGGCTGGCCGCCGGCGGAATGCGGAAGCGCCCGCCGTAGGTCTGGTCGCCAACCAGCGGGAAACCGACATGGGCCATGTGCACGCGAATCTGGTGGGTACGGCCGGTTTCCAGCTTCACCCGCACGTGGGTGTGCGAGCGGAAGCGCTTGAGCACACGGTAGTGGCTGACCGCCGGCTTGCCGCCGTCGGTTACCGCCATGCGCTGGCGCATGCCGCCGTGGCGGCCGATGGGCGCGTCGATCTTGCCACCGGCGGTTACCACGCCAATCACGATGCACTCGTAGATGCGGCTGACCTTGCGGGCCTGCATCTGCTCCACCAGCTTGGTCTGCGCCTGCAGGGTCTTGGCCACCACCATCAGGCCAGTGGTGTCCTTGTCCAGGCGGTGCACGATACCGGCGCGCGGCACGTTGACGATGTCTGGCACGTGGTGCAGCAGCGCGTTGAGCAAGGTGCCGCTGGCATGCCCGGCGGCCGGGTGCACAACCAGCCCGGCAGGCTTGTTGATCACCATGATATGGTCGTCTTCGTAGACGATATCCAGTTCGATATCTTCTGCGACCCACTCGCCCTGGGCCTCTTGCTCGGCCTCCAGGGCCAGCAGCGAACCGCCATGGACGAGGTCTCGAGGGCGCACGACGGCGCCATCGACCGTCAGGCGGCCCTCTTTGATCCACGAAGTTAGCCGCGAACGCGAGTACTCGGCGAACAATTGGGCGGCGACCTGGTCGAGGCGTTGGCCGCCCAGTTCGGACGGTACCTCTGCGCTAAGTTGAATGATCTCGGACATGCTCGATTCGGCGGGCGCACAGCCTTTGGTTTCGGCTGCGAGCTTGTGGTTAAATACGGCTTCTTTTGTCCCGGGGTTGGCCGGGGCGCTCATCATAACAGGACGGCACCGCCCAAGACAGCGGCCGTCAAAGGGACGCAAGCCGCCATGCAAGTGAAACACCTGCTGCTGATCGCCATCCTCGGGCTTACCGCGGCCTGTTCCTCCAATAAAGAGGTCATTGACGAGAACCTCAGCGAGGCCGAGCTGTACCAGCAGGCCCAGGCTGATCTGGACAACTCCAGCTACACCAGCGCCGTGAACAAGCTCAAGGCCCTGGAATCGCGCTACCCGTTCGGCCGCTATGCCGACCAGGCGCAGCTCGAGCTGATCTACGCCAACTACAAGAACTCCGAGCCCGAGGCTGCCAAGTCGGCCGCCGAGCGCTTCATCCGCCTGCACCCGCAGCACCCGAACGTCGACTATGCCTACTACCTCAAGGGCCTGACCTCGTTCGACCAGGACCGTGGCCTGCTGGCGCGCTTCCTGCCACTGGACATGACCAAGCGTGACCCGGGTGCCGCCCGCGACTCGTACAACGAGTTCGCCCAGCTGACCAGCCGCTTCCCCAACAGCCGCTACGCGCCAGACGCCAAGCAGCGCATGATCTACCTGCGCAACCTGCTGGCTTCGTACGAAATCCACGTGGCCGACTACTACCTGAGCCGCCAGGCTTATGTGGCTGCCGCCAACCGTGGCCGCTACGTGGTCGAGAACTTCCAGGAAACCCCATCGGTCGGTGACGGCCTGGCGGTGATGGTCGAGTCGTACCAGAAGATGCACCTGGACGAACTGGCCGCCAGCAGCCTGGAAACCCTCAAGCTCAACTACCCGAACCACCCAAGCCTGGTCGATGGCGAGTTCCAGCCCAAGCAGACCGAGTCTGACGGCCGTGGCTGGCTGTCCAAGGCCACCCTGGGCCTGATCGAAACCGAAACCCCGCTGCCGCCGGGCGAAACCCGCGCCAACCAGGACGTGGTCAAGCAGTTCCAGGACGCGCGTGACGAGATGCCGCAAGAGCTGCTGCCCAAAGACGAGAACGGCGACCCGATCGTGCCGGAAGGCCCGAAAGAAGCCGAGAAAGACCGCTCCTGGTTCAGCTACATGACCTTTGGTCTGTTCGACTGACCCTCAGCGGTGAATGAAAGGGAGGCCTTGGGCCTCCCTTTTTTATTGGCCTCGTCCTAGACTGTCTGCTTCTTCAACCGACAAGCTGGACACCATGGTTCGCCTACTATTCTGGATCGCCCTGATCGCCGCCGCGTTCTGGCTGTGGCGCAAGTTCAAAGTCAGCCAGCAGT
Organism: Pseudomonas sp. NY11955; assembly: GCF_048068035.1. NCBI lineage: Bacteria > Pseudomonadati > Pseudomonadota > Gammaproteobacteria > Pseudomonadales > Pseudomonadaceae > Pseudomonas > Pseudomonas sp. NY11955. The sequence goes on from NZ_JBLUPS010000011.1 coordinate 188,631, forward strand.
CGCACCCCGAGGCGAAGCTGGATGCACCGCTGAAGATGGTGCGCTGTGCCCATTGCGGCGTGCACCTGCCCAACGACCGGGCGCTGCAGCAAGGCAACGAGTGGTATTGCAGCCAGGCACACCTGCAGCAAGGCCCCGGCCGCCAGCACTGAAGCTTCAAGGCATGCTCTGTACCTGTAGGAGCAGCCTTGTGCTGCGAAGAGGCCGGTATGGCAATAGTTGCTCTATGGCATTAAGGGCCCCTTCGCAGCACAAGGCTGCTCCTACAGGCACATTCGCCTGATGCACATATCCCTCCCCGACCCTTTCACACCATTTACGACCCTTCCCCGCTGCCAGCATTGACCCACCCCGACAAAATTCGCTAAATCCTATTTATCCGCATAAATATGAAAAATAGCGAAATGCTCAAACCCAAACGCAAGCGCCAGAAGCTGTCCGATGTGATCGTCGAGTCGGTCAAGCGCTCGATCGTCACCGAAGCGCTGCACCCCGGCGACCGCCTGCCTACCGAACGCGAGCTGATGGAGCACTTCGAATGCTCCAAGGGCACTGCCCGCGAGGCCCTCAAGGCGCTGGAGGTCGAAGGCCTGGTCAGCACCCGCACCGGCCCGACCGGCGGCGCCTACCTGAACGAAGTGGGCACCGAGCCGGCCAGCCGTGCACTACGCAACTACCTGCACTTTCAGCACCTGGACGGCGAACAGGTGTACCAGCTGCGCAAAGTCATCGAGGTCGAACTGGCGGTATCGGTGATGGGCAAGCTGAGCGAAGCCGACTACGCCGCGCTGCAGGCCAACATCGATTTCTGCAGCGCGCCGGAAGACAGCGAAGAAGGCCAGCGCGAGCAGCGCCTGGCCGAGCTCGAGTTCCACACCTTGCTGGCCGACCGTTGCCCCAACCCGTTACTGCGTTTCATGGCGGTGTTCCTCAACGACCTGCTGCGCGACCTGGTGGTGCTGAAAAAGGCCTACCTGCCCAAGCGCCAGCAGTTCGCCGCCGCCAACATCGACTACCACAAGCAACTGCTGACTGCCCTGCGCGCCAGCGACGAACCCGCCGTACGCCGGCTGATGCACGAACACATGTGTGACGCCGAGCACCACATGACCGCGCTGGAAGGCGAGGTTGCCCGTAACTTCCTGCTGGAGTTCGACCACCACCACTGATGCGCCTGGAAAGAGGCCTGCTCACAGGCCCGGCCGTACCCGCTTTGTCATTGCCACTCCTGCCTAATAACCACAACCAAGGAGTTACTCATGCAAAGACGTACCCTGCTCAAGGCAGGCCTTGCCTTGGGTGCCATCGGTAGCCTCCCTTTGGGGGCGCACCGGGCATTCGCCGACCAACCCCTGACCTTCTATGGGCTCAAGTCCATGTCGGGTGCCTTCGCCAGCTACGGCAAGTACGCCGACATGGGCTCGCGCCTGGCCATCGCCGAGTACCCACAGTTGCTCGGCCACCCGCTCAAGTACAAAGTCATCGACACCGAAGGCAACGCCGGCAAGGCGGTGCGCAAGGTACAGGAAGCCATCGGCCAGGATGGCGCACGCTTCTTCCAGGGCTGTACCCTGTCATCCTCGGCGCTGGCTGTATCGAAGGAAATTCACAAGGCCGGCGGCGTGTTCATGACGCCTGTAGGCGCCGACGAAATCACCGGCAAAGACTGCAATGCTTCGACCTTCCGCTGGTCGGTGCCCACCTACGGTGCCATCCGCGAAACCCTGGTGCCGATGATCCGCCAGCTGCCCCAGGCCAAGCGCTGGTACACCATCACCCCGCAATACGTGTTCGGCGACGCCCTGCTGGACAACGCCCGCAAGGTGTTCGCCGAGCTTGGCGTGGAACACATCGGCAACAGCTACCACTCGCTGCAGGAGCAGGAGTTTTCCGGCTACCTGACCAACGCCATCGCCGCCAAGCCCGACGTGCTGGTGCTGCTCAACTTCGGCAGCCAGGCCTCCAACGCCCTGCGCCAGGCGGTCAATTTCGGCATCAAGGACCGCATGAAAGTACTGATGGTGTGGTCTGCCGGCCTCGACCAGTTCCAGGAGCTGGGCAGCGACGTGCTCGAGGGCGTGTACCTGGGCGCGCAGTACTGGCACCAGGTCGATACCCCGCTGAACAAGCAGCTGGTCGCCGCCACCCGCAAGGCCTATGGCATCAACCCCAACTACCCGCTGGCCGCCGACTACATCGGCACCAAGGTCATGCTCGACGCCATCGTCAAGGCCGGCAGCCTGGACGGTGCCGCCGTGTCTGCGGCATTGCAGGGCATGCGCTTCCAGGGCCCGACCGGCGAAGAGCTGATCCGCCCGGGTGACCACCAGGTGCTCAAGGATTACTACCTGCTGCGTGGCAAGCCCCAGGGGCAGATGCGCGACGAGGACGACCTGGCCGAAGTCATCAGTTCGGGCCGCTCGTTCGTCGAGGTCGATCACACCGGTTGCGCCCTGGCCTGAAGCCGCGGCGTTAGTTACCCACACTTGTACAGGCAGCCGCCTTGCGCGCTGTCGAGGGCACTCTCATGCTCGATTTGTACCTGTTCCAACTGCTCAACGGCCTGGGCCTGGGGATGATCTACTTCCTCATCGCCGTGGGCCTGACGATCATTTTCGGCCTGCTCAACTTCGTCAACTTCGCCCACGGCGCGTTCTTTTTGCTGGGCGCCTACCTGTGCTACACCGCCGTGGCCATCACCGGCAACTTCTGGCTGGCGCTACTGATTGCGCCACTGGTCGTGGCCGCACTGGCCTGGGCGGTCGAGCGGCTGTTGATCAAGCGCATCTACCACCTGCCGCATACCTTCCAGATCCTCGTCACCCTCGGCATCGCGCTGATCATCCAGGAAGCGTCGGTGCTGATCTGGGGCCCGGTGGGCAAGAACATCGCCGTGCCGCCGGAGCTGCGCGGGGTGCTGATCCTCGGTGACTTCATCTACCCCTACTACCGCCTGTTCCTGATCGGTTTCGCCGCGCTGATCGGCATTGGCCTGTGGTTGCTGCTGGAGCGCACACGCTTCGGCGCACTGGTGCGGGCCGGTAGCGAAAGCACCGAAACCGTGTCGCTGCTGGGCACCAATATTTTCCGCCTGTTCTCCCTGACCTTCGCCCTGGGCGTGGGCCTGGCCGGCGTGGCGGGTGTGCTGTTTGCGCCGCTACGGGGTGCCCAGCCCTTCGTCGGTCCGGAGATCCTCGGTATTGCCTTCGTGGTGGTGGTGATCGGCGGCATGGGCTCGTTCGGCGGTGCGCTGGTTGGCGGGCTGCTGGTGGGTGTGGTGCAAAGCATGATGACCAGCCTCTGGCCGCAAGGCGCCAGCCTGATGATCTACGGCGCCATGGCCGCGGTGATCCTGGTCCGTCCCTATGGCCTGTTCGGGAGAGCCTGAAATGAGCGAGAAGAACCCATTGCCCGTCGCCAAGGGCCGCGCCCCGGCACTGCTGTTACTGGTGGTTGCCAGCCTGGTGGCGTTGCCGCTGCTGCTTCCATCGGCCACCCTGGCCACCGAGATCCTGATCTTTGCCCTGGCCGCACTGGCCTGCAACCTGCTGCTCGGCTACACCGGCCTGCTGTCGTTCGGCCAGGGCATCTTCTTTGGCGTGGGCGCCTATGGCGCGGCGCTGCTGATGATCCACCTGCAGTGGGGCATGTTCGCTGCGCTGCTGGGTGCCGCTGTGTTCGGCGCCTTCCTGGCGCTGCTGGTGGGCGCACTGGCGATCCGCCGCACGGGCATCTACTTCGTCATGCTGACCCTGGCCTTCAGCCAAATGGCGTACTTCCTGGCCTACACCCTCAGCGGTTGGACCGGCGGCGACAACGGCCTGCTCGATGTGCCCCGGCCCAATATCGAAATCGCCGGCCATGTGCTGGTCGACCTGGCCGACCCACGGCACTTCTATGTGTTCGTCGCGGTGCTGTTCCTGTTGATCTTCGCCGCGGCCCTGCGGGTAATCCGCTCGCCATTCGGCAGCACCCTGCTGGCCATCCGCGAGAACGAGACCCGCGCCGCCGCCATCGGCTACGACACCCGCCATTTCAAGATCCTGGTGTTCATGCTGTCGGGCGCCATCACCGGCATCGCCGGGGCGCTGTACGCCATGCTGCTGCACTTTGCGCCACTGTCGAACATCGACCTGATGATGAGCGAGAACATCCTGATCATGACCATCGTCGGCGGCACCGGCTCGCTGTTCGGCTCGCTGCTGGGGGCCGGCGCCATCGTGCTGCTGGGCGACGTGCTGTCGGAGCTGTGGCCACGCTGGCTGATGCTGCTGGGGGTGATCCTGATCCTGGTGGTGGTGTTCATGCGCGGCGGCCTGTGGGGCGGCTTGGCCGAACTGGGCAAGCGCCTGCTGGCCACCCGCAACGCCAATGACAAACCCCAGGCCAAGACCAAGGAGACCCTGTGATGAGCGACTACCTCCTGGAAACCCGCCAGCTGGAGCTGGCCTACGGGCCGTTCAAGGCGGTCGCGGGCGTTGACCTCAAGGTCCGCGCCGGCACCATCCATACCGTCATCGGCCCCAACGGCGCCGGCAAGACCAGCCTGTTCCACTGCCTGACCGGGGAACGTCAGGCCACCGCAGGCAAGATCCTGTTCAATGGCCAGGACATCATCCGCAAGCCGTCCCACGGGCGCGTGGCGCTGGGTATGGCGCGTTCGTTCCAGCTCACCAGCCTGTTCCAGAACCTGTCCGTGCGCGAAAACCTGCGCCTGGCCGCCCAGGGCCGTGATGGCCTGGGCGCACTGAACTTCTGGCGCAGCGTCGAGCACAAGCGCAGCCACTGGAACACCGCCGACCAGGTGCTGGAGCGCCTGAAGCTGAGCGCACGCGCCGAAACCCTGGCCGGCGAGCTGTCGCACGGCCAGCAACGGGTGCTGGAAGTGGGCATGTCGATCTGCGCCAAGCCCACCCTGCTGATGCTCGATGAACCCACCTCGGGCATGGGCATCGACGATATCCCGGTGATGACCGACCTGATCAGCGACCTCGGCCGCGACCACACCGTGCTGCTGATCGAGCACAACATGAGCATCGTCATGTCGATCAGCCAGCGCATCACGGTGATGAGCCACGGCCAGATCCTGGTCGAGGGTACCCCTGAACAGGTGCGCAACGACGAGCGCGTGCGCACCGCCTACCTTGGAGAGGCCGCCTGATGCTCAATGTCGATTCGATCCATTCCTACTACGACAAGAGCCATGTGCTCGAAGGGGTCTCGCTCAAGGTCGAGACCGGCGAACTGGTCACCCTGCTCGGGCGCAACGGTGCCGGCAAGACCACCACCTTGCGCAGCATCCTTGGCATCGTCCGCCCACGGCAGGGGCAGATCAGCTTCAACGGCCAGCAACTGGTCGGGCGGGAAATTTTCGATATCGCCCGGCTGGGCATTGCCTTGGTGCCGGAACACCGCGGCATCTTCCGCCAGCTCAGCGTGGAGGAGAACTTGAAGATTGCCGTGCGCAAGGCCAGCCGCTGGCAACTGGAGGACGTCTACAGCATGTTCCCGCGCCTCAAGGAACGGCGCCGCAATGGCGGTTTCGCCCTGTCCGGTGGTGAACAGCAGATGCTGGCCATCGCCCGCGCCCTGCTCAACGGCCCCAAGCTGCTGATCCTCGACGAACCCACCGAAGGGTTGGCCCCGGTGATCGTCGACGAACTGGTGAAGATCTTGCGGCGGATCAAGGACGAAGGCCTGTCGATCCTGCTGGTGGAACAGAACCTGATGGTCTGCGATGCCCTCGCCGACCGCCATTACGTGCTTGAACAGGGCCGGGTCGCCTACCAAGGCAGCGCTGCGCAGTTCCGCGAGGACCCAAGCATCAAGAACCGTTACCTGGCCCTGAGCGCCTGAAAGGAGAACGCCCATGAACACCCGCATCGATCCCTCGCAGCACCTGCTTGGCCAAGGCTCGCTGGTCAGCCGCGAGCGCCTTTGGCAATCGCTGATGGACCTGGCCAAGCTCGGCGCCACCGCCAAGGGTGGCGTGTGCCGCCTGGCCCTGACCGACCTCGACCGTCAAGCCCGCGACCTGTTCGTGCGCTGGTGCGAAGAGGCCGGCTGCACGGTCAGCATCGACGCCATCGGCAACATCTTCGCCCGCCGCCCCGGTCGTAACCCTGCCCTTGCGCCGGTCATGACCGGCAGCCACATCGACACCCAACCCACCGGCGGCAAGTTCGATGGCTGCTACGGCGTCATGGCCGGCCTTGAGGTGATGCGCACGCTCAACGATCTGAACCTGACCACAGAAGCCCCGCTTGAAGTGGTGGTGTGGACCAACGAAGAAGGCTCGCGCTTCCCGCCCTGCATGATGGGCTCGGGCGTGTTCGCCGGTAAGTTCGGCCTACAGGACACCCTGGACAAAGTCGACGACCAGGGCCTGTCGGTGGGCGCGGAGCTGCAGCGTATCGGTTACGCCGGCCCGCGCGTGCCGACCGGGCATGCCGTCGGCGCTTACTTTGAAGCGCATATCGAGCAAGGCCCGGTACTGGAAGACCAACGCACCACCATCGGCGTGGTGCAGGGCTGCCTGGGGCAGAAGTGGTTCGACCTGGTGCTGACCGGCGTCGAGGCGCACGCCGGGCCCACCCCCATGCACCTGCGCAAGGACGCCCTGGTCGGCGCCGCCGAAGTGGTGGCTGCGGTCAACCGCACGGCCCACGCCCACCAGCCACATGCCTGCGGCACGGTCGGCTGCCTGACCCTGCACCCAGGCTCACGCAATGTCATCCCAGGCCAGGTGCAGATGACCATCGACCTGCGCCACCTCGACCCCGAGCACCTCGCCGCCATGGTCAGCGAGGTGCAGGCCGCCATCGAAAGCAGTACGGCCAAGCATGGGCTGAGCTACACGCTGACCCCGACCGCCGACTTCCCGCCGCTGTATTTCGCCGAGCAGTGCGTGGACGCCGTGCGCCAGGGCGCGCGCGAACTGGGCCTGAGCCACATGGATATCGTCAGTGGCGCCGGCCACGATGCCATCTTCCTCGCCGAGCTGGGCCCGGCCGGGATGATCTTCGTGCCGTGCGAAGGTGGCATCAGCCACAACGAGATCGAAAATGCCGCGCCGCAGGACCTGGCCGATGGCTGTGACGTCCTGTTGCGCGCCATGTTCCAGGCCGCCAACTCGGGAGCCCGTTGAGATGACCCAGAAAACCGCGATTGGCGAGTTCACCGCCATCGAATTGCTTGAACTGTACCAGCGCCGCCAGTTGTCCCCGGTCGAGGTGGTCGACGATGTGCTGGCGCGCATCGACCTGCACAACCCGGCAGTCAACGCCTACTGCCATGTCGACGGCGAAGGGGCTCGCGCCGCCGCCCGCGCCAGCGAGCAGCGCTGGCAGCGTGGCGAGCCCTGCGGTCGGCTGGATGGCGTGCCGGCCTCGATCAAGGACCTGACCCTGACCCGTGGCATGCCCACCCGCAAAGGTTCACGCACCACCTCGGGCGCCGGGCCATGGGAAGCCGATGCGCCCTTCACCGCGTTCATGCGTGACGCTGGGGCAGTGCTGGTGGGCAAGACCACCACGCCGGAGTTCGGCTGGAAAGGGGTAACGGACAACCCGCTGTACGGCATCACCCGCAACCCCTGGGATACCAGGCTGACCGCCGGCGGCTCGTCGGGTGGCGCCGCTGCAGCCGCTGCGTTGAACCTGGGGGTGCTGCACCAGGGCAGCGATGCCGGGGGCTCGATTCGTATCCCCTGCGCTTTTACCGGCACCTTCGGCATCAAGCCGACCTTCGGCTATGTGCCGCAGTGGCCGGCCAGTGCCATGACCGTGCTGTCGCACCTGGGGCCGATGACGCGCACCGTGGACGACTCGGTGCTGATGCTCGATTGTGTCGCTCGCCCCGATGCGCGTGACGGGCTGGCCGGTGCGCCACGGCAGGCGCCGTGGCTGGGGCAGCAGCAAGACCTGAGCGGCCTGCGCATCGCCTACAGCGCCAACTTCGGTTATGTACAGGTCGACCCACAGATCCAGGCGCTGGTGGCGCAAGCGGTGCAACGCCTGGCACGGCTGGGTGCGCAGGTGGAGGAAGTGGACCCCGGTTTCAGCGACCCGCTGGAAACCTTCAATACCCTGTGGTTTGCCGGTGCGGCGCGGCTAGCCAGTGCGCTCGGCGATGAGCAGCGGGCGCTACTGGACCCGGGGCTGCGCTGGATTGCCGAACAAGGGGCGCAGATCAGCCTGGACGAATACACCCAGGCGCTGGAGGCCCGGGCCGCATTGATTGCGAAGATGAATGCCTTCCACCAGCGCTATGACGTGCTGGTATCGCCAATGCTGCCCCTGGTGGCATTCGAGGCCGGGCACAACGTACCGCCAGGGTCGGGCATGGCGCAATGGATGGAATGGACGCCGTTCAGCTACCCCTTCAACCTGACCCAGCAACCGGCGGCTTCGGTGCCCTGCGGGTTTACCCGCGAAGGGTTGCCGGTGGGCCTGCAGGTGGTGGCCGGGCGCTTTGCCGATGAGCAGGTGCTGCGGGTGTGCAAGGTGTATGAGCAGCACTACCCGAGCCGGCACTTGCAGGCGCCCATTACCGGTTGAGCTCTCTAACGGGCTCGCTGGCCCTTTCGCGGGTAAACCCACTCCCACAGGCTCACCACAGCCCTCAAGGCTTGCGCAGTACCTGTGGGAGCGGGCAAGCCCGCGAAGAGGCCCTCAGCCCAAACGACCTTCTGGTGCATAAGGCGCCGGGTCGATAATCGGCTCGGCCCCGGTCATCAAGTCGGTAAACAATTGGCACGAAGCCGGTGCCAGTACCAGCCCATTGCGGTAATGCCCGCAGTTCAGCCACAACCCCGCGTGCCCCGGCACCGGCCCGATGTACGGAATGCCTTCCGGCGACCCCGGCCGCAGCCCCGCCCAGTGCGCCACCACCGTGGCCCCCTCCAGTTCAGGCAACAGCTCCACCGCCGATGCCTTCAGGCTTTCCAGCGCATCCTCGGTCGGGGTCTTGTCATACCCGGCATGCTCAAGCGTACTACCCACCAGAATGTGCCCATCACGCCGTGGGATCGCATAGCGCCCCTTGGCCAGCACCATGCTCGGCAAGAAGTCTTCGGCACACTTGAACAGAATCATCTGGCCCTTCACCGGCTCTACCGGCAGTTCAAGGCCTAGGGTACGCAGCAGGTCGCCACTCCAGGCGCCAGCGCTGAGCACCACTTCATCCGCCGCCAGCACGCCGTCGGCGGTCTGCACACCGGTCACGCGCCCGTCTTGCTGCACGAAGCCGGTGATCTGACAATGCTCACGCAAGGTCACGTTAGGCAGCGCCAGCAACGCCGCCTTCAGCGACTTGACCAAGCGCGGGTTGCGCACATTGGCCACACCAGCCATGTAGATGGCGCGCTTGAAGCCCGGGCCCAGCACCGGCACCGCGTCGTAGGCCGCCGAAATATCCACGGCACTCAGCGGCCGCTGCTCGCGCTCGGCCCAGGCCAACGCTTCGGCCTGGTCGTCCAGGTCGAGCCAGTACAGCCCGGTGGTGTGCACTTCGGGGTCGACGCCGGTGCTGGCGAACAAACGCTCGCCCAGCTGTGGATAAAAGTCCTGCGACCAGTGCGCCAAGGCGGTCACTGCCGGGCTGTAGCGCCACGGGTACAGTGGCGAAACAATGCCACCGCCGGCCCAGGACGACTCTCGGCCCACCTCGCCTTGATCACACACCACTACCTGGCCGACCTTGGCCGCCAGGTTGAACGCCGTCAACAGGCCGATCACCCCGCCGCCGACCACCACTACTTGCTTGCTCATCTGTCGATCCAACACCTGAAGTAAAACCGCGATGCACAAGGCATCATTCAACCTTCAGCTTCCCCAGCACTGCGCGTTGCCAGCAACGGCACCGGGGTTGCTGCGCACCCCGGCCTGGTCGAGCTGGAAATCACCACAGCCATCCTGCGCCATCAGCCCATGCGGCAGCCGCCGGGCACGCAGCGTGAAGGTGTCGCTGTCGCGCTGGGCCTGCAGGCTGTAATAGCGGGTACCATCGGGCAAGGCTGGGTCGCCCTCGGCATATTGCCCGGTGCGCACGCGGTGGCGCTCCAGGCGCAAGGCGGCATCATGCAGCAGGCCAACCACTTCGCTGCGCGCGGCTCGCCGAAGCTGGTCGCTGTAACCGGGGTAGGCAATGGCTGCCAGCATGCCGGTCACGGCCAGCACAATCAACAACTCGATCAGGCTCAAGCCTTGCTGCATGTCAGTCTCCTCTGAGTCTTTGTCGCCAGGCCGTGCGTTGCATCCTTTCGCCGTCCACGGTGTAGACGGCTTCCAGTACATGTCGTGACTGGGTTTGCTTGCTGACGGCGGTTATCCGGAACAGGGTGGCCTGCGCGCGCTTACTCGGCCCAAGATTCTGCAGCTGGAAGTAACCCTCTTGCGTGCTTTGCCACTGCCCGGCCAGGTCGTGCGGTCGAGCTGGCGGCATGCACGCGGGACACAGATCAGGCGGTGCACGCTTGAGCTCGGCCTCCCCTGCTTGCAACGTGGCCTCAGCCTCTTCGAGCGCCAGCAGACCCTCGCGCAGGTGGCCAGCCATTCGCGTTTCCACCAAGGCATCACTCAGGGCTGAGGCCGCCAGCAAGCCGAGCAGTAGGCTCAGTACCAACGCCAACAGCAGCACGACACCGCGTTGACGCTTCATGGCCCCGGCACCGGGTTGCGTAGCGCCACGCTCAGCTCATGACGCTGTTCGAGTTTGAGCGTGGGCTCGTACAACGTGAGCGCGATATCTACCCGCTCCCCTTGAGGCATTTGCACACGCTCAAAACTTACCTCTCGCACGTTCTCCACCAGCGGCTGAAAGCTGGGGCCTCGTCTAAAGCTCAAGGTATTGCCGCGCAGTTGGTAAACGTACTGGCTAATGGGGTATGCCAGTGGATAGGGCTTACTCGCGGTTCGCGCGTCCTCCACAGATACCTTTTCCAGGCAGTCTGTCTGCAAGAACCAGTCAGGTGCTCCTGCCTGCCCGGGCAGCTCTTCCACCACCAGGCTCAGGGTGGATGGCCCCACCTCCAGAGGGCGGCTGAAGGCCTGCATTGCAGTAGTACTCTTGAAGTCGCCAGGTTGCAGGCGCAGACAGCCGAACACTCCGGCCATGCGAATATCCTGAGCCATACGCAACAACGCCTGACGCGCGTCACTCTGCATACGCACTGCCGTAGTTTGCAGGCGCCAAGCCTGGTGTGCCGAAGCGAAGAGCTGGCTGGCCGCCGCCAGCAGCATCAAACCGATGGCCAGTGCCATCACCACCTCAAGCAAACCGAACCCCATCTGGCGGCGCCTCATCGCCGCCTCCGCTCAAGTTCGCTGTGCACCGCCATCGCCGCCTGCCCATCGCGGTGCGCACTGTCGGCCGCCTGCAAGGCCTGTAGTTGCAACCCCGCCGCTGCGAACATGCCCACCGCCACGACCAGCATCGCCAACAACACTTCCAGGAGCGTCATACCCCGCTGCATCACGTGCATCCCTGCACCTCCTGCGACTTTTCCCGCAATGGCCTTGAACCTGAGCGACTAGACCGTTTGGCCAGCGGCCGTGAAGCTACAGCCAAGCACGTCCAGGGAGGAATGCACGGTGAAGCAACGCGGCGTAACACTGATTCAAATATTGTCGGGCTTGGCCGTGGCCGTCTTGCTGACACAGCTCGGTGTGCCGGCCTACGCCAAGCTAAGCGGCGACCTACACAGGGCGGTGACGGCCCGTGATCTGGCGCAGGCGCTGCGCAATGCGCGCAGCCATGCCGTGCTGCAGGGCCAGACAGTAGTGGTGGTGGCGCTGGACGGTCATTGGGGGAATGGCTGGCGTTCGCTGCTGGAGCACAATCAGCAAGTGCTGCGCGAGCATCGGCTTTCTCGACCAATGAAAATCGCAACGAACACTGGGGGGCAGGTGAAATTCAGTGCACAGGGTGTGCCGATGCAGCCAAACAACGCTCAGCTAAGTGGCCGGCTTGTAGTCTGCGAAAAAACCAACAGCCCTTATCATGTGGTTCTGGCAAGCAGCGGCAGAGTAGCCTTGCGCACAGACGAACCGAATCATCCGCTGTGCGCAAGGCCCTGATCAGATCAGCGAACGAACCCGCAGCTCTTTGGGCATGGAGAAGGTGATGTTCTCCTCCCGCCCGTCCAGCTCTTCAGCGCCAGTGGCGCCCCAAGCCTTGAGTTGCTCGATCACGCCACGCACCAGCACTTCGGGGGCCGATGCACCGGCAGTGATGCCAATTCGCGCAGCCTGATCGAACCAGCCGCGTTGCAGGTCCTCGGCACCGTCGATCAGGTAGGCCGGGGTGCCCATGCGCTCGGCCAGCTCGCGCAGGCGGTTGGAGTTGGAGCTGTTCGGGCTGCCGACCACCAGCACCACGTCACTCTCGCCGGCCAGTTGCTTGACGGCATCCTGGCGGTTCTGGGTGGCGTAGCAAATGTCGTCCTTGCGCGGGCCGCCGATGTTCGGGAAGCGTGCGCGCAAGGCGTCGATGACGCGACTGGTGTCGTCCATCGACAGCGTGGTCTGGGTGACGAAGGCCAGGTGGTCCGGGTCGCGCACCTGCAGGCTGGCAACATCCTCCTCGTCCTCGACAAGGTAGATGGCGCCGCCGTTGCTGGCGTCGTACTGGCCCATGGTGCCTTCGACTTCCGGGTGCCCTTCGTGGCCGATGAGAATGCACTCACGGCCGTCGCGGCTGTACTTGGCCACTTCGATGTGCACCTTGGTCACCAGCGGGCAGGTGGCATCGAACACTTTCAGGCCACGGCCAGCAGCTTCCTGGCGCACGGCCTGGGAAACGCCATGGGCACTGAAGATGACGATGACATCGTCCGGCACCTGGTCCAGCTCTTCGACAAAGATGGCGCCACGGTTGCGCAGGTCTTCCACCACGAACTTGTTGTGCACCACTTCGTGACGCACATAGATCGGCGGGCCGAAGACTTCCAGCGCGCGGTTGACGATCTCGATCGCCCGGTCGACCCCCGCGCAGAAGCCGCGAGGGTTGGCGAGTTTGATTTGCATGCTCGGCTCCAGGCTTACAGGGCCTTCACCTCGAGGATCTCCACCTCGAAGGTCAGGGTCTTGCCAGCCAGTGGGTGATTGAAGTCGATGGTCACCTGGTCGTCATCGAACGCTTTGACCACACCCGGCAGTTCGGTGTTGGCGGCGTCGTTGAAGATGATCAGCAGCCCTTCGGACAGCTCCATGCCTTCGAAGTTGGCGCGCGGCATGACCTGCACGTTCTGCGGGTTGGGCTGGCCGAAGGCGTTCTCCGGGGCCACTACCACGGTGCGCTTGTCACCCGCCTTGAAGCCGAACAGGGCGTTCTCAAAGCCAGGCAACAGGTTGCCATCGCCAACCTTGAAGGTGGCCGGGGCTTTGTCGAAGGTGCTGTCGACGGTGTCGCCGTTTTCCAGGTGCAGCGCGAAGTGCAGGGTGACTTCGGTGTTCTGGCCGATACGGGTGTCAGTCATGGACCGGATCCTCCGACTTCTTGCTCTTGAACATATCCAGCGCCAGCATCACCGCACCAACGGTGATGGCGCTGTCGGCCACGTTGAAGGCCGGGAAGTAGTGGCGGTTCTGCCAGTGCACCAGGATGAAGTCGACCACATGGCCCAGCACGATGCGATCGTACAGGTTGCCGATGGCGCCACCCAGCACCAGCGCCAGCGCCACGGCCAGCCAGGTCTCGTTGCGCCCCAGGCGCTTGAGCCATACCACCAGCACGGCACTGACCACCACGGCGATCAGGGCGAACAGCCAGCGCTGCCAGCCCGCGCCATCGGCGAGGAAGCTGAAAGCGGCACCGGTGTTGTAGGCCAGGGTCCAGCTGAAGTAGTCAGGAATGACGACAATTTGCTGGTACATGGTCAGGGCATTGTTGAAGTACAGCTTGGTGGCCTGGTCGAGGACCAGGACCAGCAAGCTCAGCCAAAGCCATGCAAGGCGCCCGAAGCGCCCCGCCGCAGGGTTAGGCATAGTGGCGCACCTCGCCCGAACCGCTCAGGTTGTCGACGCAACGGCTGCAGATTTCCGGGTGTTCCGGGTGGCTGCCGACGTCGGCGCGGAAGTGCCAGCAACGGCCGCACTTGGCATGGCCGGACTTGACCACTTTCAGCTTGAGGCCTTCGACTTCGGTGGCCACGGCGTCGGCTGGCGCCTGTACGAACGGCACTACGCTGGCGGCCGAGGTGATCAGCACGAAGCGCAGCTCGTCGCCCAGCTTGCCAAGGTCGGCACTCAGGCCTTCGTCGGCGTACAGGGTCACTTCAGCCTGCAGGTTGCCACCGATGACCTTGGCGGTACGCTGGTTCTCCAGCTCTTTGTTCACCGATGCCTTCACTGCCATCACACGGTCCCAGTAGGCACGGTCCAGCTCGGTGCCTTCCGGCAGCTCGCTCAGGCCCTGGTACCAGCCGTTGAGCATCACCGACTCGTTGCGCTCGCCCGGCAGGTACTGCCAGATTTCGTCGGCGGTGAACGCCAGGATCGGCGCGATCCAGCGCACCAGCGCTTCGCTGATGTGGTACAGCGCGGTCTGGCAGGAGCGGCGGGCGACACTGTTGGCGCCGGTGGTGTACTGGCGGTCCTTGATGATGTCGAGGTAGAAGCCGCCCAGTTCCTGTACGCAGAAGTTGTGCACCTTGGAGTAGACGTTCCAGAAACGGTACTCGCTGTAGTGCTCTTCCAGCTCGCGTTGCAGCAACAGGGTACGGTCCACGGCCCAGCGATCCAGCGCCAGCATGTCTTGCGGGGCCAGCAGGTCGCGGGCCGGGTCGAAGCCGGACAGGTTGGACAGCAGGAAGCGCGCGGTATTGCGGATACGGCGGTAGGCGTCGGCGCTGCGCTGCAGGATCTGCTCGGAAACGGCCATTTCACCGGAATAGTCGGTGGCCGAAACCCACAGGCGCAGGATGTCGGCACCCAGGGTGTTGTTGACCTTCTCCGGCTCGATGGTGTTGCCCAGCGACTTGGACATCTTGCGGCCGTTCTCGTCCACGGTGAAACCGTGGGTCAGCAGCTCGCGGTATGGCGCGTGGTTGTCGATGGCGCAACCGGTCAGCAACGACGAGTGGAACCAGCCACGGTGCTGGTCGGAGCCTTCCAGGTACAGGTCGGCGACCGGGCCGGTGGCGTGGCCGATATCGTGCGAGCCACGCAGCACGTGCCAGTGGGTGGTACCCGAGTCGAACCACACGTCGAGGGTGTCGGTGATCTTGTCGTACTGGTCGGCTTCAGCGCCCAGCAGCTCGGCGGCGTCCAGCTTGAACCAGGCCTCGATGCCTTGCTGCTCGACGCGCTTGGCCACTTCTTCCATCAGCTCGACGGTGCGTGGGTGCAGCTCGCCAGTCTGCTTGTGCAGGAAGAACGGGATCGGCACACCCCAGTTGCGCTGACGCGAGATGCACCAGTCCGGGCGGTTGGCGATCATCGCGTGCAGGCGCGCCTGGCCCCAGGCCGGGACGAACTTGGTGTCTTCGATCGCTTTCAGCGCGCGCTCACGCAGCGGCTCGCCAGTGGTCGGCTGCTTGTCCATGCCCACGAACCACTGCGCGGTGGCGCGGTAGATCAGCGGGGTCTTGTGGCGCCAGCAGTGCATGTAGCTGTGGCTGATGGTTTCGGTGTGCATCAGCGCGCCGACTTCGCTGAGCTTCTCGACGATGGCCGGGTTGGCTTTCCAGATGAACTGGCCGCCGAAGAATGGCAGCGACTCGACATACACGCCGTTGCTCTGCACCGGGGTAAGGATGTCGTCGTTGACCATGCCGTAGCGCTTGCAGGTGACGAAGTCGTCTTCACCGTAGGCAGGTGCCGAGTGCACCACGCCAGTACCGGCGCCCAGTTCGACGTAGTCGGCCAGGTAGATTGGCGACAGGCGGTCATAGAACGGGTGACGGAAGTTGATCAGCTCCAGCGCCGAACCCTGGGCGGTAGCGATGACCGAACCTTCCAGGTTGTAGCGCTTCAGGCACGACTCGACCAGCTCTTCGGCCAGCACCAGCAGGCGCTCGCCGGTATCGACCAGGGCGTACTTGAACTCCGGGTGAATGTTCAGCGCCTGGTTGGCCGGGATGGTCCACGGGGTGGTGGTCCAGATCACGATGGCGGCCGGTTTGGCCAGCGAGGCCAGGCCGAACGCGGCAGCCAGCTTGGCCTCGTCGGCAACAGGGAAGGCCACGTCGATGGTCTGCGACTTCTTGTCGGCGTATTCGACTTCCGCTTCAGCCAGGGCCGAACCGCAATCGAAGCACCAGTTCACCGGCTTCAGGCCCTTGAACACGAAGCCTTGCTTGACCATTTCGGCCAAGGCACGGATTTCACCGGCCTCGTTGGCGAAGTTCATGGTCTTGTAGGGGTTGTCCCATTCACCCAGTACGCCCAGACGGATGAACTCGGTCTTCTGCCCTTCGATTTGCTCGGCAGCGTACTCGCGGCACAGCTCGCGGGTGCGGTCGGCAGACAGGTGCTTGCCGTGGGTAACCTCGACCTTGTGCTCGATCGGCAGGCCATGGCAGTCCCAGCCCGGCACGTACGGCGCATCGAAGCCGGCCAGGGTCTTGGAACGGACGATCATGTCCTTGAGGATCTTGTTCAGCGCATGACCGATGTGAATCTTGCCGTTGGCATAGGGCGGGCCGTCGTGCAGGACGAACTTGGGACGATCCTTGCCAATTTCGCGCAGCTTCTGGTACAGGCCAATGCTGTCCCAACGCTGCAGAATCTGCGGTTCGCGCTGAGGCAGGCCGGCCTTCATGGGGAAGGCGGTGTCCGGAAGGTTAAGCGTGGCTTTGTAGTCGGTCATTTCAGGCTCTTCGTTAGCGGTTGAGCGTGCCAATGTGCACGTGCGGCGGCGATATCCGCATCGATCGCCGACTTCAGCGCCTCCAGGGAGGCGAATCGCTGCTCTTCACGCAGCTTGTGGTGGAACTCCACCGTCAGGCGCCGGCCATACAGGTCGCCGGCATAATCCAGAAGATGAATTTCCAGGTGCGGGCGCCCATCACCGGCAACGGTGGGGCGCACGCCGATATTGCCGACACCCGGCCAGGCCTGGCCGTCGATCTCGATGCTGGCCAGGTAGACCCCGGACAACGGCACGCGGCGGCGCTTGAGCTGGATGTTGGCGGTAGGTGTGCCGAGCTGGCGGGCCAGCTTCTGGCCATGCAGCACTCGGCCGGTAATGTTGTAAGGGCGGCCCAGCAGGTGCTCGGCAAGCTCGAAGTTACCTTCGGACAGGGCCTTGCGCACTTCGGTGCTGCTGACCCGCAGGCCGTCCTGGATCACGGTATTGGCGGCCTCGACGGTGAAGCCGTACTGCTTGCCGGCCTCGACGAGAAAGGCGAAGTCGCCAGCGCGGTCGCAACCGAAGCGGAAGTCATCGCCTACTTCGAGGTGACGCACACCCAGGCCATCGACCAGGATCGCCTTGACGAAGGCATCGGCGCTGAGCTTGCTCAGGCGCTGGTTGAACGCCAGGCACAGCACGCGGTCGATGCCCTCGGCGGCCAGCAACTCGACTTTGTCGCGCAGGCGGGCCAGGCGCGCCGGTGCGGTGTCGGGGGCGAAGTACTCGCGTGGTTGCGGTTCGAAGATCACCACGCAGGTCGGCAGGCCCAAGGCCTGGCCGCGCTCGCGCAGGCGCGCCAGGATTGCCTGGTGGCCGCGGTGAACCCCGTCGAAGTTGCCAATGGTGGCGACACAGCCCCGGTGCTCGGGGCGCAGGTTGTGAAGACCTCGAACCAGCTGCATAACGCGCTTCTTGCTCATAAAGTGGCCGATTATAACCACACCCGGGCGCCGGTGACAGGCAGCAGCGCCCAAGGGCGGCGTGGAATACGAAAAACCGACGCCTGACCCGCCCAAAGCCTCAGTGCAAGGCCTTGCGGGCGAAATGCCGAGGCCGAAAGCCACACAGGTACAGGCAGCCAAAATAGGTCACCACGCCCGCCAGGATCAGCGCCCCAAGCCGCAGGAAGCGTTCGAGCATGATGCCCTGCTCCCAGGCCGGCATATAGTGCATGCCCGCCAACAGTACCGCCGACATCAGCGCCACTGCCAGCACCAGCTTGAGCAGGAATAGCGCCCAGCCTGGCTGAGGCTCGAACAGCCGCTGACTGCGCAGCTTCCAGAACAGCAAGCCGGCATTCAGGCAGGCCCCTAGGCTGATCGCCAATGCCAGGCCCGCATGTGCCAACGGGCCAACCAGGGCCAGGTTGAACAGCTGGGTGCAGACTAGGGTGAACACCGCGATCTTCACCGGCGTGCGGATATTCTGCTGCGCATAGAAGCCGGGTGCCAGTACCTTGACCAGAATGATCGCCAGCAAGCCCACGGAATAGGCGATCAGCGCCCGTTGCGTCATGGCCGCATCAAACGCACTGAACTTGCCATATTGGAACAGCGCAACGGTCAGCGGCTCGGCAAGAATGGCCAACGCCAGGGTGCAGGGCAGCACCAGCAGGAAGCACAGGCGCAGGCCCCAGTCGAGAATCCGCGAATACTCCTCGCGGTCCTTGTTGGCGTAGGTTTTGGCCAGGGTCGGCAGCAGGATGGTGCCCAAGGCCACGCCCAGAACGCCGGAAGGCAGCTCCATGAGGCGGTCGGCGTAGTACATCCACGACACCGAACCGGCCACCAGGAAGGAGGCGAAGATGGTGTTGATGATCAGCGAAATCTGGCTCACCGACACCCCGAGAATCGCCGGCAGCATCTGCTTGAGCACCCGCCACACACCCGCATCCTTGAGG
Source organism: Pseudomonas sp. NY11955 (assembly GCF_048068035.1). Lineage (NCBI taxonomy): Bacteria > Pseudomonadati > Pseudomonadota > Gammaproteobacteria > Pseudomonadales > Pseudomonadaceae > Pseudomonas > Pseudomonas sp. NY11955. The sequence goes on from NZ_JBLUPS010000011.1 coordinate 207,385, forward strand.
TTCAGGCGCGGCAGGACGAGCATGCCGATCTTCTTCAGCGCCGGCAGCTGGTACAGCAACTGCGCCAGGCCACCGGCCAGCACCCCCCAGGCCAGGGCCATGATCGGCGGGTTGAAGTACGGTGTCAGCAGCACGGCGAAAGCGATCATCGCCACGTTCAGCAAGGTCGGGGTGAAGGCAGGTACCGAGAAGCGGTTCCAGGTATTGAGGATCGCACCGGCCAGGGAGGACAGCGAGATCAGCAATATATAAGGAAAGGTCACTCGCAACAGGGCGGTGGTCAGCTCGTATTTTTCGGCGTTGTCGACAAAGCCCGGGGCCGTCGCCCACACCACCCACGGCGCTGCCAGGATGCCGATGGCGGTCACCAGGGCCAGGACCAGGGTCAGCAGACCGCTGACATAGGCGATGAAGGTACGCGTGGCCTCCTCGCCTTGCTGGGTCTTGTACTCGGCCAGGATGGGTACGAAGGCTTGGGAGAATGCACCTTCGGCGAAGATCCGCCGCAACAGGTTAGGCAGTTTGAACGCGATGAAGAAGGCATCGGTGGCGACACCGGCACCGAAGATGCGCGCCAGGATGGTGTCGCGAACGAAGCCCAGCACCCGCGAAATCATGGTGATCGAGCTTACTGCAGCCAGGGATTTGAGCAGGTTCATCGAAAAGATTCACGCCAATGACAGAGGACGCTGCCAGACAGCGTCCGAATGTGCGATACTCCCGCGCCTTCGCAGGGGAGCCAAAAATTCCCGAGTGTACAGGTCGCGCAGCAGAAAGGAATCTTTCCTGCTTGTTGGCGCACCGCTCGGCGGAACCTTGCAGGTGGCCTTGACAATCGATCTACTGATCGGCATGATTCGCGGCCTATTTTGTTTGCTATTTACCTAAAGTCTTTCGAGGAGCTCGACGGTGGCCAACACACCTTCCGCCAAGAAACGTGCAAAACAGGCTGAGAAGCGTCGCAGCCACAACGCCAGCCTGCGTTCCATGGTCCGCACCTACATCAAGAATGTAGTTAAAGCCATTGACGCAAAAGACGCCGAAAAAGCGCAAGCCGCTTACGTTCTGGCTGTACCTGTAATCGACCGTATGGCCGACAAAGGTATCATCCACAAGAACAAGGCTGCTCGTCACAAAGGCCGTCTGAATGGCCACATCAAGGCGCTGAAAGAAGCTGCAGCTGCCTAAGCGACGCGCTAGTCGAAAAACCGACCCTAGGGTCGGTTTTTTGTTGCCTGCGATTTATGCACCAGCACCGATTTGCTTTGCTGCAACCCATGCCTCATCGCCGACCTGCTTTTTTTGTAGGAGCAGCCTTGTGCTGCGAATGGGCTGCAAAGCAGCCCCAGCTTTTAGCTGGCTAGCAAAGATTGCCAGGGCTGCTACGCAGCCCATTCGCAGCACAAGGCTGCTCCTACATCCTGCCCTCTGATTACTTGGCTATCTGAATCTTCGGCGCCCACTGCAGCCATTCATCCTCGGCCTTGTCGAACAAGGCAAAGGTCTGCTGCGGGCGCGCCGGATTACCCATTTGCTCGCCATCCGGCGTTGCAAAGGCGATACCGCCATCGATGAGGGTCTGCACCGACTCGGTACGCACTGTAGCCCCCTTGAACAGCCCCCAGTCGAAACCGAAGCCGCTGCTATTCCAGAAGCGGCTACCGCTGCGAACCAGGGCGGCATAGCGCGGCTCGATGAGGACATGAATCAACACGCGGTCAGCGCTCTGGCCCAGCTCGAAGCCTGTCACCTTGCCCACCGCAACCTCACGATATGTCACCGGCACACCCGGTTTGATCGAGCCACGGCGTGGCGCACTGAGCGTCAACGGCAGGCCGACCTCCGGCCCCGCTAGCTGTGGAGCATCGGCCAAGGCGATAAAATCACGCTGCGGACCACGGTCCTTGGCTGCTGGCTGCACTTCCAGGTATTGCCCACCAATCAGCGTGTCGAGGTTCTCGGTGCGCACCAGCCCCAGAGCTGGCTTGACCACCCAGAACTGCGTACCGGCGCGGGCGATACGGTCAGCCGCTTCGGTAATACGCGCCCGCAACAGCACCGCCTGCAAGTCATCGGTCAGGTCGACGCTTTCGATACTGCCTACATCCAGGCCACGGAAGCGGATCGCCGTACCCGGCTTCAGGCCATCCGCACGGTCAACGCGGATGGTGATCAACGTACCCGCACGGTTTACCGCCTCCTGGCTGTCATGCAGGCGGAAGCGCGGAATATGCCGTTTCAGCGCCACATCGGGACGTGGCGTGTCGAAGGCGATACCACCGGCCATCAGGGTTTGCAGCGACTCACTCTTGATCTTGATACCCGAAAGGCCACCGGTCAGGGTGATACCACTGACGTTCCAGAAGCGCGACGACCCGTTGACCAGCTTCTCGTACTCCTTCTCGATATGCACACCGATGAGGATGCGGTTGCTATTACGGGCGAACTGGTAGCTCTGCACGCTACCCACCTTCACCTGGCGGTACATCACCGGGCTGCCAATCTCCAGCGAACCCAAGGTGTCTGCGAACAACACCATGTGCAGGCCCGGCGCCTTGAGGTCGAGCGGCGGCGCCTTGGCGCGGGCTTCGAACTCACGCTCTGGCCGTGCGCCCTTCTCACCGGGGCGAATGGCAATGTAGTTACCTTTGACCAGCGCTTCCAGACCAGTGATACCTGCCAGGGAAATCGACGGTTTGACCACCCAGAACTGGGTCCCCTCTACCAGGTAATCCTCGGTCAGTGGGTCCAGTGTCAGCTCGGCCGATGCGCTAGACAGGTTGTCCTCCATCTTCAGGGCCTTCAGCGAGCCCACCTGAATGCCCTTGTACATGACCGGCGTGCGACCGGCCTGCAGGCCCTCATAGTCGCTTAGCTTCACTTTGACCCGGATACCGGCCTGGGCTGCATCAAAGTCCTCATACAAGCGGAATGGCAGGCTCGGGTCGGTGGGCGGGCTGTCCTTGCGGTACTCCGGTGTAGCAAAAGCGATACCACCAGCCACGATGCTCGACAGCGACTCGCTGCGCACCTTCACACCCGAAAGCGAAGCATCGATGCTGACGCCGCTGGCATTCCAGAAACGCGTATGCTTGCGCACCAGGCTGGCGTAGGCCGGCTCGATGAAGACTTTGACCTCGACAGTGCTCTGGTCCTCGGACAGTCGGTAGCTTTTTACCCGGCCAACCTGAATCTGCTTATAGAAGACCGGGCTGTCACGGTTGAGCGAGCCTAACCTATCGGCCTTGAGGGTCAGGTGCAGGCCTGGTTCCGTGTCTGAGAGCGGCGGCGCCACCTTCAGCGCAGTAAAGCGCTTGGTACGCTCCCCTTCCCCCGGGCTGACAGCGATGTAGTTACCCGATACCAGCGTTTCAAGGCCGGAAATACCCGCCAGGCTGACACTCGGCTTCACCAGCCAGAAGCGCGTACCTTTGGTCAGGTGAGGTTCGGCAGCCTTGTTCATCTCGATGGTGGCGATCACCCCTTGGTTGTCGCCCTTGGCGTCGAGCACCAGGCTTACGACCTTACCAACTGGCATGCCCTTGTAGATCACCTCGGTCTTGTTGGCGACGATACCCTCGCCTGACTCGAAGCGGACTTCGATTTGCACGCCGGCATCACGGTAAGCCTGCCACGCGAGCCAGCCACCGATCATCAATGCGATCAAAGGCAGGATCCAGATGGCCGACCAGTTCGAGGCTGGGCGGGTTTTAGCCGTTGGCAGGTCACTCATGGTCGTCATCCGACTCCGTGTTATCCCAAATCAGTCGGGGATCGAAAGTTAAAGCGGCAAGCATTGTCAGGATCACCACAGTTGCGAAGGCGACAGCGCCCAGATTGGCTTCGACACTGGCTATCCGGCCGAAATTCACCACCGCCACAAGGATGGCGATGACGAAGATATCCAGCATGGACCAGCGCCCGATGAATTCGATGAAGCGGTACATCAATATCCGTTGTCGGGCCGAAAGCGGTTGCCGGCGTTGCACGGAGTACAGCAGCAAGCCGATGCCCACCAGCTTGAACGTGGGCACCAGGATACTGGCAATGAACACCACGGCGGCAATGGGCACCATGCCGTGCTTGAGCAGGGTAATGACGCCGGACATGATCGTGTCCGGGCTACCCTGGCCGAGAGTGCTTACGGTCATGATCGGCAGCAGGTTGGCCGGGATGTACAGGATCGACGCAGCTATCAGCAGCGCCCAGGTACGCACGATGCTGTTCGGGCGGCGCGCATGTACGATAGCGCCACAGCGCGTGCAGGTTTGCGAAGTGCTGTCTGGCTCTTGCCTGTTCAGCTCATGACACTCATTGCAGACAAGGATGCCTGCATCAATCGCCCGCATGCAGGTCCTCCCCTGATAGCGCACTCCAGATCTGGTGGGGTGACATCACCACCTCGAGCCACACCTGAATCAATAACAGGCTGATAAAGCAGAACAGCCCCAGGCCCACGGTCAGTTCAGCCAGGTCCACCAGTTTGACGATGGCCACCAGCACGCCCATGAAATAGACCTCGAGCATGCCCCAGTCACGTAGGTGGTGATAGATGCGGTAAAAGACCAGGCCGTAATTGCGCCCGACGTTCAGGCGAATGCTCAAAAGCACAGTTAGCTGACAGAGCAATTTCGCCAAGGGGATGGCCATGCTGCAGAGCAACACCACTACGGCGACACCGCGCATCCCCGAGTTGTACAGGCCCAGCACGCCGCTCCAGACGGTATCGTCGGAAGTCTGGCCAAGCAGATGCAACTGCATGATCGGCAAGAAGTTGGCCGGGATGAACAGCAACAAAGCTGTAAGCACCAAGGCCAAGCTGCGATTCACCACATTGTGCCGGTGGGCGTAGAGCTCGTAGCCGCAGCGCGGGCATTGGGCCTTCTCATCATGCTGGAGCACGGGCTTGCGCAGCAGCAGGTCGCATTCGTGGCAGGCGACTAGCTCGTCCAACGGTAACTGAGCCAGGGTTTCAGGTTCGACAGAATTGGACATATAGCGCTTCTGAATAGGTGCGTGGGGCTATTCTAGTGTTCTGGCTCCAATTGTGGGAGGCGACGTTGGCCTGTATGCGTGTTTACAGAACCAGGCAAGGTCACTGTAGGAGCAGCCTTGTGCTGCGAAGAGGCCCGTATAGCCGACACATCACTGTCAGCTTTACGGGCCTCTTCGCAGCACAAGGCTGCTCCTACAGGGATCGCGTGGTGCTTGTTTTTAGCGCCACAAAGACAAAACCCCTACCTGCATGCGCAGATAGGGGTTTTGCGAAATGAATCTTGACGATGACCTACTCTCACATGGGGAAACCCCACACTACCATCGGCGATG